>JAUYMY010000026.1 GCA_030699385.1 Methylobacter sp.
GGTATCGTTGCCCTTGGGTTAACTGTTTGTAGTTTCTCATTATGCTTTCTCGTCTTTGGTCGGATTGAAAAAGTTGGAAACTATAGCAGTTACCCCTTCAAATCCGATAATTATCGATTGCACTTATGAGTTGAATGTAAGTTCATGATAAATCCACGTTTCACCAAAATGACGAGAAAGCCGTGCCTACGTCCATTATTCGATTCGACCGCGTATCGGTCATTACCCACGACAAAACAATTCTGTCCGACATCAACTTTTCACTCTTACCGGGAGAAAAAGCTGTGTTATGTGGCAAATCCGGCTCCGGCAAAAGCAGTATCCTGAAAACACTGTTGGGGCTTCATGCTATCAACTCAGGAAAGGTTTATTTTCAAGAGCAAGCGTTGACGCCGACTTCTGTCCGCGCCATCCGAAGCTGCGCCGCTTACATTGGGCAGGAGCCGGTGCTGGGCGCCGACAGTGTGAAGGAAGCCCTGTTGCTGCCTTTTCAGTTTAAAACTCATCGCGCTCATTTGCCTACCAAAGCCCAACTTATGGCGGTATTACAACGCTTGCAACTGCCCGAGGATATTTTAAACCGGGTAAGCAGCCGCATTTCCGGCGGTGAAAAACAGCGGATTACACTGGCGCGCGGGTTGTTATTGGGCAAAAAACTCTACCTGCTGGACGAGGTGACCAGCGCTCTGGATGCAAAAAGTAAACAGGCGGTGTTCGAGGTGTTCGCCGATCCAGAGCTTACGGTGCTGTCGGTGGCCCATGACCCCGAATGGCTGGCACGTTGCGACATTATTTTTGAACTTGAAGCGGGTCGGTTGACCCAAGTAGGGCGATATGGAAACACTTGATATTGCGCTGCCGCGAATGGCGCTGCTTTATGGCCTTTGCTTGCTGCCCTGGCTGTTGCTCTGGCTGCTGGGTTTGCGTTTGAGCCGCGATATTGCCGTCAGCATACTGCGCATGAGCATACAGTTGGCGCTGGTCGGCATTTATCTGAAAATGCTGTTCGAGCTTAACCATCCCTGGCTTAACGGCTTGTGGATACTGGTGATGCTGTTGGTCGCCGACTTGAGTATTTTGCGCCGGGCAGGCTTAAAAGCACGTTATTTTTTGCTGGCCACCTTTGCGGCCATTGCCTCCAGCATTGTGTTTTCCACGGCTTACTTGGTGATTTTGGTGATTCAGCCGACCCACTTTTATGATGCCCGTTACATCGTGCCCCTGGCGGGTATGATTCTCGGCAACTGCCTGCAAGGCAACGTCATCGCGTTGGAACGCTTTTATTCGGCATTGCGCAAAAACGAGAACGAATATACAACCTTTTTAATGTTGGGGGCGACGCGTTGGGAAGCGGTGCGCCCGTATTTTCGCGAAGCCGTCAAAGCCGCCATCAACCCGGCTATCGCCAGCATGGCCACTATGGGATTGGTGTCATTGCCCGGCATGATGACAGGGCAAATATTGGGTGGCAGCGAACCGTGGTTGGCGGTGAAATACCAAATCGCCATCATGATCTGCATTTTCACCAGCACCACGCTTGCCTGCATCATCAACCTGAAACTCAGCCTGAATATCGCCTTCAACGGCTTTGATGTGTTGCGGGACGAAGTGACTCAGCAACTCTCATTCAAGTAACACATCTTCTATCAGAAGGCGTAAATTAGCCGGCATTTCCAAATAGGGTTTGCAAGAAAAAATAGAGCCCACAAAGAACACGAAGAATATTGGTTTTCGTGGACCAAACAATGTGCCCAGGCTCAAGCGCTCATCGTTATACATAAGTTGTGGGAGCAGCCACCCGGCCGCGAATAGTGCGCGATTGTTCGCGGCCGGGTGGCCGCTCCCACAAATTTCATCTATTTTCACGCGTTCCCAATCGCCTAAAATTGTGAACCGGAATACTTGTGTATAACCATGAGGACTCAAGCGCTAATTACGTAATCGCGCCATCAAATCTTCTGCTAAGGCCTTGACTTCACCGTGGGTAATAATAACCAATCGCCCGATACCGTCATCAGAAGCCCTTGCCGGTAACCGCATTTCAGGATAAAGCCTTCCGGCCGCGCCCTGCACCAATAAAGGTTGGTTTTGCCCAGGCGTGTAAACCATGCCTTTTAAGCGAACCAGCTGTTTAGGATAGTGTGAAACCAGGTATTCCAGCGCTTTTTGTAAACGCTCCCAAGGCAGCGGATGCTCAAGCTGCAAGCTGATGCTGCTAAAGCCGTGATCAGGCAAATCGAGCTCTTCAGTACCGTGCAGCCGCCGGAATTTCCGGGGGAAATTTAGCAATAGTTCGGGGTCAAGCACACCTTGAACAGCGGTCAGCCGGGTTGCAACCGGAGCCAATTGATTCAGGCGCGCACTGATGCGCTCAATTTGTTCGGCTGTCGCCAAATCGGTTTGCGTCATGACCACCGTATCCGCCCAAGCGCAAGCGGCTTGCGCCTCAGGAAAATAGTCAAAATAATCTTCATCCATAACCGCTGAAACGGTAGTGATAACGCCTTGCAGGCTATAACGCGCAGCCAGCCAGCGCTCCCGTAACAAAATATCCAGCACCGGTTCAGGATTGGCAACGCCGCTGGTTTCGATGATCACCCGCTCGAAAGGCCTGTCCTTGGAATCCCAGGCCATGCGCAGGTTTTTAAGCAAGGGCGTTAACGAACCTATCACCTGACAGCACAAGCAGCCGCCGACCAACGTCGATAATGGCACTTTGTGCTCGCGCAGTAATTGTTGATCGATCGGCGTGGTGCCGAATTCATTGATAATCACGGCGGATTTGGGCGCATGGCTCAATAAACGGTTCAATAACGTGGTTTTCCCGCTGCCGAGAAAACCGCTGATAATGAATACCGGTATGCGTTCAATGGCTTTAGTGGTTGGGGACAAGTGGTAAGGGTTCATAGTTTATCAAAGGCGGAGGGTTTTGAATCGTCTGCAAGATAAGGCTGGCCTGCATCATGGCTGATAAAGCGCTCGCTATCCGACTGTCTGAAACTGACGTCGGCTACCGTGAAATTATCCAGGCTCAGGTTATAAAAGCGGTCGTAGTAGGCTTGTATGTGGCGTTTGATCTGAGGCTCGAAGGGCAGCTGAATCATTTGCGTGGCGCCGTTCCGGCGCTGCTGTACGCTGCCGTTTTTTACCACCAATTCCCCGTTTTTAAAGACCAGGTCGGCAGCGCTGAACATGGCTTCCTTATCGGCCTGCGGGCTGTACACCGCAATATCGGCAATGGCGCCGGGCTGCAAATGGCCTCTATCCTTTAAACCGAGCATGCGCGCCGCGGCGGTACGGGTCATGACGGCGATTTCGTACAACGAAAACTCTTTTTTCAGGTCTTTTAACAAACTCATCGCAACCGCTTCCTGATTCAGTTCGGCCATGCATTCCAGGCGAAAATCGTAATCCATTAACAGCCGGATCAAATGCGGATAGCGCGTAAACGGCCCGCCGTTGGGATGATCGGTGGTAAAAAACAAGCGCCACGGGTCTTCGGCCAGCAAAAAGATTTCCAAGCCGATCAGCCATTGCAGGCTGTTAACAAAACTTTGTTGCTGATAACGGTACGGAACTACGCCGCCGCTGCCTTCGCATTCGGCATCCCATATCACCCATTTATTAGGCGTCGCATCGTTGCGGCGGCTGTATTGGGCAATCACATCGCCGGAAATGGTCACGGTCCGGCCAAACAACACCTGGCCGACGTCCATGGTGATATTGCGATGCCGATTAAAACCGTCGATTAGTTTGGCCGCCGCCGATGAAAAACCCCGGCCGCCTTCACTGCCATAGCCGTAGAACTGGATATGCGCCAAATGCATCGGCAAGCCTTGCGCGGCTTCCATGGTGGCAATGGCGGTATCGACATTGCCGGGAATGCCCAGGTTATTGCAATGCACATGCACCGGATGCGGCAGTTGAATGTCGCACGCCGCGCGTTGCAGCGTTTGCAAAATCTGGCGGGAGCTGACCCCATAATCCGGCACGATGTCATCCAAGGCAAAACTGCGCGCATTCGATTTAAAGGCATTGGCGCCGCCGGCATTAATCACCTTTAAACCCAAACAGCGGGTCGCCTGTAAGGTCCAGGCCACATAATCGTTGACCTGGTTTTGACTGGCTCTCGACCGCATTAGCCGTAGTAAAAAATCATCGTTACCCAGTATCGCCAATCCTGCCGTATCAATAATCGGAATATCGGCCATCTGTAAATGGGCATCCAGCGCGTTAGCGGGCAATACCGCCGGTTCAACCACGGTCGTGTAACCCATTTGCGCGTAGCGATAGCCGGTTTCGGTGGTTGACCAGCGCGCGGTGCTGAACGCGTGACCCAACTTGCGGGCCATGAAGTTGCGGTGCTGTTCGGGCAGCAGCAAGCGCGCGGTGTTAACGTTGCCGCCGGCAATGTGGCTATGAATATCGATCGCCCCGGCCATGACGACCTTGCCGGAAACATCATAATCGGCATCAATCGTCACATCGAAATCGGGCTTGGGAATAATCGCGCCATCGCGGATAAACAGGTCTTGAACCGTGCCGTCCAGGCCTTGGGCGGGATCGAAAACCTGTCCGCCAGTTAAACGCGTCAACATCTCAAATAATCCTGCAACTGTCCAACGCCTCATGGATGTCTTGTTTGGGCAGGTTGCGCCCGATAAAGACCATCACCGACCGGCGGATTTCACCACTGGCCCAAGGCGCTCCGAGATCCTCGGTCAGCAGCATATGTACGCCCTGATAAATCAGCTTCTGCTCGCAGCCCGCGATATGCAGAATCCCCTTGTAGCGCAATAAATCGTTACCGTATTCCCGGATCATGACATCCATAAAAGCCATAAATCTTGCCGCGTCAAATGCATGGTCGGTGCTGTAGACGCAAGATGAAATACCGGCATCGTGTTCATGGCTGACATCTTCCAGAAAATCGGGTTCAATTTCCAGAATCGCGTTGAGATTGAAACCGCGTATGTCGAGAATTTCGCCAATGTCGGTTTCGCCAAAATGGGCATGAGCGATAGGCGCGCGGGCGTTGATTGCGCGTAATCGCGCTTCCAATGCAGCCAGTTGTTCCGGCGTAATCAAGTCGGTTTTGGATAACAGCAAGCGGTCCGCAAAGCCGACCTGCTCTTCCGCTTCATGGCTTTCAACAAGTTGTTTGGGTGCGTGTTTGGCATCGACGACGGTAATAATCGCATCGAGCAGATAATATTCACCGATATTCTGTTCGATAAAAAACGTTTGCGCGACAGGCGCGGGGTCCGCCAAGCCGGTGGTTTCGATAATGACCCGCTCAAAGTGCAGCAAGCCGTTCTCCCGTTTTTCCGCCAACTCGCCCAAAATCCGCACTAAATCGCCGCGCACGGTGCAACAAATGCAGCCGTTGTTCATTTCAACGATCTGCTCTTCACCCTGAATCAGCAGGTCATTATCGATGCCTTCTTCGCCGAATTCATTTTCGATGACGGCAATGCGGCGGCCATGTTCCTCGGACAGGATACGATTTAACAGCGTCGTTTTTCCCGCGCCTAAAAAACCGGTCAAAATGGTGACGGGAACAGGAGGCAGGGAGCGGTTTGATTCGGGCATTGGCTTCTCCAGGGTACGGTTATAAAAAGGTAATTTCTCATTACCCACAGGCGCTTAAAAATCTTTATTCACCACGAAGGACACGAAGAAACAATAAAACTTCGTGTTCTTCGTGTCCTTCGTGGTGAATACTTTAATGAGGAGTCTCAGCCAAAATCCAGCGTCAATAACAAGCGCCGAGGTGAATTGAGCGTCAATTTTGGCGAGCGATGTATCGCGCCATGGTGTTCATTGCCTTCCCATGAACGGCCTTTCAGCAAGCCAATAGCATCAGGCGGCATCTTGCGGATCGCGTTAGTGTCCAAAATCAGACCTGAGAGTTCATCACTTAAGCCGCCTGAACCGCTGCCCAATTTACCCCGGTCGGCATAAGCATCTTCCAGCCATTCAGTGCCGACGCCGCCATAAGTGCAAACCAGACGGCAAGTCACCGAATCGACATGAAATTTGGGGCACATGGCATGATCCAAGGTATGCAAACGCAAGCCGACACGCTTTAACTCGAATAAATCACAATAAAGCGCCGTTAAAGCCGCCACATCTTTACAAAATGCCCGATAACCCGGCAAGTGCCCGGTGTGCGGCAGCAAACCAAAAAAATTAAATGATGCAAAGTCAATGCTTTCGATAAAACTGATAGGATTCGGGAGTTTTAATAAATGCCCGACAAAGCAGCTCAGTTCGCTATCCACTTGACGCTCTACCAAACAAAGATTGATGCCGGGTTGATAGATTTGAGCCAAATCAGCCACGTCGTCAGACAGGTAAGCCTGGGAATAAGTCGGTGTTATTAAATGTTGCGCGGTGACAACCATATTTGTCCTCATTAATTGAATAAAAAATATTCCAGAATAATAATCGACTGCATAAAGCCGATGCCGAAGGCAAAAATTGCAGTTTGCCCAAACAGATGGGGGAGTGTTGAATGTTCGTGTAAAGCGGGAATCATGTCGGTAGCGGCAATATAGATAAAGCCGCCGGCAGCAATCGGCAATAATAAGACTAAGGACGACTCCGCCAGTTGACTGAATAATAAAGTAAAGATTGCTCCGACGACCACGCTCAGCGAACAATAAAAGTTATAAAGAACCGCTTTGGCCGGTGGGTACCCGCCATAAACCAGTGCGCCGACATCGCCGATTTCCTGAGGAATTTCATGGGCGATAATCGCCACCGTGGTGGTCAATCCCAGCACCGGATCGACGATAAAACTGCCGCTAATCAAAATACCGTCGACAAAATTATGTACCGCATCGCCCATCAAATTCATCTTCGCGATGGGTTTGATGGATTCATTATCATCAAATATATCAATATGATGGTCATGCCGCCAGCGCACCAGTTTTTCCAGCACAAAAAATAAAAGCATACCCAACAACACCGTTAAACATACCGTAGAGATTGAACCCTGTCTCGCCACCGCATCGGGGATCAGATGAATAAAAGCATCGCCCAACAACACCCCAACCGCCAGCGCCACCAGATAAGGAATGATGCGCTTAAGACGTTCCGGCTCAATCCACAACGCAAACATGCCGGTTAACGACACTAGACTAACCAGAAAACTGGCACCAATAACCGCCGCAATCATTTCAAAGGTAAGATTCATGGTTATTGTTTTAACGTGTCCGGTAAATAAAATCGGCAATCGCATTGGGCAACTGATGCGTTAGCGCATTGGCTAAGAACAGCACCAGTACAACAAGCAATACATTTGAAGCCATTCGTTTTAAACGTTTGCCCTCAAACCGGTACTGACCGGCTGCCCGTGCGTGCGCCGTCCGCTCAAGACTGCTCATCATCAGCAAGCCATACAGGAAAATCATCCCGATAGGTTTTCCACGCTTCTTGCCCGGCAGACAATTCATCATCGCTTAACAAACACCGGTCCAATTCCCGGCGCGCCTTATCAGCATTGATATTTTGGCCAATAAAGACCAGTTCTTGGCGGCAATCGCCAAAGGGGGCTTGCCAGTTAGCGCGAATGTCCGCAATGTAATCTTCAGGCCATTCCGATTCAGGCACCGATGCCCACCAGCGTCCGGCGCAGCCATGTTGCATGGTGCCGCCGGCTTGCGACCAGTTGCCCACCCATTCAGGCCGCGAGGCCAGCCAAAAAAAACCTTTGGATCGCAGCAAAGTGCCGTTGTTCCAATCGTCGCGATGCAGATAATCGTAAAAACGCTCAGGATGAAACGGCTTGCGGGCGGCGTAAACAAAACTGGCGATACCGTATTCCTCGGTTTCGGGCTTATGCGTACCGCGCATTTCTTGCAGCCAGCCCGGCGCCTGTTCCGCCTGTTCAAAATTGAAGCGACCGGTATTGATGATTTTCCGGAGAGGCGCTTGTCCCATGACCATCGGGATGATTTCGGCATCCCGATTCAGAGTATGCAAAATGGCTGTCAGGTTAGCCAGCTCGTCGCTGCACACCAGATCCGCTTTTGAAATCAGGATTACATTGCTGAATTCCACCTGCTCCACCAGCAAATCGGCGATATTGCGCTCATCATCCTCTCCCAGCTCTGCATTAATCTCTTTCAGCGATTGGGCCTCTAAATAATCACGCATGAAGTTGACCGCATCGACCACCGTCACCAAAGTGTCCAGTTTGGAAATATCCGACAAACTGACGCCGTCTTCATCGCGGAAGGTAAAGGTTTCGGCAATCGGCATGGGTTCCGCGATACCGGTCGATTCAATCAACAAATAATCAAAACGGCCTTCCTTGGCTAATTGCCCGACTTCCACCAGCAAGTCTTCGCGCAATGTGCAGCAGATGCAGCCATTGCTCATTTCCACCAGTTTTTCTTCGGCGCGATTGAGCGCAACCTCGTTTTTGACCAGCGCCGCGTCAATATTGATCTCGCTCATGTCATTGACAATCACGGCTATTTTTAAACCCTCACGGTTGGCGAGAATGTGATTGAGCAGCGTGGTTTTGCCTGCGCCTAAAAAGCCTGACAGCACAGTGACCGGTAGTTTTTGGGTTTGCATAGTATGTATTAAAGTGGCGTTTAAGTGTGATGTTATAATATAACACACAGTGCCCCCTATTTTGCAAACAGGCGTATGAAGAAGCAGAGCGTGGGAATGAAAAAATGTGCGCTGTGATATCAAGTTTCTCAACCCAGGCAGGGGCATTGAAAGATTTAGCGAGTTAAACCTATTCCTTGTTTAACACAAGCCTATATTTTCTTCGTGCCTTTGTGTTGAGGATTCGAGCCGCTGCTGTTGGGTTAAGCGGTAGACCTGAACAGTTACTTTCCTGTGGCTAACGAGGAGTTACCACCAATTCGGCTATCTTTGATGTGTTGAGGGACGAGGCGATTCAGCAAAGGTCATTCAAGTAACACGTCTTCCATCAGTTGACGTAAATTAGCGGGCATTTCCAGGGTCTCTAAATCCCAACCTTCATGGCGCAACACATCATCTAAACAGGCTTGCATAATGTCGTGCGCCTCATGGGTGGCCTGGGCAATCATTTCATGTGTTTTTATGTCCAGCGTCAATTTAACGTTGCTCATGCAGTTAAGCTGGTAAGCAAACAAGCGCCGTAAATTAGAAATCTGCTCACTCACTTGACTCGGACAAGCACACATATAAACCAAGCCCTGACCACGGATTTTTTCCAACTGTGCATCGGAGTATTTAATAGTTAGATTCATTTTTTTGTCACTCTATAAGTAATAAGACCGTCGTTTCTTGCAGGGCGTTGCAAGTCAGACCTTCCGCTTTTAAAAAAAACTGGAAAGTCTGCAGTTCGGCCTAAAACGGGACTGTTCAAAGTCTTTGGCGTAATTCAGCATTAATGTCAGTGAGGTCAATGGTTTCAGCATCAAACTCTCCACCCACCCATTCCAGATACGAATCATGCTCTTCGTGATTTTTATCTTGCAGTGCTTCTAAAAAGCCTTCATAACCCCATACACCGCCGACATCTTCAGGTGGGCAAGCGCGCTTCCCTTTAATGCATTGCGGATAGTATTCGCCTACGGTTGGCGGTAGGATTTTTTCTACCAGCACCAGATGTCTCCAGCTGTCGCCAAAATCATATTCATAGACAAACTTATCATTAACCGATGGCGCAATCTTTTCTAATTTAAACTTACGCTCATCTATGACCGGTTCCCAATCTTCAGGGCTGGGAATGCTGTAAACTTCGCCCTCAATATCAAAAAGATGCAAGTGACTGTCCGTCCATCCCATGGCGGACTGAATGACCTGATGTAGCTGGTATAAATTAAAACTGCCGGGTACTAAAACGCGTCGCCAAATAGGTGGTTTGGCATCAATCAGGGTGATTTTTAGCTGGTAAATGATGTCGCTGGATTTTGTTGGCATAAAGACAGACTCCAAATTATAAGTGGGCAGGTGTGTTTATTGCGTAATGGGCAATAGGCTATGTTTTTTATATTATAAAGTCATTTCACCATCAAGGACTCAACAAGTTTTTTGATTATATGATTGCCAATCAGCAAAAAGACTTTATCAACAGATAATTAAAACAAGGCCAGATAACACGATGAATACACTCGATCAACTTCATGCCGATATTGACACACGCGTAAAAGCCATCCGTGATAGCCATGCCGATTGGTTATGCGGCATGGGTTGCGACGGCTGTTGTCATCGACTCGCCGAAATACCCATGCTGAGCCCGGCTGAATGGGATTACTTGAAACAAGGCTTGGCCGAATTGCCATTAGAGTTGCTTCGGGAAATCAGTCAGGGTATCGCGGCACTGGCCGAGCAAACAGCGCGTCCTATCGTCTGTCCATTACTGGATCGGTCGGCTGGGATGTGTCGTGTTTATGCGCACCGTCCAGTCGCTTGCCGCACCTACGGTTTCTACGTGCAACGTGACCAAGGGCTTTATTGCAATGACATCAAGTCACGCGTAGCCGACGGCGCCTGGGCTGATGTGGTGTGGGGCAACCAGGATGTGATCGACCGTCGTCTTGCCGATTTGGGTGACGCTAAAGAATTGACCGAGTGGTTTGCCGAGTGGACAAAGGGCGAGAGTTCAGTTGGTGGAATAGATAAATAATTTTTCAATGTTCTCTCTGGTTTAAAACAGCAGCTGATTGCTGCTTTTTGGCTTTAAGCCGCCGACTCCGGTGCGGGTTAAAGAACTGTCGGTACCCAGCCCGCAATAATCTTGGCTGATAATATCGGTGTCAAATTGCGGGTTGCCAAGATTGGCGATGATGCCGCTCAGGTTTAATTGCGGCGCGGTCACGTTGACGGTGCCGCTGACGCCGGTTTGCGATGCGGCCTGAATGAGATTAAAGCCGAATTCGGATGGCTGCCAAACCAGGGTTGCGCCGCCCAAGAGCAGGGTATTGCCGCTGGGAATCAGCGCTTTTAAATTGAGCGAGATGTCGCCGCCTGAACCACTAACCGCATTGGCTTGGATGAGGCCGCTATCCATGATGAGCGTATCAGTCTTGCTAAAAATATCGCCGCCGTTACTGTCTCTGCCGCTCACGGTAGTGGTAAAGCCAGAATTTTTCAGTTGGGTTAAT
>JAUYMY010000032.1 GCA_030699385.1 Methylobacter sp.
CGCCCTTGGCCGCGGTGTCCAGCGTGACCGTCACCGTTTGCGTCTGTGCCGTATCGGCATCGGTGACGGTAAACGCCGCGAACGGCGAAGTACTGGCGGTGGTGCCGACGTTGAGGTTGGTCACGGCAGTCGCGCCGCCCACGGCGGGGATGTTGTTGTAGCGGATGTACTCGCCGTCGAGCCTGAAATTGCCGGGCAGGAAGTTGCCGGTGAGGTGAACCTGCAATTCCGCTGCATCCTCGGTGGCATCCGTGTCAATGAACAGGGTGGTGCCGCCGGAAACGGAAGTTTGCACCGAATTTGCAGCAACGGTTGTGCCATCGCCGATGGTGACCGTACCGCTGGTAAAATTACGGCCTGTGACGCGGATGGCATCACCGCTGCCGAAGTCGGTGATGGTGTCCAGGCCGTTGTCGGTGGCGGCGTAGGCGAAGACGTCGTTGCCGCTGCCGCCGGTCAGGGTGTCGTCGCCAGCGCCGCCGATCAACGTGTCGGCACCGCTGCCTGCGACGATAGTGTCGTTACCGGCGTCGCCGTCGATGTGCGAGGGCGCGAAACCCGTATCGGTGAAATTGTCGTTGCCTTCATACAGTAGGTAGTCGAGGTAACCGCGTCCGTTGCTCACCGTGGCGTTGCTGTTGACCGTGATGGTCAGGGGATTGACCGCGCCGTGGGAGTCGTCATAGACGGCATAGTAGGTGCTGTTGAAGTTGTTGCCGCTGAGGGTATGGCTGCTGTTGTACAGCGTGCCCCACGGCGATTCCAGATTCACCCCGACATTGAGATTGGTAAAGGTGTTGTTGCGCACTGTGACCGGGGAATCTGCCTCGTAAAGATCAACGCCCATGGTTTCATTTTCCGCCGGGGCGCGGGTCACCGAAACGGTGTTGCCGACCACGTCCATACTGCCGGTCATCCGCAGTAGGATGCCGGTCGCCATGAAGTCGGGACTGACAGTGTCCAACCCGTCGATGAGGTTGCCGCTGATCGTGCCCGTCGTCCCGGCGCGGGCATCGGCGGAGCCGATCTGTATGCCGTTCTGGTTGGAGATGCCGAGGATGCCGACGCCGGTGATGTGGTTGTTCTGGATCAAAACATCCAGCCCAGGCCCCCAGGCGATGATGCCGGTCTTCTGGAAGGTGTCGATAGTCGAGTTGCTGACGGTGACTGACGCAGTAACCGCATTGCTGCCTTCGGCGAAGACGCCAAAATGGGTGCTGTTGCCTTGATAGTCCCCACTCTCCGCCAATGGTTCGGCAATCTGTTTGATCGTGACGTTGTCGATGACAGCATTGCTATCGTAGGTCGCGATGCCGGCGTAGTAGCCGCTGGCACCGCCCTGATAATGCCCGTCCACAGTCAGGTTGCGCACGGTGATGAGTTCGGCGTCCGGGATGGTAGTACGCAGATCGAGAATCGTATGACGAACAACATCGTTAAGCGCTTTTTGCGCCGAGCCGGCCCACTGTGCGTTGTCCGGCGCGGCGAGGATGACGTTGGCGGCAGTGCCGCTGGCCGATTCGAGGGTGACGCCGCCGGTGGCGGCGCGGAACTGGCCGTAGTAGGTGCCGTCAAGAATTTTGACGGTGTCGCCGCTGACGGCTTTGTCCAGCGCTTCGGTCAAGGTGAAGCCGTCGGCGGCGTCGCCCTGGATGTCGGTGCCCGGCGCGTTGGCGGCATCGGTGGCATCGACGTAAATGACATTGCTGCTCACCGTCACATCGGCATGGGTGGTGCTGCTGCCGTCGCTCAAGGCCATGCGGAGGGTCGCGGTGCCGTAGGGCGTGGCGTTGCTGTAGCCGATGTGGCGCACCACGTCCTGCACCAGTGCGCTGGTGGCGTCGGCGTCGAAAGTAATTTCCAGTTTACCTGTGGATGAGGTGTAACCCCAGGTGGCGAATTCAGTGCCGCCCGGCGTCGTGGTCAGCGTGCCGTTGGAGTCCGATCCCTTGGCGATGCTGCCGGTGGCGCTGAACGAACCGCCAGCGGTGAAGCTGAACACGTCGTTGGCGCTACCGTCGGCCACGCCGCCTGCAGTGACGCGCTGCACCGTCAGGCTGCCGCCGTTCCAATTAGCACCGTCGTTCTCGCTGTCGCTGGCGCTGGCCGTGGCGAGTGCCAAGCCATTGGCGGCATCGGCCAGCGTCACGGTGTTGCCGGTGCCCGCGCCGTCGCCGTTCAAATCGATGACGGGCGCGTTGTTGGCAACCGCGTCGATGATGAAGGCTTCCTGATAACTGTTGCCGCCGGCGTCGGTGGTTTGGATGCGCACGTTGTAGCTGTTGCCAGCAGTCAGGCCGCCGGGATTGTTGGCGAGCAGGTTGCCGCCGTCGATGTTGAAGCTGGTGTTGTCGGTGTCGCCAGTACCGGTCACCAGCGTGTAAGTGAAAGTCTCGCCAGTGCTGCCGTCGGTGCTGGAGAGCGCGCCGACCACGGCATTGGCGCCGGCGATGACGGAGACGCTGCTGTTACCCAGCGCGATGTCGGTGGGCGCGTGGGCGTTGATGGCGTCACCCGCTTGGCTGATGGCCGTGGTGTAAGCGGTATTGCTGTTACCGGCAGGATCGGTAAGCACCAAGCTGACCGGGATGTCGCTGTCCGCCGCCACGTCGGTGCCGCCTTCGGTCACGGTGAAATCGGCGGTGTAGGTCGTGCTGTCGGTGCGCACGAGGTTGCTCACCGTGAAGCCGCCTATCGTGCTGCTGCCCAGCGTATAGGTTACACCGTCGTCATCGGCCACGGTGAGGGTCGCCGTCACCGTATCGCCGACTTTCATGGTGGCGTTGGGGATGCTGACGGCGGAGATGGACGGCGCGGCGCTGTCCAGGGTAAAGCTCAGCGCGGTGGAAGCGGCCCCCGCGTTGCCCGCCGTATCTGTGACCTTGGTGGTCAGCGATTTGGAACCGTCCGCGCCCAGCGCGGACCCCGCCACCGTGAAGTCATAGCTGCCTGCCGTCACTTCATCGCCGGTCAACACATGCGTCAGCGGTGTGCCGAACGCTGCGCCGCCCAGCAGCAACTCGACGGTGTCGCCCACCACCGCCCCGGAAGTGCCCAGGGACGCGGTTACCACGAGGTTGCCGGTTTTTTCGGTGGCGTTCATTCCGTTGGTCAGCACGGTGTTGCCGGTTTTTTCCACGGGCGTGGCAGGGGCGGTTGGCGCGGCACTGTCCAGCGTGAAGGTCAGTGCGGCAGAAGCCGTGCCCGCGTTGCCCGCCACGTCGGTGATTTTGGTAGTCAGCGCTTTGGAGGCATCCGCGCCCAGCGAACCACCCGCCACCGTGAAGTCATAGCTGCCTGCCGTCACTTCAGCGCTGGTCAACACATGCGTCAGCGGTGTGCCGAACGATGCGCCGTCCAACAGCAGCTCGATGGTGTCGCCCGCCACCGCGCCGGAAGCGCCCAGCGACGCGGTGACCACGAGATTACCCGCTTTCTCGGTGGCGTTCATGCCGTTGGTCAGCACGGTGTCGCCGGTCTTTTCCACCGGGGTGGCGGCGGCGGACGGCGCGCTGGTATCCACCACCACCGTGTTGGTCGATACAGCAGATAAGTTCCCCGCCGCATCCACCGTGTAAACCTTGTACGACCCATCAATCAATCCGCTCAAGGCCAAATTGGTCGCCGTGTTCGCGGAAGCGATGGCGACACTATTGAAATTGGTGTCTCCGGCAGCGGTAATACTCGCTTCATTGGTGACGCTGACGGAATCTTTGACGATATACGCCGTCCCCGTCTCCGTGCTTTGCACCGTCGCATTGGCAGTGTTTTTCAGCGTCGCCGTGGTGACGGATGCGGTGGGGGCGGTGCTGTCGATGGTGATGGCAAGCGCCGACGATGCGCTCGACGTTCCCGTGGCATCCGTCTGAATCGACTTGATGTTGTAAGTGCCGTCCGTCAATGCGGAAGCCGTAATCGTAACGGAACCGCCGTTGCCTGCAATGGTTCCGAGTGACTCGCCCCCGTCCACTGCACCGTTGGTGTTGGCATCATTAAACAGGGTGACGGTCGTCGAGTTGTTCGTCGTCCCGGTGATCGTAAAGTCCGGCGTGGTGTCGTTGGTGATGTTGTCGCTGGTCGAACTTCCGCTATCCGTTCCAACCGTCATGTCGGGAGTCGATGGGCTGGTGGGGCCGGGTGCCGTAATTGTCAACGTCGTGGTCTGCGGTGTGCCGCTAACATCGTCAGTTCCAGTGACAGTAATGGTACGGTCTCCTGGCGTTGGGCTACCCGCATCGTTGTTGTACACAATTTGCCGCAAGAGGGTTTGATAATTGGCTAATGAGCTGCCGCCCGCCAAGGTCAGCGTCGCCGTGCTGTTGCCCGCTACAGTGATGCCATAGCCTAAAGCAGTATTAATCTGGCTGGCGGTCAACGACAACTTTTCACTGCCTCCATCCAGTGCGCCGGTGAGTGCCACCGTCAAACCTGTCAGATTGAGTTCGCTATCGACGGATTGGGTGATGGTAGCCGCCGCATCGGCAATGCTCACATTGGTTGCTGCATCCGTGGCAACCGAAACGGTATAATCTTGACCTGCAGTGGCTCCGTTAAGGTCAAGCGCTGGACCGGTATTCGGCACACCACTCGCGTCAAATTGGGATTCATAAGCGCCAATATCGACGGCCCCCTGCCGGGTTCTATCCATGCCGCGCACGTCGGTCGTGTTGGTGTTGGTTGAGAGGCCCAGATTGATGGCATTGGCCGCATTACTGGCTAAGCGATAATCGTGATTGGTGGCATCGACGAAGTTAACGTCAACGCCTGATAGGCTATTATTGAATACAGGAGTTACAGCACCATTAACACTGTCCTTTTCCGTCGTATTTTTGGAAATGGAATTGTTGAAGGTAATGCTAATTATGCTAGGACTAACCGTCTCCCTATTCGTATAAATGCCTGTCGTATTATCCACTAGGGTTGTATTGGTCAATGTAGCGCTATAGTTCGTACTGCCTACAGTACGAATATCTACTCCCTGACTAAGTCCATAGATAACACTGTCCGAAATCGATACCGAACCGCTATAAGTTCCCGCTGTACCGTCAAGATACACTCCGGTTCCTCCTACAGTTGCACTGCCTATCGTAACCCCCCGTAGATTCCAAGTTCCAGAACCTACCAAGACAACCGCAAATCCAAAAGGATTGCTATCCATGTTGAACACACTGTCATAAACGTTGAGATTGGCTCCATCAATATGAACGATAGAAGATAAATCAGCAAATCCCGTAAAAGTCGCGTTTTGCAGCGTCAGGGTTTTTCCGGATGTATGCAAGTCGAAACCGTTATAAGAACTCGTAGTTGCGTTGCCATTTACCGTATGGCCTTTGCCATCAATGATCAGCGTATTGGTGATTGCTGGCAAATCCGTATCTAAAGTAACATCGGTCGCCAGCTCGATGGTATCGCCGTCAGCGGCCCAGTTCATGGCTTCGCGCAAGCTTAAGCCGCCGCCATCGGCCTGATCTGCCGCAAGATCGGCGCCGAAGCTTGCATCATCCCCCGTGTCCCCACCCGAAGTAACTGTCAAAGTTGCGAGCAGAGATGTGTATTGATCGAGAGCTGAACCGAGAACGGTGGTGTCAGTTTCTATAGTACCGGTGTTGGCTTCCAACTGCCAATTGCCACCTCTACCCGCCGCTCCCGTTAGATCAGTCGAGGCCGCAATATCCGCTTGAGTCGATTGAGCCAACGCCGAAATAAACGCCGCACCATCCGAACCTTTAGCCACATCGCAGCCATACAGCAAGATGTCGGCATTTTGGTTTAGCGCATGGCCGATAGCGGTCAGATCAGAGCTATGATCTTGCAGGTTTTGTGCGGTCAGAGTCAGTGCTCCCAACCCTACCGAGCCTTCAGAACCGTGAGAAACAACATGAATCGCATCAATGCCGCCGCGCCCTTCCAGAATCTGCGCCATTTGCGCGAGGCCGTCCTGCGCGGCGTCCAGCACATGTACTTCCGTACCCGGCGCTACGCCGTCCAGCAGCGTCTGATAGTCGGCGACGTTGCTTACGACGAAGACGACCTCACGGCGGCCGTCGTTCAAGAGCGGATCGGCTGAACGCAAGATTTGCGGGAAAATATTGGTAACGTTGGTTGGCAGGGTGTTTTCCTGTGTCATGGTTGCTCCTGGGGGCTATTGGTAAACTGATTAATGCGTTCCTGGCTCTGGGTTTGCGCTGGTTCCCAAGCTCAAGAGACTGTGAAAGTATTGTCAGAATCACTAAAAAATAGCAGAAAAAGCACTGTAAGTTATTGATTTCTGGTTGTCGAATTTGGCAATTCCGCCTAGTTTCAGAATACTTTCACAGTCTCCAGAGCTTTGGAGCGAGAAACAAAAGTTGTGGGAGCGGCCACCGGGTCGCGAACGATCATGCGCTGTTCGCGGCTCGGCGGCCGCTCCCAAACGCCTAAAACTGTCAAGCGGCGCATAATGAAGAAACTTATGTATAACGATGAGCGTCTGGTGTTTATGCTAACAAGTCTTTAACACCAATATAAGCTATAAGATCTTATAGGTTTTTCTGATGGGCAGGATTCCGGCTCCGCGCCGTAATGGCGAATTTTTTGGCACTGGCTGAAGCTTTCAGGGATGCACTAGGCCTAGCGCCACACTACGCGCCAACGCCTGCATGAGTGTTTTGGCCTGGAGTTTGCGTTTGGCGTTTTCGTGGTGAAACACAACGGTAGATTGGGCAATACCGAGAAGGACGGACGTCTCCCAAGCTGATTTTCCGGCGGCAGCCCAGTGTAAACATTCAATTTCCCTGTTGGTCAGCGGCTTAAATGGGGATTGATGTTTATTGCCTGCCAAGATAATGCGACGGACGGCATCGTGTATGAAGCTGGCAATCATCAGGTTAGTCCCTGTCAGTTCGGGTAGGCGTAACTGAAAGTCATGGTCATTATCCGGAACGGTGGTGCAGAACATGGAAAAGCCGTTAGGATCATGCACGGGTATCACCATGCCGCGCTTAATTTGATAGGCGTCCTGCAGGCCGTACCAGGGTTTTTCTTTTTCGTCCATGTTAATACGGTGTTCGCGCAAGCCCCAGTGTATCGGCAATATCTCGCGGCGGGTAAGGTGCAGTAACGGGTCGATGCGATCAAGTCCTTGTTCGCCATATTCCTGTGTGTAATCGGGTATTTTTTTATCGGTTGCCCACAAAAAATTTATTTGTAATTGGCCCGCCACGCCCGAAGCATGTCCGACGGCTTGCAATCCATTGGCAAGTGCGAATTGCTCTATGGCCGCCATGAGCTCTTCTTGGGTCTGTGCAGCCAGCAGGCGCTGCACAATTGTTGCATCAGGAGCCTGTGTCGAAATGCAGTATTCGGGTAGCTGTAAGGCGGTATATTTTTTGGCGTATTTCATGGGATTGGACTGCTTCAAATTTTATATACAAACATATTCATTTGATAATTCGCTTTCCGTTGATAGGTTTTGCAGCCTGCAACTGGAATCCTGGTTGAGCAGTTTCAACCGATTGGCACTGTTCCCTTTTAGCAAGATGGACTTGACCTGTTGATAAGGCGTCCATCGACCAATCTCTGAGTCTTGCTAAGACGTTGCGTGCAGCATTGACGCGGCCTGCAACACCTCCCCGTTTTCACGATAAAAACGACCCTGACCGATAATCAACTCAAATATTTGATGATTTCCAATATATTAGCATCGCCGTGCCGGGTATAAGTGACCGAATCCATCAAGGTTCGGATCAGGAACAAGCCCATGCCGCCTTCTTTGGGATGGTCGAGATCCGGCAAGGGGATGGATTCCAAATCGAAACCCTGGCCGTGATCGTACACTTTGATATTCAGCTCGTTTTCCTGAATACAAATGTTGATTTTAACGGTGTCTTTCGGGTTGTTATGATTGGCATGTTTGATGGCGTTGACGGTGGCTTCGGTCAACACCAGATTTAAATGATAGGCCAGCGCCTCGCGGTCACCGGAAAATTCATCCAGTTTTTGCGCAATATGCTCGCCGATGCTCCCGATCAAATCCAGATATTTGGTCTGCGTCGGGATGATTACCTCTACCTGAATGATCGAATTACACATACTTAGCCCCTATATTTCGTCGTCAACAGCCTCAGCTAAATCAACATAAATCTCAAAAACCCGGTTTAGCCGAGTCAGCTCAAACATCGATAACACCTGCCGCTGCATGTTAGTAATAACCAGCTTGCCCGCTCTCGCGGCAGCATTTTTATAGCCGGACAATAACGCGCCCAAACCTGAGCTATCGATAAAACGCACCTGTTCCAGTTGAATAATAATATTAATTTCGCCGCGCTCTATCAGATGCAAAATCGCTTCTTTTAAGTCATTTGAATTATGCGCATCTATCCGTTCTTCCCGAATAAAAATAACGCTGTAACCTTTTATTTTTTCCAAATCAAAAATCATGGTTTTTCCTGAAAGTGATGGCTGTTTAAGGTGAATTCCTGTATCCAAATCATAGCGCTAAAAATTGCAGTAGACACTATTTACCCACGTCGTCGATCAACAGCGCTGGCCTTTCATCTGTTTTCACATGAATGTCGCGTTGCGGAAAAGGAATTTCTATCTTATGCGCACGCAAGGCTTTTTCAAGGCGAATATGTAAATCATGCGCGACCGGCAAGCGGTTGGACAATTCACTGACAAAAATACGGATAGAAAAATTCAGCGAGCTGTCGCCAAAACCGACCATCAATACACTCGGCGCCGGCTCCGCCAGCACCAGCGGCGTTGAGCGCACCGTTTCTTCCATCACTTTATGGGCCAGTTCAAGATCAGAGCCGTAAGCAATACCGACAGGAATGACTACGCGGGTGACCGCATCGGACAAAGTCCAGTTCACTAACTGACTGGTAATAAAGGTTTTATTGGGCACAATCAGCTCTTTTTGATCCCAGTCTATCAATGTCGTTGCGCGCATGTGAATACGGCTGACTTTGCCGCTGACATCGCCAATAGTGACGGTATCGCCGACCCGTATCGGGCGCTCAAACAGCAAAATAATGCCCGACACCATATTGGCAAAAATTTCTTGCAAACCAAAACCCAAGCCAACGCTGAGCGCCGCCACCAGCCACTGTACCTGCGACCAGCTGCCGCCAAGTTCGTTGGCAAAGCTGATAAGGCCGATGGTAAATAGCACATATTTAGCCAATTGGTTAACCGCATAACGTCCGCCCGCCTCTATCGACGAATGTCTGAATACCAGTAATTCCATGACGCCGGAAAAATTTCGTATCGAAACCACCGCCATAAACACATAAAGGCCAGCCAGTAACAGATTGGTCAAAGTTATCGGCCGGTAAACATCCTGACTATCGACATTAACTAAATGCTGCCAGAGTACAATATGATCCAAAAATGAAAAGGCCGGCAGCATGTCTTTCCAAATCATCCAAAAACCAAGCACCAGCGTAATGCCGATAAAAACATTCAGTAAGGTTAAGGTTTGTGCATTAATTTTAGGAATATCAATTTGCTGCTCATCGAGAGGTAATACCGGTTCATCTGAGCCGGCCTGCTGTTTTTCAATTAATGCCGCTTTGCGTTTTTGCCGCGCATTTTTTATCGCCAACTGCCGACTAACCAATGTTAACCAGCGAAATACCAGGGCATGAATAATAATACTTAAAAAGATTAGGCGTAGCGTAATCACTAATTGTTGCTGCAATTCGAGCGCACTCAAATAATAGCCGGCAACTGCAAAGCCGATAATAACGACAGGAATAAGAATAACGGTCGGATACCACGCATAGCGTAATCTGACCACCCATTCATCCGGATTTTTAGTGACATAGTCCTGTAATAACGCACCCGTCGGCTTTAATACTTGACTGGCAAATACCGCCATCGCCAGCATAATAATAATCAAGGCCAAACGTCCCAAACTATCACTGTGCGCCGAAAACTTGGATGCACCGGTGCAGCTAATAATAAATACCCCAGGCACGACAATAAAACGTATCCAGGCAATATGCTTACGCAATAAAATTACCGTGCCTTCCCGCCATTGAAAATGTTTGCGGCCAATGCCATCCAACGCAAACAAACGATAAAAAAATCGCAGAAATAATAATGGCAGCGCGGCATTATATAAACCCTCGCCAATAGCTTTACTAAACTCGTCAACGTGGACAATACCGGCACTCAACAGCCAGCCCATATATTTAATAATCATGGGTAACGGCATGACCAGCATTAAGGTATAAGCCAGCGCCCTTAAGGTGTAATAAAAATTGTCGATATAAATTTTCTCAACATAGCCTGATATTATTTTTAATTGTCGTTTCGCCCAGTTTCTACACAGATGTAAACCGATAAAACAGAGTATTGCGATAAAATTTATAAATAGATTATGCAATAATACTTTGACCGTATCCTTAATCAAAGCCACCCAATTAAACGGAGATAATAACCATTTCACCGAATGATATAAATCGGCAATATAACTCATACTCATGGGTTCGGAACTGGGTACCCATAACAAGCGCTCATCCAAATAAACGGCAAACTTATGCGCTTGAGTCGCCATTTGCTGCCGGGCAAAATCAAAATCACCCAAAGCACGTAAATAGGCGGCATAAGCAACCGCCAATTTATTAAGCAATTCCTTCTGGCTATTCAGCAGTATGCGTAATTCTGCCTGTATCATCATGCGTTCATTAAGCGGCAGCGCAGGATCGACCTGTTCGCTCATTATTTCTTTCAAGCGAGTATCAACATCCACCAAACGTTTTATCTTATCTTCAACCTTAAATTGCTCAAGACTGGTTAATGCCGTTTCATTTTGAATGGCCTCAGACTGCAAACCAAACTCATCCTGAATCGATAAATTACGTCGCTGCTCGCGTAAAATTTTACCTAACGCCGGACTTAAACCCGCCAGACTGATTTTTCTTTCCGCGCTTTTAAAGTCGGTTTCGATTTCACTGGATTGGGTTTCGACTTTGGCTTTTTGTTCGCCGTATTGGCCTATTTTGGTCGTAATATTCTGCAAGTCTTGGCTGTATTGAATATTTTCCCGAGTGTAGACCTGAATAAGCTGATGCTTGCCGGAAAGCTCTTTTTCCGCCTGACTCAGCGCCTCATGCATCTCTTTCGCTTCTTGCTGACGCAGCTCAAAACTCTGGCTTTCTATCGCGGTGACCACAGGCCCCAAGGCATTTTTTTGAATATCCAACAACTGCAGCCGCGTTTTAAGCAGCTCGACTCTGGCCGGATTGCTGGCGGCTTCAACGTCGAGCATTTTTAGCTCAGCCATACGCGAATCAATCAGTGTTTTCAATTGCCCCTGTCTGGCTTCAAATTCTAATTTGGCATCCGACTTCACAAAAGGCTCTTCGAGTTTTTTTTGCGCCGCCTCCATATCCAACCGCGCCGACATCATGTTTTCGCGAATCAGCTGGGGACGATTACTTTGCAGCGCAAGCTCGGTTTCAAGCTTCTTGACCTGCTCATCTAGCGCACTGATTTTGCCTTTCTCAAGAATGAGCCGCTGCTCAAGCTCCTCAATCGGTATCCGGCTAAAATCTTCCAATTTTTGCTTAGACACCCGTAACAGAGTTTGCTCAATTTCTTTTTTTAACTTTTTACTTTGCTCCGGCGCTTGTTTAAGAGCCGCGTTAAACTGATCTGTTTGCGCTTTAAATTTTTCGACATTAGCAAGATTATCTTCCGTGCCCTGATAAAGCGACAGCAACTTGGATTTTGTTATGTCATCAATACCTTCCCGACTATTAATCGCCTCGATTTTAGCTTTCAAAGTGTCTTTATTGATGGCAAAACTGGCGCTATTTTGTCCGGTATCCGACTCGGTATTTTTTGCCCAAGCGCCGGTTGAAATTAAACTAATAATAAACACTAACATCAGCAAAGTACGAGCCTTTGCTTGAGTAACTAAGGAGATGGTTTTCATAGAGTATGATGGGTACAGCTTACAACGAGGAAAAGGATTTATAGTTGATAAAGGCGAAAAGCGATGTTTCGTTATTCGCCCTTCGCCTTTTTTAGATGTGTTTAATTAATGCGCCATTACACCTGCAATTCTTTCTTCAGCAAAATATACAGCTTAGTCGTAACGATTTCATTTTTATACAGTTCCAACAGCGTATCATTCTGTACATCATGCAATAGATTTTTCGCCGCTTGCTGATTTAAATGATCCAACAAAGCCTGATTAGAAATAATTTCTTTTTTCATGTGCAATTCAGTTTTTGCCAACAAATTTTGATAAACCGCATAAATATTTTTTATCGCCTGCTTATCACTAAAAATCTCAATTAAATGCGAGTTTTCCAGCTCGGTCAATTCATGAATCACTTTACTGATCAGTTTATATTGGGCTCGATAATACAAATAGACTTCTTCTAAATTAACCGGTTTAGGCGGCAAAGAAAACAGCTTACGCAGCATATTAATCAGGCGAATATGCAAAGGCTCAGTAAAATATTCCTCCGGGGCAAATTGCTGTTGTTTTTCCTGTTTAACCCGCGCGATTTGCATCTCCAGAGTATTAAGAATCTTTTTATAGCCTGCCTCGTTAATTTCACCGCGCCGGAATATTTCTTTTAACTCAGTTTTTTCAAGGCTCAAGGCAAACAAGCTGAGCATGTCTTCAATAACCCGTTCGGAATCGGTAATTTTCGCTTCGGATTCACTGCATTGCTGATTGAATAGACCGCGATAATAATCCGATAAATCCTGATACTGATCAGCACTGATTTGTTTATGTTTAACTAGCTCATCTAATTTATTGAGTATGTCATGGTAAACAAGCACCTTACTCTTGCAATAACCCAGCTCTTCTTGATCGGATAGCGCATCAATTTTTAATTTGCGAATAATAAAGCCAATCGTGGTGGCCTTAATTAACAGCGTAAAATAAATACAGCCGATAGTGAGCGCGGTAATAAAGTCTTTAATCGAATAACTGGCCGTCCAGTCTGGCAAGGTCATGTCGTCTGGAATTAACAATACCATCACAATAGCCAAAGCCCCGCGCAAACTGCCCCAGGATAATAACTGCTGCCAGTTTTTCGGAATTTCTTCTTCCAGCTTAAAGGTATTAATAATAGAAACAGAGGCATAAACGGATAATGCACGGCCAACCGCAACCACCAAGATGATGGCTAGGATTGGCATAATAGCCACGGTCAATTCGATAGACAAATGAGCAAACATTAAACCCATCAAAATAAAGACCAGTGAGTTTGCTACGAAAGCAAAATAACTCCAGAATTTTTCCATGTATTCTTCAACGCCGTGGGACATTTTAAAACGCCCGTAATTACCCATGACCATAGAGGAAATGAGTGTTGAGATAATGGAAGATAAATGAATGTGATGACCTAAAACAACTAAATGCTCTGAAATTAACTCGGTAAGTATGAAGGTAAAATGCGCCACCAATAAAGTTAATGTAATTTCCAGATGCTCATTACCTTTAACAAATTGAATGAGTTTTGAAAACATAAAACCCATCAATAAACCAAAAACAATACCGCCCAATAGCGCGCTAATAAATGAAAATATACCTTCAATAAGGGTTGGATAACCGGTGTAACCATGAATAAATATATCCAGAAACACCATAAATAAGGCAAATGACGTTGCATCATTAAATAATGATTCGCCTTCAAATATTAAAGTTAAACGATGTGGCGCGCCATATTCTTTAAATAAGGACAATACGGCGACCGGATCGGTTGAAGAAATAATGGCGCCAAATAATAAAGTAACCAATAACGGGACGGCCAAGCCCATTAACTGAAAAGCCCATTGTCCGACAAAACCAATAAAAACAACGGATATTAACAAGCCCAGAACAGCCAGTGTACCCATGGAATACTTGTTCTTTTTCACATCGCGAAAGTTCATGTTATAAGCTGATTCAAAAATAAGAATAGGCAGAAACACAAAAAACAGCGATTCAGGCGTTAGCTGAAAACTACCGATAAAAGATAGCGTTTCGACTTGCGATAGCGGAACCAGTAATGACCCGACAATGACTAATAACACCGTGTAAGGCAGACGGACTTTGGCCGCTAACAAGTTAACCCCTAATGCAATAAACATTAAGGTAAAAATAGATAAAAATACATCAAGATTCATTTATGCCTCACGAAAATGGACTCAGTCAGTAATGGAAAGTTACCGTTTAATTTAACCGGTGTATTGTATAGAAACGGTGCGGTTATGCCTATTGGGCCGCCCTTATCCCGCTAAAATAACGCCTTAAATAATAATCTTTTCGCCGACGCAGGGAATATGCGCCTCCCAGCCGGTGCGTTTAAAACAGGTCTGCAACGATAAAGTTGCCGCTTTCTCGCCATGCACCAGATAAAGACGCGGGTTGGGCGCTTTAAAATGGTGCGCCCATTGCAATAACTGGCTTTGGTCGGCATGGGCACTTAACGCGCCCAAGGTATGCACTTTAGCCGCGACATTGACTTCAGCACCCAAAATTTTCAGGCGCGATTTTTTACCGTCAACAATAGCCCGGCCTAATGTGCCTTCGGCCTGGAAGCCGGCAATGATGATGTGCGCATTGTGCCGCCATAAGTTGTATTTAAGATGATGGCGGATGCGGCCGCCGGTACACATGCCGCTACCGGCAATAATAATGGCGCCGCCGGTAATGCGGTTGACCGCCATCGACTCTTCGGCGGTCTTGGAATAAATCAGCCCCGTCAACCAGGCTTGCCAGCCGCCGGGTGCGACTTTGGTAAATTCAGGGTCATCGATATTGAATAAATGGACATTTTCAGCGTAAATATTACTGGCGCTAATCGCCATCGGGCTGTCCAAATAAATCTGTTGCTGCGGCACGCCGCCCTGACGTTGCAACTTGCCCAGCCAATAAATCAAATCCTGGGTTCGGCCTACGGCAAAAGCCGGAATAATGACATTGCCGCCGGTATTGGCGGCTTCTGTTAAGGCTTCGCGTAATTCCTGCAGGGTATTTTCCAGCGGCTTATGGTCGCGGTCGCCGTAAGTGGATTCCAGCAGCAACACATCGGCTTCGGTTAACACGCTTGGATCGCGTAATAACGGCGAATGCGCGTTGCCCAAATCGCCGGAAAAAACCAGCGTTTTGGTTTTATCATTATCCTGAATACGTAAACGCACGATAGATGAGCCGAGTATATGACCGGCCTCATGGAAAGAAACGCTCAATCCCGGAAATAGCGGGGTTTCCACTCCGTAAGCTACGGGTTTTCGTAGCGTCAATAAGGCTTCGACATCGGCGACGCTGTACAAGGGTTCAAGCAATGATTTCCCGGCGCGCTCGCGGCGCTTGTTTTCCCATTCGGTATCGCGTAATTGCAAATGCGCGGCATCCATCAGCATCAATTCAAGCAAGGGAAAGCTGGCTTCGGTCAAAAATACCGCGCCCTTA
Organism: Methylobacter sp.; assembly: GCA_030699385.1. Lineage (GTDB taxonomy): Bacteria > Pseudomonadota > Gammaproteobacteria > Methylococcales > Methylomonadaceae > Methylobacter_A. The sequence continues at coordinate 15,410 of JAUYMY010000032.1, forward strand.
AAGCCGTCTTTAAGCAATTTGGGCAAGCGTCCACAATGGTCAAGATGGGAGTGCGACAAGACCACGGCATCAATGCCGGCGGGATCAAACGGAAATGCGGCGGCATTTTGTTTTTCTGTTTCTTTTGAGCCCTGAAACAATCCGCAATCGAGCAATATGCGCTTAGAGCCGGTTTCGAGTAAATAACAAGAACCGGTGACTTGGCCGGTGGCACCTAAAAAAGTAAGACTTGTCATGATATTACCTTTAGTAATGTGAGATTGAATGTTAGGGGTAAAACAGATATTCACCACGAAGAGCACGAAAAGCCAAAAGCAGGTATCTCCAGGCGACACAAAAACAATAAAAGCTATTGTTTTTAATGATTTTTTCGTGGATTTCGTGACTTTCGTGGACTCTGTTTTTCTACAGCTTTCGATTATCAGGGACATTTTTTCTTAGAAATCGCCTCAGCAAGTCATCGTCAAAATCTTCCTCCAATAACAGAGTTGATGTTAAAATCGCGACACCATCGTGCCATACCATAAAAAGGCTTAAATATAGAACACGGATCAATCAATTCTGCATTGTTCGCATTCTATTTCTCCCGGCTGCCAAGTTCTGATCAAGTGACCTAATTTTAAACAGGGTTATCGTAACTCAACGGCAAAACTTAATATCACGAATTTTTTCAGAGAAGAAATAAATTGAAAGAAAACATACGACACACAACTTTCCGCTTGCTGCTATTTCCTTTTTTGGGCCTACTGCTGACGCTACCGCCGCCCTCGCTTGCCGAAGACATCATCAGCCAAGAACCCGGCATTGTCCAAGACATTAGCGCTATTATTACGGCGCAACAACATCCTTATCTGATGCAGCCCAGCTTTACCAACCGCACCGAAGACCTTAAGGCGTTGTATGCGACTTCAAAACACCACTTGCTGTGGCTGGGCAACGCGCATGCAGAAAAAAACATCAGCGCCGCACTGACCCTGTTAAGAAACGCGACGGCACACGGTTTAAATCCTCAGCATTACGACACCGATATTCTGCATAAAAAACAGTATGTCGCTTTAATGCTAAAGCCGGACTCGTACCGGGAAATGGCACTATACGATACCGCGCTTAGTATCTCTTTATTGCGTTTTTTGCATGACTTGCATTATGGCCGGGTCAATCCGCAAGGCATCAATTTCAACTTAAAATTAAGGGAAAGAAAGCTGGTTGATCTGCCGGTACTGATTAACAACAGCTTGGCGCAAAACACCCTGGCGCAATTGCCGCTCGCGGTTGAACCTGCCTTACAACAATATCAAAAATTAAAGTCGGCACTGACCCGTTATCGCGCGCTTGCCGAGACCACGCCGTCGCTTAAACTGAACATTAAACAAACCTTGCGTCCCGGCGAAAGCCATCCGCAAATTGGCGAGCTGCACCGGTTTTTAATGGCCGTGGGCGATTTACATGAAGCCGCCCCCGCTAGCTCATCACTATACACCGGCGCACTGGTTAGCGGCGTCAAAAACTTCCAAAAACGTCATGGCCTGAATGCCGACGGCCATATCGGAACCACCACCGTCGCCGCACTCAACACACCATTAAGCGAACGTGTCACCCAAATCGAACTGGCCATGGAAAGGCTGCGCTGGCTACCCGAACTTAATATTGGCACCTCTATTGTTGTCAATATCCCCGCCTTTCAATTATGGGCCTTCGATGCGATTGATCAAAAAGATAGCGATATACTCAATATGCGCGTTGTTGTCGGCAAAGCGCTAAAAACCCAAACGCCTGTATTAATGGCAGAAATGCATTTTATCGATTTCATGCCGTATTGGAATGTGCCTCACAGCATCATAAAAAATGAAATTTTGCCTAAGCTGGCTCAAAACCCCGGCTATCTTGATCAACAAAATATGGAACTGGTGTCCGTTTTTCGTGATGGCGAAAAGCCCACCGCGCTTAACCAAAACGCCATGAACCTGCTAAAACAAGGCAAGTTAAGAGTCCGGCAGCGTCCCGGCAACAAGAATGCGCTGGGCCGGGTAAAATTCATTTTCCCGAACAAGGATGATGTGTATTTGCATGATACGCCGTCCAATACCCTGTTTAGCCGCTCACGGCGCGACTTCAGTCACGGCTGTGTGCGTGTTGCCGACCCACAGAAACTGGCTGAATTTGTATTGAAAAATGAGGGAAGCTGGGACGCAAACTCTATACAGGCTGCGATGAACACGCCCAAATCACGGCGCGTGATACTGAAAAAACCGATACCGGTATTATTCTTCTATACCACCGCTTTTTTCGATCAATATGATAGTTTACAGTTTTACCCTGATATTTACGGGCATGATGGGGTATTACTAGGCGCGTTAAGCAAACCGGACGACTTGTCTGATCAAGCGCTTTTTACTAATACTGTAGTAGAAGAGCCGCAAGCGCTTTAGGATTATTAATTCACCACGAAGGGCAGAATCCTTCGTGGCGATCATCTTTTGACCCTAGTAACTGCTCAGCGGTTGTTGAGCACGGATGGCACGGATACCCTCTGGGGCACAAGTAAAACGGATAATCACTGATTAAAAGCACGCTCTATTTTAAAAAATCCGTGTAAACCCGTCTGATCTGTGCTTTCCGTGTTCTATTCTTTTTCACTGAGTAGTTATTCATCAGGCCACACGATGCTTCCGGACGAACCCTACTTCTCCAAACCGATAAAATCCCAAACCTTGTGCGAAAAAGTAGCTTCTTTGTGTTCGGCGACAGGCGGGCCATTGGGGTAATTTAGCTCATAAACACTGGCTGTGTCTTTCGCCAAATCGGTCATGCCAAGTTCGGTGTAGGCTTCCTGCATGATTTGCAGGGCATAAGGAACGGCCGGGGTGCGCTGGTATTTTTCAACAACGCCGGATGCCCGATTGACGGCGGCAATATAGGCTTTACGCTTTATGTAAAAACGCGCGACATGAACTTCATGCATCGCCAGATTATTGTTCAGCGCAATCATGCGTTGCCGCGCATCGGGCACATATTTGCTGGCCGGGAAACGGCGAATCAGTTCGGCAAAATTTTCGTAAGCGGTGCGCGCATCGCCGGGGTCGCGTTGCGAGGTGTCGGTAGGCAAAAAGCGGTCGATAAAACCGATGCCGCGATTGTAATTGACCAAACCTTTCAAATAATAAGCATAATCGACGCTGGAATTGCGCGGATTGGTTTTAATAAAACGGTCGGCAGCAGCGACGGCGGATTCGGGATCGTCGTTTTTGTAATACGCATAAGCTACATCCAGCTGCGTTTGCGCCGAATCCTCACCAAAAGGATAACGCGACTCCAACGCTTCGTAGAGTTTGATGGCTTTATCATAGTTGCCGCTATCGACGGCCGCCTTGGCCTGGGCGCGGAACTGTTCCGCATTCCAGGTGGCATATTCATCTTCCTCAGAGGAATCAGAATCACTGCCCATCAGGCTTTGCAGCGTTCCGCAGCCTTGCAGGGACAGGCTTAAACAGAAGATAAATAAAAATTTAATTAAAATTAATCGCATAGTGCTAACGACACGTTGTAATATTGTGGGTTTTCTCGCTGGATTTAACTGCGATACTTGAGGTGACTTGAGTGACCGGCGAGTATAACTTAACAATGGGTTAATCAGAAGAACTTGTTATGACAAGATTGACGGAAGAAGTGCCTTATGAATTGGCGGGTATGCGCTTGGATCAAGTGCTTGCCGAGCTGTTTGCGGATTATTCGCGCAGCAAATTACAAACCTGGGTTAAAGATGGTCGGGTGCAGGTGAACGGCCTGACACTGAAAGCCAAAGACAAACTGGTCGGTGGTGAAACCATCGAACTCGATGCCGAGGCGGAAGTGGTCATCACCGCAGAGCCGGAGCCGATTCCTCTGGAGATTATTTTTGAAGATGACAGCCTGCTGATTGTCAATAAACCGGCCGGTCTCGTGGTGCATCCGGCGGTGGGCAATTGGAACGGCACGCTGTTGAACGCGCTGCTGAACCATAATTCCAATCTGGAAACATTGCCCCGAGCCGGCATTGTGCACCGGATCGATAAGGAAACCAGCGGCTTGCTGATGATTGCCAAAACCTTGCAGGCGCATAACAGCTTGACCAGCCAGCTGCAAGATAGAGCCATTACCCGCGAATATCTGGCCATTACCCGGGGTCGCATGACTGCCGGCGGCACTGTCGATGAACCTATCGGCCGCCATCCGACCGACAGGAAACGTTATGCGGTGCGGGAAAACGGCAAAGACGCGGTGACGCATTACCGCGTGAGCCAGCGCTTCACCCGCCACACACTGGTTCAGGTCAAACTCGAAACCGGCCGCACCCATCAGATCAGGGTACACATGGCGCATATCCGTTTTCCGTTACTCGGCGATCAGGTTTACGGCGGGCGTTTTCAAATGCCGCCCGATTGCAGCGAGCAACTGGAAAAAGAATTGCGCAGTTTCAAACGGCAGGCCTTACATGCGGCGAAATTGGGTTTGCAGCATCCGGTGACCGATGAGTATTTCGAATGGGAACAACCCATGCCTGACGACATGACGCGCCTGCTGGCCGCCTTGGCCGCTAATGAGCGCGATTAAACCCTGGCTAACGCCGGATTGGCCGGCACCGCCGACTATCCATGCCGCGACTACGTTGCGTAATGGCGGCGTCAGTCGCGATGTTTACAGCAGCCTTAATCCGGCGCTGCATGTGGGCGATGACGCCGATTTAGTCAGGCAAAACCGGCACATCATTAAAAACGTGCTGGATCTGCCTAGCGAACCGGTTTGGCTGGAGCAAATCCATAGCAACCGCGCAGTCCCCGCCATTATCACAACGCCCTTGCAACAAGCCGACGCCAGTTATACGTCTGAACCCGGCGTGGTGTGCGCGGTGCTGACCGCAGACTGTTTGCCGCTGCTGGTCTGCACTACCGACGGCAGCCAGATTGCCGCGATTCATGCCGGTTGGAAAGGATTGCTGGCGGGCATCATCGGCAATACCTTGGCAGCAATGGGAAATAACGACTTCCTAGTTTGGCTAGGGCCTGCCATCGGCCCGAACTGCTTTGAAATCGGCGCGGAAGTACGTGAAGCCTTCGTCGCAAAATCAACAGCCTTTGCCGCCGCCTTTAAGCCGCAAGCTAACGGCAAATGGCTGGCCGACATTTATCAGCTCGCCCGCATCGAACTGGCGATGCTGGGTATTAATAAGGTTTACGGCGGCGGTTTTTGCACCGTCACCGAACAGGAACGTTTTTATTCCTACCGCCGGGATAAAATAACCGGGCGTATGGCGACGCTAATATGGAGAGCGTAACAGAGTGAGTTTACTGGTATTAATTATCATCTTTACCGCAGTCGGCGGCGTGTTGAGCGTCATGGCGGCTGCGGTTTTTTTATTGTTGCGCGAGCATCAACGGCGCGCCGTGTTGCCGCACGGCATCAGTTTCGCGATAGGCGCGTTATTGGCAGTCGCCTTTTGGGGCTTAATTCCCGAAGCCTTTGAAGCCGTCGAACCGCCGCAATTCCGAACCTTATCCGCAACCATTTTGGCGGGCATACTCGGTTTTTTTGTGCTGGAAAAATTGCTAATTTGGCGGCATTGCCATTCCGGCAGCTGCGAGGCGCACAGCGACGAAGACGAGCATGAACACGATCACGGCCATAGCCATAGTCATGGCATCGCCAAATCGGCCGGCGCATTGATTATTTTAGGCGACAGCATCCATAACTTTGTCGATGGCGTGTTAATCGCGGCGGCATTTTTGACTGACGTGCATTTGGGCATCGTCACCAGCCTAGCCGTGGCCGCACACGAAATCCCGCAGGAAGTCGGCGATTTCGCCATTTTGTTGCACAGCGGTTATTCCAAAAGCAAGGCGCTGTTTTACAACATACTGGCCAGCCTGAGCACCGTTTTAGGTGGCGTACTGGCCTATTTCAGCTTGGCTGATTTACATGACAGCCTGCCCTATTTTCTGGCGCTGGCGGCTTCGAGCTTTATTTATATTGCGGTCGCCGACTTGATCCCGTCGCTGCACAAAAAGACCGACATGAAAACCTCATTGCAACAGATTGCCTTAATTGCCATGGGCGTATTATTGATCTGCTCATTGCATAACATCGCACATAATATGGAAATTTAACTTTTCAGCGCCATTGCTAATGAAGAATCGGCGTAACTGCTCAGCGAAAAAGGTAATAGAACACGGATGGCACGGGTTAGACGGATAATGACGAATTAAAAGCCGGCAGACGAGGCGTTGTGACGGGCCAAGGCGTCTGGCCGAAATCGGATCGGAATTGCTAAAAGTTATACGGCAGAGATGAAACCCGCCAGCTCCCCCCCCCTTAAAAATCATGTAATCCCCCCCGACTTATACCGAATTTCATCAACGGAGTATCAACATAATGTCAGCAAAAAACTTTAGCGCCATTGCGCTGCTGCTTACCTTAACAGCGAGTGCTAATACGCACGCCGCTTCGGCAACTTCCGATTTTCAGTCCTGGATTCCAATCAACATTAACGCCAACCTGACCCAGCAATTACGCGGCTTTTTAGAGTTTCAACCACGCATAGGCAATGACAATTCGCATTTAACGTCGATGATGATTAGACCGTCAATCGGTTGGGCGCTCAGTCCACAAGCAACGCTTTGGGCGGGTTATTTGATGTCGGCAGATTCGGTTAGCCCAAGTTCTGACAAATACCTGATTGAAAATCGTGCCTGGCAAGGTTTTAGCTGGAAAGACACCGCCAACAATAAACAATTCATCTGGGAAATGCGCAATCGGCTGGAGGAGCGTTTTTTAGCGCGTAATGCTGACCCTAGTTTTCGCTGGCGCACCCGTTTTCGGATCGAACAGCTCATACCTAACTATTCATCGTGGTCGGTGATTGCTTCTGAGGAAATATTTGTCAACCTCAACGACAATGAAAACAACCCCCAATTAAAAGCCGGGGCGCAGCAAAATCGTACTTATCTGGGCATTGGTTATCGCTTTGCGCCTGAATTTCAAATTGAAACCGGTTTTTTATACCAGCACGTTTGGAAAAAAGAACCGGCAGGCGACCAAAACAATAAGGTCTGGATGACCAATCTTAATATTAATTTTTAAGCTCGCCCACCGCTGCCAAAATGACGACCGGCGAATTATTATTACCCCTTCACTCTAGCCTGCGGCACTAAAGACTTTTCATTTGGGGCGTAGGGATAAGGAAGGCCGGGGGAATTTATGTTATCCTATGCGCAACATTCAACCCTTGGCGGTAAATCTTGATACGCTTGGCCGTAACAAGAAACGTCAGCGCTTAAAACGCACACCCTCATCTAACCACCGTTTTTCCGCACATTTTTATTAACTTCCACACTTTTTCACCCCGCTGCCCGACACTTGTCTACAGCCATCTTTCTATTGAGACTCTAACTAATATGCCATTTACCACCCTCGGTTTATCTGATCCGCTGTTGCGCGCTATCGCTGATGCCGGTTACACCACGCCCTCCCCTATACAATCACAAGCGATTCCAGCCGTTTTAGGCGGCCATGATGTGCTCGCTGCCGCGCAAACCGGAACCGGGAAAACAGCAGGTTTCACCCTGCCCATACTGCACCGCCTCTCGCAAAAGGCTTACGGCAATAACCGCCCGGTCAGGGTGTTAATCCTAACCCCAACCCGCGAACTGGCGGCGCAAATTGGCGAGTCGGTCAACAAATACGGCGCGCATTTGCATCCCCGGTTAAAATCCGAAGTCGTGTTTGGCGGGGTAAAAATCAATCCGCAAATGATGCGGCTCAGAGGCGGCGTCGATATATTGGTCGCCACACCGGGCCGCCTTTTAGACCTGGTCAATCAAAATGCGGTCAAGCTCGACAAGGTAGAAACTTTAATCTTAGACGAAGCCGATCGTATGCTGGATATGGGCTTCATTCGGGACATCCGTAAAATCATCGCCTTTTTGCCGAAAAAACGTCAAAACCTGTTGTTCTCCGCGACTTTTTCCGAAGACATACGCAAATTGACCACCGGCTTGCTGGTCAACCCAATCAAAATTGAAGTCGCGCCGCGCAACACCGCCGCCGAACTGGTTGAACAACTCGCTTATCTGGTCAATAAAGCCAACAAAACCGAACTGCTCTGCCATTTGATTAAGGAACATGACTGGCAACAGGTATTGGTGTTCACCACCACCAAACACGGCGCCAACCGATTGACCGAAAAGCTCAACAAAGTCGACATCAAGGCCGCCGCGATACACGGCAACAAAAGTCAGGGCGCGAGAACCAGCGCATTGGCGGGCTTTAAAGCCGGTGACATCAGAGTGCTGGTCGCGACCGACGTCGCGGCGCGCGGCATTGACATCAACCTGTTACCGCATGTCATCAATTTTGAACTGCCCCGGATGCCGGAAGATTATGTCCACAGAATCGGCCGCACCGGACGCGCAGGCGAAGAAGGCCAAGCCATATCGTTGGTATCGCATGACGAATACAACTTCTTGCGCCAAGTTGAAAAGCTGATTGGGAAAGAGATTAAACGCGAACAAATTACCGGTTTTGAAGCCTCCGCCGTAGCGCCGCCAATGCCGCCGGAACCACCACGCGGCCCGCGCCCAAGCCGGAATTCAGGTCAAGCGCGCAAACCCGCCAGCACTCAGGCCAGACAAAAGCCTCGGGCACGAAGCGTATAGTTTGTGGGCGTTATTTTTCTGTAATATCTCATTAACGACAGGTTAAAAAGACTATCACCACGAAGAGCACGAAGAATGCATCGTTCCCGCGCTCCAGAGACTGTGAAAGTATTGTCAGAATCACTAAAAAATAGCAGAAAAAGCGCTGTAAGTTATTGATTTCTGATTGTCGAAATTGGCAATTCCGCCTAGTTTCAGAATACTTTCACAGCCTCTCTAGCTTGGGAGCGACTGCCCTCAAGCTCTGCTTGCTGGGTGGGTAACATCAAGCAGAGCTTGAAGGTATGCGTTCCCAAGTTGGAACTTGGGAACGAGGTAGCTCTACATATCTGTGAGTAATAGGCAGTTCAGCTAATCGCAGTCAAAATGGTTTGGTTTGTTATTCCACAACAAGAATAAACGGGAACTCCCCGGAAATGATTCCAATTGATTATCTCCATTAAAAGAAAATAATAATTCTTTTCCTTTTAGATATTCAAATTGGTTATTTTTATCGTAATATTTTTTTGCTCTAAAGAAATGCTTCCCAAGTTTGTACAGTGATTTCAAACTAGTATCGGGTAAATGCGTTCCTCTTTGACCAAACCCGTCATGCGTATGAATTTTTTTGGGGAGCCACAGGAGCAAAGCAGCTCCCTTTGTTTCCTTGACTACCATAGCGTATGAGTTGTCAATATTGGTATAACCACTATTTGCATGAAATATTTTTCCTACGAGCCCTTCCACACCAATTCCAGTTAAAAGTTTTTCAATTTCAGAGAATTCAACCAGTATCGATTTGTCATTAGTAATCCGGCAAGAGGCTAAACGACACCATTCTGCTACTTCTTTAGACGTTGCGAGTTGAATACGTGAATTTTGTCTATCAGACCACCTACTCCCACACGGTAAATATCTCGATGTTGTGATAAATAACCCTCGGTTTGCTTTTTCGTCATCAACAACGGCTGTTAATGCTTGAACGGCTTGTAACTCAATTGGATTTTTATAGCGTTTAGCTTGAACCAATGTAATAGATTCACTTACTAAATCATTCGAGTAAAGCCTTAAATCGATTCCACCATCATTGCTGCCGGGCCCTAATACTGTTCTATATCCATTATTTTGAAAAACAACTTCTAAAAATTCTTCATATTGCCGAGGTAATAACTTATACATATCACTTGGATTTTTATAAAACCGATCAAATATTTCCTCGTACATAGACGAATAATCAGGCTTAATTAAGCTACAAATCCAAGACCATTGAAAATAACCACGAAAGGCTTCTGCCAATTCACTTTCATAATCATCGACATAAAAACCGCCTATGGTATGATCATCCAATTCAAAAATAAACTCTGTTTGCTCAAGTGCTTGGCTGATTTCCTCACCTAAATCTATACCAGACCATCCATTGACTGCCTCTAATACATCACCATTAAGCCATAGTACCAGTACACATGGGTTTTCAGTCGGCTCATCATCATAATATTCAGCATAACTTGTAAATCCGCAATTATCGCTATGCCACATATTATGTTTTTCAATTACAGACTTAACGATAGTTTTTAAATTTTCTATTTTTTCCTCTAATTCGCTATCGTTGTATTTTTTAATCTGTGTATTGCCAATATCTTTTTTATTCATAGATATCAATTAGTCAAGTAGTGTAAGTAAGCGTCTTTTTGAACGCTTAAACATGTCTCGCTCCCAATCTCTAGCTTAGGAGTGACTGCCCTCAAGCTCTGCTTGCTGGATAGGTAACATCAAGCAGAGCTTGAAGGTATACGTTCCCAAGTTGGAACTTGGGAACGAGATATTTTCGTGCCTTTCGTGATTTTCGTGGACGCTATTTCTGAGCTAAACCTAGCCCCATTGCGATTTATGGACATTAAAATTGCGCCCTTTGATTTTGCCGTTACGCAGGCAAGCCAGGGCTTTATCGGCACTGCCGCGTTTGATGGCGACATAAGCATGGGCATCGAAAATATCGATTTTGCCGACTTCACCACCGGCAATCCCGGCGTCACCGGTCAACGCACCTAATATATCACCCGGCCGCACTTTGTTTTTACGACCGCCGTCTATCCATAACGTCACCATTGGCGGCTCAAAGCGCTGTTCGTAACTCAATTGAAAAGGCGCGACTTCGTCCCATTTGGCGGAGGTGTTTTGATAATCTTCAATGGCTTTAACCCGGTTCAATTCCTGTTCGGTGCATAAACTCAGCGCCAGCCCTTTTTTCCCGGCGCGACCGGTGCGGCCGATACGGTGTACATAAATTTCCGCGTCCCACGGCAAATCGTAGTTAATCACCGCCTGCATATCCTTAATATCCAAACCGCGTGCGGCCACATCGGTCGCCACCAACACCGAACAGCTTTTATTGGCAAAGCGCACCAACACTTGGTCGCGGTGTTTTTGTTCCAGATCGCCATGCAGTGCCTGCACCGAAAAGCCGCTGTTTTCCAAGGCGCTGGCGACATCCTGACAATCGCGTTTGGTGTTGCAAAAAACCACGGTGGATTCAGGACGGTGATAGGCCAACAAATAACCCAGCGCATTGATGCGTTTGGATTTTTCCACCTGATAAAAATGCTGCTCAATATCGCTGTCGTGATGGCTGGGCTCAATGCTGACCGAAACCGGCTTGAACTGGAATTTTTGGCTGATTTCCCGGATAGGGTCGGTATAAGTCGCCGAAAACAGCAAGGTTTGCCGATGCGTCGGCGCATAAGAAATGACATCGCTGATGGCTTCTTCAAAGCCCATGTCCAGCATCCGGTCGGCTTCATCCAGCACCAAGACTTTCAGGTTGCTCAAGCGCAAGCTGCGTTTGCGCAAATGTTCCTGCAAGCGTCCTGGGGTGCCGACAACGATATGGACGCCATGTTCCAATGAGCCCAGCTGTGGCCCGAAAGGCACGCCGCCGCATAAGGTCAGCACTTTAATGTTTTGGGTGAAGCGCGCCAGTCGGCGGATTTCTTTGCAGACTTGGTCGGCCAGTTCCCGCGTTGGGCACACCACCATTGCCTGAACCCTAAAGCTGTTCAAATCCAGCTTGGACAACAGGCCGATGCCGAAAGCGGCGGTTTTGCCGCTGCCGGTTTTGGCCTGCGCAATCACGTCCCTGCCTTCTAGGATATGCGGCAGACTTTCCGCCTGAATCGGCGTCAGATGGGTGTAACCCAGGGATTCTATGTTTTCAAGCAAGGCGGGTTTTAAGGCTAGGGAGGAAAATTTTTCAGTATTCACGAGGACTCTTTCATGTTAACGGCGGACTGCCGTGATTCGGATGCTAATGATAGCAGATGGGGGGAAGTGGCGCTTAGGTTGCGGCTGTCACAGGTGTTAATCGCGACGTGGGCAATCGCTCTTACAAAAAGATTAAGGCGATTTCTGAGAAAGAATATCCCCCTAATGGTTGTGGCTGTAGAAAAACAGAGTCCACGAAAATTTTGTATTTTTCGTGTTTTTCGTGCCTTTCGTGGACAATTATTTAGGTATGCTCTTTTCAGGAAATAGCCTAACCTGATTACTTTCGGCCGCCAGCAGTTGCAGTTTCTCAAGCCGGGGCAGTTTTTTTATCGCGCATTCCCGTTTGCTGGCGGAACTGCGGTCATGGCCGGTTTCGACATAAACCAATTGCTTGGGCTGCCGGGCGCGAAAATATTTGGCGCCCTGTTTGCTTTCATGTTGCTTAAAGCGGCGCACAACATCGTTGCTGATGCCGGTGTACAGCGATTCATCGCTGCACAGGATAATGTAAACCTGCCAGTTCACCGCGTTACACGGCGGTGCCAAAAAGGGCGCCGACGGCAGCGGTCAAGCCCATGGCCAACGCGCCCCAAAAAGCGACACGCACAGCGCTTTTAATCAGGCCTGAGCCGCCGGTATAAGCCGCCAACAGGCCGAGTGCGATTAAAAACAACAACGAGGCCGATGATACCAGCACAATCAAATCGGCCGCAGGCGTCCATACCACAATCAATAAAGGCAAGGCCGCGCCCACAGCAAAGGTGGCCGCCGAGGTCAGTGCCGCCTGTACCGGCCTTGCCGTGCCTGTGGCAGAAATGCCCAATTCGTCGCGGGCATGTGCGCCCAGCGCATCATGGTTCATCAATTGTTCTGCAACTTGTACGGCCAGCATCGGATCAAGCCCGCGCGACACATAAATCGCGGCCAGTTCCTTTTGCTCATGATGCGGGGTTTCGTCCAGTTCTTTGCGTTCGCGCTTTAAATCGGCCTGCTCGGTGTCGGCCTGGGAACTGACCGAAACATATTCACCCGCCGCCATCGACATCGCCCCGGCAACCAGACCGGCGACACCGGCCAGCACAATGGCGTCATGCGCCGCCTCAGAGGCGGCAATGCCGACGATGAGACTGGCGGTAGATACGATGCCGTCGTTGGCACCGAGCACGGCTGCACGCAGCCAGCCGATACGATGCGTCCGGTGTTTTTCGGGATGATGGGCTAACATGAGTTGTCCTTGTTTAAGGTGATTTCCGGGAAATAAGCCGATTTGCGAGAAATAACATCCCTTGATAATCAGTGTCTGTAAAAAATAAAGTCCACGAAAAGTACGAAAGTCACGAAATTTTCGTGTTTTTTCGTGCCTTTCGTGGACAATTTTTAGTCTGTTCTTTTCAGAAAATCACCTCTAAAAATCCGACAACGTTTTCGGCGGTATCGCCGCCCTCAGGGCATTCAATACCGCCAATACGTCAATAATTTCCTGAGTGATGGCGCCCGCTACCGGGGCCAAATAGCCCAAACCGGCAAAGCCCATGCCGATTAAACTCAGCGCCATGCCGCCCACAGCGCTTTGCAGCGCAATTTTACGCATCCTCTCGCCGATATGAAACAGCTCGTCGACTTTTAACAGCGAACTGTCCATGATCACCGCATCGGCCGATTCGCCGGTAATATCGCTGTTCTGGCCGAAAGCGATGCCGATGGTCGCCGCCATCAGCGCCGGGGCGTCGTTGATGCCGTCGCCCAGATACACGGTTTTTGCCGCGTCGGTTTCCTCGCGCACCAGCGCCAATTTTTGCTCCGGGCTTTGGCTGAAATAAACGTGCTCAATGCCGACCTGCTCGGCCAGAAAACGTACTTCCGATTCCCGGTCGCCGGACACCAGCATCACTTTGTCGAACAAATGGCTGGGTTTTAGGTGATTGATAAAGGATGAGCTGTCGCTACGCACCTCATCGCGAAATTGCAGCGTCGCCGCGTAAGCGTCGTCAATCAGCGCCACGCATTCCAAACCGCCGGTCATCGGCGGTAAGTGTTCGGCAAAATCAGGGTGTTGTTCAAGACAATTTTTGCGGCTGGTGATTTGGACTTGCTTCCCTGCCACATGGCCTTTAAGCCCTTCACCCGGCAACTCAATGATGTGGGTCACTGCCAATAAAGCTAGCGTCGACTTATCCGCCGCCAACATAATGGCACGCGATAGCGGGTGTTTGGAATAACGCTCCAGACTGGCGATTAAGGCCAATACTTCCTGTTCGTTATAGCCGGTAGCGGGAATCAGTGCAGTCAATGAAGGACGGCCATAGGTTAACGTGCCGGTCTTGTCGAAAATCGCGGTGCGGCAGGTGCCGATGGTTTCCAAAATAGCCGGATTCTTGATGATGATTTCCCGCCGCGCCGCCAGCGAAATCGAGCTGATAATGGTCACCGGAATGCCGATCAGCAGTGGGCATGGCGTGGCAATCACCAACACCGCCAAAAAGCGCACCACGTCGCCACTCATCGCCCAAGCGGCCAGCGCGATAACCACCGCCAGCGGCGTGTACAGCGCACCCAATTGGTCGCCCAGCCGCCTGATGTTCGGGCGATACTGCTCTGACGACTTCATCACTTCCATAATCTTGGCGTAGCGCGAATCGATAGCCAGTTTGTCGGCGCGTATGGTCAATGCCGAATCGCCGTTAATCGCGCCGGACAGCACCTTGGAACCGCTGACTTTCGACATCAGATACGGCTCGCCGGTCAAATAGGATTCGTCCATGGTGCTGGAACCTTCCAGCACAGTGCCGTCAACGGGGCATATTTCGTGCGGCAGTATCAATAAGGTATCGCCGATAGCGACTTGGGCGGTGCCAATGTCGGCGAGTTGGTCGCCGGATTTTCGATGTGCAACCGACGGCATCCGTTTAGCCAAAGCCTCCAGCACCGAGGAGGCCTTGCGCACCGCGTAGGTTTCCAGCACCACACCGCCGGACAGCATCAGCACCACCAGGCTCCCGGCCAGATATTCGCCCAATAAAACGGCGGTCACGATGGACAGGCCTGCCAGCAAATCAGCGCCAAAATCGCCGTGGAAAAATTTCACCAACAGCTGATAGAGCAACGGAATGCCGCCCAGCACCAATACCGCAAGCAGCGGCAGTTGCAGCAGTTCAAGCGCAACTACCGCTTGTCCCCGGTAAAGTTCAGCGGCTATTGAGTTTAAGGCCGCGTTTAATGACAGTGTATAGACCTGATCGCTGAGATCAAACGCATAGCGCAACAGCAAATAAGCGCCGATACCGAGCAGACTCAACACCGCAATGCTGTTTTCGGAGACTGCGCGGGAAGAGGCTAATGGCTGATCGGTCATAATTTTGTCTCGGATTGATGCAGATTGCATTGAAGGTCATTTCCGAGAAAATGAATAGCCCTTAGCGTGGTTGATAGCAAACAGGCCGCCTGCTTAGAGCGTTGCAATTTAGACCTTCCAGGTTTTACGACTGCCATGGATGGCAAAAGTGCTGGAGTCGCCGAGAGCGGCTCCAGTAAAAACCCGGAAGGTCTGCCTATTGGCATATTTCACGGTTAGTATGGAAAAGGACTTGTCGGCATAACGACAGCTAGCAGGAATGATGAATCAAATAAAAACAATTAAAAATCAATATCTTCGTCATAAAAATCGCCGAGTTGCTCTTGTAGACGTTTTTTCTCCCAATACAGCTCGATTTTCCTGCGCGCCGCCATCTTTTTTGCGGCGCTCTCACTTTCACTCGGAAGCGCTATATAGTCGCTGCCCAAGTCGAGGCCATCAATATCAAGGTCGACATCATCTTTGCTTACACTGACGCCGATTTCAGGCACAGATTTATCTGATACGGATTTAGCTTCTTTCATAAATGGTAATTAATCCAACCTTAAAAACTCACTTTTTAATGACTTATAACCCACTTGTAAAGCGATATTTTAATTAGCCCGCAATAACGGCTTTATCCGTCATCACCTGCGAGCTTGGTCATCAGTCATATTTTTTTAGCCCACAACTTTCTTTAGCGCTTACAATGCCTCAATCTCACCCAACAACACAGCAAAACTTATGAAAACAAGCAGACATATTTTGTTCAGTATGGCACTGATGGCACTGACCGCCTGTTCAACTCAGGAAGTCAAGCAAGACAGCAAAACCGCACCCGCTACCGACATCTTGACCGCAATAAGTAACGAGTCTATGCAGGATTCCGGCCAAAATCCACCGATGACAGTGATTAAAGACGACAAAAACCTGAATCTGGTTAGGATCATGGATGGCGGCGCCTGTAAGAACGATTTTCAAGGCACTAAAGGCGTGTTTCTTGTCTATGCCTACCCGAACGACATAGAGCGCATTAAACGCGATAAAGGGCCGAAAATTTTCGCTGAATTTGAAGATGAAATTCAACATCTCTCAACAGACGCATTGCAAGACGCCATTAATGCGACCAATCTGGCTGAAGATCCTTTTTCCTTGGGTGCTGACGAAGCACAAGAAAAGTTGAGTAAGCAATTTTCGACTCATTTTCGCAGCAGCATAGCCAAGCCTATTGCAACCTTTCAACAAAAAACCACTTTAACCATCGATATAATGCCCTTCCTGCCCTCCTTGTTTTTTTATCAACAAGGCTGTGACGCCAAGCGTCTGGAGCCGGAAACTGAGTGATAGACCTAAGCCAACGAGGTGATTTATGAACTGGAGACAACGCACACACGAAGAAACCTATTCCGAAGAGGAAGTGGAACTACGGCTAAAGGAAGAATTGCCGCACTGGTACCTGGAAAACGGCTGGATTCGGCGCAAATACAAAACCAGCGGCTGGAAAGCCACACTGATGGTGGTTAATACGGTCGGACATTTGGCCGAAGCGGCATTCCATCATCCCGACCTGACCGTTTCTTATGCTTTTGTCATCGTTAAACTGATGAACCATGCGGCCAAAGGCATCACCAACAAAGATTTTGAACTGGCTCGTAAAATCGAGGACGTGATTAGCTGGCAGCCCGGCAAGGAAGGCGGCGCGCTAGAAGGCACACCCGACGACCCACGGTTTAAATACATCAAATACGATTAGCCTGGGAGATTTTGTCCACGTAAGATATTCTAGTTCGGAATATAAACATCCCGAGGAGCTACTGACTGGTGCGTGTTTCGCGCCAGTCAGTTCAGCTTAAACTGTAATGGCGGGTTTTTGGAGCCAATGACGAGAGTCGAACTCGTGACCTGCTCATTACGAATGAGCTGCTCTACCAACTGAGCTACATCAGCTTTAATTTTTCTTGCAGAGAAAGTCTATCGGCAATGAGTGCCAGGGATAAAAAAAGCATTAGCAATCATCAATAACTTTCAAATGGTACCCCAAACCGCCACTCCCTCTTTTTACTAAATTCTATATTTTATAACCTTTTGATTTCATTGATCGGGACGATAGGACTTGAACCTACTACCTGCATAATATTTATTCCTCCAATTTTCTCCTCCTACCCCTTCGCTCGCCACGGTTTTGCTACCCGTGGTTCTTCCAGCCAATTGGACGTGCAACTCAAGGCAAGTTTCACACAACGTATTGTTGTAGGAGATTTTTTTAGCTTCCCCTGTGAGCTTTTTTCATGGCCTTGAGTCAACTGACTGAACGCTACCCCGCAACTGCTCCTGCGTCGCTTATAGCACCTACTTTTGGTGCTCTATCTCCTGCGCCCTTGCAGTCGTACGAGGGTTCGGACTCCTGCTGCTGTCACCTCAGCGGCAGATCTCCCCACTTACTTCAACTTATCTTCTTGGCATTCCGCTCCCAACCACTGGGTAGGCTTAAGTTTCGTTTATTCGCCAAGCTCAACGTAACTGATCACTACGACGCTATGGCATACGCCGACAGGGACTTTCACCCTGTTGATAAGTTGCACTCGTGCGATAATAAGGACGACATAGGTCATGTAACTCATTTAAATTGAAAACGCTGTACAAAAATTGTCGTATTTGATTAACGCTTGCTGTATTGAAGATTATCCAATTCTTTCTGAATCCCATCAATTTGCTCATAGGGCACACCTATTTTAATGGCATTATTGATGTAGCTTTGAACTTGCATTGATTTTTTAGGATCGGGCTTGGACGATTTAAGATCATGCATAATGATTTTCAGCCGGTTTAACGCAATAGTCTGGTTATTAGGCATCTCTTCAATGGCGGTTTCAAAAACAGCAAGCGCCTCCTTAATCTTGCCATCCTTAAACAAATTAACGCCCTCATTATTAATCTCAATTAATGCACGCTTTATCTTAGAGATCATCGTTTGCGCATAATTTTCACCAATAAACGCAGTACACATTTTTTCAATGCCATCGATAAAATGTTTATCGTCAATATTGGTTTTAATTAACTCTTGAAGAATGCTATCACCGATGTCACTGGCCTCATTCAGATGAGCGATTCGTGCTATCTCCAGCCGCAATTCCCTGGATATTTGCCTGCCGAATTGCTCGTACAATTTGAATGTCTTTTCATAAGGCCGCTGAATCACCACACCGTGATTTTTCACCTTTTGAATATCAATTTCCAATATCGCCGCCCTAATTCTGGAATCGGGGTCATTGAAAAAAAACTTGTTCATATCATTCAATACTTTTAGCGCATCACCGGCCAAATTGGATTTTAGATAAATATTAGCTAGGCCGGAAAAATCGCTAGATGAGCCATGAACAGAATATTTACCTAAATTAACCGCTGCTTTATACGCTTTTTTGGCTATTTCAATATGTGCGGTTTTATCCGCCAACGAAGCCAGCCGTTGCTGTCTTAAAATAGCTTGAGGCGAAATATCAATCGCCTGATTCAGCGAGGCTAACGCTTCTTCATCGCTACCGAGGGCTTCATAGGCTTTTGCCAGCCAATCATAAGCCTCCAGCATCATAGGATATTGCACGATAAACTCCTGCAACAATTCAATAGCCTGCGCATAATTGCCTTCTAAAAAGACAATAATAATTAAGCCCAATCTCGCCCAAGGCAGTTCTCTTTCTTGCAGAACATCCTCATAAACAGCTTTTGCCGCCTTAAAGTCCTTGATAATCAGCGCTAATTCGGCACGTATTTTCAGAACATGTAAATGGGTTTTTTTATTGCCTTGTTCAAGCAACTTATTACAGTTTTGTATCGCCTGGCAAACATTGCCCAGATCAATTTCGCGCTCAATACTAACCAAATATTCCTTGCGGGCAATACAGCGTTCGATGCGTGTGGACAGTTGCAGGCGGTTAAAGGGTTTTATCAGATAATCATCAGGCTTGCAGTCGAGCGCGCTAAGCACCATATTTTTGCTCTGCTCAACGGTAATAATGATAAAAATGGCATTAAACGGCAGCAATTTAAAATGCTTGGCCTCTTCTAATACCTGCTGACCATTTTTCCCG
Source organism: Methylobacter sp. (assembly GCA_030699385.1). Taxonomy (GTDB): domain Bacteria; phylum Pseudomonadota; class Gammaproteobacteria; order Methylococcales; family Methylomonadaceae; genus Methylobacter_A. Next base: position 34,756 of record JAUYMY010000032.1, read on the forward strand.
TCACCCAGATTATAATCGCACAGTACAATATCAAACTGCCCACGCCGCATTTCCACAATACCGTTGACACCCGTTCCCGCTTCAACGATATGACGCGCACCCAATGAATACAGGATGTGCTTAATAGTTTCCCGGATAATCGCTTGATCTTCGATGACCAGAATTCTTTTTTCGTCGAAATTTATTTTCATAGCCCTTGATCTTTAAATTGGCATATTAAGCCCGGTATCATTATCAATCCTGCCACAAAAACTTATAAATCCCCACGAAGATAACCACCAGAGCCACTGTCACCCAGCCCAGCCTATCCATATATTTACGTAATTTTGCTTCAAGTTTTTCGCCGCCTGCGGCAAGCAACATCGCCACCAGAAAAAACCGGGCACCCCGGCCTATCACTGAAGCCAGCACAAACGGCAAAAACGCCATGCTGAGCGTACCGGCGGCAATCGTAAAAACCTTGTAAGGAATAGGCGAAAAACCGGCAACAAACACCGCCCAAAAACCCCAGCGTTCAAACCAATTTTTTGCCGTTAAATAACTGTCCCAATAATGCGTAGTTTGTAACCACGGCGCAATGGCATCAAACATAAAAAAGCCAATCGCATAGCCCAGCATCCCGCCCAAGACCGAAGCTATCGTAGTCAACAGCGCAAAATGAAAAGCCTTGTCCGGTTGCGACAAGGCCATAGGCGCGAGCATTACATCCGGCGGCACCGGAAAAAATGAAGATTCGGCAAAACTAATGATAAACAAATATTTGGCCGCATGGCGGTGTTTAGACCAGTGCAGGGCTTTATCATATAAATTCTGGAACATATCTATTTCCTTCCCGACAAAAAAGGCACAAAGACGACCGGCTCCAGCCTTTCCAGCTCATAACCGTTATCCTTACGCGTAACCCGTTGTAACTGTTGGCTTTCACCCATACCAACGGGAATAATCATTACCCCACCGACCGCCATTTGCTGCAATAACATCTCAGGTATTTCAGGCGGCGCCGCCGCCACTAAAATGCCGTCATAAGGCGCGTGATCCGGCCAACCCCAACCACCGTCACTGTGCAAGAAATTAACATTTTTCAGCTTTAAATCCCACAGCCTGTCTTTGGCTTTTTTTTGCAGCGGCGCGATTCTTTCAACCGAATAAACATGACCGACCAACTGCGCCAAAATGGCGGTCTGATAGCCGCAACCCGTACCGATTTCCAATACCTTGGTTAATGGGTTCGCTGACGCCAGCAACAGCTCAGTCATTTTGGCGACAATATAAGGTTGCGAAATGGTCTGGCCGTAGCCAATCGGTAGCGCCGTATCCTCATAAGCCCGGCTAGCCAAAGCCTCATCCATGAAAATATGCCGAGGCGTATTGCGCATTACGTCAAGCACTTTATGATTGCGTATGCCCTGCTCCATCAACCGGCTAACCATACGCTCGCGGGTGCGTAAAGAGGTCATGCCGATGCCCTGTAAATGCTGCATCATAAACCCGGCTCCTTCGGCAACCAGTCTGCCAACGCATTCAGCCGGTCATACCAGGTCAAATCCAGCTGCAACGGGGTCACCGAAACGAAACCGGCGTTAATGGCATAAAAATCGGTGCCGGGGCCTGCATCCTGTTCCGCTCCGGGCGGCCCTACCCAATAAATAATGCGTCCGCGCGGATCATTGTTCTTGATCACCGGCTCCGACTTATGCCGCTGACCAAGCCGGGTTGCCTGATAGCCTTTTAACTCGCTAAGCGCAACATCCGGCACATTGACATTAAGAATAGTATCTTGCGGCAACGGCTTATTGATTAATTGTTGCAACAGCGTCACCGCGACCTGCGCGGCGGTGTCAAAATGAACCGGATTGCTGCCGACCAACGAAATAGCAACCGCAGGCAAACCTAAAAAGCGCCCTTCCGTTGCCGCCGCCACCGTGCCTGAATACAGCACATCATCGCCTAAATTTGAGCCATGATTAATCCCGGCAAACACCATATCCGGCTCATGTTCCAACAACCCCGTTATCGCCAAATGTACGCAATCGGTCGGCGTACCATCCACCTTAATAAAACCGTTTGAAGCCGGATAAGCGCGCAACGGCATTTCCAGCGTCAACGAATTACTCGCCGCACTGCGGTTTCTATCGGGTGCAACCACCGATATATCGGCATGTTCGCGTAATGCATCGGCTAAGGCCGTCAGTCCCTCAGCCAAGTAACCGTCATCATTGCTTAACAAAATGTGCATTATCAATTCGCCCTGAAGCAGAATAAGCTATAAAATCAAACATATTAGCAACAAAACTCAACAAAATCAGCTTCCGTGGCAAAAAAAACCATCACTCCCGAAGACCGCAATTTATTTCGCCTCACCATCGGCAAAGTCCGCACGGTAAAAAGCGATAAAGTGTCATTAACAGCGGCGAACAAACCCAAGCCCTACCCTAAAGCGCAGACCGTTAATGTCGAGGAGCACTTAAGCGCTCCGATAGAATTCGATGTAGAAAAAGTCGGGCTTGAAGACTCGCTGAGTTTTATGGCGCCGGGACTTCAGCACAGCGTGCTTAAAAAATTGCGCAAAGGACAATTTGGCTTAGATGCCCAGATTGATCTGCATGGACTGAACAGCACCGATGCCAAGCGCCAACTGCTGCATTTTTTGCATGATTGCGTCGAAGACGGCTGCCGCTGCATCCACATCGTCCACGGCAAAGGCTACCGTTCAGCCGACAACCATCCGGTATTAAAAAACCACCTCAACATCTGGCTCAGACAGCACAAAGACGTACAGGCCTTTTGCTCGACACCGCCGAAAGATGGCGGCACCGGCGCGGTTTTTGTATTGTTGCAGCTGTCGACAAAATACGTCGACTAATCGACAAATTGTCAGCACGAAGAATGGAACTCACGGACTCTGCGCTCATCGTTATACGCAAATTATCCATTGCGTAGGAATGAATAAGGCTATTTTCGGGAAATAACATCCCTCGATGATAATGGCATGTAAAAAATAAAGTCCACGAAAAACACGAAAAACACGAAAATTTCGTGGCTTTCGTGTTTTTCGTGGACAATTTTTGGTATTTCTTTTTCAGGAAATAGCCTAAAACCTGGAAGGTCTGTCATTCGGCATTTTTTCGCCTAACATAAGCCAAAAACTTAACCATTCAAAGTATAGCTATATTTCTTACTAAACTAAACGGTTCAGTTTATAATAAGCCTTCATTTCATAGCTTGGGTTAAATCATGACAACCGGTTTTAGTCATTCAAAACAGCAATGCATTATCAAAGGCGCAACCGCGATGTTTCTTAAACACGGCTTTAATGCGGTGAGCATGGACAAAATCGCTCAAGCGGCGCCGGTGTCTAAAGCGACGCTATACAAATATTTTGCCGGCAAAAACGATTTGCTGGCGGCTGTTATCGGCGAGTTATGCACGTCTTTATTGCAAACCATGGACGAACTGTCGATGGATTCGGCAAGCGTGGAACATAATCTGAAAAAAATTGCTGCCGCCTTTGTCGATTTAATTTTCGCTGAAGAATCGCTGGCTATCTATCGGTTGGTGATTGCCGAATGTTACGCATTCCCGGAGTTAGGTCGATTAGTTTACGAAAGCGGCCCTAAAAACGCGTTAATGCAACTAGAGCGTTATTTAGAACATATCAACACCCATCAGCACATCACCATTCCCGATGTTGCCTTTGCCGCCGATGCTTTTTTTAGCTTGTTAAAAAACGACCTGCATTTTCAATGCCTACTGGGCATAAAAGCGCCACCGTCAGCTGAAGAAAAAACCCTGTTAATCACTCAAGCCGTTAATTTATATCGGCAAGGCTTAGCGTTATGATCAGTAAAAACGCCCTATTATTCAGTACGATTATTTTTTCCATGCCCGGCTTGGCCGCTGAAACACTGGAACAAGCGTTTACCGAAGCGCTGAATCAAAATCAACGTATCGTTGCCGCTAAAGCCAATAGCCAAGCGGCTGAGCAACAACTTTTTGCCGCCAAAGGTCAGCGCTTGCCGCAACTCAATGTGCGTAGCGGTTATACGCAATTAAGCGAAACGCCCACCGCGCAAACTCAAGTTAACGGACAGACCGCGCAATTTCCAACCGGTCTATCCAGCAGCGCCAATGCCCAGGCGATTGTCAGCGTGCCGGTTTTCACCAGCGGCCGCATCAGCCATAGCATTGACGCCGCAAAAGCGTCGGCGCTGGCAAGCCGGCACGACGAGACCACCACCGCCTTAACCATTAAATTACAAGTGGCCAATGCTTTTATTGCCATTTTGCGCGCCGAAAAAGCCTTGCAAGTTGCCCAAAGCCATGTCACTACGCTCAAAGCACACGCCAATGATGTGAATAATTTTTATCAACAAGGCATGGTGGCGCGTAATGATTTATTAGCCGCTCAGGTCGAACTTAGCAATGCCGATCAAGGGGTGCTGCAACAAGAAAATCAGCTGAATATTGCCCAAGCCCAGTTTAATCAATTGCTAAATCGCGACTTGGCAACGAAAGTCAGTTTGACTGAGCAATTTCCTGAACTGATAACCGGCAATTTGGCGGAACTGAATCAGCAAGCGTTTTCTCAACGTCCTGAAATTATCACGCTGGCCGAACAAATACAGGCACTTGAAGCGCAAGCCGCCAGTGAAAAAGCCAATTTATGGCCGCAAGTTAATGTCAATGGCGGCTATCAATATCAACAAAACCGCTACCAGGCTTACGAAGGCATGTGGATGGCCAATGCGACGATAGACTGGAAAATTTATGACGGCTCAACCGCGCATCGCAGCGATGCGCTAACCCAGCAAGCGGTAGCCTTAAGCTCTCAGCGCAGTGATTTAACCAGCGCCATTAGTCTGCAAGTACGCCAAGCGTGGCTAGAGACGCAAGAGACGCAAAAACGCGTCGAGGTCGCCAAACTGGCGATAGGTCAAGCCGATGAAAACCTCAAAGTCAGTACCGAACGTTATCAGCAAGGATTGGCCGTGCATAGCGAAGTGCTTGATGCCGAAGATTTGCGCATTAAAAGCTATGATAATTTTAATAACGCACGCTATGACGCCATAACCGCTAATCTCAACCTTCGGCGCGCTCTGGGTATTTTATAAATCCCACGCCATTACCTCATCTCTTAATAAGGCTAACGCATGTTTTTTCACTCGTCTAAACGCGCCGCCCCGGCATTCGGCTTGTTGCTATTGGCTTTATTGGCCGCCTGCGATAACAGCACCGAAATCCCGCCGCAACCGATACGCACAGTGCGCGTGGAAACCGTATCGGCTAATAATAGCGTGCTGCAAAGGCGCTTTGTCGGACGTATCGACGCCGTCAGCACGGTTGATTTATCGTTTCAGGTGGCGGGAAAAATAATTGCGCTACCGGTTAAAGAAGGTCTGCCCATTACTAAAGGAACGCTGCTTGCGGCTTTAGATGACAGCGATTTTCGTCTGGCGGTCGCGCAAGCTAGCGCCCAATTCAATTTGGCAAAACTGGATTTAACGCGTAAGCGCAATCTGTTTACATCAGGCTCCTTGCCAAAAGCGCTGCTGGATCAAGCCGAAACCGCGTTTACCTTAAATCAGGTCGCCTTAGCAACCGCCCAACGCAACCTGTCGTACACGCGTATTAGCGCGCCCTTCGATGCCTTGGTGAGTCAACGGCTGATGGATAACCACAGCAATGCCGCCGCCCAACAACCGGTAGTTCGGTTGCAAGATTTAACCGAGTTACGGGTGCGCATTAATATCCCGGAAAATAGCGTTAAATTGCTGGAAAAGTCGGCTGATTTTAACGCCGAAGCAGTGTTTAGCGATCGACCAACGCAACGTTTTCCGCTCAGTTATCGCGAACATATCACCGAAGCCGGCAGCGTCGCCCAAACCTATGAAGTGATTTTCGGCCTGTCCAGAAAAAACAACCCGCAGCTATTGCCGGGCATGACGGCCACGGTCATTATCAGCAAAAAAGAAGCCGTCGAAGCGGCGCAATTAACCATTCCGCTATCGGCAATCGATTACGACGAACAAGGCGCGCCGCGCGTGTGGATTTTTGACCCTAACAGCGAAACCGTCTCATCTCGAGCGGTCACTTTGGGTACACTGAATAAACACCATATCCCGGTATTATCGGGCCTGCAGCCAGATGAGCACATTGTCACCGCTGGCGCGCATTTATTGCGCGAAGGCATGGCAGTGCGCCGGTTCATTGCATTTTGAAAGGTTAAATCATGAGTTTTTCTATCGCACGCAGCGCTATTGATCGTCCTGTTAATACCTGGTTATTAGTGTTGCTGTGCCTGATTGGCGGACTTTGGGGCCTAACCAGCGTGGGGCGCTTGGAAGATCCGGCTTTTACCATCAAACAAGCCTTAGTCATCACCGCTTATCCCGGCGCCAGCGCAGTTGAAGTGGAACAGGAAGTCACCGAATTGCTGGAATCGCACATTCAGCAATTGCCGCAAGTCAAACGCATTACCTCAAAATCCAAACCGGGGCTGTCCGAAATTACCGTCGAAGTTAAAGACACTTACGACAAAAAAACCATGCCGCAGGTTTGGGATGAACTGCGGCGCAAAGTCAATGATGCACAAAAAAGCCTGCCTTCCGGCACGCGCCCGTCCATTGTCAACGACGATTTTGGCGATGTTTACGGGATTTTTTATGCGGTCACCGCAGCGGAATTTTCCACCCAAGAAATTTTGGATATTTCCACGTTTTTACGGCGCGAACTGCTCACCGTGACCAATGTGGCGAAAGTTGAAACCGCCGGCGAACGCAAAGAAACCATTTACATCGAAATTTCCAGCGACCGCATCACCCGCTTAGGCTTATCCACACAACAAATACTTGCCGCACTGCAATCGGAAAACACCATTGCCGACGCCGGCACAATCACCCTGGATGGGCGACGGATTCGTATTATCTCCGGCGGCGGCTTTGATTCTATCGCGCAAATTGAAGCCTTGCGTATCGGCAAACCCGGCAGCACCGAACAAATCAGCCTCATTGACATTGCCGACATACGCCGCGAAGTCACCGAAATCCCCGATCATCTGGTGCGTTTTAATGGCTCGGAAGCCTTTACGCTGGCTGTTTCCGGGGTTTCTGATGCCAATATCGTCACCATCGGACATGCCGTTGACGCGCGCCTGGAAGAACTTAAAGCGCGCATTCCCGCGGGGGTCGAGATTCATCCGATTTACCAGCAACACCAAGTGGTCGACGACTCAATCAATGGTTTTATTGAAAATCTGATCGTCTCGGTGGCCATTGTTATTTTAGTGTTATGCCTGATGATGGGCTGGCGTATCGGCTTGATTGTCGGCGCCACCTTGCTGTTGATTGTGTTAGGCACCTTATTATTTATGAGCCTGTTTGGCATCGATATGGAACGCATTTCACTCGGCGCGTTGATTATCGCCATGGGCATGATGGTCGATAATGCCATTGTCGTTGCCGAAGGCATGTTGATTAACATGCAGCGCGGCATACCTGCCAAAGAAGCCGCCTGCAGCGCGACCGACCGCACCCAGATTCCCTTGCTCGGCGCCACCGTCATCGGCATTATGGCGTTTTCCGGCATTGGTTTATCATCCGATGTTACCGGCGAATTTTTATTTTCCCTTTTTGCCGTCATCAGTTTTTCGCTGTTATTAAGCTGGGTGCTGGCCATTACCGTCACCCCGCTATTTGGCTACTTGTTTCTAAAGGTAAAAGTAGCCGATAGCGATGCCGACCCTTATGCCAACCCGGTTTATAAGCTTTACCAGCGCCTGCTTAAAGCCGTTTTACATGCCCGAATAATAACGATTATCGCCTTAGTGCTGATTACTATCGTCTGTTTTGCAGGCTTTAGCTCGGTCAAACAAGAGTTCTTCCCCTACTCCAACACCCCGCTGTTTTATCTTAACTATCAATTAGCCGAAGGCGCCGACATCCGCACGACCGCGCATGACATGGCTGAAATCGATGAATTAATCCGCGCTAAAGAAAATGTGCTTTCTGTTGCCAGCTTTATCGGACGCGGCGCCAGTCGCTACATGCTGACCTATGCCCCCGAACAACCCAACCCGTCCTACGGACAATTTATTATTCGCGTCACCGATATTGCCTTCATTGACACACTGGCCGCAGAACTTAAACAACAACTCAGTGCCGCTTATCCGAACGCCGAAATCCGCACCGAGCGCTTAGTGTTTGGGCCCGGCGCCAGCGCCAAAATAGAAGCGCGTTTTTCAGGTGCTAACCCGGCCGTATTACGCCAGCTAGGTGCCGAAGCCACGCGTATTATGGCGGCTCATGACGACCTGATTGATGTGCGCATCAATTGGCGCCAAAAAGAGCCGGTTTTAGCACCGGTATTTAATGCCGAGCGCGCAAGAATAGCCGGCATCGGCTTGAGTGATGTCGCCTTGAGCCTGCAATTTGCCACCACCGGCGTCGAAGCCGGCACCTACCGCGAACGTGATAAATTAATTCCCATTGTCGCCAGACCGCCGGCTATAGAACGCCATGATCCAAGCCGCCTCAATGACCGTTTAGTTTACAGCGCCGCAACACACACCTTTGTCCCCATCACCCAAATGGTCGACCGCATTGAAACCCGCAGTGATGACGGCCTGATACACCGACGCAACCGAGTGCGCACCCTGACCGCACAAGCCGATCCCGCGCCCGGCTTAACCTCGGATCAGGCTTTTAAACACATTAAAAGCGAAATCGAAGCGATAAAATTACCCGCTGATTATCAAATGGAATGGGGCGGCGAATACGAAAGCTCACGCGACGCGCAGACCGCACTGAACTCCAAATTGCCGGTTAGTCTATTAGTGATGTTAATCATCAGCATTCTACTGTTTGGCAAAGTGCGCCAACCCCTGATTATCTGGCTGGTAGTGCCGATGTCAGTGTGCGGCGTCGTCATCGGCTTATTAGCCTTCGGTAAACCCTTTAGCTTCATGGCCTTACTGGGCTTATTAAGTTTATCGGGGATGTTAATGAAAAACGCCATCGTTTTAGTCGACGAAATCGACACCCAAATCGCCGAAGAAAAAGATCATTACGAGGCTATTTTACATGCCAGCGTGAGCCGTATCCGCCCGGTATTTCTAGCCGCCGTGACCACCATACTGGGCATGTTGCCGTTATTGAACGATGCTTTTTTTGCCAGCATGGCCGTCACCATTATGGGCGGTCTAGCCTTTGCAACCCTATTGACCTTAATCGCCGTGCCGGTACTTTATGCGCTATTTTTTAGGGTAAAACCTGAGCATGATTAGCAGCCGCTTCTTGCCTATACATTTTCGATGGATATGAGACCAGAAACAGATTGATATGCAGATTTTCTAAATAGGCGTAACTACTTACTCAGCGAAAATATTTTATTCGTCACGAAGAGCACGAAGTTTTATACCGGCAGCACCGCGAAAGCATCGAGCTCTTGCACCGCCGCCGCTGTGCGTCGAATCAGCTCCAAATTGCAGTGCAAATTCATCATACCGCCCACAGCCAGCGTCACCACCATAGCTTCAAAAGCATAAACCAGATGAGCCCGGTAACGTTGCAGCAAATAATCCACATCAACACCAACCACCCCATTATCCGCCAGGGTTTGGGCATAGACTGACAGCAAATCCACCTCATGCAAACGGCGCATTTCAGGACTGAGCGCCGTGGCTAAAAAATAAGCCACATCGCTGATGCCTTCACCGATACGGACTAACTGCCAATCCAAAAAGCCCACCTTGGACTGACTCTTATTCCAGAACAGATTACCGGGATGACAATCGTGATGAACCAGCGTTTTGGGCGCATCGGCAAAAAAGCGCATCACCGCCCGACGCCCCATGGCATAACGAATAGCGGGCGCATGTAACGCCAGCGGTATCGCCGTCCCCGCTAAACGCAAACCGCGCTTCATTAACGGCACCGCCAAAGCGCTGCCCAAAGCGTCTTCCAAACGCCTGACCGGTCCGCCAAGCCAGCGATAATGCGAACCCAAATGCTCATTATTCCAAAAACGTGCATGGCTGCAAGCAAGCTGACCGACCACCAGCGCCGCCTGTGCCGGCGTCAACATATCGCTAGCAATGCTAGGAAAATCATCGAATTGAGCCACATCAGCCAGCACCAGCGTCGAACCATAACCCAACCGACTTTGCGCCGCCAAACAAACAGGTAAACTCAGCGGAATAAAACGCGCCACCTCATTATAAAAACGCACTTCGGTATGCAGCAGCCGGGGTAAAGCCGTAATCATCCGCGCCCGCCACGCCAATGACGGCAACTTTACAAACCAGCGTTTTGGCAACGCGTTAGAGCCATCATGTTCGACCGCAATACACACCCGCGTCGTGGTGCCGACATTAACCGCAACAATATCAACCTTATCGACAACGACATGACTATGATGTCTATCAACAACTTGCTGGGCCCAAGCAACGGTTAAATCTCTAGGTTGGCGAACGAGTATGGTGTGTTTCATTGTTATGTGACAGCGTTTAATGATTAAAATTCAGCGGCATCAGACAATACCTTTTACCTCATTAATAGTAACTATCTCAGCAAAGTTTTTCAAAACACTTCATCAGTTAAATGACAAAATAATCACAAAGGACAGCTGTTTTATGTTGCTGAATCATATTGCCGCAGAATTTTTGCCGTTACGGACAAATACCCCATAAAAAAGGCCTTATGATTGCTCATAAGGCCTTTTTTTGTTTACGTTACCGGCGACAAAATCCGCTATTAATGGCTGTAGCTCTTATCGTTAGCGCCGTCGTCAAACGCGTACTCATCTTCAATATCGGAAATTTGCGACTTCCTGCGCTTTAAAAAAATTCGGCTCCCTTCGGGCGACTCCAGGATCATTTCGACATAGCCGCCAAAAATAAAGTTATAAGAGAGTATTTTAAAATCGTTAGACATACCCCGAACTTTCACATGATTGCCTACTACCCAAACACTACTCATAGCTTTTTCTTTTTTAACCCACTTATGATGAAAAATACCCACCCAGTTCCACGTTGATAAAATGGATAACTAAGCACCGGATTTATTATAATCTATTTCCACTGCTTGAAAAGACCCTTTATAGCTATTTTTTTGCTGTAAAAATAATTGCTTACGGTATATTGTTAATTTACTTTGTAAAAATAAACCTTACCGACCATCCAAAGCCTTGTAACATCACTAAATAATACGACAAAGCACACAAAAATACGCCGTCATCGCTATGCTAAACGTTGCTCTATTCATCTCCATTAAAAAATTATCCCATGCCTGAATTACCCGAAGTTGAAACCACTTGTCGCGGCATCGCACCGCATATTGAAGGCCAAACCATTAAACAGGTTATCGTCCGCCAACCTAAATTGCGCTGGCCTGTGTCCGAAACGCTTAATCAAGCGCTGAGCGGACTGCGCATTGAATCGGTGTCCAGAAGGGCAAAATATCTACTGCTCGCCACCGACGCCGGCACTGTGCTGGTGCATTTGGGCATGTCCGGCAGTTTACGCATTATGTCGGCCGGGCAGATCGCGGGGAAACATGACCACATTGATTTTATCTTTCACGACGACACGGTGTTGCGCTTTAATGATCCACGCCGGTTCGGCGCGGTATTATGGACAACAGCGCCCACCGCAGAACATCAGTTATTGAAGGATTTAGGCCCGGAACCGCTGCTAACCGACTTTAACGGCGAGCTTTTGTACACCTTGTCGAAAAACCGCAAAACGGCGGTGAAGACATTCATTATGGACAGCCATATTGTGGTCGGCGTCGGCAATATCTACGCTAACGAAGCTTTGTTTATGGCGGGCATTGCACCTGCACGTCAAGCCGGTAACATTTCGTTAGCGCGTTATCAAAAACTGGCCGACTGTATTCGCGTGGTTTTACAGCAAGCCATTATCCAAGGCGGCACTACGCTCAGGGATTTTGTCAACGAAGCCGGAAAGCCCGGCTATTTTCAGCAACAACTCAAGGTTTATGGGCGCGGCGGACTGCCTTGTCTCAACTGTAATCAGCCATTAACAGAAATCAGGCTAGCAAACCGCTCCAGCGTATTTTGCAGTCATTGCCAGCGTTAGCCATAAACGCAAGGCAAAAAAAAAGCCCCGTTCCTGAGAATGGGGCTTTTTTGCTTCCATGACTGCAACCGAAGTTGCAGCCTGGCAGTAAACGAATTAACGTTTCGAGTACTGTGGACGTTTTCTGGCTTTGTGTAAGCCGACTTTTTTACGTTCTACAATACGTGAATCGCGGGTTACAAAACCGGCTTTTCTGAGTGCTGGACGTAAAGTTTCGTCATAAACCATCAATGCACGGGTCAGACCGTGACGGATAGCACCGGCTTGGCCCGATGGGCCGCCGCCTTTGACGATAACATTAATGTCGAATTGACCTTCCATATCAACACAACCTAATGGCTGACGAGAAACCATTTGATCGGTTTTACGGCCAAAATAATCTTCGATAGTTTTGGTGTTAATGGTGATTTTTCCGGTACCTTTAGTTGCGTAAACGCGTGCTATTGCACATTTACGACGACCTGTTCCGTAGTACTGAGCTGCTGCTGCCATGATCTACCCGTTTATATGTCTAATACTTGTGGCTGTTGAGCCTGATGATCGTGTTCAGGTCCTGCATACACTTTCAATTTCTTGAACATGGCACGACCCAGCGGATTGTTAGGTAACATTCCTTTAACGGCTGTAGTAAGAATACGATCAGGAAAAGTTTTTCTTAATTTACCCAGGGTAACGGTTTTAAGATTACCGACATAACCTGTGTGGCGCTGATACAATTTATCTTTTTCTTTATTGCCGGTAACGCCTATTTTCTCTGCATTTACGACAATAATGTAATCACCGGTATCAACATGCGGTGTGTATTCTGGTTTATGTTTACCGCGAAGGCGAAGGGCAATCTCAGAAGCAAGACGACCTAACGTCTTTCCTTCTGCATCAACCACGAACCAATCACGCTTAACTTCTGCTGGCTTTGCACTAAATGTTTTCATTGTCGCTTAGGCTTTCTGTTAAAGGCTTGAATATAAAGAGCGAGATTTTACTAAGAATGAGGTGATGTTTCAAGTTTATTTGTGACTCAGGCGAAAGATTCAAGGCGGATGTATTGTCGCCTTTCGCCTTTCGCCTGTCTTTATAACTTGATATTTAACGAATGCAGCTTGCGATAAAGATGGGTACGCTCCATCCCCACGGCGGCCGACAGCTTGGCCACACTGCCGCCGGTTTGCTCAAAATGATATTCCAGATAGGCTTTTTCAAAATGATCCCGTGCCTCTTTCAACGGCAAATTAAAAAATTCCGGCACGGCATGACCGACAGCGACATCACCAAGCACCGAACCCAGCGCCGTTTTTACTTCATCCAGTTCTATTTCTTCGCCGGCACCCAAAATCATCAAGCGCTGCACCAGATTTTTCAATTCCCGCACATTCCCGCGCCAGCTGTAATTGCGCAGAAAATTTTGCGCGGCCATCGAAAACTTGCGGAAAGGCAATTTATCCTGACTGACAAAATAATCGACATAAAAACTCAGCAAGCCCGGCACATCCTCGCTGTGCTCGCGTAAGGGCTGTATTTCGAGCGTGACTTCGTTGAGCAGATAATAAAGCTCCTGCCGGAAGCGACCGGCTTTAACTTCTTCATCCAGCGCCACGCGGGTTGACGCCACCACCCGCACATCAACGCGCACCGATTCACTACCGCCTACCCGGAGGAAAGAACTGGACTCCAGCGCGCCGAGTAGCCTTAACTGGGTTTCATTATCCATGCCGCCAATTTCGCCCAAAAACAGCGTGCCCTTATGCGCCCGCTCCAACAAGCCCGGATAAACCTTGCCCGCATCTTCTTTGCCGAAAAACTCCACCGCCGAATTTTCCGGCGATATGCTGCCGACCGCCACATCAACAAAAGGGCCGTCCCGGTGCGCGCTGTTATTGTGCAGATAACGGGCATACAATTCCTTGCCGACACCGGCCTCGCCGACAAACAACACACGGGCGTCATGCTGGGCCAAGCGCTTCAGTTGATCCTTAAGTCTGGCAACGCTGGCGCTTTTGCCCACCGGCTCAATATCGGCGGCCAGTTGCTGTTTAAGTCCGGCATTTTCTATTTGCAAACTGCTGGCCTCCAACGCCCGCTCGACGATCAATAACAACTTTGCCAGCGACAGCGGTTTTTCCAGAAAATCGTAAGCCCCCAGCCGGGTCGCTTCAACCGCCGCCTCCACCGAGCCATGCCCCGACATCATCACCACCGGGCACAACATAGCGTCTTCGGCCACCCATTCTTTCAATAAAGTGATGCCGTCCGTATCCGGCATCCAAATATCCAGCAAAATCAAATTCGGTAACGTGGATTTTTTCAGCTCCCTCGCGGCGCCGGCATGTTCCGCCGTCGCGACTTGGTAGCCTTCATCCTCCAAAATTTCACAAACCAGACGTCGAATGTCCGGCTCATCATCGACAACTAATATACGTGGTGTATATACATTCATATTTTTTACAGTACCTCAAAAATTACACGCTGGAAGCTGAATAATAAAGCCAGCCCCCACTCTATGGCTGGTGTCGACCCAAATCGCACCGCCATGTTCTTCAATTATTTTTTTGACTATCGCCAGACCCAAGCCGGTTCCCCGTGCTTTAGTGGTCACATAAGGCTCAAAAATTTCCTCAAGTTGTTCATCTTTAATGCCCGGCCCGTCATCGTAGAGCGCTATTTCGATAAAATCGGTGTTGTTTTTTTGCACCCGATGCAGGTTTATTTCGATCAAACCCTTGGCATCTATCGCTTCCAGCGCATTTTTTATCAGATTATGTAGCACCTGCCTAATGCTAACCGGATCGCCCTTTACCATCAACAAGCCGCCCCCGTCATCATCATAATCGACCTTAAATTCAACCCCGGACTTTAACACATAAAGCGCCAACACTTCCTGCACCAAAGCGGGCAGATCAATGGCTACGGTCTGTTTTTTCGACGGCTTGGCGTATTCGGAAAAATCATCGACCATTTCCTTCATCGCTTCAACCTGCTGCACAATGGTCGTGGTCGAACGCTGCAACATCTCCGCATCGGCGGCGGTGAGTTTTTCCGCCAGCTTATGCTGCAAGCGCTCTGCCGACAACTGTATCGGCGTTAACGGGTTCTTGATTTCATGCGCCAAACGCCTAGCCACCTCGCCCCAGGCGGCATTTTTTTGCGCCTGAATCAAATCGGTCACATCATCAAAAACCACCACCGCGCCGACCCGCAAGCCTTCTTGCGAAAACAACGGCGTACCCCGGCACAGCAATTCCTGCCGCCCATTCGGCCCCAAAAACGCAATCCGCTGCTGCCACACATCATCAGCCTGTTCCAGCAGACGCTGAATCGATTTTAGCGGTTCTGCCAATTCGGCATAGCTTTCCACCAGCTCCAACAGCGTCCGCCCGACAAACTGATTCACATGAATATGAAAAATCCGGTAAGCCGCCTGATTCGCCGTGCGTATCTGATACACCGCATCAAAGCTAATCACGCCAGCCGTTAAACTCGCCAATATCGTTTCCAGATAAGCGCGCTGATTTTCCACCTCAATACCAGCCATGCGCGTTTCATCGCTGGCTCTCGCGATACGGTGCGTCATCTCATTAAACGATTCCACCAGAAAGCCCAAATCGTCTTGCGCAATCACCGGCAGTTCCTGGTCATAGTGCCCGGAAGCCACAGCCTGCGTGCCCTTAACCAGCTCTTTGACCGGCGCGACAATATTACGGATGCTGATAAACGCCACCCAAATCGCCGCCAATAAACTCATCAACAACACCAGCGACAACGCCAGCGAGAAACTCAGTTTCAACGAATGCCGTAAAAAACTCATCTCCTGATAGCGCACGAAAGCGAATTCCACCGAATCGGCCAAATCGGCAATCCTGATCGGCACCGGATACAAGGCCTGTAAATATTGCACCTCTTGCGCCTTGACCGTGACGATCACCCGTATCATCAGCTCATCATCGTGCACCGGCGCCAAAGCCACAAAATCCGAGCGCTGCCGCACCTGCAACCAAGTATGCTCATCAGGCAGGCTCGGCAATATATCGCTGGGATTGATGCTGCTTGACGCGATAATCCGCCCCTGCCGCGAAAACAAAGTCATCTCCGACGCACCCGACAGCCCGCGCAGATTCTCCATTTCCAGCGCCGCCAGCGTTTCCGACGATTCCACCAATTTTGGCGTCAACTGCTGGGTTTGCTTCAAATGCCAACGCATCCGCTGATCCAAAGACGCCTGACTGAGTTCCAGCGCGTCCTCCATCGCCCGGTCGATTTCCACATTAAACCAGCTGTCGATGCCCTGATGCAGAAACTGCATGGAAAAATAAAATACAATCGCAGCGGGCGCCAAGGCCAGTACCACAAACAGCGACACCATACGCGTCGTCAGCCTGGAACCGGCCTCGCGTTTTTTTAGCTGCCGCGCCAGCGAATAAATATTAGCGCCGACCAACCCCAGCAACACCACAGAGCCCAGCGCATTAACCAACAGCAGCCATGAATACATCTCGCTTAACTGCGATGATTCCTGCGTCGCCGAACTCATCAACTGCAGCGAAAGCAGAATCAAGCCAAACAGGATCAGCACAGACAAACTGATAGGAGGTTTTATTTTGTTAAAGGCCATAATGTCCAATTGCTGGATAAATACCATTGAGGATTAACATAAGCCATTGGCCGTAGCGGTAACGGTAACGCGCCCCGATCCAGCGTCACCTTAATGCCGACGATATAGTGTTTGCCCTGCCGATAAAGCGCCTGCTCCATCACCCGAAAATCACGGATTGCCGACATCGCATCCAGCGCCATCGGCAAAGTGGAAAAATTAGACAACTCGCCGCCCTCTTTCTTGACCCGATACATATTGAGCAACGCATGATATTGAATCCGATAGCGGATACTATTATTAGCCAACACCTTGTCCCAGCCATAATCACGCTGTTGCAGGGTTTTAATCTGAACATCCCAAAACAAAGGCACACCGTTTTGCAAGGCTTCCAGAGCATTCTCGCTCAAGCGATAAACAATATCCGCAGACATCAGATAATCATTGCCCTGGCTATTAATCTGCACATTTTTTACGTCCACGCCAAAATTTTCGGCCGCGCTCTGAGCAGGCCGTTCGACAGGCGTATCGGCATGACTTAAAGCGGGCAACAGACCCACTAGAACGCCGCAGCAAGCAACAGACAATAAAAAGTGTTTCAACAAAATGGAAATCTTATTTATCAAAAAAGAAGGGATGAATTTACCATAAAAGACATAAAAAAGCCGGAATCCTGGTAGACCAATAGTTATCGCTAATTGCCAAGCTTGGAACCCGAAAAAATGTATGCTTTCCGACAATCTCTCACAAAATCAATTTGAGTTGTTGAGTTAAATATCAACAACCAAGCCGTAAAACAACCCTATCACATTGTTTTAAAAGGCTGATACCACAGGATTGCAACATGGCATAAACCCTGCTTAATCCAGGTTAATATTCACCTTTACCCGTCTGGAGAAAAAACAATGCTACTAGAAACCTATCAAGCTAAAGGATTATTAACTGTCACTTTGGTCAACGGCCAAACCGGCACTGCCGGCGTTTACGCTTATCGCGGCGACCTGGTTTTAAAAGAAGGTTCCCTGCGCGAAGGCTCGACTACCGACCGTAGACCACCTGAAGCCCTGTTTATCCATTCCGCCCTGATTATTGAAAACGACAAGATCAAATTCATCAACGGCCTGTTGCCGACGCTGGATTTATTGCCCGTTTTTGTTGAAAAATATAAGACTGACATTGCGCCAGATTGCATCGCTTTAATCTATGTCGAAAATATCGGCAAAGGCATGCAGGTTGAACTCGAAGGCGTCACTTATAAATTAATCCCTTTCAAGGACGGCCTGGTGTGGAACGAATTGCTTGAAGAATTGTATATCGAAAAAAGCGAGCTGAAAGGCCAATCCGCCGAAGATAAAGTCGCTATCGCTTATGCAGCGGCCAAATCGTACAACCCGAAGACCCCGCTGGTTTCATTTGCCGAAGCCGAAGAAAATACTATTGAAGTAGTTAAAGAAGCGGCGGTGGGCGCCATTTAAAAATGCACTCAATCAGGGCATTGGCAAGCATTAACAAGCGGTTTTGGTGCAAAAAAATAGCCCCATCATTGGCTAAATAACCGGCCAGCCGCAGTTTAAATAGTTGGCATTATTAATGCTTTGTAATTGATATAGCCATAAAGCTAAGCCTTTTTGCGTGTCACCTTCCTGAGCTGTACCTTTGGCGCCCTATTTTCTCGACTAGGGCGCTTTTTTTTGCCTACCGGCCTTGAAAATATCAGGACACTTTATGAAATATAAAACCATTTCCGTCGTCGACGCCAGCAAACTGATTCAACAGTCCAAGCCTATGATTTTGGACGGCCGAGCCATCAAAGATTACAAAGCCGGGCATTTGGAAGGCGCCCTGCATGTGCATGAAGACCTGAAAACATCCTTAGTCAAACGCGGCGACAAACAGCGCAGTTTGCTGATTTATTGTTACCACGGCCACGCCAGCGAACACCTAGCCGAATTTTTCAGCGATTTCGGCTTTCAGGACGTTTACAGTCTGGAAGGCGGCTATTCCGGCTGGACAGAACATCATTTATCAGGAGATTAACATGGCAACATTACCCCGAGAACTCGCCTTACGCATCGCCTTGGCATCGCGCATCCTGCCCGGCATTGATGTGCCCAGGCTACTGGACATATTGCACGAACGGGTCGGCTCACCGTTGGATGATGAAAAACTAAAGTCGGTCACCGTCACCAACCTTAAAACCGGTTTGGGCAGCCTGGACGGCGAAGAAGACGGCGAAGACATCGGCATCGGCCTTGCCAATATCAAACTGGCGGTGCGTTATTTGTGGGGCGATGAAGCCGAAGATGAAGACCTGCCGGAAATCATGCCTTATAAAGACGGCGACCTGCCCGACTCCATCCGCGTCGCCATCGGCTCAAACAGCGGCGCGTTGGTTAACGGCCACTTCGGCTCCTGCATCCGTTTTCTGGTGTATCAGCTATCGGCAAACGATTACCGCTTGGTCGATATACGCTCAACCCTTGAAGCCGATGACAGCGATGACAGAAACCTGTTCCGCGCCAATCTGATCAAAGACTGCCATGTGATGTTCGTGCAATCCATCGGCGGGCCTGCGGCGGCCAAAGTGATACGTGCCGACATTTACCCCATCAAAGTGCCCGATGTGACTGAAGCTGCGGATCAATTAAAAGAATTCCAAAAAGTGTTCACCGCGCCGCCGCCGTGGTTTGCCAAAGCCTTGGGGCGTTCGGCGGAAGAACGGGTCAGGTTTGCTCATGACGGAGCTTGATAAACGCTATTCAATTTTATTCACCACGATTTTTAGTCGCGACGTAGGCGTCGCGATTAAAATCGTAATGCATTGATTTATATTTGATTTATTATGGAAGCCACCCAATGCCTTTAAAATGATCGATTTGACTGCAAATCGGCAAGCGCAACTTGCCTATTCCTACGAACGCTTCGCGCAAGCCAAAGTCTTTGTGTTCCGCAAATGGTGCGAGCAGGCTGCCGAGCGCGGCGCACTCGCACCCGCCGACTTGTCGGGCTCATGCAAATACGGCAGCCTGTTTATGAGCCAAATCTTCGGCGGAATCATCTGCGGCCACTACCAACACCAATACAATATCATCGGCGGCCGCATCGTCGACCTCAGCCACGATGCGCTTGATGTCGGCGGCCTTAGCAACCCCTACCTGCATGAACCCGAATTTTTCGCCATCCCGGAAAAACAGCTTTCGTTAAATGCCTGTCTGCCCCGCGTCAAGCTTTGGGTTGTACAATTCCTTGAGGAAATCAAAAAGTACGAAGCATCATCTTCACCTGGGCGTCTTTCAGGCTAGAAAACCATACAATATTAATTAAGCAGGTAACTAATGAAAGGAATCCCCTTGCTTTAGCTCTCATGTTTATACACAAGTATTCCGGTTCACAATTTTAGGCGCTTGGGAGCGCGTGAAAATAGATGAAATCTGTGGGAGCGGCCGGGTGGCCGCTCCCACAACTTATGTATAACGATGAGTGCTTTAGCTGGGGTGGATGTCAAAGCTATAGTGCCGAGCAAACACTTTGATGATAAATCAGCTCTTCGACAGGTCGACCGCCCACCAAATGCTCATCAATGATGCGCTGTAAATTGGCCTCATTGACGTTGTAATACCAAACGCCATCGGGCTGCACACACATGATGGGGCCGGATTTGCAGGTGGCGAAACAGTGGGTGCGGGTACGTTTTACCCTGAGCTCACCTTTGTCGATGCCGGCCGCTTTAAACTTGTCCCCCAGGGTTTCGAACAAGGCTTGTGCTTCGCCGTTCTCGGTGCAGCGAGGGCCGGTACACACCAACAAGTGGCGTTTGTAATCACCCATTTTGGGTTTTTCAGACATGGGCGTGGTGTTATCAGTCATGGTGGGTAGGTTCCAGAGTAGTTGGGGCGCTAAATTGCGCTCGGTCTTCGAGGTAATGCTTTAAGGCTGTGCTGTCGAAACCTGCTTCGTCAGCGACTAACCATAAGTTGAATAAGGCGTCACCTTGCTGATCGAGCACCTGAATGCCATAGGCTTGATCCTGCCGGTTCACAAACCAAATCTGCTGAGCCTTGCGCCAGTCGATGTGCAAATGAAAGGCGTCGTTGACAATACTCACCCAGCCGTTTTTGCTTTGCAAATCAGCGGCGTTGATCAACAATTCCGCCACGGCACCCGCTTCGCTACGCACCACGGCGCGTAATTTACCCCAAGCCTGGAATGATTCCAGTAAACGTTCATGACTGTCCGGGATTGCCCGTTGCGCGCTGAAGATGCCGGCGGGATCGTCCGGCGTAGACTGGCTGACAGCATCGAGTATCTCCGCCAACGGTTGCGCGAAGTATTCCGCCGCCTGTAGCAGAGTCACCTTAGGCGTGTCGCGCAAATATTGCCGCACACAACCTTTCCAGCCCTCCAGGCCCATGTTCAGCGAACGGCCTGCTTGTTCGCCTTCCCGTGTCTCGCCGGTCATCGCATCGTATTTGTTGGCATAGCCGCGCGGCGTCACCATCAACCCTGCACGGACGAAGGTGCTGCTGTTGCCGACCAAAACCGTGGTCAACATGCCGATGTCGCAATCAGCCATCTCCGCCAAACGCACCAGCTGGATGTGTTGCCGGGCACGATAACCGGATTTGACAATGGCCACCGGGGTATCGGGGCTGCGATGGCGCAGCAAGATATTTTGCGCTTCAACGATATGTTGCGTGCGGCGGCCGCTTTTTGGATTGTAGAGTGCCACGACAAAATCGCCGCGTGCCGCACTTTCCAGGCGGCGGGCGATCACCGGCCAAGGCGTCAACAAGTCGGACAATGAAATCGAACAAAAATCATGGGTTAACGGCGCGCCGACCAATGAGGCGCAACTTAATAATGCAGTGCTGCCGGGCACCACTTCCACCTGAATTGGATCATCCGGCGTCCAGCCGCTTTCCAGTAATAGTTCATAGGTCGGCCCTGCCATGCCGTACACGCCGATGTCGCCGGAGGAAATCAACGCCACGATTTTGCCTTGTTTGGCATGTTCATAGGCTTCGATGCTGCGATCGAGTTCTTCAGTCATACCTTTTCTGATGACTTCTTTGCCATCGAGCAACTCTTGCACGAGTTTGATGTAGGTGCTGTAACCGATAACCACATCTGCTTCAGCAATGGCCTGTTTGGCGCGGAAGGTCATGTGTTCATGTGCGCCCGGGCCGATGCCGACCAGTAAAATTTTGCCTGTTTTCATTCAATGATTCTCGCAATGGAAATGGTGGCGTTCTTACCGTCCGCCCCTAAGTGTTTGTGTTTTTCGACCAGCAAATTTTGCATATCGGTATTGGCTGCAATTAACGCGGCCGCCTCTGCCACTGCGGGTGTGCCCATGTATTTCTGCACCACGGCAGACGGATTGGGCACCGGGATTTTTGCCAGCTGCTCTGCCGGATAAAAATGCAGCGGCCAGCCTTGGTTTTGCGCCAGTTGCAGCAAGGCAACTTCATCGTTTTTCTTATCGATACTGGCCAAGCCAACCACGGCTGACCCGTCCAATCCGCATTGCTGTAGGGCTTGCGTTAATGCCGCCTGCACTGTTTGCAAACTGGCATTGCGGTCGCAGCCGATGCCGATGATGACTTTGATCATTGATCAACCGGCGGCCGATATACCACCAACCTTTCTTCCAGCTGTTGCCAAAGTGCCGGGGCAATTTCGCGTCGCGTCACCCATAACACCGACCTGAACTGACTGGTATCGACATCTTCAAAGCGCTCGAACAAATGAATATTGCCCGGCAAAGGCGTGGGCCGTGTCCACCAGTTGCGGCTACCTGCTTCCTGCACGAAGGCAATCGGCTGTTGGTTGACCACATCCGCCGACACACGGGTGATGTTGATTTTAGGCGCTTCCACTTGCCAACCCAGTTCGCGGCCCAAAATATCGACCGGAATGGTTTTGCCCACATCCGATGCGGTGGTCAGCACCGGCGTGGCATTCAGTAAAGCCGCGACTTTTTCCGCATAAGCATTGGCGCCGCCGACATGGCCGGACAACACCGGAATCACAAACTCGGCGGCATCATCGATCACCAACACGCCGGGGTCTTCATCCTTGGATTTAAGATGCGGCGCAATCAAGCGCACCACAGCGCCCAGCGACACCAAAAATATCAGCTGATCGTAGGACGCAAACAATTCCGCGATTTGCGCGCTCAACGCGCCTTGGTAAACGCGGCGTGGATTGCTGAAACCGCCAAGATGTTCGGCCTGTTTTTCCGATACCACCACCTCGGCTTCCGGCAGTTGCAGTGCTAAACGGCTGGCGATAGCGGCACCGTGTTTGGTAATCGCCACCAGTGCGACACGTACTTCAGT
>JAUYMY010000045.1 GCA_030699385.1 Methylobacter sp.
GATGAGGAGCCTAAGGAAACGGGGAAACCTATAGATGAGGAGCCTAAGGAAACGGGGAAACCTATAGATGAGGAGCCTAAGGAAACGGGGAAACCTATAGATGAGGAGTCTAAGGAAACGGGGAAACCTACAGATGAGGAGCCTGAGAACGACATGAATTTGGCAAGTTCAGGCGTAGGCCTTCGTTCAGCAAGTCAACATGACTCAGACGACTCATTAAAACCAAGTGATATTTTGGATGACCAAGATGAACAGCTGTTTAGTACTAGCGGGTCTACAGTTAACGCGGATGCTGTCAATGATTCGTTAAGTCCGTTTAACATGGAGCAAGCGCCTCAAGAGGACCTCAACCAAGAAGGAACCGTATAAACGATGCAACCGGATTGTCTGATTGTTAGGCAATTCAGTATTTTCATGAACTGAAATTATAAAACCCCCGCCGGTTTTCCGACGGGGGTTTTTTTACGGCTATTTGTCTGTGGATTTTTCAAATAATCGGAATTTTGGTCAGATAGCGTTTTTGTTGGGTCATCAATTTGAATTTCCTTGTTCCCCTATTTACACTAAACAACTTCGTCAGAAATTCTACTTCTGACGACACTTAACCTCTGGAGGCCTACATTGGGCGTCATAAAAAAAGTTTTATATCAAGGTAAAATTCTTGATAAGCCGCGTCATCGGAATTTGTTTCTGGACATGGAAGAAAATATCCATATTCATTACCGCGATTTGCGTATTGAATTGAGCCGCGCTGAATTTGAAGAAATTGCCGCGATTTTTGTCAAACAGTCCCAAGAGCTGCAAGCCGTTATTCTGGAAAAGAATTATCAGGACGGTAAGTTGCCGAATGCCAATCAGGATGATGTGCGGATTTGGACGGAGTCGCGGCTGCAACATGAGGTCAAATACCATCCTCAGCGTTTTGCGCTGGAAGAATGCGGCGATGGGTATCATTTGCATTACCGCAATTACAAAATACTCATTGACCCTGAAGATTTTAAGCAGATTGTTCAGCTCTTCAAAGGCGTTGATTTAGACGAACCTTATGCGTCCGGTTATGATGAAGTCTTGGCTTTGTTAGCGGCAAATGATGTCGATTTCATACTCGATAGCGGCAATATTCCGGGCTCTGTGCTGGCGCTTATGGTGGCCCAGCACCATATCCCTAAGGTGAAGGACTTATTCAATTACATCGGTTTTAGCCAAGACATTGTCGGTATTGAACGCCATTTTCAAGGTGCCGTGTTGAAAGTGGTTGTCAAAGCCGATAAACAACGGACGGCTTTGGATTATCGACGTATCCGCAATTACAGCTCGCCGGTGCGTTTGCTCGATTATCTTTCGGAATACAGTGCCAGCATCAATCCGAATGAACTCAACCGCATTAAGTGCCAGGTGCTTGATGTGTACTATGCGCTGAAAAAAGGGCAAAAACTCACGCTTGAAACCGATCCGCAATTTTGGCTTTATGCACCCGCAGCAGGTCAGGTTATTTTTCCTTATAACGCTGCGGCAAGCAGCGATAAAACCACCGCAGACAAGCTTTACAGCAGTTGGAGCAATCTGTTGGCGCGGCTGCAATTGGGTTTTATCAAGCCCAGCAAAACAGCATTCCCGGCGGCAGTGCAACAATCTTTGCGCGAGCAAATCGATGAGGTGATGCGACGGGAAGCGGCGGCTTTTGCGGCGGTTGATAAAATTTATGTCATGGGTTCGGTTAACCGCAAAGAACTCGGGCGTTATGAAGCGCCGTTCGTGCATGGAAAAATGGCCAAATTGGGTTCAGATGTCGATATTTTGATCGAAATCAATCCTGAACGTGAGGGCGATATTCCGCCTTCGTGGCATTTTATTAATGCCGAAGCGTCCAATCATTGCGCGGTTTATCATGTTGCTGAAATCCCACTGCCCGATGGTGCAGGCGATTGGCCGACGTTGCATCCTAATATGGATTTTATTCAGCATTTGATTGATGCGTATGTTTTTTTTCCTTCGCGTGGTTTCCATGAGGAAAAAGAGGCGTTCTTGCGTAAATTTGGCGCAAAGCTGTTTTATGACCGTGCCCGTGACGGTGTTTTTTATCGCAATGAGGAAGAGGAAAGAATCGCTACGCGGTTAAAACAGATTCACGCTTTTCCGCAAGTCGCCGTGGAAAAAATGAAAGTCTCCACCGAAAACGCAATTTTTAAAGTATTTGTCGAAAACACGCCTTACATTCTTAAATTATTTAAAGTGGCGGGCAATTACAACCGAAGCCGCATTGCCGAACACACCGATTATGAAGAGCGCCTCATAGCGCAATTGAAGCAGCGCGGCATTGCGACAGCGGGCGTAATACATGCGCCGTCGGGCATAGATGCGACTATAGAAGACTGCCCCGCCTTGTTGTTTGAACGGATTCCCGGGCAAGTGCAACAACGCCCTGAATACCCGCTGGACAAAATTTGCGCGGCACTCGCGGCAGTCCATCGGGTGCAGTTGGAACAACCGTTGGCACTCGATACGCCATTTCATTATGAAGACACCTGCATGATTTGGTTGCCGACTTTCCATGCTTATTTGCAGGACGTATCGTCTTATAGCGCCGACATTGCGCAAGCCTTCGCACAGTTAGCACCTTTGGCGGATAACTGCCATCCGGGTGAAAATCGGGGGTATTTATATGCACGCAGTCCCGCCTTGCATAATCACGGCGACGTCACGCCTAAAAACGTCATCGTGGTGGAAGGCGGGGAAACTTGTTTTTTCGACTTTAACAATGCTTTTTACGGCGTGCGGATTATTGATGTGATCGATGGTGCGTTTGAATTCTCTTTGGCTGAAAAATATATTGATCTAGCTGATTTTTCCCGCTTTGATGCGTTTATTTCGCATTACAGCGCGCATAATCCGTTGTTGCCGGAAGAGCAGGAAGACTTAAACCGCTGGATTGAGCTTATCGGCATTATTAAATTTACCAAGGAAATACGGGTGTTATTGCAGCGGCCAAAAGAGGATTTACGCAGGCGGCGGGCGCTGGCAATCGCCGAGTTTGTTTTGGCGCGGGTCGCCGGTGCGGTTTAGCAGAGGATGGGTGTTGGCGTTTGCCATGGTTAACACGGCTCAGGCTGAAACTATCGATATCCGCTTTGTCGTGGCGGATAGTCTGGCCGCTACGCCCGCTGTGCAACAACAAGTCATCGCGAAATTATCCAGTTACGTCGGGCAACTGAACGGCTATTATCGTAGCAGCCAGGTCAATCTTCAGGCTGAAATTGTTGACGTCAGCTTTGCCGCCATGGCCAAAGCTGAGGCCGTTAGCGTATTGCGCGACATGGAGCGGGAACAAAATGGCTTTACCGGTCTGTTCGATAAAGCGCGCCAATTGGGCGCGGATTATACGATTGCCATAGCCGACGGTTTGTTGATTAATGGCAAGCCGGGGTGTGGGCGGGCGTTGGCGGTGAACCGTACCTTGGCCGATATAGCCTCGACCCGCAAAGCCTTGGCTGTAGTGAATTTTGTCTGTGGCGCGCATACGCTGGCCCATGAATTGGGGCACTTAATGGGCTTGAATCATGGCTTTCTGGTCAATGACTGCGCACCTGGCAAAGGCCATAACTCCGCTATAACGCCTTACGCCAACGGTTATGGCGAGGGCAATTGCGACAGTCAGGCGCAACCGGGCGAGTTCGGCGATATTATGGTTGGCGGCTGGATGCGGGCGGTTAATGGCAATGATAAGAGCTCATTGCCTTTTTTTTCCAATCCGCGCATTCAAGATGTACGTTGCGGCAGCAAAGGCCAATGCGGCGATCCGCATATCGGCGATGCTGCTAGGGCGCTCAATGAACATGCACACTATTATGCGGGGCATGAACAGCGTAGCGGAAAAAATCTGCCTTGATGTGGGAGCTATGCCTGCATCAAAACACTACGAATACAGGCGGCGCAAGGGATGATGTTGGCTTGTGCTATACTTTCCCGCTATTTTGGACTGCGAGGACATTAAAATGACAGCTGTAGCGGATGACATTTGGGCCATTTTGCACGAAGTTGCGCGTGGGCAAAAAGAATTACAAAATGCGCAAAAAGAAACGGATCGGGAAATTAAAGCCGTTAGTGTCAGTGTTGGCCGTTTGAGTAATCGTTTGGGTCAATTTGTTGAAGAAGCGGTGCGCCCGTCGGCAGTACGCTTGTTTAGCCAGCGCGGTATTGATGTGCATGAAGTTTATCAAAATGTCAGTGCAAAACGCGATGGCGATGAGCTGGAAATTGATTTGCTGGTGGTCAACAATCAAGATGCAGTCATCATTGAATGCAAAAGCAATTTAAGTATTGATGATGTCAACGAGCATCTGAATCGGTTAGAAAAAATGAAGCGCTTAATGCCCACTTATGCGGAAAAGCGCATTTCCGGTGCGGTAGCGGGCATGGTCATTCCGGAAAATGTCGCCGCTTATGCGATACGAAAAGGGCTGTATGTGATAGGTCAAAATGGCGATCATTTAGAGCTGCGCAATGCCGCGAAATTTGTTGCTAAAGTGTGGTGAGCCTATGAATTGGGCATACTGTTTGTGCGCAACATCAATTCGTAGCCCGTTATTGTCGGCATTAAACAATGCTATACTTTCGGAAAAATTAAACTAACCCAATGAAGATGATTTTATGAGCGCTGTCGCCTTACATTTATATGAAAAACTGAATGAAGCTTCTGATGATAAAGCGCGCTCAAAAGCCATTGTCGAAGCCTTTAGTGAACTGGAGGAACGTTATCCCAATCTAAGGGAGGTGGCGACACAACGTGATTTGAGTGAAACCGAATTGCGTCTGCAAAAGGAAATTGAGCAAACACGCCTTGAAATCAAGACGGTTGAAATGAATTTGCAAAAGGAAATTGAGCAAACACGCCTTGAAATCAAGACAGTTGAGGCAAATTTGCAAAAGGAAATCAAGACGGTTGAAATGAACCTGCAAAAGGAAATCAAGACGGTTGAAATGAATTTGCAAAAGGAAATTGAAAAAACACGGATTGAAATTAAACAAATTGAAGTTAATTTTTCCAAAACTGTCCACCAGCAAACGCTGTGGGTCATTGGTTCAGTGGGCACGATTGTTATGGGGGTTCGATTACTTGAATGGTTTTTAGCGCATTTAGCTTTGTAGCCAGACGTTCGTGTTGCCTCGGATGAGGTTGTAGGCCAATAAATGGATGGCGATCTCCTTTTTTGCCATCTCAATTTTCCAGCGTTGTTGATAAAGCAGGGCCAGTTCTTGTTTAGGGTCATGCTCGGCATTGATCCGGGTGGTCAAATAAGTCCGCCCATTCACTGCACACTCACGCACAGTAATCGATTCCGGTAAATCGGCACACGCTTGATTAGACATCCACTCCACGACATAATCTTTTGCGCCCAGGCGTACACCTTGGCTGAAATCGGCTTTTTTTCTGGCATGTATCTGAAATAACACGGGAATCCCGGCAATCTGCATCAGCGCAATGATAGCGAAGGTGCAGTAATAGTGGTCGGCAATCCGGTAGTAGTATGGGTGCCTTTCGTGGATGTTTCTTTTTTATGGCTTGCCTGCTATTAGATTGAAACTTATAATCGAGCATTTTTTTAACGGGCGGCAGTGTGCGGCCTGTCTATTTTAAACAGATAAAATAAACGCAATGACGAGCCACATTATGCCAACCTACGGCCGTATGCCGATTACCTTTGAACGGGGCGAGGGCGCTTGGTTGTTTGATGACAACAATAACCGCTATCTGGACGCCTTAGCCGGTATCGCTGTGTGCAACTTGGGGCATGCGCACCCGGCGGTGCATCAGGCCATCTGTAAGCAAAGCGAAAAACTGCTGCATACATCAAACTTGTACGGCATCGCCGTTCAGGAACGGCTGGCCGACCGCTTGACCGAAAAAAGCGGCATGGACAACGTGTTTTTTTGCAATTCCGGCGCGGAAGCTAATGAAGCGGCGATCAAGTTGGCACGTAAATACGGCCATGAGCAAGGCATAGAAAATCCGGCGATTATCGTCATGGAAAAAAGTTTTCATGGCCGCACCTTGGCAACATTGAGCGCCACCGGCAACGCCAAAATCCAGCAAGGTTTTGCGCCGCTGGTTGAAGGCTTTATCCGCGTGCCTTACAACGATATAAGTGCTATCGAACAGGCGGTTTTGCAGCATAGTAATGTCGTTGCTGTGTTGCTTGAGCCGATACAAGGGGAGGGCGGTGTTAATATTCCTGCCGCCGATTATCTGAACCAAGTGCGCAGTGTGTGCGACAAGCACAATCTGTTGATGATGCTGGATGAAATCCAGACCGGCATCGGCCGTACCGGAAAATTTCTGGCTTTTCAGCATAACGGCATCTTGCCTGATGTGTGTACTTTGGCTAAGGCCTTAGGTAACGGCGTCCCCATTGGCGCCTGTCTGGCCCGTGGTAAAGCGGCCGGCATTTTGACCGCCGGTAATCACGGCTCCACTTTTGGCGGCAATCCGCTCGCGTGCAGCGCGGCGTTGGCGGTATTGGCGACGTTGGATGCTGACAATCTGGTTGAACAGGCGGCGCAAAAAGGCGATGCGATTTGCGCGGCGTTTAAACAACGCTTAGGCGGCAATGCGCATATTGTTGATATTCGCCACAAAGGCTTGATGATTGGTATTGAGCTGGACAGTCCTTGCGCTGAATTGGTACAGGCTGCGTTGCAAAATAATCTATTAATTAATGTCACCGCAGAAAAAACCATTCGTTTGTTACCGCCGTTAATTATTAACAGCCAGCAAATCACTCAGCTTGTAGATACTTTATCGACGCTTATTGAGGCGAAAAGTTCAAGGTAAAAGGAGATTAATTTTCCTTTAACTGCCTTAAACTTAGAGCCTTTCACTTTTATTAGCCTTGAATTTTTCCATGACTCCTAGACATTTCATTAGCCTGCTTGACTTATCCAGCGACGAATTCCGCAGTTTGATCAACCGGGCCAGCGTGCTGAAAATCAACCGCGACTCTGATTACCAGCCGTTAAAAGGCCAGGTGTTGGCGATGATTTTTGAAAAATCATCGACCCGTACCCGTATTTCATTCGAATCCGGCATGAGCCACTTTGGCGGCAGCGCCTTGTTCTTATCACCCAGAGACACGCAATTGGGGCGCGGCGAACCGTTGCAAGACAGCGCGCGGGTCATTTCCAGCATGGTCGATTGCATCATGCTCAGAACCGATAAACACGAGACCGTCACCACGTTCGCGCAACATTCCAGCGTGCCGGTGATTAACGGCCTGACTGATTTGCAGCATCCCTGCCAATTGCTCGCCGATATGCAGACTTATTTTGAACATCGCGGCGACATTAAAGGCAAAACAGTGACCTGGATCGGCGACGGCAACAATATGTGCCACTCCTATATCCATGCCGCCATGCGCCTGGGTTTCGTGTTAAATATCGCCAGTCCTCAAGGTTATTTACCGCTGCCGGAAATTGTCGAAGCCGCCGGTGATTGCGTGCGCTTTTTTGACACCCCGCTGGCCGCCGCGCAAAACTCGGATTTAATCGTGACCGATGTCTGGGCCAGCATGGGGCAAGAAGAAGAGCAAAATCAGCGCGAAATTGCCTTTAAGGATTATCAGGTCAATGCCGAGGTGATGAATGCGGCACATGACGATGCGCTGTTTATGCACTGTTTGCCCGCGCACCGGGGCGAGGAAGTCAGCGCCGAGGTGATAGACGGTAGCCAAAGCGTCATTTTTGATGAAGCGGAAAATCGCCTGCATGCGCAAAAAGCGCTGTTGGAATTTTTGTTGTGCAAACGGCCACGATAAGACCTTATAACTAAACCCTAGAGATTCAAGTGAAAAAAATACTCAGCTCGTTTTTTATCCTACTGGCGACCTTCGGATCAGCACAGGCCAAAACCGTTTATGTGACCGACAACCTGAATTTATCGCTCAGGAGCGAAGAAAACAACAGCAGTAAAGTGGTCAAATTGTTGCCGACCGGCACTCCGCTGACGGTCATCGAAGAAAAGAGCAGTGGCTTTTATTATGTTCGTTTGAATGACGGCACCGAAGGCTACATGCCGGCGCGTAATACCATGAAGGAGCCGCCTAGCCGCTCACAACTGGAACTCGCCAACAAAAACTTGGCGGCGTTGCAGATTGAAAATGCCGCGCTTAAGGCTGAATTGTCCACGATAAAAGAATCCATTACCCCAGGCACCACGCTTGAACAGTCGTTAGCGACAGAGCGCGATCAATTAAGCCGCGAACTTAATGAGCTAAAACGCACCGCAGCCAGCACCGTGGAATTAAAAAATCAGCGCGATGAATTGCAAGAGCGCGTGGTCAATGTCGAACGGGAATTGCAGCAATTCAAACTTGAAAATCAGGCCTTGCAAGACACCGCTAATCAAGACTGGTTTTTATACGGCGGCATACTGGCTCTGATCGGTGTCATTTTAGGTTTTATCCTGCCTAAACTCAGCTGGCGTCGCAGTAGAACCAGCAGTTGGGATTCGTATTGAGGAACAGGATTAAAAGGCCACGTTCCTTTCTCCCTGCCCAGCGAAAAGGCCATCACCGGCTTTCTTTCAATTACCCTTGTGTCTCGCGAGTGGTTATAATTGCCCGCACACAAAGTTGACCGCAGGGTTTATGCAATTATTTCAATGGCAATACTGAAAGTAAAATATTTGATGGGGTTCGTGATGATAGCCCCGGGCATTAGTTTTGAGGCTGATGTCAGACGATGAAAATGTATAAACGTGTGCTGTCTCGGCTGCTGCTGCTGTATATTTTGGCTGGGTGTATCGCCCTTGTTATGGCACTGACCACTATGGTCAAAAAAGAGGTGCGCACATCAAAATATCAGGCGCAATATCTCTCTGAAATAAGCAAACAATTAAGCATGGAACTCAAGCCGGGGCGGAGTTCATCAATACGCTATCCCGATCATGGCCCTTATGATCAGCGCCTCGGTTATACCTTGCTGGCCGGCGAAATTGAACGCTTGGAGCAGTTAGGTTTTGGCGTTACCTCGCAGGCCGCTATCTCGCCGATGATGACACGTCTGGTCGACGAGTACGGACTCTTCCCTATCTATCATGAGAAAACCCAGGCCGGACTGCGCATTGTCGACCGAGCCGGCCAAACTCTATTCAACGCGACTTATCCCGCTTACGGCTATGCCGATTTCAATGCTATTCCGCCGCTGGTCTTGAATACGCTGCTGTTTATTGAAAACCGCGAGTTGCTTGACGAAACGCATACCACGGTTAATCCGGCGGTGGAATGGGATAGATTGGGCTTTGCCGCGTTGCAAATGATGGCAAAAAAATTGGGCGCCAGCATCAATGTGCCGGGCGGCAGTACTTTGGCGACGCAATTGGAAAAATACCGGCATTCGCCCGATGGCTACACTGTGTCGATGGAGGAAAAACTACGGCAAATGGGCAGCGCATCGTTACGCGCCTATTTGCAGGGGCCGGAGACGCTGGACATGAGACGGCAAATCGCGCTGTCTTATTTAAACTCAATGCCGCTGGCGGCGACGGCAAAATTAGGCGAAGTGCATGGTTTGGGCGATGGTTTGTCGGCCTGGTTCGGCGCTGATTTTGCCGGTGTAAATAAGCTGCTCAATCCCGCTGAACCGGTCAGTCCGCAGCAAGCGCTGGCCTATCGTCAAGTGCTGAGCATTTTGTTATCGCAACGGCGGCCTTCCTATCTGCTGGGTTCCGGTTTTGACGCGCTGCAAAAATTAACTGACAGTTATTTGCGTATATTGGCGGAACAAGGTGTTATTTCGCCCGCGTTGCGCGATGCTGCATTGCAGGTGGCTGTTGTCCGCCTGCCTGTATCGGAGCAAACGCCTACCAAATTTATGGTCGAGCAAAAGACGCAAAATGTGTTGCGTACACGTCTCGCCAGAACGCTGGGCGTCAAGTCCAATTACGAGCTGGATCGTCTGGATTTAACCGTCAAAACTACGCTCGATTACAGCACACAACAGGCGGTTACCCAGGCCTTGCGCCAATTGAGCGACCCCGATAAAGCGCGCGCGGCCGGCATAGTGGGGACACGAATGCTCAATGAAAATATCGACCTTAAGCCTATTGTGTACAGCCTGATGTTGTTCGAGCGGGGCGAGCAGGGCAATCTCTTGCGCATCCAGACTGATAATTACGATCAGCCGCTTGATATTAATGAGGGCATACGCATCGATTTGGGCTCAACCGCCAAGTTGCGCACTATGGTGCATTATCTGGAACTGGTTGCCGAAATTTATCAGCAGTATAAAGGTCAGCCGGCACAGGCGCTAAGCAAGGTTGAACTGCATCCGCGCGATTATTTATCGGCTTGGGTTATCGAGCAATTGCGGGCGCAACCCAAAATAAAGTTGGAAGACTTTCTTAATCAGGCACTGGATAGGCGCTATTCGGCCAGTCCCTACGAGGGTTTTTATACCGGCGGCGGGGTGCATAGTTTTAATAACTTCAGTAAAAGTGATAACGGCAAAATCATGTCGGTGCGCGATGCCTTGCGCGACTCGGTCAATCTGGTGTTCATACGGCTGATGCGCGATTTGGTTTATCATCACATGTATAAGCCCGAAGGCATCGCAAGGTGGCTGGACATCCCGGATGATCCGCGTCGCACCGAATATCTGCAACGTTTTGCCGACAAGGAAGGGCAAGTTTATTTAAGGCGTTTTTACGACAAATACCACGGCAAGCCTGCCGAAGAAATCATGGAGTTGCTGACACAGCGCGTTTTTGCCAAGCCGTCGCGGCTGACCATGTTGTATCAGGCGGTTTATCCGGACGCCGATGTTAATGCGCTAACGGCTTATTTGAATAGACATTTGAGCGGCACGGCGTTGGGCGGTGAAGATGTTGAGCAACTTTATTATAAATATTCGCCGGAAAATTTTGATCTACAGGATCAAGGTTACATCACCAAAGTCCATCCGCTTGAATTGTGGTTGGTCAGCTATTTGGTTCGTCATCCTGAGGCGACACGCGCCGAGGTCATAGCGGCCAGCGCTGAACAGCGGCAAAATGTTTATCGCTGGTTGTTTAAAAGTAACCGGAAAAATGCCCAGCAACGGCGGATTATGACCCTGCTGGAAAATGAAGCGTTTCAACAGATTCATACCGCATGGGATCATGTCGGTTATCCGTTCGGCTCGTTAACGCCGTCTTATGCGACCTCCATTGGCGCGTCAGGCGACCGGCCTGCGGCATTGGCCGAACTGATGGGAATTTTGCGTAACGACGGCGTCAGAATGCCGACCGTCCGCTTTGACAGCTTGCATTATGCGAAGGCGACGCCCTACGAAACCGTGTTGGATAAATTGCCCGAGCAA
This sequence comes from Methylobacter sp., assembly GCA_030699385.1. Lineage (GTDB taxonomy): Bacteria > Pseudomonadota > Gammaproteobacteria > Methylococcales > Methylomonadaceae > Methylobacter_A. The sequence goes on from JAUYMY010000045.1 coordinate 11,350, forward strand.
GGCCAACAAGTGCTGTTGCCCGAAGTAGCCAAAGCCGCGCGCGGTGCGCTGATTGGCGTGGTTGAAGGCGGCACGGCAGGGCGGCTGCGGGGCATTTATAAAGATGCAGAGGGCAAAGCGTTGTCAGTGGGCGGTAAAACCGGAACCGGCGATCATCAGCGCAAAATATGGCGGTCAGGCGGGCGCTTGATTGATACGGTATTTATCAGCCGCGCCGCTGTGTTTACGTTTTTTCTGGGCGAGCGTTTTTTCGGCGTCATCACCGCCTATGTCGAAGGCCCGGAAGCCGAGCGTTATCATTTTACCAGCTCGGTGCCGGTGCAAATCATCAAGTTTCTGGAACCGACACTGGCGCCGTTGTTAAATAAAGTGCCGGATAAAGAGAATCAGCCGGTCGTTGCCGACCCCGTATTGGATGCAGAAATAGAACCCACGAAAAGCACGAAAGACAGCAGTAAAGAGACATTGTGATCAGCCAAGAAACATAGCAAGTTAGACCTTCCAGGTTTTAAAAACCTGGAAGGTCTAACTTGCTATGACGGCTTCAATGTTGTTTGCAGGTAATAAAAAGTTACTTTTTATTTTGGTTATCTCACACAAGGAAATTGTTATGTTTGAATCAGCAGAGCTTGGCCACAAAATAGACAAAGAAACTTACAACATCGAAGTGCCGAAGCTACGCGAGGCGCTGCTGGAGGCGCAAATTGATCTCGCCAAATTGTCCAAATTCCCCGTCATTATTTTGATTGGTGGACTTGATGGAGCAGGGCGCGGTGAAACCGTCAATTTGCTGAACGAATGGATGGACCCGCGTTTTATCGAAACTCACGGCATGGGTGAACCCTCAGACGAAGAACTTGACCGCCCGATGATGTGGCGATTCTGGCGCGAGCTGCCGCCTAAAGGCAAGATCGGCGTCTTTCTCGGCTCGTGGTACACCTGGCCGATTTTGAACCGCGTCACCGGAAAAACCAAGCTGGCCGAATTCGATCAGAGCATGGAGCGGGCTAAACGTCTGGAAAGTATGCTGGTCGCCGAAGGTGCGCTGATATTGAAATTCTGGATGCATTTATCCAAAGAAAGACAGGAAAAACGCCTAAAACTGCTGGAAAAAAACCCGCAAACCCGCTGGCGCGTGACCGACCGTGATTGGAAACATTTTAAGTTATACGACAAATTTCGCGCCATCCATGAAAGCGTGATACGCCATACCAGCACCGCAGAAGCGCCGTGGACTATTGTCGAAGGTTATGACCCCAATTACCGCAATTTGACTGTAGGCAAGATCATTCTCGATGCGATTAATAAACGCCTGGATGATGCCAATAAAAAAATGTCTGAAGTTCATGCGCCGCCACCGCTGCCTTCGATTGACCAGCTTAATATTTTAAAAACGCTGGATCTTAGCCAGAAAATAGAGAAAAAAGAATTTAAGGATGAGCTGGAAAAATATCAAGGCAAACTCGCCTTGCTGACCCGCGAAGCCAAGTTTAAGGATATTACCGTCATTGTGATGTTTGAAGGCAATGATGCGGCCGGCAAGGGCGGCGCCATCCGTCGTATCACCAGTGCGCTGGATGCGCGCTGGTATAACATCATTCCGGTGGCCGCACCGACTGAAGAAGAACGCGCCCAGCCTTATTTGTGGCGGTTTTGGCGGCATATTTCACGGCGCGGACGGGTGACGATTTTTGACCGCTCCTGGTATGGCCGGGTGTTGGTCGAACGGGTTGAGAACTTTTGCTCAAAAGCCGACTGGATGCGCGCTTACAGCGAGATCAACGATTTTGAAGCGCAGTTGGTGCGGCATAATATTGTGGTGGTTAAATTCTGGCTGGCAATCAGCAAGGAAGAGCAACTTAACCGTTTCAACGAACGCGAAAAAATCGGTTTTAAACGTTTCAAGATTACCGATGAAGATTGGCGCAACCGCGAAAAATGGGATGACTATGAACACGCAGTCTGTGATATGGTCGACCGCACCAGCACCGAAATTGCGCCGTGGACGTTGGTGGAAGCGAATGACAAGCGCTTTGCCCGCATTAAGGTATTGAAAACTTTATGCAGGCACATTGAAGCAGCGTTGGAAAAAATATGAGGTTTTAGTTTAGCGCTACTCTTGTTGCCGCCGGCCTTCAAGAACAGCCAATTTTTCCTCCAGTTTATGACAGCGATCTAAGGACATGTGCCATAAATCGAGTATCGAGTCCAGCATCAAGTGCGTGACATCGGCATTGTATTTGAGTGTGCGCCTCGCCTCGTAGGCCTGTTCTGGCGTCGCCCCCTGTTTGATCGCAGTCATTTGTGCCGCCATAGAGTGATCAATGCCCAATATATGGAAAGTCAGCCACGAGGTGATAAATCGAACCAATTTCTCCGAAACCACTATCAAGTCATCCGTGGTGCATAAATGTTCGTACATGCTTTGTGCGTCATAGATAAACGACTTATGTTCCATACGATGAATATTGATGTGGCGTGCATCCAGTTTAGCGTGCAGCATCAGTAACTCCTCGTCAACGAAATGCTTGTCCGCATAAGCCAGAAGTTCCTGCAAAGTGTCATTGACCAGGGTTTCGCTGGGGTCACTCTGATTAAAGTTATCGGATAGTCGACCCAGTAGTTCGAATAGTTTTTGATGCTGTAAATCGACCATCTCTATTTTGGTGGCAAAGCTATCTGACCAGGCTAACATTTTATTTTCCTTTATCAACTTGTTAAAAATAATACGGGAATGAATATAAAATAGTTGTTCAATTTAGGCCATTTCCTGAAAAAGACATACCAACAATTGTCCACGCTTAGCACGAAAGCCACGAAATTTTTCGTGTTTTTCGTGGACTTTATTTTTTACAGTTCATGATCATCAAGGAATGTTATTTCTCGGAAATGGCCTTATTTCATGCTCCTTCCTTATTAGCGTTTTCCGGGTTTATGGCTTTTAAATTCGGGCTTGGCTATATGTTTTTTTTCAGGTGCCATGCCGGCAAATTCAAACAACAATTCCAGTTCTTTATCGGTCAGCTCATAAAACGAATGGTTTTTTAAGCGCTCCGGCAACACAACAGGCCCGTAGCGCACGCGCATTAAGCGGCTGACGGTGACGTTTTGCGATTCCCACAAGCGCCTTACCAATCGGTTGCGGCCTTCGGTAACGACCACGTTGTACCATTTGTTGGCGCCTTCGCCGCCGAAAAACTTGATGTCGTCGAATTTGGCCAAGCCGTCTTCCAGCTCTACGCCCTGTTTGAGCCTTGCCAGGGTCGCGTCCGATACATCGCCTAAAATACGCACAGCATATTCGCGCTCGACTTGTGTGGACGGATGCATCAGCTGGTTGGCCAGTTCGCCGTTGTTAGTGACCAATAATAAGCCGGAAGTATTGATGTCCAGACGGCCAACGGCAATCCAGCGGCTCACGTCCAATTTAGGCAACTGGGTAAATACCACCGGGCGACCTTCGGGGTCGCGGCGTGTGACCACTTCGCCCGTCGGTTTGTGATAAAGCAATACGCGGGTCGGTTGTTCGACAAACTTTTCCCAATGCACGACGCGGTCATTGACCTGCAAATAATCGCCGGCTTTCAGGCGGTCTCCCAGGTTGACCGGTTTGCCGTTAATCTTTAGGCGTCCTTCGTCAATCCAGCGTTCAATTTCTCGGCGGGAACCGACGCCGCCGCGCGCCAGCACTTTTTGTATGCGCTCGCCATCGCTAGGTGGCTGGACATCGATTTTCTTCGGAGCCTTAACCGGCTTGCTTTCAGCCTGCGCTTTCGGTGATCGCCCCGGCTGTTTCGTTGGGTTGTTCGATGGGGGGTTAGTGGCTCTGTTCGGTGCTTTTTTGCTCTTCACTCTTTACCTGCATGGGTTGTTGCGTCTCTATCGACGGATGTTCAAATGCCGCGCCAAGCTCCTGAATCTCTTGCAAGGTCGGCAATTCATTTAATGCGGTGATATTAAAATAATCCAAAAATTGTTTGGTGGTGCCGTATAAAGCCGGTCGCCCTGGCACTTCTTTATGTGCGACCACGCGTATCCACTCACGTTCGAGCAGCGTGTGAATAATGCTGGAACTGACGCCGACGCCTCGAATATCCTCAATATCGCCGCGTGTTGCCGGTTGGCGGTAGGCGATAATGGCCAGCGTTTCCAATAAGGCGCGTGAATATTTAGGCGGTTTTTCTTCAAACAGCCTGGAAACCCAGCGCGACAGTTCTTTTCTGACCTGAAAACGGTAACCGCTGGCAACCTGTTTTAATTCAACCGGTCGCAATCGGTAATCTTCTTGAATCGCGCCAATCGCCGCTTGTATGTCGTCCAGTTCCGGTTGCTCGATTTCAGGAAAAACCTGTTGCACCTGCTTACAGGTCATTGGCCGGTTGGCGGCAAACAAGATGGCTTCGACGACACGCTTAATTTCCATATTGATTTCGGGTTGTTCGGTGACGGGCAAAGGTTCGAGTTCGACAAGCGGTTCCGGTGCGGGCGTGGGCTTTGGCGCGGGTTTAGGCTTGGCTTTAGGTTTAACTGCCGGTGTCGGCGCTGGCGCTTCTGATGCGTAATTCGGCAAAGGGTTCGGACTGGATAATGTCGACGAGTCGCTCTTTGCTGAGTTCGAGGATGGCCAAAAACGAGACGACGACGCCTTGTCGGCCTTCTTTTCGGTTAAATAATTGCGAGAAAAGGAGACTATTTTCTCCTTCAAGGTTTGCCAAAATGGTTGCCATTCGTTCACGGACTGATAACGGTTCTTTAATAATTTGGTGGTGACTGAGTTGTTCAGCCCGTTTAAGGACATCTTGAAAGGCCAGCAGCATTTCTTTTAACTGAACATCGGGTAAATTGCGTTCGACATTTTTTAGTGCCGAAACATCGACGCTGATTTCAAAAATGTCGCGCTCAAGCCGGGGCAACTGGTCGATGTCTTCGGCGGCATTTTTAATCAGTTCATATTCCTGCAAGCGCCGGATCAGCGTGGCTCTGGGGTCTTCCTCGTCCTCTTCGGCATCCGGTTGCCTTGGCAACAGCATCCTGGATTTGATTTCCGCGAGCAACGCGGCCATGACCAGATATTCCGCCGCCAGCTCCAGATTTAACACGCCCATGATTTGAATATAAGCGATGTATTGATGGGTAATCTGCGCAATCGGGATGTTGACAATATCGAGGTTCTGCCTGCGGATCAAATACAGCAACAAATCCAGCGGCCCTTCAAACGCATCCAGCAATACTTCCAGCGCATCCGGCGGGATATACAGGTCATCCGGCAGCTTGTTAAACGGCGCGCCGTTGACTATCGCCAAGGCCGGCGATAGTTCTACCGTTTCAGGTGCATCAACCGACATGCTAATCAGTTTAATCCGGCAATCGAAAAAAACGCTTGCTGGGCGATAAACATCGGATAAGCCAACAGCATATTCAAGGCCTTGGTATACAACAGCACTAATAAAATAACAAAGCCAAAGCGTTCCAAACGATTATATTGCCATGCCCAATAATCCGGCAAAATGCCGGTTAAAACGCGGCTGCCGTCTAACGGCGGAATCGGCAACAAGTTAATCAGCGCCAGCACTAAATTAATAGAAATCCCGGCAATGCCGGTATAAATCAGTGGCAATGCAATCGCCTCAGTCTGCGCGTGTATAGACACACCTACCCGCGCTACCAGAGCCCAACCGATGGCCATCAACACATTGGATATTGGCCCTGCCAGCGCCACGATGGCCATATCGCGGCGCGGATTTTTAAAGTTCCGCGCATCGACCGGCACCGGTTTGGCCCAGCCGAAAATAAAGCCGGTGCCGGTAATTAATAACAAGCCGGGGATGATAATAGTGCCGAATAAATCGACATGCTTAATCGGGTTTAAGGTCAAGCGGCCCAGCAGGGAAGCGGTGTTATCGCCGTATTTTTTAGCCACCCAGCCATGCGCCACTTCATGCACGGTAATCGCAAAGATTACCGGCAAAATCCATACTGCTATGCGTTGCAATACCGTCAGTTCATTCATGCCCGCACCTTAAGCCAACATCGGCGCAAGGCCTTTGCCCTGGCGGACAATTTCAATGTTATTACCGGAACAATCGATAATCGTGGTTTGTTCAAACTCAATAATACCGGCATCAATCACCAAATCCAGCTCAGTATCCAGCCGGTTTCTAATCTCATAAGGATCGGTCATTGCATCCTCTTCGCCCGGCAACATCAAGGTTGAACTAAACAACGGCTCGCCCAATTCCTGCACTAGCAATTGCGCAACCGGATGATCGGGGACACGGATGCCGACGGTTTTTTTCTTGGGATGTTGCAAGCGGCGCGGCACTTCGCGGGTGGCGTCCAAAATAAAAGTGAAAGGGCCCGGCGTTAATGCCTTAATCAGCCGGTAAGCATCATTGTCGATTTTGGTGAACATCGATACCTGTGTCAGGTCTTTACACACCAGGGTGAAGTTGTGTTTATCGTCCAGCTGCCTGATCCGGCGGATTTTATCCAATGCCTGCTTATCGCCGATATGGCAAGCAATCGCATAAGAAGAATCGGTCGGGTAAACGATAACGCCGCCATTACGGAGTATTTCCACCGCGCGATGTATCAAGCGCAACTGCGGACTTTCTGGGTGTATTTCAAAAAATTGAGCCATTGATCAATGCTGTATAAAGTGGAATGTGGCGCGATTATACCGTAAGTCAGCCTATCCTTGCAGTCGAAAACCGAGCGCGGATGAGTGCCTTTTAGGGGCATCAGGGTAAATCCGCTTTAACACGGCCTTCCCATAACGCGGTCATCAACAGATAAAGCAGCAACAAGGCCGCCGCCAATTGCCACGGCTGCCAGCTCATAATCAGCAGCAGTTGTCCGTGAGCAACATACAAGCCCAAGCCTAACGCAATATAAGCGATCATGGTTTTAGCTGCATAATTTACCGGGTAATATTTTTGCCCCAGCAAATATGAAACAACCGCCATGCCGGCGTAGCAGGCCAGTGTCGCCCAGGCCGAACCGATATAGCCATACTGCGGTATCCACAGCACATTGAGCAGGATGGTCAGTGCCGCGCCAGCTAAGGATACCCACGCGCCCATCAGGGTGCGGTCGGTCAATTTATACCAAATGGACAGGTTGACATAAATTCCCAAAAACAGGTTGGCCAGCAGCAAAATCGGTACCACCTCAAGCCCGGCGCGGAATTCTTCGCCGACAAAATACTTGAAGAAATCGATGAACAAGGTGACCAGCAGGAAAATAAACACGCAGAAGATGACGAAAAATTTCAGCACCATCGCGTAAATTTTGCGCGCATCGCTGTTGTCGGCATAAGCGAAGAAAAACGGCTCGGCGGCATAGCGAAAAGCCTGAATAAACAGCGACATCAAAATCGACAACTTGTAACAGGCGCTGTAAATGCCGAGCATTTTCATGTTGGTTTGCGCATCATGAGGCAGTAGATATTTCAACAGCACACGATCAAGCATTTCATTGATGATGCCGGCAAAACCGATCACCACCATCGGTGCTGAATAACGCATCATGCGGCCAAATAACGCCCGGTCAAAGCCCCAAGCCAAGCCTTTTAATTGCGGCGAGAGCAATAAAAACTTAAAGCCGCTGGCGATTAAATTGGCGATAAAAATATAGCCGATGCCGATAGCGGGATTGTAGAGCGGCGCGACCCATGATTCGGGATTGGCGGCATAGACGCGGGGGCAATAGATAATAAAAAACAGGCTCAGCAGCACCGTCATGCCTATTTCGGTAATCTTGATGCCGGCAAAGCGCAATGCCCGGTTTTCTGCGCGTAACCTGGCAAACGGAATTGCAGCAACCGCGTCGAGAATTAAAATCAGGCTAAAACACAACACATATTCCGGGTGCTCGGCATAGTTTAACGCGGCCGAAAGGCGGCTGTTAATCAGCAATATCAAGGCAAAAAAGCCCAGATTAGCCAGCAGTACGAAAATCAGCGCGGTTGAATAGGCGACATCGCGGCCTTGGTGTTCGCGGTCGCGGAAACGAAAATAGCCGGTTTCAAAACCGAACAGCAGCAACACCGAAAAGAAACCGGCGTAGGCGTAAAATTCCGCCACTACGCCGTATTCCGCTGCCGTGAAATGATAGGTGTACAGCGGCACCAACAGATAATTGAGGAAGCGGCCGAAAATACTGCTAAGGCCGTAGACCGCAGTTTGTGAAGCAAGTTTTTTTAGGATGTCCATGGCGCGAAATTATACATGAACGGGCTGGGGAGTTTTTGTGCTTGAGAATGTAACTTCTCATTAATCGCAGGTAAAAAGATTATCACCACGGAGATCACGAAGTTTTCATTCTTCGTTTCGTAACTACTCAGTGAAAAAAGTAATAGAACACGGATGCTACTGATTAAACGGATAATTACTGATTATTAAAAATCGGTGTAAATCTGTCTTATCTGTGTAATCCGCGTTCCATTTTTATTTAGTGATTCACTGAGTATAGAATCTTACAAATCAAGATAGCCGGTTTCTTCATGCAGAACGGTATCCAGACCCTGCACTTCTTCATCGGACGTCACCCGTAGGCCTATCAGTTTATCCAGCGCTTTTAAAATCAGATAACTGAATAACGCACTCCAGGCCGCTGTCACCACTATCGCCAAAGCCTGGATACCGACTTGTTCGACAATAGTGGAAACGCCTTCGGACAAACCTTGACCACCCAAGCTGGTGGCCGCAAAAACGCCGGTCAGTAATGAGCCAGTCACGCCGCCCACGCCGTGGACAGAAAACACGTCCAGAGAATCGTCGATTTTCAACGTGCGTTTGATGTATTGGGTGGCATAAAAACACACAATACCGGCCGTCACGCCAATCACCAGCGCACCAAAAGGGCCGACAAAACCGGAGGCCGGGGTGATAGTGCCTAAGCCTGCAACCATGCCGGTAACAATGCCCAAAACACTAGGCCGACTAAAACGCTTCCATTCGATAAACATCCAGGTCAATGCCCCCGATGCCGCACCGATGTGGGTCACCAACATCGCCATGCCGGCGTGTCCGTCTGCGGTCAATGCACTGCCCGCATTAAAGCCGAACCAGCCGACCCACAACATGCCGGCACCGGTCACTACCATAGTCATGTTATGCGGCGGCATGGCGGTGGTTGGAAAGCCTTTTCTTTTGCCTAACACCAAAGCAGACACCAGCGCGGCAACACCGGCATTGACATGAATGACAATGCCGCCGGCGAAATCCATCGCGCCCAAATCTGCCAGCCAGCCGCCGCCCCAGATCCAATGACAAATCGGCAGATACACCATAATTAACCACAAAGCGCTAAACCACAGCATCGCCGAAAACTTCATTCGCTCGGCAAAACCGCCGACGATCAAGGCCGGGGTGATGATGGCAAAAGTCATCTGAAACATGAAAAACACAGTTTCGGGAATGTCGCCTTTCAACGAGTCGACGCTGACATTTGGCAGAAAAACTTTGGAGCTGCCGCCGATGAGCTTTTGCAGATCGCCGCCATCGTCGAAAATAAAGCTGTAAACACCGGCCAGCCACAGCAGCGATACCAAACAGGTAATCGAAAAGCACTGCATCAGCACCGACAGCACGTTTTTGCTTCTGACCAATCCGGCATAAAATAACGATAAACCGGGTATGGTCATAAACAGCACCAGCGCGGTCGAGGTTAAAACCCAGGCCGTATTCGCTTGGTTTAATTGATCCGCAACAGCCAGACCGGGGAATAACATGAGGCCTAGCAACAGCCTTCTATTTATTGTTTTCAACAACATTATCTTTTCCTTATGTGCCTTAAATGGCATCTTCTCCGGTTTCACCCGTTCTAATACGGATTACCTGTTCTAAATTGGATACAAATATTTTGCCATCGCCGATTTTTCCGGTATTTGCCGCATTAACAATGGTTTCGATAGCTTTTTCAACCACATCGTCAGCCACAGCGATTTCCAGTTTCACTTTAGGCAGAAAGTCGACCACATACTCGGCGCCCCGGTACAACTCGGTGTGACCTTTTTGGCGTCCGAAGCCTTTGACTTCAGTTGCGGTAACGCCAGCCACGCCAATTTCAGATAATGCTTCTCTGACATCATCCATTTTGAACGGTTTAATAATTGCGGTTATTAGTTTCATAATTTATCTCGGTTAAATGACAAAAAGTGTGGGTAGTATCGGCTGCAATCATAGTGAATTATCAATCAACATACAATTACAGGAGCAAGGCTAAAGCCACGCGCAGTAAAAAACCAGTCTATTTTTTGCTAAGCTGCAAACGCAAAAAGGACGCCTTGGGCGTCCGATTTTGTTTGCGTAGATTGCCGCTAGTGCAGCGGCAATCTACTGATACCCACAGAGAAATTACAAGTTGTATGCCGACTCGCCGTGACTCGAAATATCCAAGCCCACACGCTCGATTTCTTCACTGACTCTCAGACCGAGCAGCATATCAACGGCTTTGTAGGCGATATAGGATACAACGCCCGACCAGACGATAGTAATCACCACGCCTTCGGCCTGAATCAGCACTTGGCTAATGATAGAAAAATCATCGCCGCCGGTACCGCCTAAGCCAGGCGCAGTAAATACGCCGGTCAGTAATGCACCGACAATACCGCCCACGCCATGCACACCGAAAACGTCCAGCGAATCATCGGCGCCCAGCATCCTTTTAAGGCCGTTAACGCCCCATAAACACAGAAAACCTGCCGCCACACCGATCACGATAGCGCCCATCGGGCCAACCGAACCACAGGCCGGAGTAATGCCGACCAGACCAGCAACGGCACCGGATGCCGCGCCCAGCATCGACGCTTTACCGCGACTCAAGGCTTCACCTGTCGACCAAGCCAACACCGCTGCCGACGTCGCCAGCAAGGTATTGATGAAAGCCAAAGTAGCGCCACCGTTGGATTCCAGATTAGAACCGGCATTGAAACCGAACCAACCCACCCACAGCAACGATGCGCCGACCATAGTCAAGGTTAAGCTGTGCGGTGTCATCGCCTCCCGGCCATAACCGATACGTTTGCCGACAATGTAAGCGCCGACTAAACCCGCCATAGCTGCATTGATATGCACAACGGTACCGCCGGCAAAATCAAGCGCGCCCTTGTCCAACAAATAACCGCCAGCACCCCAGACCATGTGCGCAATAGGCAGATAGCTAAAGGTAAACCAAATCACCACGAACAACAGCACCGCACTGAATTTGATACGTTCGGCAAACGAGCCGACAATCAGCGCACAGGTAATGCCGGCAAAAGTGGATTGGAAGGCAATAAAAATAAACTCAGGAATCTTCACCGTGTCGGTAAAGGTATCGGCCAGCGAATCAACGCTGACGCCCAGCAGGAACAGCTTATCGAAATTGCCGATAATCAGGCCTTCGCCGCCAAATGCCAGCGTGTAACCATAAACCGCCCACAGCACCACAACCAGCGAGAACACCACCATCACCTGTATCAGCACCGACAGCATATTTTTGCTGCGCACCAAGCCGCCATAAAATAAGCCCAGCCCCGGTATCACCATCATAATGACCAGTAGCGTAGATGTCATCATCCAAGCGGTGTCGCCTTTATCCACAGTGGGCGTCGCAGCGGCTTCAGCCGGCGCTGTCGCCGTCACAGCCACGTCAGCGGCAGGCGCCATTTCCACAGCGACCGGCGCGCTAGGATTGTCCAGCGTTTTGATTTCTATAGCCGATACTGGCGGTTCAGCGGCAGAAAAACCGGCAAAGCTCAGTAACAAAATAAATATAAAAGTACTAATAAGAGATTTCATGCTTCCTCCTGGTCTATTACAGCGCTTCATCGCCGGTTTCCCCGGTACGAATGCGGACAACTTGCTCTAAAGCCGTTACAAAAATTTTACCGTCACCGATTTTTCCGGTATTAGCGGCCTTGGTAATCGCCTCGACTGCCTGATCCAGCAAAGCATCGGCAACAGCGATTTCAATTTTGGCTTTAGGTAAAAAATCAACCACATACTCTGCCCCGCGATAAAGCTCAGTATGTCCCTTTTGTCGACCGAAGCCTTTTACTTCAGTGACCGTTACCCCCGAAACCCCTATATCTGAAAGCGCCTCACGGACATCATCCAGCTTGAAGGGTTTAACAATTGCCGTTATCAGCTTCATACGAAAGACCTCTTGATTAAAATTATACGTCAGCTTTGAAGAAGCATGATTTATGCCAAGATAAAAAAGATCATCGTTACCATGCTTCAGCATTGGTCGTTATATATAAGATTGTGGGAGCGGCCACCCGGCCGCGAA
>JAUYMY010000048.1 GCA_030699385.1 Methylobacter sp.
GCATAATGCCGTCATGTTAAATTCCTTCCGGCTTCCGCCAGTTTGTTGCCGTCAAAATCGCAAACCAACACAGCGATTTCAAAGCGGCCGGGGTAGCGGTTTGCCAAAGTGGCAATAACGCGTTTTGCCAGTTCGACATGAAATTCATATTCAAGGCCTAATTCGGCCATACATTCGCTGGCATAGCGGGCGGTTTCCTGAGCGGCGATGGCGTTGCAAATTTCTTCTGGTGCGCCGATGCGGCGGGCAATATCGGCAACCAATTCAACATCGACCGGGGCGCGACCGGCATGGGTAATGGTTTCGCCTTGGGCCATTTTAGTCAGCTTGCCAACCATGCCGCCGATAATAATACGTTGAATACCGCAGCGATCTGCCGCATCTAATGCCGGTGTTAGAAAATCGCCCATTTGCACGAAGCAGCTTTCATCCAGTTCCGGTAATTCCCGCATGACAAATTTTTCGGTGCGGCCGCCAGTGGTCAGCACTACCGTGCCTTGCCCCTGATTGGCGGCGACCTCGACACCTTGCACCACGCTGGCTCGGAAGGCCGCCGTGGAATACGGATGGACGATGCCGGTGGTGCCTAAAATCGAAATGCCGCCGATGATACCCAAACGATAATTGAGGGTTTTTTTCGCCATCTCTTCGCCGCGCGGCACTGAAATTGTCACCTGCAAGCCCTTGTTTTGCAGCTGTTCGGCGGCAATCAAACGAATGTTATCTTCGATATTTTTGCACGGCACCGGATTAATTGCCGGGCCACCAACGGCAAGCCCCAAACCGGGCCGGGTAATCATGCCGATGCCGGAGCCGCCTTTCAACTCCACCGTATTTGGCAAGTCTGTCCAAACCACATCGGCGGTCAATCGGGCCAGATGTGTGCAATCAGGATCATCCCCGGCATCTTTTTCCACCACTGCATGGGCGCAGCCGTCGATGATCGAGCCTTCTTCGATTTTGAAGCTGACCCGCTCACCGTTGGGAAGTTGGCAGTCGATGTTCTCAGGCACTTGACCAGTCAGCAGGCCTTGTACCGCCGCAGTTGCAGCTGCAGCAGAGCACGCACCGGTGGTGTAGCCTTTGCGGGTGCCTTTGGGTTTGCGTTCGGACATTGCCATGGCATTAACCAAGGTTACGCAATGCGTACCCTACGAAATTTTTATCCATGCGTCTGCTGACTCTCGGCAAGACTCAACAAGGCATGAATCGCTGCGACGACCAAAGTTGATCCGCCTTTGCGGCCACGGGTGATGATCCATGGCACATCGTGTAATTCGGCGAGTAAATCCTTGGATTCTGCAGCCGAAACAAAGCCGACCGGCATGCCGACGATCAGCGCCGGTTTGATGCCTTCTTCGTTGATCATCCGCAATACTTCCAACAACGCGGTGGGTGCATTACCGACGGCGACAATGCCGCCATCGATTAAACCCAGGCGCTGCGCTTTACGCATGGCTTGTACCGCACGGGTGCTGTTGACCTGTTTGGCGGCGGCTATGACATCCGCATCGGCGATGAACTGGCGGGCGCTGATGCCAAAATGCGCCAGGCGCGGCTGCGATAAGCCAACGCAAATCATTTCCACGTCGGCAACGATAGTCGCACCGTTCAAAATCGCTTGAATTCCGCCTTCCACCGCATGCTCGGAAAATTCGGTCAGGCCATTGAATTCAAAATCCGCAGTGGCGTGGATCATGCGCCGCACCACTTGCCATTGGCCGTCTGAATAATTGTACTCGCCAACTTCGCGGTCGACGATGGCAAAAGAATCGTGTTCGATTTGTTGCCCGGCCTGGGTCAGTTGTTCGGTCTGGATATTTTGGCTCATGGCTAATCAATGATGGTGGTGATGTTCGGCTTGCTCGCGGTACCGGCAACCGTCGCATTCCAGCATTTTCGGCGCGACCGGGTCGCTGGCTTCGGTAACCCGTTGATCCAGCAATTTAAAAATCGCCGGATCAAAACCAAAATACGTACCGGAACCGAAGGCAATCTGCGGATATTGGCTTTGCAAGCGCTCGATTTGTTTACCGATGCGTTCGATCAGCAAGCCGGTGAACAGGTAATAAGGCAAAATCGCAATCTGCGTCATGCCTAGGCGCACCTGACGCTGCACGGCGGTTTCCAGGCGCGGATGGGTAATGCCGGTAAAGGCGATGTCGACCAGCTCATGCTCGGTGGTCTCAAACAGCCAACGTGCCAGTTTCGCCAGTTCGCCGTTGGCGACTTTATCGGAGGAGCCGCGACCTAAAATGATTATGCCGGTAGTTTTCGGATCCGGCATGGCCAGGGTTTTCAGTGCGCTTTTCAGTTGATTTTGCAGCACGGCCAGCAGAGTTTCATTGCTGCCCAGATGCGGCGCGTAGATGAATTCGACCGCCGGAAATTTTTCGCGGGCTTCTTCGATATGCTCGGGAATCTCCATCTTCACATGCCCGGCGGCACTGATGATCAGCGGCACGACAATCACGCGGCTGGATTCTTGCGCGGCACGGCACAAACCGTCTTCCAGCAGCACGTCGGCCAGTTCGATATAACACAACTCGATGCGCCAATCGGGGTGCTGGGCTTGCCATTGTTGCTGGAAGGTTTGGATTTCTTGATTGCCTGCCTGGTTGCGCGAACCGTGGCCGACTAAAAGGACGGTGGTTGTCATGCTTGTTCCTTAGGATTTGGCCGTTCGGCACGGCGAAAACGATGCGTAAAAGCGGCATCATAAAGTTTGGATTTTTTTAGCTCGGGCCAATGACGCGCACCCAAGGTGGGGCTGATGACGATCATGGCCTGGCTGTTGATTTTGGCGGCCCGGCAGCGTTCGCGAATATCGGCCAGCGTGCCGCGAATAATCTGTTGTTCGTCCGGCCAACTGGCTTTATGGACCACCAATACCGGAGCATCATCCGCCCAACCCGCAGCTTTTAATTCGCGTTCGATTGTGGGCAACAAGGTGATCGATAAAAACAGGCACAGCGTGGTGTGATGGCTAGCCAATTCTTGCAAGGATTCACCGTCCGGCATCGGCGTGCGGCCTTCAACGCGGGTTAAAATCACGGTTTGCGTGACTTCCGGCAAGGTCAGGCTTTCCACCGCGCAAGCCATCGCGGCGAATGCCGACGAGACGCCCGGCACTACTTCGACGGCAATGTTGGCCGCATCCAGCGGTTGCACCATTTCGATTAATTCGCCGTACAAACCCGGGTCGCCGGTTTGCAGGCGAATCACGACTTTTCCAGGTCCGGCTTGGGCTATCAGCCAGTCGGTAATCTGCTCCAGTGTCATATCCTTGGAATCTTTGATCACGCAAGTTCCAGGCGCCCATTGCGTCGCGGCAGCTTGTACCAGCGAACCGGCGAACAAAATGGCATCAGCCTTGGCGATTAAATCGCGGCCTTTGACGGTGATTAAATCCGGATCGCCGGGACCTGCGCCGACAAACCAGACTTTCGATTGATTAGGCTGACTGCTCATAGAAAAAATCCAGCCGCAACCTGCGGGTTAAATGGAAAATAGGTGTGCAGGTATGAAGCTTGCAGCGAACCCACCCGGTAAAAGTTTTCGCTACGGCTACGATTGCGTTGCGGCTTCGATTCGGTGAACGGCGGCAACGTTGTTTCCAGTTGCGAGTGATGAAAACTGTGACCGTGAATTTCGCCTTGTTCTAGCTGCAAACTGTGCATGCCCAGATTCACCAAGCGTTTTTGCATCTGCGCACTGCCGGGTAGTAATCCTGCCATTGCTGCCGCATGGCCGTCTTTATCGATCAAGCGTTCCAGCAAATATAAAAAGCCGCCACATTCTGCGTAAATCGGCTTACCGGCTTGATGATGTTGCTGCAAGGCTTGTTTCATGGCGACATTGTCGGCCAATGTTTGCAGATGCAGTTCCGGGTAACCGCCGGGCAGATAGAGGCTGTCGGCCTCGGGTAAGGTCTGGTCGTCCAACGGCGAGAAAAACGTCAGTTCAGCGCCCATGGCTTGCAAACAATCCAGATTGGCCTGATAGATAAATGAAAATGCAGCATCGCGAGCCACGGCTATGCGCTTACCAGCCAGTAACGGTGGCGGCGGAGTGCTGGCGATCGGCGCGAAGGCAACCGGCTGCGGCAATCGGCACGGCGCAAGACTGCTGAGCAATTCGGCGGCACGATTCAGACGACGATCAAGGTCGCCGATTTCATCAGCCTGCAACAAACCCAGATGCCGAGACGGCAAGCCGACCGCGTCGTCTTTCGCCATAGCCGCCAGTAATGGCATGCTGTCCGGCAAGGCTTCTTCCAGTAATTTAGCATGACCCGGACTGCCGACTTTGTTGGCAATGACACCGGCAAACGGTAAGTTGGCTCGATAATTGGCTAAGCCATAAGCCACGGCAGCAAAAGTTTGTGCCATGCCGCCCGCATCGATGACAACGGCCACCGGCACATTTAACGTTTGCGCCAAATCGGCGCTGCTGCTATCGCCGTCGAACAAGCCCATGACACCTTCAATCAAGATGATGTCCGCTTCGGCGGTTGCGTTATAAAGCATCTCACGGCAATGCGCTTCGCCCATCATCCATAAATCCAGCTGATAAACCGGCTGTCCGCAAGCGAAGCTCAATATTTGCGGATCGATAAAATCCGGGCCGGTTTTGAACACGCGTACCTTGCGGTTTTGTTGGCGATGGTAATAGGCCAAGGCTGCAGTGATAGTGGTTTTGCCCTGACCGGAAGCCGGAGCGCTGATTAACATCGCCGGGCAATGTCGTGTTGCAGTGGCACTCATCATTCAAATGTCACTTTACGCAGCAATCTGCCCGATATGGCGCCCAAGGTCAGCCAGAAAATAGCGTTGTTGATGGATGTCAACACCACAAAATGCTGTTGTAAGGCTTCGGGCGCTAAAGCCTGGGCAACCTCCGGATGCGGTGCGCCGATCAGATGCGGTAAGGCCAGTAAGCCAGCGCCGCCAAATTGCAGCAGGCGTTGTTTGGTCAACACCAGCCCAAACAAACCAATCGCGGTAGCGGCGGCCGTAAAAAGCCACCACGTTTGGCGACTGTGCAATTCTGCGCTGTCGGTGCCGGGCAACTCCGGCGGCAAGCCGAATGATGGCGCGACATAAAACACCCAATAACCGGCCAAACCCCAGCCGATCCCATACAGATAACCGCGTTGATTTCGCCAGTACATCGACGCACTGATCAACAAGGCAAAGCCGAAGCCGGTCAAACCATTGAACAGCAAGGTAAAGCCGTTACGTTGCCAGCCATCCATCGGCTGCCAGTCATGCACATGCTCAGCCGATGGCGTTTCGAACTGTTCGGCGGCTAAAATCAACGGCAGGGTTTGATAGTGTTGCAGCACACTGAGTAACAAGCCGCCCAATAGTCCCGCCCGTAGCGAGACTGCGACCAGCTTACGAAAATCGGCCATGTTAATGGCAAGGAAAGGCAGCGCTGTGGCGTCCGTCGTGGGCGGCGTTATGCAGGTAGTTATTGGCGTCCTGCAAGAAACCCAAACCTAAAACGACGGTCAGGCCTAATATGATGGCACTGAAACCGGGCAGGAATTTTGAAGTTGATATAGCTGGGGATGCTGCGAGTGTTTTCATGGTTGTCTGTTCCGAAAAAGGTGGACGGAATAACAGAGGAAAATAAAGACAAACCAAAAAAACCGATTTGACAGATCGCCCTCCGCAATACTGTGGTGTATCCATTTTAGGCCTGTCTCCGGGCTCGTGATAAATCACCTACCGTTGCGGGGGCAGCGTCGGCATTTAACCGACTTCCAGTTTCACCCGCCAAAGCGGGAACCTTAAAAATTAAGCAATATTCTATGCTGGCGGGAGCAATATGGCAAACGGTACGTGGCTAGCCGAGGCATCGGAATTACGAGTTTGCCTTTTTTCTGGCCGCAAAAAGTGAAGTGGATGACCGCGCATTGCCGGTTCATACGCATTGCTACGCATGCTTATAACCTTATCCTTATGATAACGAAATTAAAACCGACTATTGACGGGGAATGCTATGAATACAAATTTTCGGATTGTGCTGATGAGTGAGGACCCTTATCATTTGGGTTTGTTAAACTCGATGTTCAAGTTTTTAAGCTTAGAAAAACAGCCCGAAAAGGTATTTTCTAGCCTCTGCTTAAAGATAATTAAACAATGACAAGTTATTCACTTTCGCAAAAGTTTGTTGTGCTGCTTGTAACGCGGTCGATTGCAAATGAAACTGGCTAATGGCATCGGCATAATCAAGGTCTTGGGTTTCTGAAAGCGTTGTTTTCGTATCCAGAACGAATTTCTCATTTTGCAGTTCTTGATTATCCAAGGCATTCAACCTTGCACCGACGCCGGTTCTGGCCTCTAAAAAGCTATTTAATGCACTATCAATATCACCTAGAATATCAGTTACTTCAGGATCGTTGTCAACATAATCGCCATTAAACCAATCGGACAGCGCTTTCATGGTATTAAATATACTACGAGTACCTCCTGTAGACGGATTGCTCGACGCTATATCGACAAAAACAGCACTACCTAAATCACCATCAGCTACCTGCCGGGTATCGCCGATTTGTAAAGACCGCTGAACTGTGCCGCCTTCATAATCATATTCACCTGTAATCGAACTTTTAACAAAAGCGGGTGCTGTTGAAAATTCGCCGGCAAAAATAAATTCACCATTAGCATTTTTCGTATTAGCAATGCCTGCTAATTGTTCGGTCAGTTCATCAATCTCAAATTTAATCGCCAAGCGGTCATCGCTATTGACAATTGCCGAACTCATAGCCTGAATAGTCAGCTCTTGAACACGGAACAATATATTACTTCCGGTATCCAATGCCGATTCTTCAACGTTCAATCGCGAACGCGCCGTCGAAATGTTGCTCTGATATTGATCGGTTTTGGAAATAGTTTTATTTAAATCCAGCACTCTGACCGCAGCCGCCGGGTCTTCAGCGGGCGTGGACACTTTAAGCCCTGTGCTTATTTGTTGCTGTACTTTGGCCAGTTTACTTTGCTGGGTGTTCATGGCGTTAACACTCATCTGCTGCGCCCAGGCTGTTGAAATTCTCATTGCTATTCTCCTATCTCACTGCACCTAACAAGGTATCAAATAAAGATCTGGCCACGGAAATGGCTTGTGCTGAAGCCTGATACGCTTGTTGGAATTTTATTAAGTTGGCCGCCTCTTCATCCAGGTTAACACCCGCTAAACTCTCGCGCGCGCCTTTAGCCTGATTCAATAAGGTTCCTTGAGAAGACGTTGCCAATCCGGCTGCGCGTGTCCGGGTACCGACATCGGAAACAATTTCATTATAGGTGTCGTTAAATGAAGCCGTTCCACCGACCATGCCCAACTTATTAGCCAAATTGGCTAATTCCAGGGCATTTCTATTATCGCCAGGTGCGGGGCCATCAGTAATAGCCGCCGCTATTTTTCTTGGATCGTCAATATTGACGCCAAATTGTTGGGCGGCACTGTAAGTAGGCCGGATTAAAAATTGATCGCCGTCTTGTATATTAGTACTATCAATCATGATATTAATACCCGCTAACTCGTCCCCCGGAACGGTCGGGGTCAATACAGCCCCCAGAACGGGATCCAAAGTCTCTGTCAGACTAATCACTTGGTTATCCCGCAATCGAGTCAGCGTGTAGTTACCGCCAGTGTACTCTAAACGGTAGTCGCTAAAATCCAGGTTCCCGGCCGCCGTTGGATTGACATTAGCATCCTGAAATTGAGCCGTCACCACCGCACTACCGGTATTCTTCGAGCTGTTAATCACAGGCATTACACCAGAAAAGCTAAAGAAGTCTTCGCCTACCTCTCCACGGAGATCATAACCATTTACATGCAACGCATTAATTTCCATGGCCAAACCAGCAGCAACCCGGCCCAATTTTTGTTGCGCCGGATCCAGCACTTCATCGCGAAAACGCAACGAACCCGCTAACGAACCGCCACTGATCTGATTAGTGATCTCGGTGGCGCTATTACCCGTTACCAACCCGATTTCCAGCCGGTTGGAATCGAATTTAGATGGCATGGTGGTGAAGGTTGCGGTGCCACCGCCCAGCACTAAAGATTGTCCGTTACCAATGAAAATACTAGACGTGCCGTTTTGCTGCGGCAATACCGCCACATTAACGATGGCGGACAATTTTGCAATCAGTGCGTCCTGCTGATCAAGTAAGTCATTCGGCTGTCTTAAGCCTTGTGTTTTACCAATCCCTTCGGTGATTTGTAAGTTAAGGTCGGCGATTGCCGTCGCATAAGAATTAATATCCTTAACCATCGCAATGATGTCGTTATTGTTCTGTGTACGAATCTCTTCAAACCGAGCACTCATGGTATTGACGCTACTTGTCAATATTTCGCCTTCTGACAACAACACCTGACGCGCTGGGATGGAGGAAGGATCATCGGCAACTTCATGAATCGCATTGAAAAAACGATCCATCACCGGCGCTATGCCGGTGCTGGGGTCCGCCATAATATTGTCAATGTTAGCGGACAGCCGGTGAAACCGATCGACATCGCCAAAGGCCGACAGACTGGTACTTAATTGTCTGTTAACAAACTGGTCGTAACTGCGTGTGATATTGGTGACATTAACGCCTTGGCCGATATAGCCATCGCCGGTGAGACGCGCCGGCATGGTGCCCTGCTCTACTCGTT
This sequence comes from Methylobacter sp., assembly GCA_030699385.1. Taxonomy (GTDB): domain Bacteria; phylum Pseudomonadota; class Gammaproteobacteria; order Methylococcales; family Methylomonadaceae; genus Methylobacter_A. The sequence goes on from JAUYMY010000048.1 coordinate 8,671, forward strand.
GCCGACTGTAACCTTCGGTATTGACGTTGGAAATGTTGTGCTGCACGGTTTCCAATGAGCGCTGAGCAGCCATCAATCCTGTTAACGATGTTGCTAGTAATCCACTCATGACTGCGTCCTGTGTTGGAAGTTAGTGTTGTGCATTAGTTCATGGCCACAGTGACTTCAGGCTCGAATCCGGCCATGGTCTTGCCTTGATAAATGCTCATGACCTTGGCGGCATATTTGGGATCGGTGGCATAACCGGCCTGTTGCAACTCACGCATATAGTGTTCTGCATTGCCTACTTTTTTTAAGGCATCGCCATAGCGCGGGTTACTTTTTATAAACTCGACATAATCTTTAAAACTTTCCTCGAATGAGCCGTAAGAACGGAAACCGGCATTGACTTTTTTCGCCACGCCCTGATCAAATTCGAGTGTCGCCCTCCGCGCTTGCTCACCTCGCCAGGATTTATCGGCCTTAATGTTGAACAAATTAAAACTGTTCTCGCCGTTGCCTTTTTTAATCAGTGACCGTCCCCAACCGCTTTCCAGCGCCGCCTGTGCCAAAATCACTTTAGGCTCGACGCCTAATTCTTTGGCGGCTTGTTCGGCATAAGGGTGCAGGCGTCTGACAAACTCTTCTGCTGATTTTATCGGCTGGCTCTGATCGAGCTTTAATGCGGCTCCGGCTTCAGTTGTCACATTGCGTTCACTGTTAAATGGCATGGCCTTAATCTTGTTCAGCGGATTGCCATCATGAATATAAGGCGTAATGTTGGCGCCATCCTGTTGCAGTTCAAGCGCGGGCGTGTCTGTTTTGGCACTGACCGACGGATTGGCTCGATATGAAGGTGCCGTACTGCTGCGTGCGCTGCCTACTGATTTATTCAGATAATCTTCAGTGTCCATTTTCTGATTGTTAGGCTTGGCGGGGCTCAGTTGTTTAACGATTAAATCAGCTAAACCCACGCCGGGTGAACCGGACAAATGTATGGCGAGTTGCTGATCGTACATGTCGCTATACGCCTTGCTTTGGTCGCTATCCATGGCGCCATCAGCCAGCTTTGCGGCGCGCATACTTTTAAGCACATTATTTATAAAGATTGATTCAAACTGCTTGGCAGTTTCTTTCAATGCTTCCGGCGACTCTTTTCTGGCTTCGTTTTTTAATTTAGCCAGACCATTAAAGTCGTTATAAACATCGGCATTTTTTGTACTTAACATAACAACCTCCGCGTAAGGTGGCTTTTAAAACCGCAAGCCACCACGGCAACCACTTTAAATAACAATTAACTCGGCATGTAAGGAACCGGCTGATTTCAGCGCTTCCAAAATAGCCACCAAGTCACTGGGCGCTGCCCCTACCTTATTGACTGCATTAACAATTTCATCCAACGACACGCCGGGATTAAACACAAACATGTGGTTTTTTTCTTCTTCAACCGATATTTTTGAATCCGGTGCAATCGCTGTTTGACCGGTAGAAAAGGCTTCGGGCTGACTGACTTGCGGATCTTCGGTTATGGTGACAATCAAACTACCATGCGATACCGCCGCTGGCTGCACCCTGACTTTGCCGTTAATGACGACGGTACCGGTGCGCGAATTCACAATAATACGAGCCGACGCATCATCCGGATTGACCTCCATGTTTTCTACCACTGAAGCGAAAGTCACTTTTTGGCTAGGATCTAACGGCGCATTCACTCTGACTGAAGTCGCATCAAGCGCTTTGGCAGTATTAGCACCTAAGGTCTTATTAATCGACTCTGCCATGCGATTGGCCGTAGTAAAATCAGGGCTGTGCAGATTGAACACCAGCGCATCACCTTCAGCAAAAGAGCTGTTCACCGTGCGTTCAACCGTTGCCCCGCCAGGAATACGACCCACGTTAGGATTATTAACAGTAACACTGGAACCATCCTGACCTGATGCACTCAAACCGCTGACCACCAAACTACCCTGGGCAATCGCATAAACTTGACCATCAGCACCTTTTAACGGACTCATCAACAAAGTGCCGCCGCGTAAACTTTTAGCATCGCCTAATGAAGAAATGGTCACGTCAATAGTTTGACCCGGTTTGGCAAAGGCCGGCAAATCGGCCTGAATAGACACGGCGGCAATATTTTTTGATTTAGGATCAAGCCCCGGCGGCAAGGTCAAACCCAAACGCGCCAACATGCTGCGTAAACTTTGTCCGGTAAAGGCGGTTTTATCGCCGGATTTATCCAAGCCCACCACCAGACCATAGCCAACCAACTGGTTACTGCGCACGCCTTCAATGGAAGCAATATCCTTGATGCGTTCGGCATAAACCGATCCAGTGCTAGCCATGCCTAATAACAGTAAACCGAGCATTTGTTTGTGTAACGCGTTCATAACAAAATCCTTATTTTAGAATGGGAACCAGGCGCTGTTTACAATACGTGCCAACCAGCCCATTTTGCCGGCATCGGCCATAGCGCCTTCGCCGACATACATGATGGTGACATCGGCTACTTTATCCGAAGAAATGACATTAGCCGAGTTGATGTCGACCGGCCGGACAATACCGGATAAGCGGATAAATTCATCGCCCTGATTTAAGGTGACCCGTTTTTCGCCGCGTACACTTAAATTGCCGTTAGGCAGCAATTCGACCACTGTCACTGAAATATTGCCGATTAAATTATTGCTTTGGTCGGCTGAACCTTTGCCGTTAAATTCTTTAGTAGACTTCAATTCAGTTTCCAGATCATTGGCCGTCAGCACAGAAGCCGCCATACCAAACAGCGTCGGTGCCGCCACTGACATACTGTTTTCTTTAGTGGTTTTAAGACCGTCACCCTTTTGCGCCTGAGTTTGTTCTTGTAACCTAATAGTCAATATATCGCCGACCCGTCTTGCGGTATGGTCTTCAAACAAACGGATATCGTAACCGGACTGATAAATGGAGCCGCTGCTTTGTGCCGGTGGCCTTAAATCGGATGGTGCAACCGGCGCAAAAGCAGGATCGCGTTGCGGTATTGATGTGCAACCACCTAACAGTAACAACGCGGCAGCGAGCGTAGCAACGCTTGAGCGGCGGCTAGTGACTGTTAATTTATATTTTTGAGTATTCATGCTATCCGCCTAACCTAGAGTTGTTGCGTGATAAAGGACAACATCTGATCGGTGGTTGAAATCGCCTTCGAGTTCATCTCATAAGCCCGTTGCGTTTCAATCATATTGACCAGTTCTTCAACGACATTGACATTGGAGGTCTCCAACGCGCCTTGAACCAAGGTGCCAAACTCATTTTCACCGGGCGTACCAATGAGTGGCGCACCACTAGAGCCGGTTTCCCGATAAAGATTTTCACCAACCGCTTCAAGACCCATCGGATTGATAAAATTGGCGGTTTGAATTTGCCCCAACACGGTGGGTTCAGCGACACCTTTTACTTGAGCAGAGACCGTACCGTCTTGGCCAATAGTGATAGACTCTGCATCAGCCGGAATCGTAATTTCGGGTTCCAAGGTTAAGCCGTTTGAGGTGACCAACTGCCCGGTTGAACTTGTTTTTAAGGAGCCGTCACGGGTGTAGTTAATGTCACCATTAGCCGTCAAAATTTGCAGGAAGCCCCGGCCATTTATTGCCACATCCAGTGAATTTTCTGTTTGTTGAATATTGCCTTGAGAGTGCAATTTTTCAGTAGCAACCGTTCTTACCCCGGTTCCCAACTGTAAACCTGTCGGCAACTGGGTATTTTGCGTAGATTGCGCGCCGACCTGACGGATATTTTGATACATCAAGTCTTCAAAAACAGCGCGCCCACGCTTGAATCCGGTGGTGTTCACGTTGGCCAAGTTATTGGAAATAACGGCCATTCTTGTTTGCTGGGCATCCAGACCGGTTTTTGCTACCCATAGTGCGCGTTCTGTCATGATAATCTCCTTAGTGCCAATTTGTTGTCTTACTAAAATCTAAAGCAGGGTTCGTGCCATCTTTCGACAAAATAGCCGGACAAAAAAAAGCCGAGCTAGGCTCGGCTTTTTTGTCGGGTTCAACTACAGCTAACTCATTTGCATCAGCTTGGTACCGGCGGCCGCATTTTCATCGACGCTCTTCATCACTTTGGTTTGCAATTCAAAATTTCTCGCCAGTTCAATCATATCGACCATCGCGGTAATGGCATTGACATTACTGCCTTCCAAAACACCCGATGCCAACGCAACATCTACGTTGGCAGCCACCGGATTGCCGTCTTTACTGTGCAACAAACCATCATTGCCTTTTTCCAGGTTTTCCGGCGCTACTTTAACCAGCTTAATCTGACCAACCTCCACCTGAGTTGTGGCATTCCCAGCGCCCAAAGGAATAATGCTGATCGTGCCGTCACCGCCAATCGTCAGCTTTTCTGCGGGGGGAATCAGGATAGGGCCATCCTGTCCCAACACTTGCAGACCGGCGCCGGTTTCCAGCACACCTTCCGGCGTTACCCGTAAATCACCGGCACGGCTGTAAGCCTCTTTACCATCAGCGCCCTGAACGGCCAGATAACCCTCACCTTTAATCGCCACATCCAGATCGTTGCCGGTAGTCTGGGTCGCACCCGGAGAGAAATCGAGCCAAGGCTTTTCGTTCATCGCATAAACCCGGCTAGGATAACCCGCGCCGGTCAAAGGCCGGCTACGAAACTGCTCCAAATCCGATTTAAAGCCGGTGGTCTGGGTATTCGCCAAATTATTGGCATTTGCCGCTTGCGCCAATAATGTCTGCTTGGCGCCGCTCATGGCGATATATAAACTACGATCCATAACAGCCTCCTTTTACCCTTAAAAACCAGATCTTTAAATCGAAAAAAACAAACTACGCCCGCAGGATAGTTTCTATCAAAGTCTTCTCAGTGGTGATCGTTTGCGAGTTAGCCTGATAAGCCTGTTGCGCGATAATCAGTTTGACCAATTGATCGGACAAATCCACGTTGGAACCTTCCAATGCTGACGATTGAATGGTACCAAAGTTATTATCGCCGGCCGCCCCATAAATAGGCGCGCCAGAGGTAGATGTCGCCGCCCAGGACGTATCGCCTAATTTGGCCAGTGATTGATTACTTGGAAAGCGCGCTAATGCGACCTGGCCCAACACCTTAGAGCCGCCATTACTGTATCTGGCAAATACTGCGCCGGTGCTGTCAACATCGATACCGGTCAAATTACCGGCAGGCAAACCATCCTGATCCAAGCCATTAACACTAAAAGGTGTAGAAAATTGGGTCGTACCGAAAAAGTCAATATCGAACGCCATTGGATCAACTTGTAAATTAGGATTGATATCGCTTAAATCAATGGCTCCAAAATCCACCTTAGTTGCACTTGTAGCCGCCGGAGCCACAGCAGCAGCCACAGCGGCTTGAGTCGCTGCAAGGTCAGTCGGATCTGCAGCCACAGCCGCGGTTGCTGCCGCTATTGCTGCAGTATTAGTTGCAGCGGCCGCTTGAGCCGCTGCAAGTACATTAGCCGCAGTAGCGCCAGCAACACCGGCGGCGGCAGTTGCTGCTGCAGTGACAGCACCAGCCGGATCACTAACGCCAGTGATAGCAGCCAAGACGGCATCACGCTGCTCATCAACGGTTAGAGCAGGAATTGCTGCAGCGTTATCAATAATTGCTTGCTCACCATCAGCAATAGCAGCAGCATCATCAGCTGCTGAAGCAGTAATATCGTCGACAACCGCCTGAGCATCTGCTGCAGCAATCGCTATAGCATTAATCGCAGTTTCAGCCGCAGCCGCAGCCGGAGCCGCTGTAGCAGAGCCACTACTCACTTGTTGAAGCAAGCCTGATGCATTGAATTCGAGTTTAATAGGATCTCCAGCAACATTAAGCCCTACGACTGTCGACGCCGGTGCCGGATTTGGCGATACAGCCTGCCCACCCGAAGTAATACCATAATTATCAAGAAATAAATAAGCATCCCATGTATTAGCCCCAGTTTTAACATAATAGGTTGATGCAATATGTGCATTACCCTGAACATCGTAAGTCGTAATCGATGTCGTATTGTTATAGGACAAAGGATCGCTAGGCGTAAAGGGTGTTGCTGTCGGCACAAGAGCAGCCCCATTAATATTCAATTTCATATTGATATTTTCAGTAGACGTAGGCAGACCTTGGGACGTATCAATGGTCATAGGCCTAAAAACACCGGTACTAAAACCTTCTGCTATGGTGGTTCCGTTAGGCGCAAACGCCAGTAAATACTGGCCTTTATCATTCACCACATTACCGACGCTATTTAACTGAAAAGCGCCGTTGCGGGTATAAGCGTTAGGTATTGATGGATCGACCGGGGCATTCGGATTATTTTTATCAGGCAAGTTGACCCTATCCGCCAACACAAAAAAACCATTACCACTGACCGCCAAATCAAGACTATTCTGAGTGGCCTCGATATTACCCTGGTTAAATTGTTGTGCGACTTCAGTTACTTTAACGCCTGATCCCGGCTGGGTCTTAGCAACTCCGCCAATACTGGACGCATAAACATCGGCAAATTCCGCACGAGACTCTTTAAAACCGGTCGTTTGCGAGTTGGCAATATTATTGCCGGTAACTTGTAAACTTGTTGATGCGGCTTTTAAGCCGCTTAATGCTGTTGCGAAACCCATGTTACACCCCCAATCCTAAAGAATTTGTTTAATCTGACTGAAATTAACGCTGTCCAGTCCGGTCAGATTCACTTTTAAGCCATTACCGCCATTAGCCATAGTAATGCTGTCGACTTGCGCTTTAATATCGGTTTCCAGTACGGTATTTTTGCCATCAATAGAAGCAGTTGCTTCAATTTTATAGACGCCGGGATTAGCCATCACGCCCTTGGCATTCAAGCCATCCCAGACAAACGGTATTTTCCCCGGACTGTGCGTGCCCAGATCTACATTTTGTACGGTTTCACCGGTCACCGAATTAACCACTTTGACGTTAACATTAGTGGCGCTGTCGGCTAAATTGATATTGCCGGATATATCACCACCCGCCGCCAACAGCCCCTGATTGCCCGGTACCGAGACATGCCGTCCGACCAAACTGGTCGCCTGCAAGGCTTGGCTGGAATTAATCGAGCCGGCAAAGTCGCCGAACGATTTTTGCAAATCCTGAATCCCTGCGACCGTGCCGAACTGCGCCATCTGCGACAAAAAGTCCCCGTTTTCCATCGGCTTGGTTGGGTCTTGATGGGTCATCTGCGTGGTCATGAGCTTTAAAAACTGCTCCTGCCCTAATGTTGTTTTTTTGGCCGATGTTGCTAACACCGGCTTGTCAGTAGCGGTTAAGTTACTGTATTGATTGACTGCGCCTTGAATACTCATGATTTATCCCCTTACTGTCCCATTCTTAATGTCTGTAACATCATTTGTTTAGCCGTATTCAACACTTCTATATTATTTTGATAAGAGCGTGATGCCGACATCATATTGGCCATTTCTTCGACCGTGTTCACATTGGATTTAAAGATATAGCCGTTTTCATCAGCAACCGGATTATTCGGCGCATATTCCATCACCGGCGCATCGCGGCTTTCGACCACGCCCAGCACCTTGACCTTACTCGTTGCATCATGCTTGCTCAGCGCATTGTTGAGCTCAGCGGCAAACACCGGTTGTCTGGACTTGTAAGCCTCAGCCGCTGTGCTGCTCACCGTGTTTGCATTGGAAATATTACTGGCAACCAGATTAAGTCTTAACGACTGTGCATTCATGCCGCTGCCGGCAATGTCAAAGATACTGGCCATGATTATTGTCCTTTTAGTGCGGTCATCAGACCGGAAAATTTATTATTAATGAACTGCAAACTGGCCTGATACTGCAAGGCGTTTTCAGCAAATTTAGCCTGCTCGACATTCGGCTCGACGGTATTGCCGTCTAATGACACCTGGCTGGGATTTCGATACATCGGATTACCGAACAGTCCTTGCTGCGGCGCAATATGTCCCTGCTGGGTGCGCTGCATACGGACATCTGACGCTGTGCTTTGTTTGAGTATCGATTTAAAATCCAAGTCCCGCGATTTAAAATTGGGGGTATCGGCATTGGCCAAATTAGCCGCCAATATCTCATTTCGTTGTTCGCGAAGCGCCAACGCCTTAGGATGAATGCCCAATGCTGTGTCAAAGTTAATAGCCATGATATGCCTCCTGATTACCTGTACAAAAACAAAAGCACAGCACATGCCAGATATAACTAATTATTTAAAATCAATTAATTAAAATCAATTAAAATAAGATAGCAATTAACCGCTACGGCAAAAAATAGCCGCCCCTTATTGCCGCACCCAACAAAGCACGCTATTCGCCAACAATTTGACGGTCTGATCAGAAAAATATGGCGTCAATCTTGCTTGTTCAGTTAAACAAGTCATCAATCAGGCGTTCACCATGATAAAGAATATTCCGCTCATTTTGGCGCTAGCGCTAATTTGTGCCACGACGACCCATGCCGAACAAAAAATGCAATCGCATCTTGCTATCAGCACCGCCGTCACCGATTACATTGCCCAACATATCAAGCTGCAAGGTGAGTATGAAGCGACTTTTCTACCCTTAGATATCCGGTTAAATTTGCCTGAATGCAGCGAGGCACTGGAAGTCTTCAGCACCACCGATGTCATTAAAGCGGGCAGAATAACGCTAGGTGTCCGCTGTAACTCAGGACAAAAATGGTCAATGTTCACCTCAACCATTATTAAGCTTTACCAATCTATTGTAGTTTTAGCGCAACCGATACAGCGCGGCGCCATTTTGACCCGCGAGTATCTTGCCTTAGAAAGAAGGGACGTCAGTAATCTTAGAGATGATTTCATCACGCAAATAGAACACGCCGAAAATAAACAAGTGCTTCGCCAACTCGCTATGGGCACAGTGCTGAGCCCGAAAAATCTAGTCGAACCGAAACTGGTCAAAAGAAAAGACGCTGTTGTCATCAGCAGCACCTCAGCCGGCGTCTCTATTAAAATGAAGGGCATCGCGATGATGGATGGCACCAAAGGCCAACGGATTAGCGTTAAAAATCAAAACTCAGGGCGCATCATTAACGCCACGGTGATTGAACTTGGATTGGTTTCTGTTGATTAATCCCAGCAGTCAAAAGCCTGCACGGTTTATAATGTTGCTTGTTACGATAAACTAGGTAAGCAACACAATGACAAAAAGTTAAAGTTTTTTAGTACACTGCCGACAAATATCTCAACTGAGAAACATACCGAGGAATTTGACATGGCTATCGAGATAAGCGGCAGAGCAAATAACTCAACGCCGATCAAAACTCCCCCAAAATCGAATGGCGTTGAAAGCGAAAGAAAAGTTGCTACGACAACCGTTACCGAACGGGATGACAGTGTTGCCTTGACATCGGCAACACAAGAAATTAAAAAGACGCTAGGGGCATCCTCTGAGGCACCTGTAGATACTGACCGGGTTGGCAGCATTAAAAAAGCGCTGGCAGACGGAAGTTACAGCGTAAATGCTGAAAAAGTTGCCCAAAAGTTGATGCAATTCGAGCGGCTAATGCCCCAAGAAAACAGCGCATGACCATGATAGAAAAAACCTATCCCATTACTGAGAAGCTCATTTTAAATGCCCTGCAATTAGCGCAACAGCTGTATCAGGACCTTAATCAGGAAGCCGACGCTTTAAAAAAACTGCAGCAGGCGGAACTGATCAGCACTCTCGCAGCCAGTAAAAAACAGCTGGTTGCCCAGCTGGAACAGTTCAACGCGCAACTCACCCAAGTGCTGGCGACCGAAAAATTGCCCAACGGCCAAGATAGCGTTAAGGAATATTTTAAACGGGCAGAAACAGCCGGCCTGCCAACCGCCGAAGCGGTTAATAACTGGACACAACTGATGTCTGTCTGCAGCGAATGCAGAAGCCAAAATGAACAAAACGGTGCCAGCATCGACGTATTATCCCGCCACACCCATCGCTCATTGGACATTTTAAAAGGCAAGCCGCAGGCTGCAAACACCTACGGCGCTAATGGTTCGACTCAGAGCGAGCGCTATACCCGCCCGCTGATTTCAGTATAAATTCTTAATTCTCGCTTGCGATTAACTGCGCTGCATCCGGTAAAGCATAAGGCCTATATTTGCCTGCTGGGTAAAATATTTAAAGGCGTTAAAATCATCTTCGGTTAACGGCTCACCACTAATTCCACGATCAGCATAAATCAAACCGATAGGTTTTTTATTGGAAAAAACCGGCATGATAAAACATTCGTTTTTGCCGATCATGTTGATGTCTCTGAGTGTGTACAACCTAGCATTAACCGACGGCTTAGGCCAAAAAGCCTGAGTGCCGGACAGGGCGTGAAAAAACAGATTGAGTGGCGTTTCCGAGATGTGAAAAACAACTTTGTGCTCATAGCTTTCTTTGCGCCAGCCTAAAGATAATTTTTCTTTAAGTGACTGCTTATCAGACGCCAACAAAGAAAAAACAGTCCTGTCCATACCAATACCTCGATGCACCCCTTCCAACACCGTTTCCAGTAACAGGTTAATATCAAATGGCGCGCTGATTATTGAGGCTATGTCCTGTGATATTTGCAGTTGCAGTTGCTTTTTATCAACAACCGGGGCCGGCTCCTCTATTATTATGGTGCGGTTTAAGCGACTTTGTATGAGCATCGCAGCATCGGCAGCGCCAAATTGCCGGGCAATATCAGCGGCAGTATCGGTATTATTTTGCAGATTTTCAACGATGGCTTGCTTGGATTGCTGGGTCAATTCTTCGATTTTTTTAACACAGACTTCATACTTTTTTGATTTAACGCCTTCTTTTAAGGCATCGGTAATTTCATAGCCTAAATGAACCAAATCTACTCGGGGATTTTTTGGAAACAGCACAGGCTTAATCGATTCCTCAACCAAGGCACCTAATTTCCAGGCTTTACTCAAAGAAGCGCCCAATTCCGTTAATTTAAAGCCCAGCACCTTTTTCTCGGCGTTTTCATGGCTACTGCCTTTATTGACCTGAGCCTGAATGCGTTCGCCCTGCTCGCCGCAAAAGCACCAAAAAGAAATACTGCCAATATGATTCAGCAAGGTGGCGATAAACACTTCTTCCGGCGACGCATCGTTAGTCAACTGCGCAATAGACTTTGCCTGCACCGCCGCATGTATGGCCTGGGCTATTTCCTCGTTGGCCTGATGCCGGTTAGTTGCAGATAAAATGGATTCAAAAAAGGAGCAAACCAGCGTTAATTCACGGATAATATCAGAACCAATCAGAACGATAGCGCGCGATACGGTCACCATTCTCTGGCGCGAGGGATTGTAATGAGGCGTATTGCTCATTTTCAACAACTTCACGGTCAGATTGGGATCTTGCAAAATAACAGAAGCCAAATCCATGGCGCCTTTCCTGTCATCGTTCAAAATATTGTGAATACTGAGCGCGGTATTGGAAAATATCGGCATTTCCTCATTGCACAGCACATGCGTCCAGCCATTAAGAGACAGCGGCTCCGCTATCACCTTAGGCGGCACCACTTCGGGATTGAACGCTATTAAATCGAGTTTTAGCGGATCGCTTTCCAAGGTCATGTACCACGCAAACCTTGTTTCATGGCAAGATGCTGATCATTAGGCGTTTGTTGCTTTAGGTAGTATTTTAAAAAATCCTTCCAGGTAACGATGCCCACAATAAGCCTGTTGTCATCAACAACCGGCAAACATGAAACATCCGCGTCCAACATTTTTTGTACGGCACTATTACACTCTGTTGTAGGCGACACCGTATCGATTTGGCGCGACATGATTTGATGCGCACGTTTATTTAAAGTTGCCTTATCGCGCGCCGTTTCTGCCGCCGTATGTACATAAGGACTTAACGCCCGTAATAAATCGCGATCCGAAATAACCCCGACAAACGTTTTGTCCTGCTCATTTTCAACCAGCAGATGATGAAAATAGACATGATCAAAAATTTCCTTGACCAATAATAGCCCGGTATCCATGTCAACCGTAATCGGTTTGGCGGTCATAATATCGGCGATAATCATAAGTTTTGAGCCCCCTTGTTTTAGACCGAATATTCTACAATAACAGTTGTTTAAATGTAGCTGTTTTTACGACGTTATCCACCCTGCCCTACTGTTCACTACCAAGACACCAAGGCCAAATGTCAAACCTAATCCGCCCGTATTTTTTTCGTGGCACTGCTGATGTTCGTCAACCCTTTGCAAAGCAAGTTCGATAACGGCCGCCGCCACACTACCAACAAGCAACGGAATCATTACCAAAAAATACTGGCTTGAAAAAACACCTGAGACAGTATTATCAAGGCTCCCCACTTAATTTAATAAGCAAATAGATACGGCCATTTTAGTGTTGCTATAACTAACACATGGGTTTTCTATGTTTTTACCCAGCTTTTAGGTTAAAATAGCGGGCTTTCGAAGCTGGACGAGTGAGCAGCGCTGGTGACCCCAATAATTGCACCTCACTCGGCTTGAGCTACCTGCCCGTATTCCACGCATTTCATCCATTCCAATGGCTCCGCCACTGCGGTCTTAGGTTGTGTGACTGCGCTATGGCCTGTAGTCCATCGCCCCGGTACGAGTCCTCAAGCAACCTTCAAAGACGCTTGAGAGCGGTCACCAAAAAAGTTTTTTATGCCCAACTTTAGAGTAAAAACATGACAGATTTAGCGCATTACAGAAACATTGGCATCTTCGCTCACGTCGATGCCGGCAAAACCACGACTACCGAGCGGATCTTAAAATTGACCGGTAAAATCCACAAAATCGGCGAAGTACACGATGGCGCGGCAACCACTGACTTCATGGAACAAGAACAGGAGCGCGGCATCACCATTCAGTCTGCGGCAACCACTTGTTTCTGGAAAGACTACCGTTTCAACATTATCGACACCCCTGGGCACGTTGACTTTACTATTGAAGTTTATCGTTCACTGAAAGTGCTTGATGGCGGTATCGGCGTTTTCTGCGGCTCAGGCGGCGTAGAACCCCAATCAGAAACCAACTGGCGTTATGCCAATGATTCTGAAGTCGCCCGTGTTATCTACATCAACAAACTCGACCGCATCGGCGCTGATTTCTATCGCGTAGTCAAGCAAGTTGAAGAAGTGCTCGGCGCAGTACCTTTGGTAATGACCTTGCCTATCGGTACCGAAGACCAATTCTCCGGCGTCGTTGATATTTTAACGCGCAAAGCCTGGATATGGGATGACTCCGGCGACCCGATGAACTACGAAATCAAAGATATTCCTGCCGACATGGTAGCGGATACCGAAAAATGGCGCGAAAAAATGATCGACCAAGTGGCTGATCAATATGACGACGTCATGGAAAAATATCTTGAAGGCGAAGAACCTGATATTGAAACCATCAAACGTTGTATCCGCAAAGGTACAATCAATCTGGATTTCTTCCCGACTTTCTGCGGTTCGTCTTTCAAAAACAAAGGCGTACAGTTGGTGCTCGACGGCGTTATCGATTACCTGCCGTGCCCAACCGAAGTTAAACCACAGCCTGAAGTCGATCTGGAAGGTAACCCAACCGGTACTTTTGCTGTCGTCGATGAGAACAAACCGCTACGCGCGTTGGCATTCAAAATCATGGATGATCGCTTTGGCGCCCTGACTTTCCTGCGTATTTATTCCGGCAAACTGGAAAAAGGCACCTCGGTACTGAATACCTTTACCGGCAAAACCGAGCGTATCGGCCGTATCGTTGAAATGCATGCCGACACCCGTAATGAGTTGGATTCAGCTCAAGCAGGCGACATTGTTGCGGTATTGGGCATGAAGAACGTACAAACCGGTCATACGCTGTGCGATCCAAAATTCCCAGCAACCTTGGAGCCAATGGTCTTCCCTGATCCCGTTATCTCATTAGCGATTTCACCGAAAGACAAAGCGGCATCCGAAAAAATGGGTATCGCGCTAGGTAAAATGATTCAGGAAGATCCATCTTTCCACGTTGAAACCGATGAAGACAGCGGCGAAACCATCCTGAAAGGCATGGGCGAGTTGCATCTTGACATTAAAGTCGACATCTTAAGACGTACCCACGGCGTTGACGTTATCGTCGGGAAGCCGCAAGTCGCTTACCGCGAAACCATCACCAAATCGGTTGAAGACGAATACACCCACAAGAAACAATCAGGTGGTTCCGGTCAATACGGCAAGATCAACTACATCATCGAGCCAGGCGAACCCGGCAGCGGTTTTGTGTTTGAATCAGCAGTTACCGGCGGTAACGTACCGCGCGAATACTGGCCAGCGGTTGAAAAAGGCTTTAAGAGCATGTTGGACAAAGGCGTATTAGCCGGCTTCCCTTGCTTAGACTTTAAAGTAATTTTAACTGACGGTGGTTTCCACGCAGTTGACTCCTCGGCGATTGCCTTTGAAATTGCGGCGAAAGCAGCGTTCCGTCAGTCAATCCCAAAAGCTGGGCCGCAACTGATTGAGCCGATCATGAAAGTGGATACATTCACTCCATCGGATCACGTCGGCGATGTGATTGGTGACCTTAATCGTCGCCGTGGCATGATTAAATCACAGGATGCAGGCGCAACCGGTGTGCGTATCAAGTCAGACGTACCGTTGAGCGAAATGTTCGGCTACATCGGCGACTTACGCACCATGACTTCAGGCCGCGGCCAATTCTCTATGGAATTCTCGCACTATTTACCGTGCCCGAAAAACGTAGCTGAAGAAGTGATCAAAGAAGTGAACGAACGCAACAAAAAGAAATAAGCTGTAAAAACTACGCCGGGGAGTTTATCCGCCCGGCGTAGTTCTACCCCCGCATTACCCTGATAACGTCATTTCTGACAAAATTTATTCTCACACAAAAACACCAAGAATTATTCAACATATTTTCTTCGTGTCTTCGCAGCAATTCCCAATTTAAAACTCTGCTAAGTCAGTGTAAATAACTGATTTCGAACTATTAGCCATCGATAACTTTACCGTAGAACATAGCGCAGTTATTAAACAGGCCTTAAAATACTTGGGTTGAATGCCTTGTTCATGCCGAATGCACATCCCACAGCCGCTTATAGCTGCTGTCCATGCGCGAAAGCTTGGCAGTTACCTGATTGAGCCGGTTAAACTCAGGGAAGCGGCCTTTCTGCCCGGAACTGTACCATTGCTCCATAGCCCGGTTTAGCCGTTGCCTGTGTTCATAATCTTGGGCGATTTGGCCCTTCAACCACGCCATGCTGTTGTCGGGTGTCAGGTCAACAATACGGTAACGCACAGCCTCGTCAAAAATGCGCACACCGCCGCCTTCCGCCGCTGTTTGTGACAATTTTACCGGGTCGATGATTTCAACACCCGCCAGATAATCAATGCCGAAGGTGTGCAGTTCCGGCAGCCAAGGCATGGTCGGCCCCATCAATACAGTGGTCGCCTGCCCTGCCAATTCGGCCAGGCGCGGGAAAGTTTTGTTGGTGATGGAACTGGCCGTTAAAAACACCCAGTCGGCGTCGGGCACTAAAAATTCGCAGGCGGGGTCGGGGTAATCGAAAGCGCCGGGCTGGCGTTCGATGACGCTGAGGTTGATCTGTTCGGCATAGCGTTCAATGCCCGGATAACGGCCAATAACGACGACTTTCTTGCCTTGCAGCCGGGGCAAAAAATGCTCGAAAACCGCCAGATTGGCGTTACCGAGAGTCGGCAACAGGGTGATACCGGCCGGGAGTTCATAGCGGTTCAAGCTGCAATTGATCGCCGCCATCGCCACCGTGGCTTTGTAAGGTTCCCAGTCGGTAATCCAGCCGGCCAATTCCGCCAAGGTCTTACCGGCCAACGTGCCCGGCCACGACAGGGTACGCGTTGGAATGCCGGGACTCATCGCCAGGCCGGTGTATTGCGCCTTACAAACCGTCCACACTAGGCCGATGTTTAACTCGGTGACCGTGGTGTCGCTGGCGGCATAATCCAGCAACAGCTCGTAGATTCGCGTCGGATTTTCCATAGCGGTTATTCGGGCATATCCAATAATTTAGGTTCGGATTTGATCTGCCCGCTTTTGCCCCACGCAGTGACGCCTTCAACAAAGCGCCGGGGCTTGGTCGGATGCGGTTTGACCACATCGTATTCGGCGTAAAAGCTGCCGTCGCTGTTGAATTGGAGCCTGCCGATAGTTTGCTTTTTTGTTGCATCGTACCAGTAACCGGTCAAATTATGCTCCCCGGTATAAGGGTCTTTGATCAGCATAAAGACGGCATCGTCATAATTTGGATGGTATTGGATGTCTGCTGAGGCAAAACCCAACCCGTTGATTTCTTTAGTCAACCGTAGGCAAATGGATGCGCCCAGTTCACGGTTGTTTGTTATTTGCTCAGACAAATCGATCACTCGGCAACCCCCGCCGCTAAATCCATAATCACCGACGCACCGGAAAGGTCTTGCGGATCGAGCTGTTGCAAATGCGATAAAACCAGTTGCGCCTCTAGGGCAAAGCCAAGCCTTAGCTTGATAAACGCCAAGGCTTTCAGTGTATATAAATAAAACAGGGTAATCTCATTGGCATATAAGTCCCATTTTTGCCGGTTTTGAGCCAATCGGCGATAGTCGCTGGGAAAGCCGCCTTGTCGTGCCGCTTCCTCAAGGCCTGCCACAACAATCCGTTCAGCGTCAGCCAAGCGTTTTTGGAAAAAATAAAACTTATACAGCGCAAAATAGGTTTGCAAACAACGGCTATCCAGTGCCTGCGCTTGTAAAAACAGCGTTTCTGCACGGCTTTGGTCAACCGGGCTTGCGGCTACAGCGGCTTGCAGAAGATTGTTAACTTCGGCGGGCATATTCGGACTGAACAGCACCCGTTCTTCTACAAACGCAACTGACGCCATTACCAGACCTCGGCAGGAACCATCAGCTCGGCAACCGGTGTGCCGCCTAACAGATGTTGTTCGATGATGGTCTTAACGTCGTCCTTTTTCAGCTTGCCGTACATCACCCCTTCGGGATAAACCAGCACGCTAGGGCCGACTCCGCAAGGCCCCATGCAACCGGTATTGGTCAGGGCGATCTTTTCAAACAGATTGCGGCTTTGTATCTCATTCATAAATTCATTCATGATGTCGGCGCAACCGCTGGCAGCACAAGAACCGCGAGGATGGCCTTGCGGACGGTTTTGGGTACATACGAATACATGTTTTTCGGGTCTGGGCATAGTTTTATCCTCAATTTTAGCTACGGCGCTCGTTATACATAAGTTGTGGGAGCGGCCACCCGGCCGCGAA
>JAUYMY010000049.1 GCA_030699385.1 Methylobacter sp.
TTCGCGGCCGGGGGGCCGCTCCCACAATCTTATGTATAACGATGAGCAAAACTTTTGAATGACTACTTACTTGCGATTAAACAACCCAACCAGATGGGTAAATCTGGACATTTGCTCGGTTGACAACTGATCCCACTGAAAACGCCACTGCCAGTTACCTCCAGACGTCCCCGGTGTATTCATGCGGTGCTCGGAACCTAGCTCCAGAATATCCTGCATCGGAATCACGGCAAGATTGGCAACAGAGGCCAAGGCCGAATGTATTAACGCGCAATGTAACGGAATGGTCGGACAGCCGAGATAATTGTAAATATAATTTCTTTCATCGTGGCTAATGCTGTTCAACCAGCCTAGAGTCGTGTCGTTATCATGGGTGCCGGTGTAAACAACGCAGTTTTTATCATAATTATCAGGCAGATAAGGATTATCAGGGTCACCACCAAAGGCGAACTGCAAAATTTTCATGCCGGGCAAATCAAAATCATCCCTTAACGCTTCAACTTCGGGGGTAATAATCCCTAAATCTTCAGCCACTAATGGAATCTGGCCATGTTCTACTTTTATGGCCTTCAATAAGGCATGGCCCGGCGCTTTAGCCCAAAGTCCATTAACGGCAGTATCTTCAGTTGCCGGTATTTCCCAGGCCGCTTCCAGCCCACGAAAATGGTCGATGCGGATAATATCGAATTGCTCAAGCTGGGTTTTCATCCGCTCTACCCACCAATCAAAATTGTTTTTCTTCAGGTAGTCCCAGTTATAGTGCGGATTACCCCAACGCTGTCCGGTCTCGGAAAAATAATCTGGCGGCACCCCGGCTACGACAAACATGTTCCCCGACTTGTCGAGTTTAAAAGCATCACGGTGGGACCAAACATCAGCACTGTCGTATGACACAAAAATAGGGATGTCGCCAAATAAAAACACACCCTGCTGATTGGCATAATATTTTAATTCCAGCCATTGGCGAAAAAATACATATTGCTCAAACTTAATGCAGTCAATGTGTTTTTTTAACCGCGAACGCGCTTTTTTTATGGCTTCCGGTTCCCTGTGCTTTAAAGGCTCAGGCCACTGATTCCAACATTGCTGATTAAATTCATTTCTCAGCGCCAAAAACAAGGAGAAATCATCCAGCCAGAACGCCTTGTCCCGACAAAAGCGCTTGAAGTGTTCCTTATCCTGTTGCTCGGTACGCTCCAAAAAACCATAGTAGGCTTTTGTTATCAAACACTGTCTTACACAATCACCGGCGCACTCTTCACATTTTTCAGCACGATTCAACCAACCGCGTTCGACCAACCAATCAATATTGATTAAGGCCGGATTGCCGGCATGAGCCGATAGGCACTGATAAGGTGAACCGTCATTATGCGTCATGCCTAAAGGTAAAACCTGCCAGACAGTGACGCCTGCATCATGCAGGAATTTTACAAAATGGTAAGCTTCTCGACCCAAGTCGCCATGGGCTCCCGCGCCAGGCAACGAGGTAATGTGCAGCAAAATACCGGCCCGGCGTTTATTTAAGATGTCATTCACGCTCAGTGATCTCTCATTTAAGTTTTCAACGGTTGTTTTTTAGTTTGCAAAGGGCTGACATCCACTGCAAAACATCGGTTAAGTCATGTTTATTTTGCACCGGAAATCGCGCCCTAGGTAAATTCGACACCCAAACGCATGGTGCCACCCATGGCGGGCGAACCCGAACCTTGAGTAAATGACAGTGCTAAATAAACCGGCGGCTCTTCACCTAACAATCGGTATAAATTAGCCAAATTAAGCCGAAATTGTTTTTCAAAGTTACTGACAGCTTCGCCGGGATTATAGTCACCAAACCACCAAAACCAATCAGAACCTTCACAAACAGCCAACTGAAATTCAGCCTGTTGTTTTTGTTTATCGGTTAGTTTATCGGTCAACATAACCCGGTCAAATGCCAACTTGGCATCGCCCAGCATATCCCAGCCACGATTCTTATCGGTATCGCCAATCCAGGTCGAAAAGGTGCCGTAAACCCAGCTGCCGGCAACCAGTTTCGCCAGCGGCTTAACCTCAGCCTTATCTTTCAGGCAGTCAGAAAACGTGGTCAACTCAATACCAGGATGACTAGCTAGGCGCTGATAGAGTGCGCTAAGAAAATGATAACCATTATCGGGGAAATATTCCCAGGCGTTCTCGCCGTCCATGATAATGGAAACGACCTTATCGCCGGATTCATGCGCCACGATATTTTCCAGGTGGCGAATAAAATCAGCCACTGCATCATCAGCATGCCATTTTGAATATTCAAACCCGATAAGGTCTGAGAGCCCATCGTCACGAAAAAAACACGCAATATCGGTGTTTTCAAGCTGGAAAGGATGATGTATCTCCGATTTATGAGTATTTTCAGCAAGCCTCAAGCTATTGTGCAATACCGAGCCGCCACTTGCCGTCCAGTCAAAACCGAAATCACCCAACATAGCCAAGGTCTGAGCACTGACGCCGCCTTCTGAGGGCCAGCAGCCTTTAGGCTTAAAGCCGAATAAGCGTTTAAACGTCTGCACTCCTTTTTCAAGATGCCACTTAACCCGTTCTTCTCCTCCTGGATAAGCGGACAACTCGGGTAAAGGTGCTTCTGGCATCGCCTCGCGGGTCGTATTTAAGTCCAGCAACAGCGGCATAATCGGATGGGCATAAGGCGTTACCGAAAGTTCAACCTGCCCTTTTTCAGCCAAGACTTTATAGCGATGAATAACACTGGATAGTTGCTCGGCAATAACCTCTACAATTTCGATTCTGTCGTTTAAGCTATAATCCGCGCCCTTCTCTATCAGGCGCATGATACGCGTATCGGTCAGTTTTACTGTTTCGCCCATCCATGCCAAATGATACCACGCCAAAATATCGGTAATAAATTGCGAATTGACATACTGTAAAGAGCCGTAATGATGTTCAAGCCAATCAGCCATTTCAATCAAGCGTTTGAAGGCGGGATAGCGATTGATCTGCCGTTCCCGGTTTGCCCGCATACAGTCTTTGACCAATTTCATCCGCTGTTCAGGCTCTTTAGATGGATTAGGATCAATCAGCGCCGCCAATAAAGGATCTGTCAGCAAATTATAATTCTGTAAACAGCCATTAACCTGATTGGCATATTCCTCGATTTGCTCCAATAGTATGGGCGCAAAATTCACCACCGCTTTCGCTTTCGGCACCGCTTCCAGATGTGCAACCATATCCACATAGTCTTTGATGACATGCAGATAAGTCCACGGCAACTTAAATTCGCCGGTTTGCAAGTCTCTGTATTCCGGCTGATGCATGTGCCAGCACAAGACCAATTTCAATTTTTGTTTATCTGACATAATGTCTTCTTTGTCCCAGCATATCGGAAGTCACTAAAACAACGCCTCCGGGACTCACATGAAATCTTTTTTCGTCATCAGCTCGATTTTCACCGATGACCGTACCTTCGGGAACCTCACAGCCTTTTTCTATGATTGCCTTACTAATACGGCAATGACGACCGATATTAACTTCCGGCAACACAATAGTATCTTGCAACGTGGTATATGAATTAACGCGAACATTGGAAAACAACAAGGAATGCCTGACTTGCGCGCCGGAAATGACGCAGCCCCCTGAAATCATAGAGTCAACAGCCTGTCCGCGTCTTTTGTCGCTATCAAAAACAAACTTGGCCGGTGGCGTTTGTTCTTGATAAGTCCATATTGGCCAAACTTTATCATATAAATTTAAGTCCGGTTTGACGCCAATCAATTCCATATTCGCAGACCAGTACGCATCAATGGTTCCGACATCGCGCCAATAACTTTGTTCACCGCTTTGCAAATCTAAAAAGGGATAAGCGTTGACGATATATTTATCGATTACCGCCGGAATAATATCTTTACCAAAATCGCGGGTTGAGCCTTTGGTGTCGGCGTCTTTAAGTAATTGCTCAAACAGAAAGCCGGCATTAAAAATATAAATACCCATCGACGCTAACGCCGTATCGGTTCTGCCGGGCATTACAGGGGGATTTTCCGGTTTTTCTACGAAAGCCTTGACCCGTCTATTATCATCAACATCCATAACGCCAAACGCCGTTGCATCTTGCAGCGAAACTTCGATGCAGCCTATAGTTAAATCGGCATTTTTTTCGACGTGATCAGCCAGCATCGCACCGTAATCCATTTTATAAATATGATCACCCGCCAGCACTAAAATGTGTTCGGGTTTGCGGCTACGTAAAATATCAATATTCTGAAAGATGGCATCAGCTGTTCCCTGATACCAGGAATTCTCATCATGGCGTTGCTGCGCCGGCATTAAGTCAACATATTCACCAAACTCACCACGCAAAAACCCCCAGCCCTGCTGAATGTGCCGGATCAGAGAATCCGACTTGTATTGCGTTAATACGCCGATTTTACGGATGCCGGAATTCATACAATTCGACAATGGAAAATCGATAATGCGGAACTTGCCGCCAAAAGGGACGGCGGGCTTGGCGCGCCAGTCAGTCATGTTCATTAACCGCGAGCCGCGACCACCAGCTAATATTAAAGCAATAGTATTACGGGTTAAATGACCGACATTATGATCATGTTTTTGTTTGTTTGACGCTGACATTTTTCATCTCCATGTGGAATAGACTGACAACTCTTGATGTGTTTGGTAACATTCACGCGACTATTATTCCACTACACTGAGGCTATTCATAGTGAAAAAGCAATCTTTAAACACACTCGACCCAGATGCTATCAAAATCATGGAAGCCAGACATCATGATCCTTTCTCATTTTTAGGCCGCCACCTCAATAACAATAACAACAGCATTCAAGTTAAGGTATATCTGCCATACGCAGAGACGGTACATTTCAGTCATAACGGCACTGAATTACCCCGTGTTCCTAATACAGACTTTTTTGAATATAACGCCGAAAAAGAACAAATACCAGCACATTATAAATTATCCTGGATTGATAAAAGCGGCCACAAACACGAAAACTATGACCCCTACGATTTCGGCATACAAATGCCGGAGTTCGACCAGCATTTATTCGGCGAAGGCAGACACTGGCATATTTACCAAAAACTCGGCGGCCATTTGCATAGAGCGGACGGCATTGACGGTGTTTTGTTTACCGTGTGGGCACCTAACGCCGGCCGAGTCAGCGTCGTTGGCGATTTCAATCACTGGGACGGCCGTTGCAATCCCATGCGCAGTTTAGGCGGTAGCGGCATCTGGGAACTGTTTGTGCCGGGTCTGGAAGCCGGTTGTTATTACAAGTTTGAAATATTAAACCGTCATAGCAACGAAATTTTATTGAAAACAGATCCTTACGGCCAACAATTTGAATTCCGCCCTAACACCTCATCCATTGTCATCAAGGAAAACAACTACGCTTGGCAAGATCAGCAATGGCTCACTGACCGTGCCCGCCATAATTGGCTGAATGAGCCGATGTCTATTTACGAAGTTCATTTAGGCTCATGGCGGCGCGACAATCTGGGCAACTTCCTCAATTACCGCGAGCTGGCGGTACAACTGGTCGATTATGTCAAAGAGCTGGGCTTTACCCATATCGAATTATTACCAGTCACTGAACATCCGCTGGATGCCTCCTGGGGCTATCAAACCACCGGTTATTTCGCCCCGTCCAGCCGTCACGGTACGCCGGATGATTTTCGTTATTTTGTCGATGCCTGCCATCAAAACGGCATCGGCGTGATTTTGGACTGGGTGCCTGCGCATTTTC
Organism: Methylobacter sp.; assembly: GCA_030699385.1. Taxonomy (GTDB): domain Bacteria; phylum Pseudomonadota; class Gammaproteobacteria; order Methylococcales; family Methylomonadaceae; genus Methylobacter_A. Next base: position 5,745 of record JAUYMY010000049.1, read on the forward strand.
CTAAAGATAGTTTTGCGCTGGCTCGTTTCGACGGCAGCGCGCTTTATGAACACGAAGACCCGCGCAAAGGCGAACATCGCGATTGGGGCACGTTGATTTATAACTACGGCCGTAATGAAGTGAAAAACTTTTTGCTGTCCAGCGCCATTTTCTGGCTGGAAGAATTCCATCTTGACGGCTTGCGCGTTGATGCGGTGGCCTCCATGCTGTATCTGGATTATTCGCGTGACGATAACGACTGGATTCCCAACATGTACGGCGGCAACGAAAACCTCGAAGCCATCGACTTTCTCCGGGAGCTCAATGCCGTTACCCATGACCAGCATCCGGGCACGGTGATGATGGCGGAAGAATCCACCTCGTGGCCGCAAGTAACCCGGCCAACCTGGACTGGCGGCTTAGGTTTCTCGATGAAATGGAACATGGGCTGGATGCACGACGTACTGTCCTATATCAGCCAAGAACCGGTACACCGCAAATATCATCACGACCAACTCACCTTTGGCATGTTGTACGCTTTCACCGAAAACTTCTGCCTGCCTTTTTCCCATGATGAAGTGGTGCATGGAAAAGGCTCGTTAATCAGCAAAATGCCCGGCGATGAATGGCAGCGTTTTGCCAACCTTCGCCTGCTGTACACCTTCATGTACACCTATCCCGGTAAAAAACTGCTGTTTATGGGCTGCGAATTCGGCCAAGGCACGGAATGGAACTTTAACAAAGAACTGGACTGGTATGTGCTCGACTACGCGCATCATCGGGGCATACAAACCCTGGTAAAAGACTTGAACCAGTTGTACAAAACACACCCGGCCTTATACCAGCATGACTTTGACCATCACGGTTTTGAATGGATTGACTGCCACGACGTGGAACAATCGATCATCAGCTATCGGCGCAAAACCGAGCATGAAGACCTGATTGTCATCCTCAACTTCACCCCGGTAATGCGCGAACACTACCGGATCGGCGTACCCGTAGAAGGCTCGTACACGGAAATATTCAATTCCGATTCCAGCTATTACGACGGCGGCAATGTCGGCAACGGCACCGCCTTGTCGGAACCGACTCCGTGGATGAATCTACCGTATTCCATCAGCCTAACCTTACCGCCGTTGGGAGCTGTCATTTTGAGGTTATAACTCGATCTTCAATTAACTAAAGCAATCCATCTAGTCGCGACGTAGGCGTCGCGATTAAGAACATCAACAGGTTTAACTCTTAATGACTGTATGGCCTGATTTATCAGGATTCTTTAAAATCAATAATTAAAAACGTAAACAGACCTCAATGAATATCACCAAAAAAATACTTTTTGTCACCAGTGAAGTTCATCCCCTGATTAAAACCGGCGGCCTCGCCGATATTTCCGGCAGCTTGCCTAAAGCCCTGGCAGAACTGGGCGAAGATGTGCGCATTATCATGCCCAATTATCAGGCAATCAAAACTACCGAGGACATCCGCTACCTTAGCACCATTCACGTCAACAATTGTGCGGTGAATATCCTGGAAACCAAACTGCCGGGCAATGGTGTCATCGTTTGGCTCGTGGATTTCCCGGCCTTTTTTAACTTCCCCGGCAATCCTTATGTTGATGAACACGGCAAACCTTGGGCCAACAGCGCCGAACGTTTTGCCCTGTTTTGCCGTGTCGCTGTCGAAGTCGCGATGAACCGCAGTTATCTGGACTGGAAACCGGACATCGTCCATTGCAACGACTGGCAAAGCGGACTGGTACCGGCGCTGCTGTCGCTGGAATACAGCCGTCCCGCGACCGTTTTCACCATTCACAACATGGCCTATCAGGGCATTTTCCCGCGCACCACCTACCAATCACTGAACCTGCCCGGTCAATTGTGGAATCCAGGCGGCGTCGAATTTCACGACATGCTGTCTTTTCTAAAAGGCGGACTGATCTTTGCCGACCGCATCACCACGGTCAGCCCAACTTACGCCAAAGAAATACAAACCGCCGAGTTTGGTTATGGCCTGGAAGGCGTGTTAAGCCACCGCAAACATTTTCTCAGCGGCATTACCAACGGCATAGACTGCGACCATTGGAACCCGGAAACCGACAGCAACATCGTGCAAACCTATAGCCATACCACCTTGGCCAAGAAACTGGCCAATAAAACCGCGCTACAAGAACGCTTATCGCTACCGGTAGACAAAAACATTCCCCTATTCGGCCTGATCAGTCGCTTAGTCGAACAAAAAGGCATCGACCTCATCTTGGAATGCCTACCCGAAATGCTCAGCCATCCGCTGCAATTCGTCCTGCTCGGCAGCGGCAACAAAGGCTACGAACAGCGCCTGCATAATTTTGCCGAAGCCCATCCCGATAAAATATCCATCACCATCGGCTACGACGAAACCTTGGCGCATCTGATTGAAGCCGGTTCCGACATCTTCCTGATGCCGTCGCGCTTTGAGCCCTGCGGCTTAAACCAAATCTACAGCCAACGCTACGGTACCCTGCCCATCGTCAGAAAAACCGGCGGACTGGCCGATACCGTGATCGACACCCTCCCAGAAACACTGAGTAACAACACCGCAACCGGTTTTGTTTTTAATGAAGCCAACGCCGGCACCTTAATGGAAGCCATTAAACGCTCACTGATCTTATACGGCCATCCCAAGACCTGGAAACAGTTGCAAATCAATGGTATGAAAAGAGATTACTCGTGGAACAAAAGCGCCCATCAATACCTGACGCTCTACAATCACTTGTAGTCGACGGCTGATTTATAGGGCACTTCCCATTAAAAATACATCGTTCCCACGCTGGCCGTGGGAATCAGGAAAAATTGTGGGAGCGGCCACCCGGCCACGAACAGCGCACGATTGTTCGCGGCCGGGTGGCCACTCCCACATCTGATGTATAACGCGCTGGAGCGTCGGAACGATTTAAAAATTACCACGAAGAACACGAATGCTCTCTTCGTAGTAAAAAATCATTAACAATCACGGAACATCAATTATGAGCACGCCAGTAGCAAAATTGGAGCCCACTCTTTCATGCACGACGCTCGATAGCAAAGGCGCAACATGGCGCGAGTGGGTTCTCGATAACCTGCAACGAGGTTGCAAGCCGCAAACGATGCTGGAAAACATGACGGCAAAAGTCTGGGACATCGAAACAGCAGCACAGGCACTGGATGAAGCCTTGGCTCTATTGAAACAACCCAGCGATTGGCGCAGCAGTCGACCTTACATCAACACGCCGGCAAATTATCTCGATTGCGGCGATCGTGTCGCGCAAGTGCTATTTAGCTTGCTAAATCCGCGCATTGTGTTGCTTGACAACCTGTTATCGCAGCAAGAATGCGATACCTTAATTGAGTTAGCCGAACAAAAAGGCATCAAAAAATCGTCTGTTGTCGACCACGAATCCGGTCAATTTGTTGATCATGATGGCCGCAGCAGTAGCGGCAGTTATTTTACCCGAGGTGAAAATGAGCATGTTGCCCGCATTGAAAAGCGTCTAGCGGCTATTAGCGACTGGCCGGTTACCCACGCCGAAGGCTTGCAAATACTAAAATATGAGCCCGGACAAGAATACCGACCGCATTTCGACTGGTTTGATCCGAGCAAGCCCGGTAGCGCTAAACAACTAGCGCGCGGCGGTCAGCGACTGGGGACATTTGTTTTATATTTAACCGATGTCGAAGCGGGCGGCGGCACCATTTTTCCAACCTTAGGCGTAGAAGTTTGTCCTCGCAAAGGCGCTGGGGTATTTTTTGCCGACGTTGATGAAACCGGCAAGCCAGAACAAAAATCCTTGCATGGCGGCTCGCCGGTCATAAAAGGCACTAAGATTGTCGCCACCTATTGGCAGCGTGAAAACAGCTATTGATGATAGGAGAACAACGATCACGTATTTTTTTAGTGATCGTTGACCACGGTATAAACGACATAAACGAAAAAAATAACCGTTGAAATATAGATGATTGCTGACATGCTGGCTTACCTGCTGGATACATTGTTTATGTTTATGTTTTTATCTAAATGTACGATGCGTTGCTCGCTATTTTAGACACCCGAAACTACGGGTTTGAGAATATACTAAAAGCGGCTTTGATGCTATCAACCTAAACCATGGCAAATAAATAGATATTTAAAGCGTTCCCATTGGTATAGAATTGCCCACTTTTTGAAAATCATACAGCATGTCGATAATCGCAATTTATCCGGGTACTTTTGACCCTATCACCAACGGCCATTTGGATTTGATTGCCAGAGCCTCAAAGCTTTACCATAAAGTAGTGGTTGCGGTAGCCGTCAACAGAGGCAAAACCCCATTATTTTCCTTGGATGAGCGGGTCGATTTGGCTAAATCAGTAACCTCGGAATTCGCCAATGTACTGGTGATAGGCTTTGATAACCTGCTGGTTGAATGCGCCAAGCAACAGGGCGCCGATGTGATTTTGCGCGGTCTGCGCGCGGTATCGGATTTTGAATATGAATTTCAACTGGCCGGCATGAACCGGCGTCTGGCACCGGATCTGGAAACCGTATTTTTAACCCCAGCCGAACAATATGAATTTATTTCTTCGAGCATGATCAGGGAAATTGCCCAACTGAACGGCGATGTGTCCTGCTTTGTTCCTGACCTTGTTCATCAACAATTAATTAACAAATTTAAGTGCGACTAACGTATGACCCTAGTTATTAACGAAGATAAATGCGCCCGCTGCGGTGTTTGTGAACCTGAGTGCCCGAATGAGGCGATTATGCAAACGGAAGACGCTTATATTATTGACCCGTCATTATGCACCGAATGCGTGGAGCGCTATGGCCAACCGCTGTGCGAAGCGGTTTGCCCGAACAACGGTATCGACAGAGTCAAAAAAAGTTTGTACAAAAAATTATTTGGTTGAAAAAACAGTATTTAGGAATTGATATGGCTCTTATTATTAATGAAGAATGCATCAATTGTGATGTATGTGAACCGGAATGCCCCAATGGCGCGATTTCCCAAGGTGATGATATTTATGTCATTAATCCCGACTTATGTACCGAGTGCGTAGGCCATCACGACATACCGCAATGTATGGATGTGTGCCCAGTCGACTGCATCGAAAAAGACGCCAAACATGTTGAGGATAAGGAAAGTCTGTATCAAAAATATTTAAAGCTGATCAGTTAGACCGGATCGCCACTCTCGTCGTCTACGGGCACTCGTCATGCCGCCCTCCCCTACCTAGCGTTAGACAATCAATAAGCCGATATGCGGACCTTCCAGGTTTTAAAAACCTGGAAGGTCTAACTAAACATCACCTCGTGTCGCATCGAAACAAAAAATTGTTTAGTAAAATAAGCGCCTTATTGGTAATATTTGGTCGGAGCTAAAAAATCTTACATTACTCTCAGCGATAACCACGCAAGCCGGGTAAGGTCTTAAATACCAAAGTAAATAACCAGCATTCAAGACGGTGAAATCACGTCTGCGCTTATTCTTTCACAGCCTCATTAGTAATAGAATACCGATTAATAAGAAGACTGAACACTCGCTCAAGGGTTGATTTTTTAATTTTTTGCAATTAAATTGCAAGATACGCTACACGTCACTTGTTAGTGTTTTTAACCCTACGGGCGGCATAAGCGAAAATAAAAACGCTCCTTGCGTCACCCAAGCTTTGTTCAGCATCGGCTTATTTTGCCAATCCACCAAAATAAAAATAGATAGTGGCTATGCGTAAAAAATCAAAGGTACAAAAGGCAGCCAATCAGGCCGGCACCACGGCGCAGGATTTGCTATATCAGCACAGGGACGCGATCCGCAAACAGGCGGAGATCATGCTAAGCCACACCGTCGCCGATATTGCCCACATGTCCACCGAGGATATACAAAAGCTGCTATTTGAATTCCAGGTGCATCAAATTGAATTAAAAATGCAGAACGAGGAATTGAATCGGGTACAACAGGAATTGACGCTATCCCGTGACAAATACCTACAACTTTACGACTTCTCACCGGTCGCCTACCTAACACTGAATGAAGCCGGTATCATACAAAAAGCCAATATTGCCGCCGCCAATCTGCTCGGTTATCTACAAGAAAAACTGACTAACATGCGCCTTGCAAAACTGATTCACCCATCAGATCAGGATGCCTATTATCTATTTATGGGGCAAATCCTCGCTCAAAAAACCGACCAAGTCTTTAACGCCAAAATCAAAACGACCACGCACTCGACAAGCCATGCTGAATATCAGCATTTTCAGCTGTGCACTCATTTAAAAGAGGCAGATGATTGCCGGCAATCAACTTATGTCGAGTGCTACGCTACAATTATCTACAATCAAGACAACGAGTTACGCATCTTACTCAGCATTAATAACATTACCGATCGCAAGCTCGCGCAAGAAACCATCGCCGGCCTTAACCAAAAACTGGAAGAGAAGGTGCGCAAACAAAACAGCGCCCTGACTTCAACTAACATGAGTTTAATGAAAAAAATCGAGGAATTGCATCGTTCCAAACTTCAATTAGCCGAACGGGAAGCCAAACTCAATTCCATTTTTAATGCGTCGGTAGAAGGCATTATCACCGTCGATGTGTCCAACACTATCGTTTCGGCGAATGCCGCCGTAGAAACCATTTTCGGCTACTCGCCGGCACAATTAATCGGTTTTAACATTCACCAGCTGATGCCGTTACTAGCAGCAAACCCGACTACTGACAAAGCAACATGCCCCAGTCAAATTCGGGAAATTGAAGGACTGCATAAAGACGGCTCTAGCGTGCCGCTGGACATGTCTACTGCGGAATTTTCACTCGATAATGTGCATTATTTCACCCATATCGTGCGCGATGTCAGTATGCGCAAATACCAGGAACAACAAGACAAAGAACATCTCGATGAACTCGCCCATGTCACCCGTCTGGGTTTAATGGGGGAAATGGCGTCCGGCATTGCCCATGAAGTCAACCAGCCGCTGTCGGCTATTTCCAGCTATACACAAGCCAGTTTAAACCTGATTAATAGTGAAAAGCCTGACCTGAACAAGCTCACCGAAATTTTACAAAAAACCCAACAACAGTCCTTGCGGGCTGGACATATCATTCACCGGATGAGGGAATTCGTTAAATCGCACGCCAAACACCGCTCAACCATCGACGTTAACAAACTGATCCATGACGCCGTCGGCTTGTGCATTAGCGACATCAAACACGCCAACATAAAGCTGACATTGGAACTGGAAGAGGGCCTGCCGAAGCTTTATGCCGACCAGATACAAATTGAGCAAGTGCTGATAAACCTAATTAGAAACAGCCTGGATGCACTACAAAGCATACCCGATGATAGGGAGCACCAGCTCACCATTCGTAGCCACCTGACCGCCGATGACAACATCCAGGTCAGAGTGAAAGACAACGGCATTGGCCTTAACGTAACCCAGCAACAAAAAATATTGACGCCTTTTTATACCACCAAAGCAGATGACATGGGCATGGGACTCTCCATTAGCCGCTCATTGATTGAAGCCCATGAAGGCAGTTTGCATTTCAATAGCCTACCGGAAAAAGGCACCACTTTTTACTTTACCTTACCGCTACGGAGAAAAAATGATGAGCGCTAATAACTCGACGCCTCTGATTTATTTGGTTGACGATGAATTCGCCATACGCGACTCGTTAACACTGCTGATTGAATCATCGGGACAAGCCGTCCGAAGCTTTGAATCCGCTGAAAATTTTTTGGATAGCTACGACCCCGACCACCCGGGCTGTTTACTGCTGGATGTCAGGATGCCGTTAATGAGCGGGCATGAGCTTCAGACTGAATTATCCAACAGGAATATTCGCATTCCCATTATATTCATCAGCGGCCACGCCGATATTGCCGACTCGGCCAAAGCATTCCGAGCCGGCGCTATCGATTTTTTGGAAAAGCCGTTTGATAATGAGGTCTTACTAGAGCGCATCAACGAAGCCATTAAAAAAGACATTAGTTTTAGGGAAGAATTTGGCAAGAAACGCCGCATACAAGACCGCATCGATCATTTAACAACGCGGGAAAAAGAAGTGCTAGGACTGATTGTAAAAAGCCATTCCAATAAGGAATCGGCAAGAATACTCAATATCAGCAACCGCACCGTCGATGTGCATCGCGCCAGCATCATGGAAAAAATGCATGCCGATAATGTCGCCGAATTGATTACTATGGTGATGTATTCTGAAACCCCGGATATTAATCTACAGGAAGAGCGCTTTCATTAAGCTATTTTGTCGTTGATGCGCCCTGCCCTCATCGTTACTTTAGACCTTCCAGGTTTTACGACTGCCATGGATGGCGGAAGTGCTGGAGCCGCCGGGAGCGGCTCCAGTAAAACCTGGAAGGTCTGCCTATCAACGGCTAACATGTTCACTTTGCCAATAAGTCTCCGATTGCATATCGAGCAATCTCGACACCGTGCGCTCAAATTCAAACGCGCCTTCACCAGCGGTGTACAGCTCTTGCGCCGCAACTTCAGCGCTGCAAATCAGTTTGACCTGATGCTCGTATAGCGCATCAATCAGCGTAACAAAACGCTTGGCTTCATTGCACTTTTCTATCGTCAGCTTGGGAATATCCGCCAAAATAACAATATCAAAACACTGACCTATTTCCAGATAATCAGCAGGGCCTAAAGCATGTGCGCAGAGCTCGTCAAAAGACGTGAGTGCGACATTGCCATGTACCGCCGACAACACGATTTTCCTGCCCAACACCTCGACAATACCGGACTTGTGCGGAGCAAAATGAGTCAACTCGTTATAGCGTTCGCGCACAAATGCTGTCGCCGGTTCACCTAGCGGATAATAATAAGTGGTCTTCAATGAGCGTAAATGACTAAGCCGGTAATCCTGTTGTGCCAGCAATTCGATGACCTTGGCTTTTTGTTGCAGCAGCCCGACAAAAGGCAAAAACAAGTCCCGTTGCAGGCCGCCGCGATAAAGCTCATTCGGATGACAATTAGAGGTGATGACCACAACAATGCCCAAGTCGAACAGCCGGTTAAACAGCCGCAGCAAAATCATCGCGTCGGCAATATCGGAAACGTGGAACTCATCGAAGCAAAGCAGCAATTCTGATGTCCTAATGTGCTTTGCCAAAGCGGCAATGGCGTCAGTGTTATTGTGCCGCCGCCATTGATGAATGAAGGCGTGGACATCCTGCATGAACGCATGAAAATGCACCCGCTTCTTTTCGCGGATAGGACAGACATCAAAAAATAAATCCATCAGCATCGATTTGCCCCGACCGACATTGCCGTAAAGATACAAACTTTGATAATCCGCCGGTTTGGTTAGAAATAGTTTATGCAGAGCAGATTTTTGCCCATACTTAACCGTCCTGTTCAGATTGTCGAGCAGGGTTTGCAAATGCTGTATCGCCATTATTTGTGCCGGTTCATACTCAATATGGCCTTGGGCGACAAGACCGTTATAGTGCCGCTCCAACAAACCGGCTTCATCTGCTGACGGTTTTTTAAATGTTTGTTGGCGATATTTTTTTGGCATGATGATTTTTATAGTTCCTTAGGAATATAAATGGGCAAAAATCGCGGGTTTCAGTGGTTTTGAGTGGCACAGTCCGGGCATAAAAAACCCCGCGAAGCCGGATAACTTGCGGGGTCTTGGGTGGATCTGAGATTGCCTGCAAACTGTAGTACATACCACCAGTGTTATCAAGGCTTGCAGCGTGGCAAAACAAAAACAGGGGTCAAAAAAGGGGGCTTTGAAACGCAATTTTTATTTTTATTCCAAAATGACCGCACTCATTGCCATAAAACCCAACTCCAGTAAAACGTGAATATCACATATTCGCGGCTCAATTCCGTACTGCCAGATTTTACTAGCGCTACTTATGCGCCAGCGGATTCAGTGGTTTTTGTCGGTGTAGACTATATATCAAAATGTTATTGTTGCCAAACCTGCGCTTTGTCGGTTTGCTCTGAACGCCATTAGATTAGCTTTAAAGTCGAAGTCTCACGGCCTTGGTGCGCTGGAGTCGGTAGTGGGATTCCTGATTTTATCAAGTCGTTACACCGTTTCATCAATATAAACTCATCAGCATAACCGGCGGCCTTGTCCGGGTGCGTCTTTTGCATCAGCGCTTTGACCTTGAGCATTAACGCCTTTACCTCGGCTTCGGGCAGTCCCATATCCATGATGCTGCCAAAAAAGTTAATGCCGTGTTTAGCCTTATTCACCTTGCTATAAACCGCTGCACATTCGGCTACCAGCCAGTTGTGGCAGACATCGCCGCTTAACTGATACTCGACTTCCCAGCATGGCAATTGCCCGTACCGATCAGCTTTGCGTCGACTGCCCACGATCAAACCGCCATGCCATAGCTCTTTCAGCGTCCGGTGAATCTGCTGCTTGTTGGGTGTGGTTTTCATTTCGTCATACAGACCGCCCCAGTTATTCTGAAACGCGCCAGCAAGCGCATAGCCAATAGAACTTGCTGAATGTGGCGGTGGTGTACCGTCGACCTGATCTGATAACGCCAAAAGGATTAAGCGCCGATTGAATGTCATTTTCATGTTTGCCCTATTCTAATTGTATACTTGCGACATTATACAATTAATAGGCTGATTTAGTGCGTTGTTTTCTAAGGACAATAACGATTCGTTATAGTTGGCCCACGACCGTCTAAAATACGTTCGTCCACGGGTTGAATATCTAAGCTCGTCCACATCAATCCTTACCCTAACCTTACCGTTCGCCACCACGCTTTCACGGGCGCAATATCTGCGTTCGTTCACCGGCTGAATATTTAAGCCAGCGAACGGTCGTCATATTGGCGAGCGTCGATAACTGAACATAATCCAGCTCTGGATCATCTCAGTGTGCCGCCGAATTAACCCCGGTGAATATTGTTCACTTGGCTTCGCTATGTGATTTCCCATAGCCAGAAGGGAGAATAATCCTTTCGAGAACTCTGTCTATGCGTTCGGTTAGGTCGCTCCCACGCCCATTATTTTTGCCGCTTGCTGGGTAGATTGCGGTATTTTTTTGTTTAGTTCCGCGCGCTCCGTGGCTTCGCTCGATTCATTCAGCACTGAATTAATCGAGGATTCACCATGCTTTGTTTTATTTCCTGCTGCTAATGCCAACACCTGCCGAACCTTTGCCTCCGCTTCTAGTGCCGGTAAGCAAGCCTGACCAGCAACAGCCAGCTGTATGCCTTGATCAAGTTCGGCTATTCTCGCTATTACCTCGCTATTTTGTATGAGCATTTCACCCACACGCGCGGGGCTGCTGCATCCTCGCCGTAATCTCGCCGTTTGCCGTGGATACCGACTTGGATACCACACATTGGATACCGCACTGACCAAACAAAATCGGGGTTGTTCAAATCGGTATTTCCCTACTTGATTAATGTAACGGCTATCATCCTTTCGGCAATATCTGGATGATCTCGCTTTAGTTTGGCTATGCGGTATTTGGAGCTGTTGCCGCCTTTGTCTGATGCTTTCTGCTTGTTGACATTTTCTTTTTCGTCAACAAGCAGATTATTAGCATGTTGATTGCTTGAATACTCAGGAGCATTCAAAACCGGCACAACCTTAGCCAAAGCTGCAATCCGATCATTAGCCTGTTGACTGTAACCTTGCCTGTAACCATTGCCGTTTCACCCGTTTGCGTTGGGAGCTGACGAACAATATCGTTTCGTTATAGTTGCCGGAAATTCTCCCTGCATCTCAAACCGCCAGCGGCTCGACCTTCAGACATAAAAGTAATCTTCAGCCATAAAAGTAATCTTCAGACATAAAAAAGCCGGTACTGTGACCGGCTCTGATATTGTCAAAGTGGAAAATCCCCGCTTTGGCAATATCGTTATGCGTTACAGAAAATATCCGCTACGGCCTTTTAGTAACGCAAATAATGCGTGAGTAGCCGCATAATTTACCCTAACCCGATTAACCGCCGCTTGTGTGTCTTTAACTGACCAGTCGCATTTGATTAATAAGTCGGCGAGTATTTGCCGGTCACAATGCGGCGCAAGGCATTATCAGTGCTGAATAGTTGCGGTCATAATGCGTGGGTAGCAGCGTAAATTTACCCACGCATTTTGTACAGTAACGATGTTAAGCAATTCCCTCGCAAGTCGCGCCGCCACTAAGTTTGACGACTGAATTTTGTACACTAACTGTTGCGAGAAAACAACAAATTACCTTGCGCGAAAATTGCGCGGTTATACCGCTCACGACCTGCGCGGAAATGCTGTCTACTTCGTGCAGCAAGTCGTTGAATCTGCTAAAGCGCCTGTCTACTTTTAGGTGCGTTCATGGCGTTCACGAACTACTCACAATGACCTTGTAACCCTTATCGGCGCTGAACCTGATTTGCTCACGAAGTGTTCACGAAAAGCCTGTTCACTAATTACCGCAAACCCTTGATTTGCTTAACTCGGTTTGTTTATTTTTTACTGCGACATTTGCCGCGCCAGTTGCCGCCGTTGCTGTATCGTGGTGCGACAGTTAATCTGCCCGGCCATAGGCGTTTAGTGCCTCGGTCATCGTCCTGACTATCAAATACTTCACTTGTCGGGTTATGGGCAGGTGAGCATCGAAAGCAATCCAGCCATCGACAGCCGCCTGAATCCACTTAGGCACATCCTGCCGGGTTATGCCGGTGGCCGCTATCAGCCCGTTGAGATAAAAGCCGTCCAATGCGATAACCTGCCGGGTGCGCTTGCCGTCCTTGTTTGCATAAAAGGCAATGCGGATGACATCCAGATTATTTACTTCGGGTTCGTCCTCTGGCTGTGAAATTATTTCTACAGGTTCAACTTGTACCGATTGTGCAATTATTTCTACAGCATCGTTATCAGGTAACTGTGAAAATATTTCTACAGGCTCATTACCCGGCAGCTGTGAAATTATTTCTACACTTTCGCCAGCCGGGTGCAGCCGGTCATAATGCCAGCGCCAGATTGCCAGCTTGGTATCGGTGGGCATCACCTTTGCCTTGCTGGTAATTTTTAGCGCGTCTTTAGCCTGCTTTATCAGCTTGGCTATTTGTCCTTGGCTCTTGGGTGACAGGCCGCATAAGTCCGCTATTGCCTCCGCCAGTTTGCCCGTGCCGTCATATTGGTTTGATTCGTTCATAATGCCTCTTTGTGAAAATAATTCTACAAGCGGTTATTATGCACCTGTGAATATAATTCTACAACCAAGCTGTGAATATAATTCTACACACAAAAAAGCCGGTGCTTAAACCGGCTATGGGGTTAATTCATGGTTGCCGGTTTAAATGCCGTCTTGAGCCTGCCGTCCATCACATAATCCGTTGTGACCGTCAATAAGCCGTACAGCATGGCTTTATCCAGGTCGCAGTCGAAGTGAATGCGGCCATTGTCCAGCGCGTTGATTAAGGCATTGCCAGCGACAGCCAGCGCCGCTTTAAGTTCTTCGGGGTTATGGGTGTCGGTGGGTAGCTTTTGCGCCAGCTTAAATAACTGCTCCAATGTGGGGCTCATCATCAATTGCCGTGCTTGTTCGTCTAAAGTCATGGTGTTTCCTTGCCGGGTTTCGGCGTTGTGGTGGGGAGTTTTATCGTTATGCGTTACGTTTAACATGGTAGCCCTCTCGGACGACCGCACAAAAGGCCGGTAGCGCCATCGTTGCCGTGCTGTCCAGCTCCAGGCATTGGGTCAAGTCTGGATTGATTAAGCTTATCGGTGTGACCACGCGCCACTCGGTACGGTCTGCCCGGTACGCTAAAACCGGGTGCAGTCGGTGCGGTTCGGCCTGCTGCCTTGCCTGCTTCCACCATGTAGCGATCAATCCCGGTGTGACCTTGCCATAACGCTTGCACTCGATAGCCAGCGCCCTGAAATTGTCTGATACCGCGCCCACTTCATCAGGATGTACGATAAGGTCATGGCCGCCTGACCGCGACTGCTCAAGATTGCGGATTAACTTAACGCCTGCCCACTGGTAGACCTCATTGGAAAATTCGCGCTCTGCACTTGCGCCTTTGGCCCTGCTATTAATTGTCATCAGACAGTCCTCATTGAAAAACCTTGCAGCCGGTAAATCTCCGACCGCTTCCGATAAGCGGCTTTACCAAATGGGCAGTTGTCGATAATATCCAGGACAACCGTTTTGGCCTTACCCGGATAAGGACGACGACCGCGCCCGATTGACTGCAATAGCCTTGTGGCCGCTGGATTCTCCCGGTGCGGTTCGGCGCTCACAGGTGCAGCAAAGATGATTGCGCCAACATGCGGCCAGTCGATACCCTCACTCAATAATGACAATGTGCCAATGATTAACGCGGTGTCCGGTGCGGCGGCCATGCGTTCTGCCCGTAGCTTTGCCGGTAACTGTCCATGTAATAGCAGGGCATTAACGCCGTACTCTTTAGCCAGACTGGTGAGCGTTTCAGCGTGGGCAATAGTGCCGGTTAAAACCGCCGTGCCTACGTTCCGACTCGACTTAATGGCGCTGCCGATCAACATAGTGTTGCGTACCTCATCAGCCGCCAGCATGTTGATAAATTCAGACCAGCTTTCGGGGTTGCCCTGAAAGTTATAATGACGCGCCGTAACCGCTACCGGCAACACCGAACCTACGACCTCGTGCGGCTCGACCTCGGCAATGACCGCGCCTAATGCGGCATGTATCATCATTTCCAAATTGTCCCTGCGCTGTGGCGTAGCTGATAAGCCATAGCGATACTTCGCCGCCTGCCGATTGATGACTTTATAAGCCTGATCCGCCGGTATGTTGTGGCATTCGTCCACGATGACCAAGCCATAGTCCAGCGCCGTCTCCAGCTTAACCAACGTTTGCACCAGGCCGACCGTAAACTGTTCGCCCTCGGTATTCTTCCCGCCGCCGATCAAACCGCAGTCCAGGCCGGTGAATTGCTTAATGGCCGCTTGCCACTGTTTAGCTAAATCTTTCGACTTCACCAGGATTAAACAGCGTTGGCCCAACCTCGATGCAAGCTCAATGCCCATTGTCGTCTTGCCTGAACCCGTAGGCGCTACGATAACGCCGTTATCATTGGCCCGTGCCAGCCTGATGACGCGCTCCTGATATGGCCGGGGCTTGATGCTGGTTTCAAACTTGACCGGGCGCTCGTGCCGGTTGTCTACGGTGCTGCCAGTTACCCCAAGTCTGTCTAGGGCAATGCCTCTTGGGATAACTAGGTCGCTGTCGGTTTGTTCAAACAGTTGCATGTTGCGGTCGATGTTCCAGGTCGATCTATTGAACTTCTGCGCTTCGGCAAATTTCGGGTTGGCAAATGTTAGGGCCGTTTTAATGCGGGTTGATTCGTTGGGGCTTAGGCCGGTTAGGTGGATTTTGTTGCTTAAAATTATTTGCATGGTGTGTTCCTTCGCTTCTCAGCGGTGGTGGTTGGGGTTAGCCAGTCTTAGGTTTTACAGAAGTCTGTAAAAATGAATAAGTCTAAAAAAAGGTATGGGGGGTACTTTGACATCTTTGACACTCTATCTATTTATACCCTTTAGCCCTTATGTAGCGTGGGCTTGAGGTTGTCAAAGGGGGGCTTTGACAGTCTTTGACAGTCTTTGACAACCTTTGACAAATTACTGCTTAATGACGTATTGCATAACACCGTCCATCATCAGTTTGGCTAATAGCTTTTGAGCAACCATTTCGCCCAATGTTTCCCGGATTAAGTCCGATTTGTTGCCGGTGAAGTCTTTAAACGGTGAAACTCCGATCTTAGACCTGATAACTTGCCGCTCGGTGAGTGGCTTGCGGTCTTTTTCAAACAGCGACAAAATCGTGGTAAATTCAGCTTTCGTACCGATCAAACCTTTGGCCTTGCATAGCGCAAGATTCGCCTCTAATAAATCGTGGGCAATGCCGATTGCTGCTTTAACGATGCTGTCAGGGATGTGTGGGTCAAAATCATCCCGGCGGTCAAGTAGATAAAGGTTTGCGGCAATTTTCATCACTTGGATGTTTATTTTGCCAGCCGCCCCACGTAGCGAAATATGGCTGTAGCGACCGCCATCCGCTAAATGGGGTTCTATCGTGTTGCGGTACTCGGCAATAAGCCGGTGGCCTGTGTCCGTTATTTTCAAATGCAGCAAGTCATCGGCGCTTTGTGGCTCGTTGAAAATGCCACGGGAAAACTCGCAGGCGGTGGCGTAGTTTTCTTCCAGTGTCGGGTCAATATGCACTTTTTTAAGGTGGTCGCGGTGGCCTAGCATGTGTGGCTCGGCCAGCATCAAAAACCGCTCTGATAAGCCCACACCATTTGAGCAGGATAGGGTTTTCTCGATACTGCCTTGCTGTGCAAACAGGGTAACGCCGCCGATCACATAGCCGTGATAGCCGTCACGGGTCACGCGGCAACTTGAAATATGGCCGCCATCAAACCCGTTTAAAACAAGGTCGTTATTTGGGTCGCCTTTGCTGTAACTCAAACCCAACAAGCTATTGAATAAGCCCTGTTCGCTGCTTATGGCGCTGAAAAATCCATCAGTCCCGTTTAAGGTTTGTTCCATGCCCTCAGCCGTGGCATTACTGATAAACAGCCGTGAATTAATCGCAGGCTTCCTTGCGATCAAGTTTTTTAAATCCTCCTGTTGTGTTTCGCTCGGATTCTCAACCTCTTGGAGCTGCTTAACATTTTCCCGGTAGGCTTTGACAACTTCATCCTTAATGCGGATAAAAGGCTTTTGCCCTGTGGTCACAACGCGCGTCTTGCCTGTTGCTGACGGTTGTTCGACTACGGCATAAATGCCAATCGGGAGATAGCCGCCGTACTGGTAATCGACTACCCACTTCCTGCAAGACACGCTGCTAAATACGCCCATTAGCACTAGAAACACGGTATTGACCAGCATTTGACAACAAGCCGCCGTTTGCAGCGCAAGCTTTTTCAGCAAGTGGTCATCGTCCAAATGTTTCAGCAAATCAACACCACGACAATAGTTAGACTCGGTGTCCAAAACCGCGTTAAAACTGCCCGTTGTCAAAGGTTTGTCAAAGATACCCTTTGACACATCTAGCCCTTGTGTATCAAGGCTTCCGGGGCAGTTGTCAAAGGTGTCAAAGACATCCCCGTCCGCCGTTAAAAAACCACCGTCTATTTCAAAATTAACCGGCTTCATAGTGAACCGCCCTGATTGTGCATCATGCGGTTGAAGCTCTCGATGGTCATGCCGTTGACCGTCCACGTTCGCGCAATATCGAGTAATGCGTCTAACAAGTTGCCGCCATGCTCTAGGATTGCAAAACAATCAAAGGCATCATGCGCGTAACCATTACTCAGCGGGTCGCTGCCGCCATGTGAAAAGACACGCTCCACGCCATCAGCACAACTCTTACAGATTTGAACGCCTGCAACCTTAGACTGGCTAAGGGGATGCAGTAGCCTGTTGCCTTTCGGTTTGTAGCCTTGAGTCAGTAGATAATTAACCGGCGATTTCCAGTGATTATTAAACAGCCGTATCGGATCAACTCGGTTCTGTGCTGACTTTAGTCGCGCCGGTGCTGATTTGTTTGCCGTGGGTTCTGCCGGTGCCGGGTGCTTTGCCAGATAGTCAGTACACCATTGACCGGCATCCAAAACAGCGCCATCCAAATAATGAAAGGACTGAAATAAGTGCAGGCGCTCTTGTGGGCATCGTGGAAAATACCACGCCTGCGCCCAACTGCGATTCTCAGGCACGTTAAACAACATCACCCCTGCATTGTGCAGGCGCTCATGGATGTGGTCTAGCAAGGTAGCCAACTGCGCCCGGTTGTATTTGATCAGGATAACGACGCGGTATTTATAAAAGTCTGCGCCGTCTTTGCCGTTTGAATAGCTGGTGAAAATAATGTGATTAATGCTTGCGGCTTTTAAAACTCCATGCACCAATGCCGGGTCGGGTGCGCCGTCTAACACTTCGCCGGTATCGCGGTCGATACGTTTATCACCGTCCAAAATAAGAATATCGGCATTGTCGGCGGTGTCGCTATTAGTGCGCTTCGTACCGGTCGGGCGGACAAAGTAGCTGCCGTCCTTGTCGCCAACTGCAACATTAACCAGTCTGGCTAGTAGGTGGCGATAGTCGGTATTCCAGATTGAAAGCTCGGTATCTCTAACGCCGTTCGGACAGGTTGAAAGGGTGATTTGTTGTAAATTGCGGGGCATTATTGGCCTCCTGTCATCACGACAGTAAGTTGCAGTTATGCCGCCAATTGGCGGCGGTTGGTTCATAACATCGGTCATGGATTATCTCCAAAACCGGGTATCGCCAAACCAGCCACCAAAGCCTATAATAGCCCTGCGTTGTGGTGGTTGGTTTTGGCGAAGAGCCCCGGCTTTATTAAATTAAAGTGCGGGGCTTTTTTGTGTCTGTTGGTTTTGCGCTGTCTTGCTCTCGCTCTCCGTCTTAGCCCGTTGCACCTCGTGAAAAGCGCCAACAGTTGCACGAATATCGGCCAACTCCTGAATGGCGGATTCAATCGTGTTAAATACAGTCTCATCGCTGGGTTGGCAATCGTTCATTCCGGTATAGCTGAATGACAACAGATTCAACACGCCGCTGGCACGGTCAACCATATTGTTAATCGCATCAGATAACTGCACATGACAGCCGGGGTCATATTCTGAATGGCGTAGGCGGTGGCTTAGGTCGGGCTTAATGGTGGGTTTGTTGGTTGCACTCATAACGCACCGCCTTCAACATCGCTGTAAAGGTCTTTAGCGGCCAGTGACAATTTGGCTAAGTCGCTAATCAGCCATTGCAGGCGGTTGGTGATACCTTTATCCAGCGTACCGGCTTCAATAACGCAACCGTAGTCAAAGCAGACTTTGGCAAAGGCTAGGGTTAAATCGTTTATGGTTGGGGTGGCTTGCTCTGAATTTTGAGCGGAATTGTTTTGTAAGTTCATGCGGATAGTCCTGTAAAAAATGGAGTACCGCCAGCAACAAGGTCTAATTGTTGGGTGGCGGAATGTATCAAGTTAGACCTACCGGTACAGGAACCGGCCAGCCTTTTAAGGGGCTGCTCAATACATCCCACCATAACGAATAACACGCGGCGCAAGTGTGCCTGTGTTTTTGGGGGGCATAAAAAAACCACTGATGATAGTGGCCTAATGTCTTGGCCTGTACGCGGGGGTCTAATCCCGGCTGTCACATGTGGAGACAGCGGACATAGATTAGCCGCCATAGTTGAATCGGTCAAGGCTGTTTTCATTGCGCCGCCCTCCCAATGCGTCCAACACTGGTATTAGCAAACGCCTGAACGCCATTTTTAACATGCTGGTAGGCTGCCTTATGTCCATCCCCTTTGTTTATCGCGTCTTCCAATAGTTCTGTAGCGATAACATTAGCCGCTGTTAGTTTAGCTCTCATGTGTCCTGATAAGCCGGAACGCTGTCCAGACTCCAAGCCAAAGGCATCATTAATCAGCCGGTTGATGTTGATATGGAATACACGTTCCGGCGCATCGCTGCCTGACTGGTGCGCCAGGTCTGCGAGTGCCTTAACGCTATCATGCAGCTCATGGTAATAGGGCAGATAATCCGCTTCACTTTGCTGGTGTTTGCGGAATCTTGAAAACGCTTTGACCAGTTCGACTTTTAAGCCGACTACTCGCTTTGTGTTTCTGCTGAATGTGAGCAGTAGGTAACTTTGATCTTCGTTGAGAAAAGCATAACGGATTGGAGTGCCGCCGCCTTGCTTTCGCTTTACCTGATGTGTCAACACTTTTCCGGACACAAAGTTAGGCAGATTTTAGCTGCAATTCGTAGTCCACTGGCGACACATAGTCATTGGCCGAGTGAAGTCGTTCACGGTTGTAAAACACCTCGATATATTCAAATATATCCTGC
>JAUYMY010000056.1 GCA_030699385.1 Methylobacter sp.
TCTCCTCCGGCAAATCCAGCAATTCGTCTTCGGTGAGTTGTAGCAGGTCGTGGTCGCTTAATTTCATGTGGGGGATAATGTACAACTATTTTGGGCGGCTTTGGCGTTTTTTTGGGGTGGGGTCTGAATAATTACAAATAACTCATCATCAGAATCGGCGACATACTTGGCTTCAGCAAGCGGCCCGATTAGCAAATTAATAATGTCGGCATCAAAAGCCACTCTATAATCTTTGATTAATTGCGCCATCTCCTCGTTATAGCCGATTAATTCATCAACCCATCTATCGGTAGAAGGGGGTAAAGACTCAATTAAGCGCCCACCTTCGACCCGCGCAATACAATCATCATGTGTCATTTGATAGGCCATAATATCGGCATCGGTGACATCGCTCATATCTTTAAAGATAATTTTAAAAAAAACCGGCGGCAACTGCCTTAATTTATTATTCAAATAAATACCTGCTGCATGACCTGCTTCATGAAAAGCCACCCGCAGCTTATGCTCTATTAATTTATCTTGACCCCAGACTTCACTTACTTTATTTCTTTTCATATTAAACACCATTATTCTAAAGGCTACGGGTAGCGTAATTTAAGAGAATTGTCTTCTCATTTGACATAGTATTAAAATAACAAACGCTGCATCCCTTTCTGTTATAAAAGAGGAAGCAACGCTTACTAAAAATCAGGCATTATTAATCTATAATTGGCTTAACGTCGTCAGTTAAGAACTGATTGGCTTTAGAATAGCTACTCAACATCCAGTGACCAGTAAAAATATTGGTTTTTTATTTCCAACTCAGCTTCAAACCAGTCCTCTGTTTCATATCCCGCTATAAATCCTCTTTTTTCAAATTTATAGTAGGCCCGTTCTGCAATCATCATTTGGAATTTATCTTTGTCTATAGCCTGTTTATTTAGCTTTTGCACTGAATTAAAATCGGCCATAACACCACACCCCACTGCGCATATCGAAGGAACACCCTTCAACTTTCATTGTATGCACAGAAAGAAGGTGGAACAATGCGTACAAATACCTAGTCGATTTTAACACTAACAATAATTCAATATAATTAGTACGAATACCTAGTGTCAAAACTCTCTCTCTTCAGTCCTTCATCATTTTTTGAAAAACCTCTGACCAAGGCAACACCGGATAGCCGTATAGATAGCCCTGTCCTTCATCACAGCCTAAATTCGACAAACGATTTTGCTGGTCTTTTGATTCAATGCCCATGGCAATGACCTGTAAATGCAAGCCATGACCCAAGGCGATCACCGCGCGAGCAATGTCCTCGTCTTCAGCGTTATTCACCACATCAACGACAAATGAACTATTGATTTTCAATTTTTTTACCGGAATTCGCTTGAGGTTATTGAACGAAAAACAACCGACACCAAAATCGTCAATGGTCAAATCAATGCCCGCTGCAACCAATTGATTGAGCGCCTGTATGGTTTGTTCCGAATTATCCATAAAATTGCCACCGGCCAGTTCCAGCTCCAGATAGCACGGCTCAAGCCCGCTCAATGCTAATATCCGCTCAACCGTGGCGACAAAATCGGAGCGTAAAAATTGCACCGCAGACACATTAACTACCATTTTATTAATCAGAAAACCCTGATCCAACCAGCGCCGCATCTGCATACAGGCATTTTGTAACACCCATTCGCCCAGCGCGACAATAAAGCCGATTTCCTCGGCTATCGGAATAAACTGCTGGGGCGACATCAAGCCTCGAGTGGGATGCATCCAGCGCACCAACGATTCAACGCCAACCAACTTTCCGGTTTTAAGGCAAACTTGCGGCTGGTAATGCAAAACTAGCTCATGTTGATCAATAGACTGGCGCAAAGCGCTTTCCATCGACATCTTCTGGAACGCCTCATGGGTCATCGCCGGACTGTAATATTGGAAGTTATTGCGCCCTTTTTTCTTGGCCCGATACATCGCCGCATCGGCGTTTGTAATCAGCGTTTCGGTATCGCGCCCATCCTGCGGAAATAAACTGATGCCCACGCTGGTGGATATTTTTAACCGGTGACCTTTAATATAAACCGGCGCATCAAAGGTATCGATCAGCTTCTTTGCCAATTTAGCGGGGTTTTTCGCATCAGGAATATTCTCCATAAACACCACAAACTCATCACCGGCATAACGTGAAAAGGTATCTTCTTTTCTAACAAGATTTTTGATGCGCTTGGAAACTTCCATTAACAAGCCGTCGCCGATATCATGTCCGTAAGTATCATTAATGCCCTTAAATCGATCCAAATCAAGGAACAGCACCGCCGCTTGCGAGCCTTCGCGTTGCGCATTTTGTAAAGAGTGATCGATACGATCTTTTAATAACAGCCGGTTAGGCAATTTAGTCAACGGATCGTGATAAGCCAAAAAACCCAAATGATCCTGGGCTTTTTTAAAATGCGTAATATCCATAAACACATGAACATAATGGGTAACCGCACCATCCGAGTCTTTTACCTCGCTAACGCTAGTCCATGACGGAAAATCCTTATTATTTTTATGGCGGCGCCAGACCTCACCCTGCCAGCCATTCATCCCCATGCCGTATTCAGTTAAGGCTTCGTCGACTTTCAGATCTTTTTTCTTTGCCTGCAAAAAATGGGTATTTTTTCCATGCACCTCCCGCTGAGTGAAGCCGGTCATCAGGGTAAAGGCCTCATTAACCGAAATGATTTTCTTGTCCTTATCGGTGACGAATATGCTTTCACCGATATTGTTAAAAATAACCGACGCCATGCTCAACTTGCCTTCAGACAGTTTTTGCTGAGTAATATCGGTCAGGGTCATTAATATCTGGAAAGGCTTCGCCTCGCCGACCCTAAATTCCGGCACCGCATTAATCACCACCCAGCTATAACTTTGCAGCTCAACATTAAACAAGCCCATCACCACACCTTCAACGGGGTTGCCCGTACGCAACGCCAACACCGAAGGCTGTTGTTGCTCCTGAAACGCGGAACCGTCTTCTTGTATTGCCTTAAAGCAGTTATCGAGAAACTTACGCCCAATGATAATGTTTCGAGACCGGCCAAAAATATTCTCGGCGGCCTGATTCACCGCCATCACCACACCGGCCTCATCCAAATAAATGACACCCTGATCAATGTGTTCAAATAAATTACGATACCTACTTTCACTCGCCTGCAAGGTTTCAATGATCAGCTTGCTAGATACTAATTGCGGTATCATAAAATCAAACGAGTCCAGCGCACCGAGGTCTTGCTTAAATTTCTCAAACATTGCATTTTTACTCCTCGGATAACAGAACTATCCGGAATTTATAGGGGGAGGGGATTTTTATTGGCACTTTAACAGCCGCTTATTGCACCTTAGATTTCTACAGCTATCATAAGCCGCCTGTAGATAGGAGCGATCCACGCGAAAGAGTGGATCGCCTACGCTTCAGCCAAAAAAACCTGGTGCCCGCGCATGTTTTTTTACTTTAGCCTTCGCTGCCTTGTAATAGTCAAACTCATCGTTGATAAACTGTTTTTCCTTTAATTCGACATCAACCCAGGAAATTTTATGCGGACAATTGGTATTCAACTGCCGCCCACTGTCTTTGTTATTAATAGCCACATTGCGCTCCAAACTTGCAAATACCGTTACGGCTAAATCTTATAACAAAGCCCTCTTAAGCAAAATTAGTACGCATACCTAAGTATTTTTACAGAGGGGGCTTGTCACCGGTAATTAGCCTTACCGGAAAGCATAAGTATATACACAATTTTTTTGTATTATTAATACAACGAGTTACAAACTGGCTTTGCTTCCTCTCCTGCTGGAGAGGTCTGGGGAGAGAAGCATAAAAACAAGCACTTAGATTTTTCCTCATTCCAACCTTCTCCCTTTGCAGAAGGAGCCGATACTTGTGTAGATACTTATGCTAACAGGCCGGACATACGTCTCATCAAATTGCCTTGCCGAATGTCGATTGAAACATCTTTTGAAAAGCGGTCTTGAGGATAGCCTTCGCTGCTGATCGGCATGGTTTGCTGTGGAATATGAAGGATAAACCAACCCTGATTTTCGATAAATAGGTAACTTAACCTATTGGAACGATGAAATAAGGTGATTTACTGAAAAAGACACACCAAAACTTGTCCACGCTTAGCCTATCAAGCAAATCTGTCGTTTATCCTATTTTCATTTTATATAACCCTATTCAATCTCAAATCAGTATTTAAATAATATTAAAATTTAGTTAAATATCGTTCTTTTTCAAGAAAATCAACAAAAATACGCATAATTACTTATAAATATAAGTCTAATCAGATGACATACTTACAATTGCACAAAATAAAACTAATCCTACTTGAAATAAAAACACAGAGTGGAAGTTGGCTTTTTGTGTGCGAATACAATAAATAAATTTTTATAATTCGCTAACTTAACAACATTTTTTACATAGTAAAAAATTAGAAATTAACTTTCGGAGATTGTTATGAAACACAATACATTAAAGATAATTATTGCCATAACAGCACTTACAGCCGCTGTTAATATAGAAGCAGCCCCTACAGAATGTACAAAAATTAAAGATGGTGGCATTACAGACCTTCAAGATAACCCTATAACTTTAGGTTTCGATCAGTGGGGCTATAACTACCAAGCACACATGTTCAATGGCTTATACGATAATTACTCAAGACCAGAGACTCCTGTCACTGAAGGCCTTGTAAATCTTAGTATGAAATGGAGTGACGATTGGCTCGCTAATGTTGATTGTGATAGCGATTCAAAATTAGACCGTGGTGGTCCAGGTGGAACTGGGACATCTATAGGATGGCTAACAAACCACGAAGAAGGTGATTATCTTGGAAATGATGACCAATACCATCATTACACTTACTTCGTAAAGATTATCTACGTCGGTCCAGCGGCGAATCCAGACCCTTGGGTTAATGCGCGTATATGGAACGATTACGCTATTATTGAGGAAGTGTACAACGACCCATACGGCGGGTATCATGGCAATGACCGTTCCAAGTTAGTGAACCCTGCAGGCCTTGGGTACTGGACTAACTAAATACATTAAAGTCAAGTAGGGTGGGCAAGCGGTTTTGCCCACCGATTAGCGGTGTATCTCGTTCCCAAATTCCAACTGTCTCGTTCGCAAGCCCGGTAGAGTCAAGTAGGTGGGCAGGCGGTTTTGCCCACCGATTAGCAGTGCCACCGTTCCGCGTGGGCAGAGCCGTAGATTTCGCACAGCAAACCGCCACACACGTATCACGCCGAGGACATCCTACCGAAGTTGCGATGGATTGATTGCCTACGGCGAATCCACCTTACAGCGTTTATTTTTTACAAGCCATGATCATCAAGGGATGTTATTTCCCGGAAATGACCTGAAACAACCGCTCATCCCTTCGGGGATGGGCGGTTGTTTTATGCGCGGGAATAACGATGCCACGATGCAATCGGTGGCAAAAAAGACCTTGCCCATCCTACGCGGCTAACCCGACCCGGCTAGCAGAAACAGCAATTCAAGCATGTATCCGATAGTGTGGGAAGGATAGCGAACGCAATATCGCCACCCGCCCCCGTTTAGGGCTATCTTGCATCATTCATAAACCCTTTCATTTTTATGTCCGATTTCATGATGTGGTCAATCAGCCAATCCCGTAATACATGATTGATCTTTTCGCTCATATTGTCAGCGTCTTCTTGCGAAGTATTGGCGTCATCTATATATCTATAGATCTCATTTCTAATCTCCTTTAACTCTGCCGTAAGTGCTTCATGCCCTTTTTTATTTTCCTCATAAAAAGGAAACAGGCACTTGATTTGCAAGTGTTCTTCATGGTCAAAATGTTCTTTGGCAGACTCCATCAGCTGGTCAATAAAAAATCTTAACGATTCCTTTTCATGCGGGTTACGCAGAATTATTTCAAGCGCATTAAGAATCGTTAACAATAACTTATGTTCCATATCAATCTCATGGTTATTTACACTAAGCCTTGAATCCCATTTAATTGGCATACGTACCCCTATTTTTTTAGTTAGCTAAGGAACAATGTGTGGCGGATTGCCTAGCGGCGAATCCGATGCCACTGATCGGATAAGGGCAAGTTATATGCGCCCTGCCTCCAATAGCCGCTCAAATTCATCCGCAGGCACCGGTTTTGAGAACAAATAACCCTGCCCGTAATCGCAACCGGCGGCAATTAACAGATCGCACTGCTCCTCGGTTTCTATGCCTTCTGCGATAACCTTGATGCCCAGTTTATGCGCCATGACGATGATCGCTTCGCATAGCGCCAGATCGTCAGCCTCGGGGCTAAGGTTACGGGTGAACGACTGATCGATCTTGAGGTAGTCGATGTCGAATTTTTTCAGGTAAGACAATGACGAGTAACCGGTGCCGAAATCATCCAGCGACACTTGAATGCCGGCATCGCGAAAAGCCAGCAGTTGCCGGGTAATCGCGGTGTCTGCATCCATCAGCAAACCCTCGGTAATTTCCACAACGATGCTTTGTCCGGGCAGGCCAAGTTCACGCAAATGCTCGAACCAGGCAAGATGCCCGTCGCCCTCCTTTTGGAATTGCACCGGCGATTTATTGATGCTGACCTGGAACTCGACATGTTGCTTGGCACGCCATTGCGCCACTTGCCGCGTCGCCTCTTGGAAAACCCATTCGCCGATGTCAATGATCATGCCGGTTGCTTCGGCGACCGGAATAAACTCGGCAGGACTGACCAAGCCCCGGGTCGGGTGCTGCCAGCGGATCAACGCCTCCGCCTTATGGATGTCGCCGGTGGCCAAATCGACAATCGGCTGGTAAACCAGACGGAACTGCCCATTAGCCAGTGCTTCATGCAAGTCATTGACCAGCTGCATTCTGGCCAGCGCGGCTTCCTGCATTGAGGCGGTAAAGTAATGGCGGCGGTTGCGGCCTTGTGCTTTTGCGGCATACATGGCTTGATCGGCATTTTTTATCAGCGTGTCGATGTCATTGCTGTCTTCAGGATATAAGGTGATGCCGATACTGACCGAGACATAAGCGTAATCGCCCGCCAACTCGAACGGCTGGGTCAGCTGATGCAATATATCCTGGGCGACACGCTCAATACTGTTCGGCTCATGCAATTCAGTTAGGATAACGGTAAATTCATCGCCGCCGAGACGGGTGACGATATCCGTACTGCGTACGCACATAAGCAGGCGTTGCGCCATGTCTTTGAGCAGCAAATCGCCTTTGCTGTGCCCCAGCGTATCGTTAATATCCTTGAAATGGTCGAGATCGAGAAACAATAATGCCAACGGCAAGCCCAGACGCTGGGATTTTTTCATTTCCTGCGCCAGCCGCTCATAAAACATATTGCGGTTAGGCAGCCCGGTCAGCGAATCGAAATTGGCCTGCTGCCAGATAGTCTGTTCTGCATGTTTTTGGTCGGTGATATCCGAAAACATCGCCACCCGGTGCCGCACTTTATTTTGTTCATCATAAACAGTGCTGATGGTCAGCCATTCAAGATAGATGTCGCCGTTTTTGCGCCGGTTCCATATTTCCCCCTGCCAATGCCCTATTGTTTCCAAGGCACGCCACATTGTCTGGTAGAAGGTTTCGCCTTGCCGCCCTGATTTGAGCAGTGTTGTAGGTTGGCCGACAGCCTCCTGCAAGGTGTAGCCGGTCAGTTCGGTGAACGCCGGATTAACGGTGATAATCCGGTTATCGGCGTCGGCCACCATAATGGCCTCGCCTATCGCCTGATAAACCAGGTTGGCGAGTTCCAGCTTCTCCTCATTGCTTTTACGTTCGGTAATGTCGACAACAATCATACGGCAGCTTTGCCCATCATCATCGGCAACCGCTTCGACCTGCACCGCCAGCGCCGGACTTTGGCCGACAGGGCGTAAAGCCAACTCGCAACTTTGCGCCGTCCTGTGGGTAAACACAGCGGACAGGAAAGCGTTAAACACCGGCAAGGACTCGGCACTGAGAAAGCCTGCAAAGCGTTGCTGTTTTAATTGCGAACGAAACAGCCCCAATTGCTTGGCGGCCTTGAGATTAAGCTGATAAATAGTGCTGTCGGGCCCCAAGGTAAAATAACCGACCGGCGCCCTGTCATAAAGTTCGGTGTAGCGTTTCAGGCTATCTTCCAAGCTCGTCTGCGCGGCCAACAATGACTCATTCTGCATGTCCAGTTCGATCTGGTGAACCTGCAGCTCGTGCAGCAGTCTTTTTGCATCCGCATCCATGCTGTCTGGGCTTGGCTGATACGGGGCAAGTTGCTGTTCGGCGCGTTGGCGCAAGTTATGGTCGCTGGATAAAGGGGGGGGTTTGGGGATCACATGTTATCTCTATAGAATAAACCGTTATTTTGACCGGGTATTATAAACCGGTGCAATGGATGTTATGCAAGCTGTTGACTGCCTCGAAACCACAGCCCATACATGCGGACTTAAACACTTCGTGGGAGCGGCCACCCGGCCGCGAATAGTGTGTATTAATCGCGGCCGGGTGGCCGCTCCCACGAAGATCGCCGTCTACAAATAAACCTCGTCTGCCGAACCTTTATCCGCTTCCGGGGTGTCCTGCTTCACCGAACTCGCGTGTTTCTTATGGTGGGTAATGACGGTGCGGATAACAACATACTGATACGGTTTGCCTTTCGCGTTAAGAAAAGGCACGATGGTGGTGTCCACCCAATAGAGGGAACCGTCCTTGGCACGGTTACGGATTTCTCCTTTCCAGACCTGTCCGTGGCCGATGGTGCGCCACAAATCATGCATAAATGCCTTGGAGTGATAGCCCGAATTGATGAGGCGATGATCTTGTCCGAGCAATTCTTCATGCGCATACTTGGAAATGGCACAAAACTTGTCATTGGCATAAGTGATGGCGCCTTTCCGGTCGGTAATCGCCACAATCGCATGCTCATTGAGTGCCAGCTCAAGGTTTTTGGCAAGGCTGATGTTAATAAAGGTAATCACCACGCCGTCTATTATGTTATCCGTGGTGCGGTAAGGCATGATGCGCACATCAAACCAGCGCCCGTCATGGGTCTGGATTTGTTTGTCCGAAACCACCAGCGTGCGCAACACTTCTATTGCGTCCTGTTGCAGCAGAGGATAGTCCAGGTCGGTGCTGATGTCGGATAGCGGCCTGCCCAAGTCTTGCGGACGTAACCTGAAAATGTGTGTGGCATGGTCGGTAAAACGCCGCAAATACAATTTATTGGTGAGGAACACCGTTGCAATTTCGGTGCTGTTCAACAGGTTCTGCATGTCGTTGTTAATCCATTGCAAAGCATCCAGTTTGGCCTGCAGTTCCGCGTTGACCGTCAGCATTTCCTCATTCATTGACTGCATTTCCTCCCTGGAGATGAGCATTTCCTGATTAGCGCACTGCCGGCTTTCCTGGCAGACCTTGAGTTCGTCCTGCAAAAACTGCATTTCTTCACGCAAGGTCTGTATTTCCCGTCTCGCCTGTTGCAGCGCCTCAAGTTGTGGACGTTTGGCGCTACGTTTGCGGATACGTGCTGTCGCAATGTCGGTAAACACGACAATGGCCTTGCCGCGCAATGCCGACATTTGCCCAATGGCCTGTACGGTCACATTGATGGTATGCGTGCTGTTTTCACCGGCTATTTGCAGGCCGTTCAAATGCACGGCGGTATTGCCCTGCAAGGCTGCACGGATCGAACCGGTCAACGCTTGCCGCAAGCCTTCCCGCGCCATCGCGTGGATGTTCAGGTTGACTTTACCGGCAGAAGGCTCCAGATACTTGCCGGTATGGCCGCTGAAATAAAGGATGTCGCCTTCGGCATCAACCAGCACCGCTGCCGGCATGTAATACGTCAGCAGCAGGTTATCCATCAGCTGCTTCATATTCATAGGCAAAGCAGTATCATCAATAGAGGGTCTGACAGACGGCGCGGCCGTAAAACTTTTATTCGGAAAGTGCAGTTCAGCTGCGGTCAAAGGACTCTTGATGCGACAATAAAGCCTTATCTTGGCATCCAGCGGCCTGAACAGATGCTCATAGTTAACGGCACTTTCAGCCGTGCCCAATAAGAGCAGGCCGGTCGGGTTCAATGCATAGTGAAACAGCGGCAACAGTTTTTCCTGCAACCCTGAGGAAAAATAAATCAGCAGGTTACGGCAACTGAGTATGTCCAAGCGGGTAAACGGCGGGTCGGTGATGATGTTCTGCGGCGCAAAAATGACCATCTCACGGAGTTCGTTTTTTACCCGGTAACCGCTATTTTCGGCATTAAAATAGCGAGCCAGACGCTTCGATGAAACATCGGCGACGCTATAAGCCGCATAAAATCCCTGACGCGCATGGGCTATTGCATCGGCATTCAGGTCGGTGGCAAAAATCTGTAACGTATAATGACCGCCAAGCTTAGCCTGTTCGACAGCTTCGATAAAGATCATGGCCAGGGTATAAGCCTCTTCGCCGGTCGAACAGCCAGGAACCCAGGCCCTCAGAGCCCGACCTTCAGGATAATTTGCCAGCAGCACCGGTATGGCGTCGGTTTTCAGGTATTCCCATACCAACAGGTCGCGAAAAAAACCGGTTGCGCCAATCAGCAGTTCCTTGAACAATAAATCCTGCTCTTGCGGGTTTTCGCGCAAATAACGGACATAAGCGGCGATATGATCAAGCAGGTGCAGTTGCATACGGCGCTCGATACGGCGATATAACGAGCTTTTCTTATACAGCGAAAAGTCATTGCCGGTTCGGGTACGCAGCAGCAAGGTAATCTTTTGCAGGGCGCTCAGAGACTTGTCTTCCGGTACCGGCTCTGAACAGGCGACAGGGGGATGTTGGAGATAATTGATGATGTGCAAAGGCAGTTCTGCCGCAGTATCGATAATGTCGGCCAATCCCGCATCAATAACGCTACGCGGCATACTGTCGTATTTGGCATCGTCTGTATGCTGCACCAGTACCAGACCGGATTTTTCCTTGATGGCACGCATGCCCAACGTACCATCAGAGCCCATACCCGAAAGCAGGATGCCGATGCTTTGCTCGTGCCGATCTTCGGCCAAGCTATTGAAAAAACTATCGATAGGCAGGCGCAGTCCGCGCGGTGCGACCGGGTCGAGCAGATACAGCGTACCGTGTCTTATGGACAGTTCTTTATTCGGCGGATTGACGTAAATGCAATCCGGTTTTATGGTCATGCGATTTTGGGCCTGCAACACCGTCATCGCCGTCGTGCGTTGCAACAATTCGGGCATTATGCCCTTGTGGTTGGGATCAAGATGCTGAATAACAATAAACGCGATACCCAGGTTATCAGGCATATGGCTGAAAAATTGCTCAAGCGCTTCAAGTCCGCCTGCCGAGGCGCCGATACCGATGATTGGGAACACTCTGCCGGCATTGGGATAAGCCGTGTCAGCGGTGACGTTCGGGAAAAAAGGCCCGTGGCCGTCGGTCGATTTGTCCATACAAGAATCCTTACCGTCTTTCTTTTCCCTGCGGCAAGAGAGAAGGTGCCGTTGTTAATGATTGTTATGCATATATTACACTGCCCCTTCCGAGGCTGTTTAAAAAACAGGCGGATTCAAGATGTCTCGTTCCCAAGCTCCAGAGGCTGTGAAAATATTCTGAAATTAGGCGGAATTGCCAATTTCGACAACCAACAATCAATAGCCTATAGCGCATTTTCTGCTATTTTTTAGTGATTTTGACAATACTTTCACAGCCTCTCCAGTTTGGGAATACCTGCCCATCAAGCTCTGCTTGGTAGCACTGAATAAGATTAACGGATGACCTGAAACAACCGCTCATTCCTTCGGGGGATGAGCGGTTTTTTATGCGCGGGAATAACGATGCCACGATGCAAACGCTAGGCGGCTGAGAGACTCTGCGGTTAAATAAAGCTGGAGTTTGGGAATGATGCAAGATTGTGGGAGCGGTCACCGGCCGCGAACAATTGCGCTCTGTTCGCGGCCGTGTGGCCGCTCCCACAATTTATTAATCATTAATAATCGTCATCAGCATCATCGCCTAGCTCCAGCCACATTGAATTGATGATAGCCAGCGTACACGCCAAACTTACCCCTAAAATCCAAGCAAAATACCACATAAATTACCCCTCGCTTTTTAAAAAATTGCAGTCAAATCCTAGCCACAGCGGATTATTTGCGCCCCCTCTTTGCAACGTTAACGCTGTAATGTTATTCATTGGTGCCCCCTAATACAGTGTGTGTGGGTTTTCTTGAATCTGCTCAACGGTGACTTTACCGCGCATGATGCGATACACCCAGCTCGTGTAAGCAATGACAATCGGCATAAACACAATCGTTGCGGCAAGCAACATTTTCATCGTGTAATGGCTGGCACTGGCATCCCAAATGGTCAAACTGCTGACGGCCGACAAACTCGAAGGCAACATGAACGGAAACATCGAACCGCCTGCAGTCACAATGGCCCCCATCATGGCCAGGCTGCTTAACATAAACGCCGTGGCTGAATGCTGTTTGGCG
The DNA here is from genome assembly GCA_030699385.1 of Methylobacter sp. Taxonomy (GTDB): domain Bacteria; phylum Pseudomonadota; class Gammaproteobacteria; order Methylococcales; family Methylomonadaceae; genus Methylobacter_A. Next base: position 12,487 of record JAUYMY010000056.1, read on the forward strand.
GTGAAGAAAGGGGCTGATAAGGCGGCAATAACCGTGATAATCGGGGCAAGCAATAACCACGGATAAGTGCCGTAATTGGCCAGCCACAAACCAGCACCTTTTTCGACGGTTTTGTGCAATGGATTGGCGGTAATGCTTGTGTCGATTGCCGAGGTGACCCGATAACCGTCTATGCCGAATGCAACCCAAACACCGGCAAGCAAAAATAACAGCACAAATAAAATGCTGCTGACACGGATCACCTGTTGGGCGCGTTCAGCAATAAAGCTTTCGGTTTTCCAATGCAAATACACCGCGCCGTGCATCAGGAACAACGACACGCCAACCAACACACAGAGCAACGGAAATAATTGGAATAAATCAAACAAACCGCCGGTGTAGGTTGAACGTAGGTCGGCATCGAGTTCAAACGGCAAGCCCACTATTAAATTGCCAACCGCCAAACTTAACACCACCGCTGGGACTGTCCCGCCCACAAACAAACCCCAATCCCAGAAACTGCGCCATTTTGGACTCTCTACTTTGCTGCGGTAATCAAACCCGACCGGACGCAAAAACAAGGCGAACAATAACAACAATAAACCGGCATAAACGCCTGAGAACAACACCGCATAGACAATTGACCAAGCGCCAAAGGTAATGCCGCCCAGCGTGACCAGCCAAGTTTGATTGCCTTCCCAGGTGGGGCCGATGGTGTTGATAATGACACGCCGTTCATCATCCGTTTTGCCCAAAAATGGCAGCAACATGCCAATGCCCAAATCAAAACCATCCATCACCGCAAAACCGCAAACCAGGAACACTAAAAGGCCCCACCAGATAATGCGTAACACCTCATAATCAAACATGATCTACCCCTTGTTTTTCAAAATAGTACTTGCCTGTGTGCAAACTGCTGGGGCCTAAACGAATGTATTTGACCATCAAAAATAATTCGATCACCAGCAGCGCAGTGTACATCACCACAAAGCCCGCAATACTGCTGTAAAGTTGCCCGCTGCTTAAACTGGATGTGCTTAAATGCGTGGGTAAAATATTCGCGATTGTCCAGGGTTGACGACCATATTCTGCAACCACCCAACCCAATTCACTGGCAATCCAGGGCAGAGGAATACTCCAGAATGCCAGTTTCAACAGCCAGCGTTGATTGTGCGCGTCGCGTTTCATGTTGAAATAAAATGAGGCGGCAAAAATAAACAGCATTAACACGCCGCAAAAAACCATGCCGCGAAATGACCAAAACATCGGTGCAACTTTTGGCACGGAATCTTTAATGGCCAGTTCAATTTGTGCAGGCGTCGCGTCCACCACGTTTTCGGTATATTTTTTGAGCAGCAGCCCGTGACCCAAGTCAACTTTGTGTTGCTCAAAAATGGCTTTGGCAATTTCATTGGTTTTATCGCCACGCAAAATTTGCAGATTTTCATAAGCAATCATGCCGTTTTCAATACGGTGGCGTTTGCGTGCGCGTATCACATCAAGGCCATCGACTTTTTCATCAATCGAGCGTGTTGCTATCAAGCCCAATAAATAAGGCACTTTAATCGCATAATCTGTCGTTCTTGTGGCTTCGTTTGGAAAACCAATCAAGGTAAAAGACGCCGGCGCTTCCTCGGTTTCCCATTCGGCTTCAATGGTCGCGAGTTTTGCACGTTGCACCTCGCCAACGGTGTAACCGCTTTCGTCACCTAAAACGATGACCGATAAAACCGCCGCCAAACCAAAACCTGAGGCAATACGGAACGACCGCCGCGCAAAAGCAACATCCCTGTGTTTAAGCAAATACAACGCGCTGATGCCTAACACAAACATTGATCCGGTGACATAACCCGCCGCGACCGTGTGAACAAATTTAACTTGTGCGACCGGATTAAAGAAAATATCAGACAAGCTGGTCAGTTCCATGCGCATGGTGTCGTAATTGAATGCCGCGCCAACAGGATTTTGCATCCACGCATTGGCAATTAAAATCCACAACGCCGACAAACTTGTGCCTAATGCCAGCAGCCAGGTTGTTGAAAGATGCTGCAATTTGCTCATCCTGTCCCAACCGAAGAAAAACAAGCCGACAAAAGTGGATTCCAAAAAAAACGCCATCATGCCTTCAATAGCCAACGGCACGCCGAAAATGTCGCCGACATAATGCGAGTAATACGACCAGTTGGTGCCGAATTGGAATTCCATCGTTAGCCCCGTCGTCACCCCCATCGCAAAGTTAATGCCGAACAACTTGCCCCAAAAACGCGTCATGTCCTTATAAATTTGCCTGCCGGTCATCACATAAATGGATTCCATAATGGCCAAAATAAATGACAAACCCAACGTCAAAGGCACAAACAGAAAGTGGTACATGGCTGTGACAGCAAATTGCAACCGAGACAAATCTACAACTTCAGTCGTTATCATTTTAATTTTTCCCCGTGTAATGGTGCCGAGTTAAATAGCCGATCCGTTAATGCTTCTTCATCGACATTTATTTTTTGTCCTGCGAAAAAAAGCCACCACACCAAAGCAAACAGCGTGAATTTGATGATGATGGCAAGGGTCATTTCCGATGAAAATCGATTTAAACGCATGGCCGTTATTTTTGATGGTGTTGCGAGTGACCGGAAACGGCATGACGCGCATGGTCGCTGAGTTGGGCGTCAAAAAACTGATGAATTGCCGCGACTAACGCCGGTTTTTCGCTGCGGTAATCAATTTGTGCGCCATCAGGCAATTCTTTGTAAACAATGCTTAATGCGCCTTTTTCGGCGCTGCGTAATGCGTGCAATCCGGGCATATCTTCACCGTGAATTTTCACCGGATTTGAAAAATCGCCCTGATTAAACTCACCCGCAATTTTCGCTAAATGTTGGCGGATCAGTTGGATTTGCGCGCTATCGTTTTTATCTTTCACAATCACTTGCTGTACGCCGCCTTTTTCAACCTTGGTGAAAACATGCACGGTTTTTTCCAGGTCAAACGGCATCACATGGACGCCTCGCGCAACCACTTCATCCAAACGCGCATCGCTGGCGGAACTGACGCGGATTTGATAGGCGGAATGGCAGGCATTGCATTGGCTCATCGCTTGATTTAGCTGCTGTAAAGTATGTTTTGGATTTTTTACGGTTTCTGCATCACGCGCAATGTCATCAAAAGCCATGTGGACGGATTTACCTAACATCATAAATTCCTTAGGTAAAATATCATGCAAATGGTTTTCGGCACTGTGCGCCATGCCCATGCCTAAAGGTTTGGCCGCATCAGCAACCGCTTTCATGTCGTCATTTGCCAGCGCCGCTAAAATAGCCTGGGTGCCGGACAATAAGGCGCGCATTTCGGATAAAACATGATGTCGATTAACTTCATTTAAGCTAAGTACGCGGCGATTATCGACTTCTTCCGCAAACGTGTTTGTTGAAAGTAACGCTAATGTGACTAAGGCAATTTTTTTCATGGCAAGGTTCCGGTTATAACGCATTAAGTTTAGTGACAGCATCTTCAGCATCAAAAAATAGTTGCCCATTTAAATGGCTAAATAATTCGCTTTTCTTTAATTTATCCAGCAAAAAGCCTTTAACTTCGGCAAAATTTAACGTGATGCCGATGCTTTTTAGGCTGTTATTCAGTTGTTCCAAGGCTTCCAATGCGGTCATGTCAATGTCGCTCACCGAGTTAAAAATCAGCACAATGTGTTTAACATTCGGTGCATTTCGTAATTCATTTTCGATAAAGTCTTCAATGAAATTCACATTGGTAAAGGTGATATTTTCGTCAACACGCATCAGCAGCAGATGCCCCCAGGTTTCGACTTTGTGGCGTTTAATATTGCGGTAATGTTTGCTGTTTGGCAACCTCCCAACCACCGCAATATGCGGATGGCTGGCTTTACGCAGATGACTGATAAATGTCAGGAAAATACCCAGCGTAATGCCCTCTTCAATCCCGAAAATTAACACACTGATTAAGGTCGCAAGTTCGGCAATGCCGTCGCCCCTGTCATATTGCCAGGTGTGCAAAATGCTTTTAAATTTCACCAGCGGCAAAATCGCCACCAAAATGATGACCGCGAGCGTGGCTTTGGGAATGTTATAAAACCATTCGCTGCAAAACATCACCGCCAATGCCAAAATAATCGAGGCAATGACAGCGGCGATTTGTGTGCAAGCCCCTGCCGAAAAATTCACCATGGTGCGGCTTAATCCGCCCGCTGCGGGCATCCCGCCTGAAATGGCTGAAACAATATTTGAAACACCTAAAGCGACTAATTCCTGATTAGGTAAAATCTTCTCGTTGCGCAAATTCGCCACCACTTTGGCAATGGCAATACTTTCCACATAAGCAATCAGCGCGATAAACGCCGCCGGCGAAAATAAAACCTTCCATTTTTCCATGTCGAAAAAATCAAGCTGTAACGCAGGAAAACCTGTGGGGACAAAACCCACGACGGCAATGTGCTGGTCAATTAAATGCCAATAACTGACCGCAAAAGTCGTGATCGCCACACTCACCAACGCGCCACATTTGCTGATTGCAGTGATGAGAGCGGGTGACGTACCTATTTTGTTTAACAAGGCAGGCAGCGGTTTATTAAAAAACACCAACAAGGCAAATACGCCCAAACTAATAGCTAACACAAGCAAATTAGTGCCTTGAAAATACTGCTGATAACACGCCACATCAACATGACAATCCGGCGTGTTTAAACCGAGTGTTTTAGGTAATTGACTGATAATAATCAATAATGACGCGCCGCTGGTAAATCCGGTCAATACCGGATGGCTGATAAAATTGACCAGACCTCCCATACGGAAAACCGCCATCAGCAACATAATTACGCCCGTTTGCGCCGATAAAATCACCGCACTTTGAGTGACATTGCCCAGCGCACTCACTTCGGGGGATGTTAATGCCGCCGCAATCATGATCGCCGCAACCGCAACCGGCCCAACCGACATAGTGCGGCTGGTGCCCAAAAGCGCGTAAAAAAGCGGCGGTAAAATACTGGCGTATAAACCGAATTCAGGCGGCAAACCGGCCAGCAACGCATACGCAATGCCTTGAGGAACCAGCAAAATAGCGGTGATGATGCCGGCAAATAAATCGCCGTTAAAATCGGCGCGGCGGTAGGTTTTTAACCAACTGAAAATCGGAAAATAGGACATAGTGGCGTTTTCAGGTGAAGGGGGCAAAAGCTGCAGACGATTTCTAATAAAAAATGTCCTTGATAATCGAAAGCCGTAGAAAAACAGAGTCCACGCTTAGCACGAAAGCCACGAAAAAAAGCAGTCAAAATAATAGCTTTGCTTATTTTCGTGTCGCCTGGAGATGCCTACTTTTGGCTTTTCGTGCTTTTCGTGCTTTTCGTGCTTTTCGTGGACAATTATTTGGGGCTGTTTTTTTCAGAAAATCGCCTAATTTATGTGGCTAAGCTAAAAACGTGAACATCTGGTTTTAGGCTTTATTCCAACCTTCAAAGCCGCCTGCGAGTGAAAGCACGTTGGTATAGCCTAACGTTTGCAATGTTTGCGCGGCGAGTGCCGAACGTCCGCCGGTGCGGCAATAAAGCAACACTGCCTTTGACTTGTCTGACAACTCAGGAACAGTCGCCACCTTAAATTCCAACGTGCCGCGCGGAATCAACAGCGCATTGTCGATATGACCGGCCGCAAACTCACTTTCCTCACGCACGTCAATCAATGCAATGCCGCCTTCTTTTAATAAGTTGCGCGCCATGTCAGCATTGACTTCAGTAATCGTTTGTTTGGCCAGCGTCACTAAATCCGGGCCTGTTGAACCGCCGCCTTGCATCATGCAGAAAACGCCGGCATCACTTTGCTTACGCTCAACCGCTTGCACACGTTCGTCTTCATCTAAACCGCAATAACGGTTTGCCGGTACTGCCTCATCAATTAAACGCGGCTTTGGCAAATTCAAATTGTTCATAATTTCGATGAACTGTTCGCGGGTTTTGTTGGCTAAACGCGGGTTAGTGCTGCGTTCTTGTTCGATATTGCTGACCCAATGCTGTTGATAATCATGGCCTGGATAAACCAAGGTTTCACCGGGCAAGGTGAATAAGCGTTGTGTAATCGCATCGTATAAGGCGCCTGCATCGCCGCCTTGAAAATCAGTGCGTCCGCAACCGCCGATAAACAATGAATCGCCTGAAAACAGGCGGTCTTTCCACAAGAAAGAGGTACAACCGGGCGTGTGCCCCGGCGTTGCAATGGCTTTAATTTTTTCGCCGCCCAGCATGAAAACATCACCGTCGGACATTTCAACGTCAACCAGTTGGGCGCCGCCTAATTTGCTGACGCCGGTTTTTGCGCCTGTGTGCTGACGCAACAAACCGCTTGCGGTGATGTGGTCAGCGTGAACATGGGTTTCAAATGAATAAACTAATGTCAAACCGTGTTCTTTCAACAGGTTTAAATAAGTATCCAAATGCGTATTCACTGGGTCAATAAACGCAGCTTCTTTGCTGACATCATCAGCGATTAAGTAAGTGTAAGTCCAAGTGGCGGGGTCGAATAATTGTTTAAACATGACGGTTACTCCAAGTTTTTAATTTTAGTGGGTGGAATGTGCATTTTCTTTGGTATTGATTCATTTAAGATATAGCAGGCAATGTGCCAACTTTTAAAAACCAGCGTAAACCATTGTAAATTCAATAGATTACTTGATTTTTTAAAGTTCTTTAATTTCGCCGCATGTTTCATTTGACGTTTTCTTGAAACAAAAAACATTTCATTGAAACATTATTGAAACATCTACGCAGTGAAGGAATTTTGTTCACCACGGAGAACATGAATAATGAAATTCCGTGTTCTCCATGGGCCGTGGGCTTCGTGGTGATAATCTTATTAATAAGGCTATTTCCTGAAAAGGGCATACCCAAATAATTGTCCACGAAAGGCACGAAAAACACGAAAAATACAAAATTTTCGTGGTTTTTGTGATTTTCGTGGACTCTGTTTTTCTACAGCCACGACCATTAGGGGGATATTCTTTCTCAGAAATCGCCTTACTTATTGGCTCGATGCTCAATAATATCGTCAACCACAGCAGGATCGGCCAGCGTCGAGGTGTCGCCCAGGCTGCCAATCTCGTTGGACGCCACTTTGCGCAAAATACGGCGCATGATTTTACCGGAACGTGTTTTAGGCAGCCCCGGCGCCCACTGGATAATGTCCGGGTTGGCAATCGGGCCGATTTCTGTCCTGACCAGTTCAATCAGTTCTTTGCGCAATTCTTCGGTCGGTTCGATGCCGACATTCAAGGTCACATAAGCGTAGATGCCCTGCCCTTTAATATCATGCGGATAACCGACCACCGCCGCTTCGGCGACATGTTCATGCAACACCAGCGCACTTTCAATTTCTGCCGTGCCCATGCGGTGGCCGGACACATTAATCACATCGTCAACCCGTCCGGTAATCCAAAAATAGCCGTCGCTGTCGCGACGCGCACCGTCGCCGGTAAAATAATAGCCGGGGTAATTTTTAAAATAAGTATCGACAAAACGCTGATGATCGCCGAAAACCGAACGCGCCTGTCCCGGCCAGGAGCGGCTGATGACTAAAATGCCTTCGGCGGCGCCTTCCCTGAGTTGGCCGGCATTGTCCATGATGTCCGGCTTGATGCCGAAAAAGGGCAAAGTGGCCGAACCCGGTTTTAATGCCGTCACGCCGGGCAATGGCGTGATCAAGATGCCGCCGGTTTCGGTTTGCCACCAAGTGTCCATAACAGGACAACGGCCATCGCCAACCACATGGTAATACCATTCCCAAGCTTCCGGGTTGATTGGCTCGCCGACGCTGCCGAGTATGCGTAAACTTTGGCGCGAACTGCGTTCAACAAACGCGTCGCCCTGCGCCATCAAAGCGCGGATTGCAGTCGGCGCGGTATAGAAAATATTTACCTGATGTTTGTCGATCACCTGCCAAAAGCGGCCGGCATCGGGATAAGTCGGCACGCCTTCAAACAGCAGCGTGGTGGCGCCATTGCATAACGGGCCGTAGATCATGTAGGAATGGCCGGTAATCCAGCCGATGTCGGCGGTGCACCAGTAAATGTCGCCGTCGTGATAATCAAACACATATTTGTGAGTCATTGCGGCATAGAGCAAATAACCGCCGGTGCTGTGCAACACGCCTTTAGGTTTGCCGGTGGAACCTGATGTGTACAGGATAAACAGCGGGTCTTCGGCCTCCATCGCTTCGGCCGGACACTCGGCAGACGCCACGGCCATCGCCTCGTGATACCAGACATCGCGTGTTTCGTTCCAGTCAACCGCATTGCCGGTGTTTTTGATGACAATGATTTTTTCAAGATTGGGACAAGCAGCGGCGGCTTTATCGGCATTGAATTTAATCGGGATGGTTTTGCCGCCCCGATAACCCTCATCGGCGCACACCAGAAACCGGCACTCGGCGTCGATAATCCTATCTTTTAGCGCCTCGGCGGAAAAGCCGCCGAACACAATCGAATGCACCGCGCCGATACGGGTGCAGGCCAACATCACCGCCGCCGCTTCGCTGATCATCGGCAAATAAATGCACACGCGGTCGCCTTTTTGCACGCCTTGGCTTTTTAACACATTGGCAAACTTACAGACCTGTTCGTACAACTCCCGGTAGGTGATTTTTTTGTCCTGCGCCGGGTTGTCGCCTTCCCAGATAATGGCGACTTGCTCGCCGCGTGTCGCCAAATGGCGATCCAGGCAGTTGACGCTGACATTGAGTTTGCCGCCGTCAAACCAGCGGATGTGGCCGGTTTTAAAATCGCAATCCATGACGGTGTCCCAGGGCTGGCTCCAGTCCAAAAACAAAAGTGCCTGTTCGGCCCAAAAAACCTCCGGCTCGGCGATTGAGCGCTGATACAAGGTGTTGTAATTTGCCGCCGTGATGTGGGCCTGAGCGGCTATTTCAGGTTTGATGTCATAAATTTTAATATCTGACATGGGCTTAATCCTTGGCTATGGTGCTTACTGGTTAAAATTTTTAAGTTGTGGGAGCGGCCGGGTGGCCGCTCCCACTTTATATTACCGTTTCCCAACTCACCCTATTTCGTCCGGCTTGTTTGGCTAGGTAAAGCTGTTTATCCGCCCGTGTCAACATCTCGGCGACAGGCGTTTTCAACGAAGGAATCAGGGACACGCCGCCTACGCTGATGGTCACAAACGGCGCGGCGTTCGATTCTTCATGGAGAAGCCCCAGCGCCGCTACCGCCAACCGCACACGTTCGGCAATCTTGACCGCTTCATCTGGCTCGACTTCCGGCAACAATAACACAAACTCTTCGCCGCCATAACGCGCGACCAGCTCGCTGGAACGGTTGAGCGCCTGCGACATGGCTTTGGCAATTTGCCGTAACGCCTCGTCGCCTGCGCCGTGGCCGTAAGTGTCGTTATACGGTTTGAAAAAATCGACATCGACCATGGCCAGGGAAAGCGGCGTACCGTGTCGGTTGGCGCGCCGCCATTCGGTTTCTACCGCTTGATCAAATTGACGGCGGTTGGGTATGCCGGTCAGTCCGTCGATAAAAGCATCCAATTCCAGCTGTTTGCGCTGCCAAATATAACTCATGTGATTACGCACCCTGGCGCGCACCACCGCCGAGCGGAACGGTTTGAACACATAATCCACCGCGCCCAGATCTAAACCTTTGGTTTCGTCATCTTCCTCGCTCATGCCGGTAACAAACATCACGGCGATGTTGCAGGTACGCTCATCGCTACGCAAGCGACGCAGCACTTCGTAGCCATCCATGCCGGGCATGACCACATCCAGCAAAATCAAATCCGGCGGCGGCTCGGCACTGGCCAAGGCAATGGCCTGCTCGCCGTCTTTAGCGAGAAATACATCGTAATACGGGAGCAGCAATTCGCTTAACATCTGCCGATTAAATTTTTCATCGTCGACAATCAAAACGCGCTGTTTGTTGTTCATGACGCTTTCCCTTTTGCTGCATAAGTTTCACGCAAAGAAGCCAGCCGGCTTAAGGCAAGCGTAATATCCAGTTCGTCAAAAGCGTCACGAATAGAGGTTAGTTCCTCGGACAACGGATGCCCAGCCATTGCTGTTTCCAGCTCGGACAAGGTCACCGAAGCACGAGCATCGCCGGTGCGCACCAGAATTTCCAGCCGGTCTAGCGTAGCGACAAAAGTCGCCGGCACCTCAACCGATGAATCATACGCCGCCTGTGCCGGCTTGTAAGGCAAAATAGCGGTCAACACGGCTTGCAGCTCTTGCCGCAATCTCGCCGCGAAGGGTTCGGTGAAGGCTTTATTATTCCAGCATTGCGTCGCCGCACGCTGCAGCCGCGTGGCTCCGATATAGCCGGAAGCCGATTTTAGCGTATGCGCCATTCGCCTTAAACCTTCGTCATCATTAGTGACTATCATATTATCGAGCTGTTCCGGTGCGCCCTGATAGCAAGCATAAAAGTTAAGCAATCGGTTATGCATTTTCTCTTCATCATGGTCGGCAAATTGTAGCGCTCTATTAATATCCAGCGGCAGCATATTAGAATCGGGATCGTCTTGCTCCGGCGCTAGGGGCACACTCGCCCGCTCCGTCTCCGAGCCTAGCCAGTGCTGAAGCAGCGTGGCCAGTTGGCGCGGATTAATCGGTTTGGTGACGTGATCATTCATCCCGACCGCCAAGCTTTTTTCACGATCCTCCGTCATCGCGTGCGCTGTCATCGCGATAATAGGCAGCTCGGCAAAACGCGGATTGCTGCGAATTAATCGGGTCGCTTTAAGTCCATCCATGACCGGCATTTGAATATCCATCAACACCAAATCATAAGTCACATCGTGGTTTAGCGCCTCAATACCGTCTTGGCCATTGACTGCATAATCGACTTTTAAATCCAATGCTTGCAGCATTTCAATGGCTACATCCCGGTTGAAGGCGTTGTCTTCAACCAACAGCACCCGCCGTCCCTGAAACGAAATTTTTTCTGCGCTTTGCCGTTTTTGCGACCTGGGTTCCAGCGCGCTCAAGTCCAGCAGCTGGCCGATAGTATTGACCAACACTGTTTCCATAATCGGTTTTAACAAAAAGCCATCGACACCGACTTGATGTGCCTGACGCGCCAAATCCTCGCGGCCAAACGCAGTAATCATTAACACCGCCGGTATTTTGGCCAGATGGGTGTCGGATTTGATTTTGGAAGTGAGTTCTATGCCGTCCATGGTCGGCATCCGCCAATCCGTCAACACTAAATCAAAGGCTTGTCCAGACTCAAGACGAGTCAATGCATCAGCGCCTGAACTGGCGGTTTCGACCACAAAACCCAAAGAAATCAGCATAGCGGCCAGCACCTCGAGAGCAATAGCATTGTCATCAACCACCAACGTCGTTTTGCCGCGAAAATCAATCGCTGCCGACTCGGAAACGGCGACAAACGACGGCGCTACGCCAAGAGAGACGGTAAAACGAAAAGTGCTGCCCTGTTTTGGCACACTTTCAACGCTAATATCACCCTCCATCATGCCCACCAACTGCCGGCAAATAGCCAAACCCAAACCGGTGCCGCCGTAGCGCCGGGTGATGGAGCTGTCGGCTTGGGAAAAGGCTTTAAACAGCCCTTGTATTTGTTCCGGCGTCATACCTATGCCGCTGTCGTGAACGGCGAAAGCTAATCGACAATGCGCGTCATCACGGGATTCAACCGATACCGAGATAAGAATCTCGCCACGATCGGTAAATTTGACTGCGTTATTGGTTAAATTTAACAGCACCTGCCCCAAGCGCAATGAATCGCCAAGCAGATAACGCGGCACATCCGACGCGACCGAAAAGATGATTTCCAAGCCTTTTTCTTCGGCATTAAAGCCTACCAAATCAGCCAAACCACCTAACAGATCATCCAAATAGAACGGCGCATATTCCAAATCCAGATGCCCGGCTTCAATCTTGGAAAAATCCAGAATATCGTTAATGATGTTAAGCAGCGATTGCGACGCCGCATCAATTTTAGCCAAATAATTCTGCTGTTTAGGACTAGGATCGGCGCACTGTGCCAAATGGGTCATGCCGATAATCGCGTTCATCGGGGTGCGGATTTCGTGGCTCATATTGGCGAGAAAATCCGACTTGGAACGGTTTGCCGCTTCGGCAGTGATGACGGCATCTTGTAAATCCTGAGTTTGCTCGTCGATAGTTTCTTGCAGATGTTCTAAATGGTGCGCCAATGCCTGCTCGGCTTCGTCGCGCTGATGCAGGCTAAAATCAAGCTGTTCAAGCATCCGGTTAAAGGCATCCACTAAAACACCTAATTCATCATTGGTTTCCCTGGCCGCCCTCACCTTATAGGTTTTTGATTCGGTGACTTCGTTAATGAACCTAGCCATTCGAATAATGGGCTTGGACACAATGCGCTGCAAACGTAAGGACAATAACAAGGCGATAAATAAAGCGATGCCAAAAGCCAGCAGCACGGTGTACAAATAACTGTACATTTTTTGGTGGAACGACTCGAAACTGCCGCGTAACAATAAATAACCCAGCAATTCGTTATCTAAGCGTACTGGCCGGATAATTTGCACAAAATCGTCGTTTTTTGTTAATTTTGTGCCGTTGCCTGAAAATTCAGGCGGCAAGGTCACCGGGATTTGATATGACGATTTTTGATAACTGGCCAGTTGTGTTTGGGTTTCATCGTACAAACCGGCGTAAAGAATATCGGCATCATATTTTAATGCGCCCAGCGTTTTTTCGCTGCTGGTCTTGTCCATGAACGCTAAGCCAGCCTGACTGTTTTCGATAATAATATCGGCCTGAGTTTGCAGGTTGTTGATCAAACTTCTTTCGGCGAATTTTATCTCGTAAAAAAACAAAACAGCGCTGAACGCGAGCAAGGCTAAGGTGCTGCTGAACGCGGTAATGAATATTAACTTAAACTTAATGGATTGCTTGATGTGCATCAGGGTTCTCTGGACAGTTTAAGCAATTGGGAGCTGATGGTCAGCCCTGTATCTGTTGCCGCGCTGTTGTTAATGTAAAAACGCAGCTTCTGATCCTCTTCAAACAAATAGATGATGCCGCCTAACTGGGTAAAATCTTTCTGTGAACCAACCGACAAGATGGCATATTTACTAATTTTTTGTAAAAAACCAGGCGACACCGCTTGCGGGAAATAAATTAAATGACAGTCGTCTAATTTTTTTTGTTCATTGATATTACTGACATCGATGCTGGCATCACCCACGGTTTTATCACTGTAGGTTTTGCGCAATAAATCGGCAAAATTAGCATTCTGGTAAACGCAATAATGGAAAACCGTGGGTTTTTCCGGCCAGTCGGTAAACTGAATAAAATGGTACAAATAGGCAGCGGTTATTTGCAATTCCCGGTCTGTTGGCTCGGCAACCGCGATATTGCAGGTAGACAAGGCTAACGCGCCCAATATCATCAGGTTACGCCATACTGACGCCATACGCTTTATGTAATATGCGGGCAAAAAATGGATAAGGCTCAGCAACGCAGCCAATCGGGTCGGACACATAAACTGTTGATTAATAGGACAAGCCCAAAGTCAAATACAATTTCCGTGTCTCTTGCGGCTGGCGCGGCAACGAATCGAAGAAGTTATCGACTTGCGGGATGGTGTAATATTTTCTGTCGAACAGGTTATCGACACCGAAATCCACTGACCATTTGGCCAAATTCAATTGCCCGCCATAATGGAGGTTGCTGTCAAACAACAAAGTGCCGTTAACGGTTTCTCCGGCATACAGGGAATTGCTCTCATGTGTGCCCACCCTATCAAACCAGCGCCCGGTAAAGCGCAAGCTCAATTGCCCTAACGTATAAGCGGCATTGCCTTTAATCATGTGTTCAGGCGCATTGGTCAGGCCGACAGTGCCGTTGTCTTTTTTTTCTGCGTCTTGACTGCCTAAGGTCAAGGTGTAATCCAAATTAAAATCCAGGCCATTGTCAAAGCGCTGCCCGGCTATCGCCTGCATACCGTAGCTGCTTAGGCTAGCGACATTGCCGTTGTAATTGGCCAGCCCGGTGCCGGTATTGTCGACCACGCGCATTAAATCGGTGCCTTCGGTGTAAAAGCCGAGCAATTTCAGCAAGCTGTTTTTGCCCGGGGCAATATCCATGCCCAGTTCGTAAGTGCTGATCTTTTCCGGCTGCAACTGGGTGTTGGGGCGATGGTAGGACGTCCACGTAGGTTCGCCCCATTTTTCGTAGATAAACAACGGCGCTGGCGCAAGAAAAGAGGTGCCCCAGGCACCGAAAAAGCGTAGCGGTTTAAGCGCCTGCCAGGAAAAACCGACACGCGGGTTAAATTGAGGCGTATAGCGCGAATCGCTGTCCATGCGCACCGAACCGCTCAAGGTCAAATCGTCAGTCCAGGCATAATCCAGTTGGCTGAACACCGCATAATTCTGATACTGGGTATCAACCTTGTTAAAGCCCGGATCTTCCACCGTGTATTTGGGCGTGGACTTCATGAAACTTAATTCGGTACCGTTTAGCCAGTTTATTTTATCGCGCTGATAAACCACATTTTGGGTGAAGCGCATGGCTTCACCATGCCAGGTTTTATGCTCGATTGCGCCGTAATCATGGTAACTCGATTCCGGCAACAACTCGTTGCTTTCATAACTTAAGCTGGACTTGGCCTGCCAATACGGATTGATGTCCCACGCATACGTGGCGTTGACAGTTTGGTTCAAGTTCGCCAAAAAGGCTGCACCGGAATAGATATACGCTGCCGGCGGCAACGGGGTGAAACCAAGGCTGCTGTTATTTTTATTAAACAGCCGGTAATAACTGAGGGTCAAGTCCTTATAATTGAGTTTGAAATGCACATTATGGTTTTGTTCCTTTAAGTCGACCGGCCCGGTTCCGGCATATTCAGCCGGATAATTGTCGGCGAAGTCTTCGGTGGCGGAACGATGAAAACTGCCGGTCAGCGCCACGGTCAAATCCTCGGTGAGCTTGGAACCCGTCGCAACCTGCACTTCGCCGGTATCGAAATTGCCTGCAGTGGCTTTAACGCGAATGCCATCAATAGCCGCACCGCCTTGCGTTACGAGGTTAATCGTCGCCAGCATCGCATCGGCGCCGTAAATGGCGGACGCAGAGCCTAAACTGATTTCAACCTGCTTGACCCCAATTAACGGAATGCTGTTCAAAAAAGTGACCGGCTCGCCGGTCGGTGATTTGACCTTAATGCCGTCAACCAACACAGTGATCTTGTTATTGGCAAAAACCCCGCGCACATAAATTTCGGTCATGGCTTTTTCGACATAAGCCAAGTTGGCGAGATGAATCCCGGGGGTATTTTTTAAAATATCGGTCAAATACCGATAGCCCTTATGGGTAATTTCATCTTGGGTGACGATGAAGGCGGTGACCGGCGATTTGTTTAACGGAATTTTCATTTTGCTGATCGAAGCAATGCTGGTTTCCATCAGCTCTTCCAGCGGCATAGTCGAAAATTCCGTTGCCGCTTGCGCACTGTGTACAAAGCTCAGCAGCGCGAAGATATTGCCCACTCCATATTTCATTAATTTCATAGCCAATGAGTTTTTTTAGAAAAATTAATGAAATGTCGTAACTACTCAGTCACTACTAAAAATAATTAAATAGAACTCGGCAATTGCTCCTGCATCGCCTAAAGCGCCTACTTTTGGTGCTCTACCTCCTGCATCCCTGCAGTCGACGGATTACACAGATAGGACGGATTTACACCGATTTTTTAAATCAGTAATTATCCGTCTAACCCGTGCCATCCGTGTTCTATTACTTTTTTCGCTGAGTAGTTACGAAATGTCAATTAAAGCACCATAAAAAAAGCCTTTTAACAAGGCTGCAGATTGGGATTAATTATAGAACTTAGGTTACAAATTTACCAACCTTAGTCAGCAATCACTCATCAGTAAACTTTTTAGAAAACCTTTTATCACCCTGAAACAGCTGATCGACCGGCTTTCTTTCGACTCTTAATCGGGTCTCCAGATTTCGGCGCCTACGGTCGCCTTTACGCTGATCAACCGCTTGCTCATGCGGCTCTCTGTTAATTCTAGGGTCATTGTGCCAGGTTCTTATGTGGTACTCGGTGACAAGGATATGCCGGCCGTTGATGCGTTTTTTATTGAGTTTTTCTATGGCTTTAATGGCAACAGAATCCGGCGTTATAGTCACCAAGGCATGATATTCAACGGTGTGTCTGACGGTATCTTTTTGTACATGAATTTCAATTTTATCGATAGCGCCGCTTTTTCGTAACAGTCCGCCTTTAATAGCCGGACTAACAAAGTCTTCTACTTGGTGATTTTCTGTATGGCCGGGTATGTTTTTTAAAATAATAATCACGCAACGACCTGTTTGTCCAAGGATAAGTAAAAGACGAAAAATCAAACATAAAGCTTATGTGGACTCAGACCATTGTCGAGAGCGAGAGCGTAAGCCTATGCTTACAGCCAAACTTAGCCTCAATCCCACTGATTTCATAGGGACTTTAGTTTAGTCGTTATTGAGAATAATGCTAATTTCCGCCGTAAGTGTTTATGTATAAGGATGAGCGTAGCGGGTGGGAACGACGATCAAATGGAAAGTTGTGATAGAAGGTTGTGGGAGCGGCCACCCGGCCGCGAATAGTGCGCGAT
>JAUYMY010000058.1 GCA_030699385.1 Methylobacter sp.
GACCGTATCAAGAGCGCGTAAAATGCAACGTTTCTTGTCACAACCTTTCTTCGTTGCTGAAGTATTTACCGGATCGCCTGGTAAATATGTATCACTGAAAGATACTATTGCCGGTTTTAAAGGCATTATCGACGGTGAATACGATGCGATTCCAGAGCAGGCTTTTTATATGGTGGGAACCATAGATGAAGCGCTTGAGAAAGCTAAAGGCATGAAATAAGTCATAAAAATAGTAGGTATCAATCATGACCATGACCGTACATGTAGACATCGTCAGTGCAGAAAAGGAAATATTTTCCGGATTGGCGGAAATGGTATTCGCGCCTGCTGAACTTGGCGAAGTGGGTATTTCACCCCGTCATGCTCCGTTAATATCGAAATTGAGACCCGGCGAAGTCAGGGTTAAAGTCAGCGATAAAGAAAGTTATCCGTTTTATGTATCGGGAGGCATATTGGAAGTTCAGCCTCATTTGATTACTATTTTGGCTGACACGGCCATTAGAGCGAAAGATATTGATGAAGCGGCGGCGCTGGAAGCAAAATCCAGGGCGGAAGAGGCTTTGAGCGATAAGAGCAGTAAAATTGATTATGCAACAGCCCAAGCGCAATTGCTTGATGCAATGATGCAATTGAGAACATTGGATAGGCTTAGAAAACGCGGCGGGTAGTTGGTTTATTACGCAGTACATTTTTATCCTTTATAAAGCCCGATAGCGCGTTTACACGTTATCGGGCTTTTTTGGTTTTAACGGAGTATTAAATGCAAATAACGACAATTATTTTAGCGGCCGGTAAAGGCACGCGTATGCGTTCGGAGCTGCCTAAAATCCTACATAAAATTGCCAGCCGCTCTTTATTGCAGCATGTTTATGATATGGCGGCGCAATTGGAAAATAATTGCGTCAAGATTGTGGTCGGCCACGGTGCGGAGCAGGTCACTACCGCCTTAAAACATTTTGATGCGGATTGGATAGAGCAAACGCAACAATTAGGTACAGGCCATGCGGTGCAACAAGTCAGCGACCAGCTTGCCGATGCCGATACGGTGTTGATATTGTACGGCGATGTGCCGTTGTTAAAATTAACCACGGTCAAGACGCTAATCGCTCATGTTAACGAGCGCTCGCTGGCTTTACTGACGGTGAATCTTGATACGCCCACTGGTTACGGCCGGATAGTCCGCGACGCCGCAGGCCGGGTCAGTAAAATTGTCGAAGAAAAAGATGCTGATGCCAATGAGAAACAAATCAACGAAGTCAATACCGGCATTATGGCGGTGCAAGGCCGGCAGCTAAAAAAATGGTTAAGCCAGCTAAATAACAGTAATGCGCAGGGCGAATATTATTTAACCGATGTGATTGAAATGGCGGTAGCCGATCAAATTAATATCGTCACTAGTCAGCCGGAAACCGAGGATGAGGTGCTGGGTATCAATAATCGCATGCAACTCAGTTATTTGGAGCGCGTTTATCAGCAGGAGCAAGCCAATAGTCTGATGGAGCGGGGCGTGACCTTAAAAGACCCGCTGCGTTTTGATCAACGAGGCTCGATTGAAAATCTGGGGCAAGATATAGAAATCGATATTAATGTCATTTTGGAAGGGAAAAACAGCATCGGCAGCCATGTCAAAATAGGTGCTAATACGCATATCAAAGATTCGATTATTGGCGATAATGTAGACATACTTGCAAACTGCGTTATTGAGGATGCGGTGGTAGGTCAAGGCAGCCGGATTGGTCCTTTTGCTAGGCTCAGGCCGGAAAGCGTGTTGGCCGAAGATGTGCATATCGGTAATTTTGTCGAAATCAAAAAATCGTCAGTCGCGGCAGGCAGCAAAATAAATCACTTGAGCTATATCGGCGATAGTACGGTGGGCGCAAAAGTGAATATCGGCGCCGGTACCATTACCTGCAATTACGACGGCGCTAATAAATTTAGAACGATCATCGAAGATGGCGCTTTCATCGGTTCCGATACTCAGCTCGTCGCCCCGGTTACGATAGGCAAAAATGCCACCATAGGCGCCGGTTCAACCATCACTAAAGACAGCCCTGAGAACCAGTTAACCTTAAGTCGCGCCAAGCAGGTATCCCTCGCAGGATGGCAGCGACCCGTTAAAAAGGAGACATGATATGTGTGGCATTGTTGGCGGTATCGCGCAACGAAATGTAGTGCCTATTCTATTGGAAGGCCTAAGGCGTCTCGAATATCGGGGCTATGATTCGGCAGGTTTAGCTGTCATCGACAATCAGCAAATTCACCGAAAACGTGAGCTGGGCAAAGTCAAAGGCCTTGAAGCGCTACTCGAAGCAGAGCCAATTTCAGGCCGCATTGGTATCGCCCATACCCGTTGGGCGACCCACGGCAAACCCAGCACAGCCAATGCACATCCGCATATGTGCCGGCATAAAATAGCGGTGGTTCATAACGGCATCATCGAAAACCATGAACATTTAAGAGCCGTCCAGCAACAAAATGGTTACGAATTCAGTTCGGAAACCGACACCGAAGTGATTGCGCACGAAATCCATCATGCGATGGAAACCCATCGACTAAGCTCAGGTCAGGCTACCGGCGATTTGCTCGACGCGGTTAAGTTGGCGGTCAAAAAACTGGATGGCGCTTATGCCTTGGGCATCATCAGTGTTGATGATCCCGATACGCTTGTCGCTTGCAGAAAAGGCAGTCCGCTGGTTATCGGTGTCGGTATCGGTGAATATTTTATCGCGTCCGATGTGGCCGCCTTGTTGCCGGTAACGCAGCGCTTTATTTTTCTTGAAGACGGCGACATCGCGGCGATTAATATCAATGGGTTGGTCATTTATGATCAACAGGATCAAGCGGTTACGCGGCCGGTCGTAGACAGCCAGTTGACGGCTGATGCGGTCGATAAAGGCGAGTATCGCCATTACATGCTGAAAGAAATTTATGAACAGCCGTTTGCCATCGCGCAAACGCTGGAAGGCCGGTTTATTAATAACCGCCTGCAAGAAAACGCCTTCGGACATAATGCCGCCGAAGTGTTCGACAATATAAAAGCCATTCAAATTTTAGCCTGCGGCACCAGTTATCATGCCGGCATGGTGGCGCGTTACTGGTTTGAAAAATTGGCCCGCGTGCCCTGTAACATCGAAGTGGCCAGCGAATTTCGCTACCGAAATCCGGTGTTAGCGCCGGATACGCTGGTTGTCACTATCTCGCAGTCCGGCGAAACCGCCGACACCTTGGCCGCATTACTGGAAGCGAAAAAACTGGGCGCAAAATACTCGCTGGCTATCTGCAATGTGCCGGAAAGCTCGTTGGTCAGGGAATCCGATCTGGTGCTGATGACCCGAGCCGGCCCTGAAATCGGCGTTGCTTCAACCAAAGCCTTTACCACCCAACTGGCGACCTTAATGTTGCTGGTTATTGCTATCGGTAGGCGTTTTAATTTGAGCGAAGTGGAAGAGCAGAAAATCACCTCGGAATTGTTCAGCTTGTCGGGCAAAATCGAAAAAGTGTTAAAGCTGGATGGTCAAATTAAAGCGCTGTCCGAACAATTTGCCGAAAAGGAACATGCCTTGTTTTTAGGCCGGGGTACGCATTATCCGATTGCGATGGAAGGCGCGTTGAAGTTAAAAGAAATTTCCTACATTCATGCCGAAGCTTACCCCGCAGGCGAGTTAAAACACGGCCCCCTGGCCTTAATTGATGCTGACATGCCGGTGGTGACCGTCGCGCCGAATAACAGCTTGTTGGAGAAATTGAAGTCGAACATGCAGGAGGTCAGCGCCAGGGGAGGGCAGTTGATCGTGTTCATGGATGAAACCTTAGCCTCTGCCGAAGATGAAAATGTGCAGATTGTAAAAATCCCCCAAGTCGGCAATGAAATTTCGCCGATTGTGTACACTATCCCCTTACAATTATTGGCTTATCATGTCGCAGTGTTAAAAGGCACCGATGTCGACCAGCCCAGAAACCTCGCAAAATCAGTTACAGTGGAATAAATATGGCGAAATTATCCTTACAAGAACAGCTGTTAAAATCCGGTTTGGTCAGTGCCGCTAAAGCCAAAAGCGTTAATTCTGACAAGCGCAAACAAACTCAGCAGCAGCGCAAGAATAAAGTCGAAGTAATTGATGAGGCAAAAGAACTGGCGCAAAAAGCACAGGCTGAAAAAATCGAACGGGATCGGGAGCTTAACCAGCTGCGCCAGCAACAAGAAGAGCAAAAGCAGTTAGCCGCGCAAATCAAACAGATCATCGAATTAAACCGTTTGCCCCGGGATGCCGAGGGTTTAGCCTATAACTTTACCGATGATAACAAGGTGAAGCGGCTCTATGTCACCGCTGCCATGCGCGATCAGATTGCCGAAGGACGGCTGGCTATTGTCAAATTCGGTTCGCAATACGAAGTTGTATCTGCCGAAGTGGCAAAAAAAGTGCAGTCACGCGATGCTGCCAACGTTATCGTTTTTAATGAGCCAGATAAAACAGAGCACAGTATTGATGACGCTTATGCGGCGTACCAAGTGCCAGATGATTTGATTTGGTAGCGTCTGGGTTGTGTGTTTTATACGGATTTTTACTAGCGCATTAATGGCGTGCAAAATATAAACCAGAGTGAAGTAATTTGCGATAAAAAACAGGTGCTTATGCCTGTTTTTTTTATGGTCTACTTTTAGCTTTAGTGGGCAATTCTTGGCGTCCTTTCTTTGTCGGCATCGTTCTAGTGACGCGAAAGAGTGGAAATAAACTGAGTTTGAGTTGTATTTTTAAAGTTAGCGCCTAAGCTTAGATGTTGAATGCCTAGTAATCGCTTAGATAACCGATATACAAAACCATTCACAACGTGCCTTTTACTTAAACATAGGAAATAAAAATGAAAAAAATAATTGTTTTATTCGCCGTTTTCTGCTCATTTAATGTCATCGCTTCACCTGTCAATATCAATACTGCGGATGCGAAAACGATAGGGGAGGCTTTGTCGGGTATAGGTTTGAAAAAAGCTGAAGCCATCGTTAAGTACCGGGAAGAAAAAGGTGCCTTCAAAAATGCAGAAGATTTGGCGAATGTTGCTGGAATAGGCGAAAAAACAGTAGAAAAAATCAAGCACGATGTATTGATTAGTGATGCTGTTGTCGAGGATAAAAAAGCAGCTAAGAAATAGTATAAATTATTGTTAATTAAGTGTAATTTTTTGCTGTAATGGTGATTTTTACTTTCACGTACAGCGTAAGCCTTACACTCAAGCATGGACACGAAGCCCTCTTTATTCGCTTCGTGTCTCTCCTGCAATTTCTATGATGATCAGATTAAAGCTTAGCTAATTGTTCGGTTATACCGTTAATGTTTTTTTCAAAATTTATGCCATTGCAGCTTGTGTTATTAAGTAGATTCAACGATAATAGCCGTCCTTTAGCCAGTACGGCTAATGTTTAATGGTGATCGTGTCGGTCCTCCCGCAACGATACGCTGTGAACCCCGCCAGGCCCGGAAGGGAGCAACGGTAACAGCAGATTCGTGTGCCGGGATGTGGCTGGCATGATCGCCGCCCAAACACTACTCACCTTTCGAGCCTGCCATGAATTATCAGGTTCTTGCCAGAAAATGGCGTCCCCATAATTTCACCGAAGTCGTCGGACAAGAGCATGTGGTCAAATCGTTAATGAACGCTTTGCAACATGACCGCCTTCACCATGCCTATTTATTTACCGGAACACGCGGCGTCGGCAAAACCACCATTGCCCGTATCTTAGCCAAAGCCATCAATTGCGAAAACCTCCAGGATTTCAATCCGTGCGGCGTATGCAGCGTGTGTCGCGATTTGGATGAAGGCCGGTTCCTGGATTTAATCGAAGTCGACGCGGCATCGCGCACCAAGGTTGAAGACACCCGCGACCTGCTCGACAACGTGCAATATGCGCCCAATCACGGCCGCTACAAAGTCTACCTGATCGATGAAGTCCACATGCTGTCCGGGCATAGTTTTAACGCCCTGCTGAAAACATTGGAAGAGCCGCCGCCGCATGTCAAATTTCTGCTGGCAACCACCGATCCCCACAAAATCCCCGTCACCGTATTGTCCCGCTGTTTGCAGTTTAATCTGAAGCGTTTACTGCCCAGCCAGATTTTTACCCAGATGGAATTCATCCTCCAGCAGGAGCATATTGAAGCCGAACCGGCCGCATTAAAATTATTAGCGCGCGCCGCCGATGGCAGTATGCGCGACGGTTTAAGTTTGCTGGATCAGGCCATTGTTTACGGCAACGGTAAGGTCTGCGCCGAAGAGGTCAATGCAATGCTGGGCACGGTGGCGCAACAACCGGTTGATGACCTATTAACGGCTCTGGCTGAAGGTGATGCGCCCGCAATACTCGGCACCATAAACGAGCTGGCCAATTTAACGCCGGACTTTAGCGATGTATTGCAACAGATTTTGCAAGTTTTGCATCGTATTGCCCTGTTGCAGCAAATACCCAGCGCTATCGACCACGATTTCGATGTGGATATGATTGCGGCATTGGCGGCTAAATTCAGCCCCGAAGACGTGCAATTGTATTACCAAATAGGCTTGGTCGGTCAGCGCGACCTGGATTTGGCTCCCGATCCGCGTAGCGGCTTTGAAATGGTCATGCTGCGGATGCTGACTTTCAGGCCGGTCGCTACTACGGCAGCGCCGGTTAAACCGGTTCAGCTTCGCCAACCTGTTAATAAGCCGCAGCCTGCTTCTTATCAGTCGCAACCCGCTTCTCATCAGCCGCAGCCTGTTGACAATACAGAAGTAACGACGCAACCTGCGATTTTCGCTGAAAAAAAACCTCCAGAAACCGTTGCCCAACAGTACGATTCTACCTGGATGGAAATGGTTGCTACGATGAAAATCAGCGGGTTAACGCGGGAACTGGCGCACAACTGCGTATTAGAAAGCATTGACGACACCACCTGCACTTTAATATTGGATCCGGGGCATAAACAACTACGCAGCAGCCGCACCGAAGCAAACTTGCAAAAAGCATTGCAAGCTTACCGCAACGCGCCGTTAAAATTAGTCATCAACGCCGAAAAGACTACGACTGCCACGCCTGCGGTACAATTAACCAAGGCGCGCGAAGACAAACAGCAAGCGGCCGTTGACGCCATTAATGCAGACGAAAACGTGCTGGCCTTAAAAGAGCACTTAGGCGCCAGAATCATGCCCGGCACCATAGAGCCAATCTAAATGAAGCGCCTATTTATAACGAACGGAGAAAATAAATGAAAAACGCACTCGGCAACATCATGCAACAAGCGCAAAAAATGCAGGAAGACTTCAAAAAAGCACAGGAAGAACTCGACTCCATGCAAATCATGGGCGAATCCGGCGGCGGTCTGGTGACCATCCTGATGACCGGCAAACGCGAAGCCAGAAAAGTCACTATTGACCCTTCGCTGCTGGGTGAAGACAAGGATATGTTGGAAGATTTGGTTGCAGCCGCAATCAATGATGCGGTCAATAAAGTCGCAAAAATGAAAAAAGAAAAAATGACCGATGTCACCGCCGGAATGCCGCTGCCTCCCGGATTCCAGCTGCCGTTCTAACATGAAAAAGCCGGGCTTATTAGGGCAGTTAATTCAGAACTTATGCTGCCTGCCGGGTGTCGGTCCTAAAACAGCGCAACGCATGGCTTTTCATCTGCTCCAACGCGACCGCAACGGTGCCACAGCATTAGCCCAATCGCTGCAACAAGCGCTGGAAAAGCTGGGCCATTGCCGACAATGCCGCACCTTGACTGAAGGCGATTTGTGCGAAGTTTGCGCCGACACGTCAAGAAATGACGCCGCACTCTGTATTGTGGAAAGCCCGTCCGATGCCTGGATTGTCGATCAGGCCACCGCATTCAGAGGCCGCTATTTTGTATTGCATGGCCGCTTATCGCCGCTGGACGGCGTAGGCCCCGATGAACTCGGTCTGGATCAACTGGAGCGCCAGCTGGCAAACGGCAACATCAAGGAGCTGATTTTGGCGACCAACTCCACGGTCGAAGGCGAGGCAACCGCCTACTTTATCGGCGAGCTGGCCAGAAAACACCAGGTCCCGGCCAGCCGGATTGCCCACGGCGTGCCCATGGGCGGCGAGCTCGAATACACCGACAGCAGCACTTTATCCCACGCCTTTAACGGCCGCACGGAAATATAGCCCCTCATTAACCCAACAAGGTGAAAGCTATGACTGATTGTTTGTTTTGCAAAATGGTTGCCGGTGACATCAAACCGGACGTGGTTTTTGAAGATGAAAATGTGCTGGCTTTCAGGGACATTAATCCTCAGGCGCCGGTACATATCCTGATTATCCCCAAACGCCACATCGCAACCCTGAATGACCTGGACGATGCCTTGCTCGGAGGCTTGCTTTTACAAACTGCGACCCGGCTGGCGCAACAGGAAGGCTTGTCTGAAACGGGTTACAGAACCGTATTTAATTGCAACAAACACGGCGGACAGGAAGTTTACCACCTGCATTTGCACCTGCTGGGCGGACGGCAAATGCTGTGGCCGCCCGGATAAAT
Organism: Methylobacter sp.; assembly: GCA_030699385.1. Classification (GTDB taxonomy): domain Bacteria; phylum Pseudomonadota; class Gammaproteobacteria; order Methylococcales; family Methylomonadaceae; genus Methylobacter_A. The sequence goes on from JAUYMY010000058.1 coordinate 8,528, forward strand.
GATAGCTTCCAATAAACTTGGCGTTCAATCCCCCGTCGCTTTCTGCTAAAATTAAACCTCAAATCAAAATCAACTTTCCTGGAAATAATTATGGCTTTTGTAGTCACCGAAAACTGTATCAAATGCAAATTTACTGATTGTGTCGATGTATGCCCTGTAGATTGCTTTCATGAAGGCCCCAATTTTCTGGTCATCGATCCGGATGAGTGTATTGATTGCACCTTATGCGAACCCGAATGCCCTGCCAACGCAATCTTTGCCGAAGACGAATTGCCCGAAGGCCAAGAAATGTTTATCGAATTAAATGCCGAATTATCCAAACAATGGCCGATCATCACCGACGTGAAACCGGCTTCAGCCGATGCTGATGAATGGAATGGCAAAGAAGGCAAGCTCGAATTGTTGGAAAGATAACCGCCCTGCACCAATACGCAGTCAAATTTTTAGGCCAACAAGCCTTAGATGATTGCCAACAATAAATATACCCAAATAGCGCCGGATTTTTACTCGCCGATCAATAGGATCGCACCGGCCATTGGGTATATTTTTCAGAAAACCGCCTTATCGTTTCATACCCGACATCGGGACTTCCTGCATCAATAAGCACGAGCAACTTGCATGTAAGTACTGTTGAAAGCTTGGACGCCACCCCGTTCTGGCGGGACAGTCTATGCTCAGCATTCGAGCAGAATCCGCAACAAAAATGGCCTCCCGCAACATTCCGGCAATAAAAAAGAAACTCTCCATCCCGCCTTTACTTAACCCAAAAAATACTATATCTTGTGGCTACTTGACAAATAAACACTATATATAGCTGTTTCGCTTAAATTAGTCGCCCTTTGAATTTCCACCACCAACAGAGACATCCCATGCCGGCAAAGCTACACGTTATCCCCAACGCGGTCACCGAAATAACTTTTCAAGATGCTTCAATGGATATTTGGGACACCAAATACCGCTTAAAAACCAAAGAGGGCGAGGCTATCGACGGCTCCATTGACGAGACCTACCAACGGGTTGCTAAAGCACTTGCCGACGTGGAAAAAGGCAAAACCCGGCAGGAACAATGCTACAAAGACTTTCTATGGGCATTGCGCCAGGGCGCCATTCCGGCGGGACGCATTACCTCCAATGCCGGCGCTTTGGCGCACAAACCGGCAACATCGACCATTAACTGCACCGTCTCCGGCACCATCGCCGATTCCATGGACGACATTTTGCATAAAGTGCATGAAGCAGGCTTAACATTAAAAGCGGGCTGCGTTGCACCTGATACCTTGGTATGCACCGAACAAGGTTACGTGACTGCAGAACGTGCCGTGACTGAACAGCACCAGCATATTCTTAGTTATGACCGCGAATCGCATTGTTTTGAAATGCGCCCTATTCTCAAACACATGACTACCGTAGTGCCTACTGATGAAAACATCGAAATAGGCTCTCATCTGGGTACGCTGACCACATCAATCAAACATCCTGTACTGGTCTACAGAGATGAGAAATTACAATACGTTCGTGCCGACGACATTAATCAAACTGACGCCTTAATTCATTTTCAATTGCCTTGGCAGGCTGATAAAAAAACAGCATTAAAAGCGTGGTTTGCCGGTGCGCATCTAGGCGATGGCTCAGCCTACGAAAAACATATTGATTATGCACCTACGCGGGAACAATGGCAGCTCAAGGCCAATATCTACGGCAAACGTCTGGTTTTTAAAATACGCGCCGCCGAACGCGAAGTTGTTGAGCAGTACGCACTATTTTTTCAACAGTTTTGTGATTGCCAGGCCAAAGTCGTAGCGGCCACCACACTCAATAACACACCAGTCTGGGATTTCACGGTTGCTAGTTTTAAAGCCAGCGCAGCCAGTGAATTGATTGATCACCAAACCGGAAAAAAAAGCCACACGCTGAAAGTGCCGCAATGGATAAAACAAGCGCCAGACCGCCATTTTTTACCTTTTCTGGCCGGTCTAATTGACACCGACGGCACTATTTCTACAGAACGCGGCAGCGCCATTTTAAGTTGCCAAAGTTCAACTTTTGCCGATGAAGTTCAAAGTTTACTCGCTTTATTTGGCGTCCACGGTGCGATCACCGCAAGAAAAGCACGCTCACATGAGTATAACGGCGCACTAATTAATGATAAGGGCGGCTACAGTCTCAAAATATCCGATTCCGATTTTTTACACAATCTTGCTACGTTTATGGCAGATAGCGGCAAAAAGAGCCGGATTAAAAAACACAAGTCTCAAGCCGGACAATACGATCATTATGTAATGAGTTCGGCCTTGCGAACCGCGCTTGACGCCCAGCAAACTGAGCTAAGCCATCTCGAAAAACAAGCTCTTGGGTTTTATCACGGCAAGCATCATCAAGCCACGGTAAGCCGGGTGTACTTGGATAAATGGGCTAAAAAATTCCCCGAATTACACGATAAGATCACTCTTGTCCGTCAACTGCGTCCGGTAAAAACGATTAAGCGTAATTTGGCTATTGGCGAGACCTTTTATGATTTTACCGTTGATAAACATAACAACTATTTAGCTGGCAATAATGGCTTGGCAGTCATCCATAACTGCGGTATAGGCTATGAATTTTCAACCTTGCGCCCTAAAAACGCCTATGTTTCCGGAGCCGGTGCTTACACCTCCGGCCCGCTGTCGTTCATGGATATTTACGACAAAATGTGCTTCACCGTATCGTCAGCAGGCGGCAGACGCGGCGCGCAAATGGCGACATTCGATGTCGGCCATCCCGATGTGGTCGAATTTATCCGCGCCAAACGCGAAGACGGGCGACTGCGCCAATTCAACTTGTCGCTGTTGATTACATCTGAGTTTATTGAAGCGGTAAAAGGCGATCAACCCTGGTCTCTGTCATTTCCGGTCAGCGAAAAAGAAGTGCAACTGGACAACCTGGATCTGAGTGATGCACAGCTCATCAAATGGCGCGACCTGCCTTACATCGACGGTTATGTCCTTAACGAAGACGGCCTGGTGGCTTGTAAAATCAGCAAAACCATGCCCGCGCGCCGCTTGTGGGACATCATCATGAGCTCGACTTACGACTACGCCGAACCCGGATTTATCCTGATCGACAAGGTCAACGAGATGAACAACAACTGGTTTTGCGAGAAGATTCGAGCCACAAACCCATGTGGTGAACAGCCCTTGCCGCCTTACGGTTCGTGCCTTCTAGGCTCAATCAACCTGACCCGCTTCGTCAAAAAACCGTTCACTTCCGACGCATCGTTCGACTGGGACAATTACCGCAAAGCCATCAAAATTTTCACTCGTATGCTCGACAACGTCGTTGAAATCAACGGCCTGCCGCTGCCCCAGCAACGCGAAGAAATCCTCACCAAACGCCGCCACGGCATGGGCTATCTGGGGCTAGGATCAACCGTCACCATGATGGGCATGAAATACGGCGATAACGCGTCCTTACAATTTACCGAAGAAGTGACCAAAGTGCTGGCCGTAGAAGGCTGGAAAGCCGGGCTTGCCCTGGCCAAAGAAAAAGGCGCGGCGCCGATTATGGAGCAGTTGTTTACCGTCACCGGCGAAATGCTGCACAAACGCCCGGAAATGATTGCCGATGGCTATAAAATCGGCGACCAAATACCCGGAAAATTGCTGCACAGCAAATACAGCCGTTACATGCAACAACTGGCGCAAGTAGAACCCGAACTGGTTGGCGAATTGATTGAAACCGGCGCCCGCTTTACCCATCACAGCTCGATTGCGCCGACCGGGACCATTTCGCTGTCGCTCGCCAATAACGCCAGCAACGGCATCGAGCCGAGTTTTGCCCATCATTACTCGCGCAACGTGATCCGCGCCGGTAAAAAATCCAAGGAAAAAATCGACGTGTTTTCCTTTGAACTGCTGGCTTACCGCGAGATGATCAACCCTGATGCAATGCCGTACAGCGAAGATGCCGACAAGAAACTGCCGGATTATTTTATTGCGGCGGACGATGTAACGCCCAAACAGCATGTTGATATTCAGGCGGCGGCGCAAAAATGGATTGATTCGTCAATCTCGAAAACCGCCAACGTGCCGACCGATTATCCATACGAAGACTTCAAATCGATTTATGAATATGCCTATGACAAAGGCCTGAAAGGCTGCACCACATTCCGCTTTAACCCCGAAGTGTTCCAGGGCGTCTTGGTTAAAGAATCGGATCTGGAAAACACCACCTACCAATTCACCTTGGAAGACGGCCATGTGATGGAATTTAAAGGCAACGAAGACGTCGAATACGACGGTGAAATCCACAGCGCCGCCAATTTGTTTGATGCGTTGAAAGAGGGTTATTACGGGAAGTTTTGATATTGGATAAATCTAATCAGGGTGCTCGAACACCCTGATTAGGGGATAAAGGTTAAGCGGAAGAGCCCCGCCTCCAACCTCTTGTAGATTACATTCGTAAAATTACTCGGGCGATTGTACTACAAGTTTGTATATTGGGCTCCATTGATATGGAGAAAAAACATGAAACCAAAAATAGTTCATGTTTGTAATTACACTAGATGGCGTTTTGGCCGTCTGGAGTACGTTGTTTCACATTGGCGTTCATTACCAGCATAATGTAACAGAGAAGCCCTAGCGTAAGTTGGGGCTTTTTTATTGTTTTTATAATTATTATAAATATAGAGGTTCAATTAGGAACAACCATGACACTACATAAAATCAGCAAAAAAATCGTCAGTTATAAAGTTCTAACCAAAGACGACGTCGAACCGGTTAAGCAGGCAGTGCAGCCAATACTGGAAAGCATGCACGAAAACCTCACTCGCCCGGAAGTGCTGCTCGGTTCCACTTACAAAATCAAGACGCCGCAGTCGGAACATGCTTTATATATCACGATCAACGACATGATCCTCAACCCCGGCACGCCGCACGAAGAGCGGCGGCCTTATGAAATCTTCATCAATTCCAAAAACATGGAGCATTTTCAATGGGTGTTGGCCCTGACCCGACTGATCTCGGCGGTGTTCCGTAAAGGCGGAGATGCTTGTTTTCTAGTCGAAGAAATGAAAGCAGTATTCGACCCGCACGGCGGTTATTTCAAAAAAGGCGGCGTGTTCATGCCGTCGCTGGTCGCCGAAATCGGTTATGCGATTGAATCGCATTTGAAACACATCGGCATGATTAAGCCGGAAAAAATGACCGACCATCAAAAGCAGTTTCTTGACGAAAAACGCCGTGAGTTTGAAGCTCAGCATGGCGAATCGGAAGGCCAATCGTTCCCCGAAAAAGCCGTGTTGTGCAATAAGTGCAGCACCAAGGCCATGGTGTTGATGGATGGCTGTATGACGTGCTTGAATTGTGGGGAGAGTAAGTGTGGGTGATTTAACCTAATCTATACTCTGAACGGTTAAGTTTTCGGTTTTTTGGAGTGCGGTCGACACGACCGCAGGCGGGCATCCTTTAACAGAGAAATCACATGTTAAGACTATTCCACAGCGCCGACTGGCATCTCGGCCATCATTTACACGGCATTTCGCGGCAGCGGGAACATCAGCAGTTTCTGGACTGGTTATTGGATGAACTGAGCAGTAAACAAGCCGATGCGCTGATTGTTGCCGGCGATATTTTCGATTCGGCCAATCCGTCTTCAGCCGCGCAAGCACAGTTGTACAATTTTCTGGTCAGTGCCAAATCCCGGCTGCCGAACCTCGATATTGTGTTAGTCGGCGGCAATCACGATTCCGCTTCCCGGCTGGATGCGCCCGCTTCACTTCTTAATGCGCTCGGTGTGACTGTGGTCGGCGGCTTGTCCCGCGACGCCCAAGGCGCTGTCGATTGGGAGCGTTTGTTGGTGCCGCTGACCAATGCCGACGGCGAAATTAAAGCCTGGTGTGGGGCGATGCCATTTTTGCGTAATGCCGATTTGCCAACCGAGCCAGACAGCGATCCATTAATCGCAGGCATGAAATCGCTGTACGCCGAATTGTTTGCGCAGCTGCAACAAAAGGCGGGCAATGCCGAAAGTCTGATCCTGACTGGGCATTGTTATATGGTCAACGGCGCGCTGTCCGAACTCAGTGAGCGCAAAATATTGGGCGGCAACCAACATGCGCTGCCGGTTGAACTGTTTCCCGATGACATTGCTTATGTTGCTTTAGGCCATTTGCATTTGGCGCAAAAAGTCGGCGCCAATGAGCATATCCGTTACAGCGGCTCGCCGATTCCGCTGTCGTTTGACGAAGCCGCTTATACGCATCAAATTATGCAAGTCGACCTCAAAGCAGGGCAGCCACTTGTAACCGCCCCCGTTAAAATCCCGCGCAGCGTTGAATTACTCAGAATCCCCAACGGCAAAGATTTTGCCGTGTTAGCCGAGGTCATCGGACAATTGGAACAACTGACTTTAGACGAGCTGTCGCTCGAACAGCGGCCACTGTTGGAATTGCGTATCCGGCTGGAAAAACCGGAACCGGGTTTGCGCCAGCAAATCGAACAAGCCATCGCCGCCTTGCCGGTGCGTTTATTGAAAATATCCACCGCCTACAACGGCAGCGAAAACAGCCTAGCCGATTTGAACATCGAAGAGCGCCTGGAAGAATTGCAGCCGCTGGATGTGTTTCAGCGCTGTTATCAAAACAAATATGACAAGGACGCGCCCGACGCAATGACTGCGTTGTTTAACGAATTGTTTGAAAGCCTGCAAGGAACTGACTGATGCGCATTTTAGCGATTCGCGGCAAAAATCTGGCCAGTTTGGCGGAGCCGTTTGAAATTTTATTGAATGACGGCCCGTTGGCAAGCGCCGGATTGTTCGCCATTACCGGCCACACCGGCGCCGGTAAAAGCACCATTCTGGATGCCTTATGTTTGGCGCTGTATGATGAAATCCCGCGCCTACCCAGCGGCCAAGGTTTTGCTGTCGGCCACAAAGATGAAGACGAAAACCTGCGCGTGACCAGCAACGACGTGCGTTCGGTATTGCGCCGGGGAACCGCCAACGGCTATGCCGAAGTGGATTTTATCGGCAAGGACAAACAACACTACCGTGCGCGCTGGGAGGTCAGTAAAGCCCGTGGCAAAGCGGACGGGCGTTTGCAAAAACAGGAAGTCACGCTGCTTAAAATCGACGACGGGCAACGTATCGGCCAGGGCAAAAAAGACACGCTGGAACTGATCTGCGACTTAATCGATTTGAACTTCGACCAGTTCCGCCGCTCGGTATTATTGGCGCAAGGCGATTTTGCCGCGTTTTTAAAAGCCAAAAAAGACGAGCGTTCCAGCTTGCTCGAACGCATCACCGGCACCGAATTGTATTCCGAACTGTCCATTGCCGCCTTCGAGCGGGCCCGGCAGGAAAAAGACGCGTTAAACTTGATTGCCGACAAAATGCAGCACCAAATCCCGCTCGACGCGGAAGCCCGGCTATTACTTGAGCAGCTACGCGATCAATTGACCCGCCAGTTGGCAGAATTGGATTTAAACCTTGCAGGCAACCAAAAAATCATCGACTGGTACGCGGAACTGAAAAAACGCCAACAAGCCGAACAAAGCGCCCGCGATGCGCTTGCAGCCAGCCAACGGGCGTGGGACGCAGCCGCAAGCGAGCGCCAATTAAGCCACCAAGTCGAAGCCGCACAGCCGTTACGGCCGCTGTTAAACCAATACCAAGGCGCTGATGCCGAACACAAAGAAGCTCAACAAAAACTCAAAACCAGCAGCGACAGCTACCTCACCGCGACAACAGCACTGGACACGGCAAAAACGCAACTGACTACATTGACTGCCACGTTAGCCGATGCCGAACGGCAACAACAGCAGGCGCAAGCGTTATTAATCAAAGCGCGGGCTTTGGACACCCGCCTTGATGTGATAGGGCAAAGCGTCGGTATATTAAGCCGTGAAGAAAATGAATTGCTTAAAGTGCGGGACAGTGCCGAGCAACAGCAACAAGCGCTAATCAAACAACACCAAGAACACACGGCCACGCTGCAACAACTGGCTATTTGGCTGGAGCAACATCAGGCGCTCAAACCCATCGCCGCCGAATGGAGCCGTTGGGATGCCGAATTGGAGCGCCACCAAGCGCTAAATAAGCAAAAAACCGCTGCCGAACTGACTGCTCAACATTTAACCGAGGCGGTCGCAAACGATGAGCGCAATCTGCACGCCTTAAAACAGGCGCTTGATGACAGCCGCAGCAAAAGCGAGTTGCAGCAGCAGACGCTGGCGCAACTGAAAACGCAGGACAGCCAGCAGTCGCTGGAGAGCTTGCATCAAACAAAAGATGAAATTGAAACCCGGCGCGGACAAATCAACTCGGCACTGAATTTGGCGGCTCAAGCACACGATTTGCAACAAGCGATACAGCAACAGTCAGCCGATTTGGCCAGCACCGAACAGACGCTTGAGCAGCAGGCCAAGCTGCTGCACACGGTAAACCAAGACCAGCTAAACAACAGCGCTGCGCTGGACGAGGCTAAAAAAGCGCTGGCTTTGATTCAGGCAACCGCGCATAAAAACGCCGAGCAATTTCGCGCCTTGTTGCAGCCAGAGCAACCTTGCCCGGTTTGCGGCGCGCTTGAACATCCCTGGAAAGACCACGTCAACTTAAGCGATGACTATGCCGAAACGCAAGCGGCGCGAGTCGCCGAACTGGAAAACCAGCATGAAGCGCTGATTAAAACTGCCGTCGAATTGACCTCGGCCATCACGCAGGGACAACAGCACAAAACTGTCTACTCAGGCAAACTGGCCGAAGCAGAGCAAAAACTCGTGCAATGCGGCAATGATTGGCAGGCTTTGGCGTTGCACGATGCTGCCGATTTTGCCGTCACCGATGCCTCGTTATTGCCGTTACTCAAACAGCTAGAGCTGCAAATAAACGAATCGCTGGCGCTGCTTAAACAACAGGAAAAATCAGCCCTGGCCTTACAAAAGCAGCTCAAGTCCGCGCAAGCTTTAGTCGATGCTGCCAAGCTGGAACAAGACAAATTAGCCGCCGAACACACCGCGTTGGACAAACAGCTGGCGAAAAATAAAGCCGAGCGGGAACACCTTGCCGCCGATATTCAGGCGCTGACAGTGCAGCTAAACAGCATCGTCGATTGCTTGGCGACACCGTTCCAGCCGCTGGCAAACTGGCAACAGAATTTGCACCACTTGGGCGCCGCTTTCAGACAAAATTGCGCCGCCCAAGTGCAGCAATTTCAATACAGCGAACAGCAGCTTGATAGTGCCGCTAAAGCCCTGGAACAAATCAGCCATGACGAAAAACTCGCCGGATTGGCATTCGAGCAATGCCGGCAACTACATCAAGCCAAACAAAGCGAGCTGAACAAGCAAACGGCGGAACAACAAAAACTGTCCGGCGAGCGCGACGCGGTATTGCCCGGCCTGAGCGCCGACCATTACGAACAGGCCCTTAACCAAAAGGTGCAGGACGCCAGAAGCGCGCAGCAGCAAGCCGGAAACGCGGTCAATCAGGCGGAAACAACGCTGGCAACCGAACAACAAAATCAGCAGCATTGGCACAGCGAAACCGAGCGGCGCCACGGCAATCTGGAAAAAGCGTCAAGCGCACTCAATCAGGCGTTGGACAAACAAGCAATAACGCGGGAGCAATTAAGCGGCTTATTGGGCAAAGACGAGCACTGGCTGGCGCAACAAAAAACCGCCACCGCCACATTGGAACGCGCCCTGCAAGAAGCGGCGGCGCTGTTGAAAGTCAAAATCGAGGACTGTGCCCAACATCAAAACCAGCCCATTGATCTTAGCGAGGAAGAGGCGCAAAAACGCGCATTGGAGTTGCAGCAGCAACGGCAGACAGCGCATAGCCAAAAAGAAGAGCAGCTGATACGGCTGCGGGAAGACGATAAAAAAATCGACAGCGGACGTGCGTTAAAAGCCGAACTGGACAGCCAACAACAGCGCTGGGAACAGTGGGAAAGCATCAATGACTTGATCGGCTCCAGAAGCGGCGCCAAGTTCCGCACCTTCGCGCAAAGCCTGACTTTGGAAGCATTGCTGGCGCACAGCAACCGCCACCTTGACGACTTTGCCAAACGCTATGTGCTGCAACGCGTTCCGGGCAGCGACCTGGAGCTGCAAATCATCGACCGCGATATGGCCGACGACGTGCGCAGCGTACACAGCCTGTCCGGTGGCGAAAGCTTTTTAGTCTCGCTGGCGCTGGCGTTGGGCTTGGCCTCGTTGTCATCGAATAAAACCCAGGTCGAATCGCTGTTTATCGACGAAGGCTTTGGCAGCCTTGATCCCGAAACGCTGGACATCGCCATTGCCAGTCTGGACACCTTACAAGCCTTGGGCCGAAAAGTCGGCGTGATCTCGCACGTACCGATTTTGGTGGAGCGGATTGGCGCCAGAGTCGTGGTTGAAAAACAGGGCGGCGGGCGCAGCCGTGTGGTTATTGCCGGGTAAGGCGATTTCCTGAAAAAATAGCCCCAAATAAATTGTCCACGAAAAACACGAAAAGCACGAAAAGCACGAAAAGCCAAACGCAGGCATCTCCAGACGACACTAACATAAGCAAAGCAATTATTTTGACTGCTTTTTTTCGTGGCTTTCGTGATTTTCGTGGACTCTGTTTTTTCGACAGCTTTCGATTGTCAGGGACATTTTTTCTTAGAAATCACCTAATAATCACTGAATGTATTTTATTCATCACGAAGGCCAGGAAGAGTGAAGCTTCGTGGCCTTCTAGTGAGAAGTTTACAGACGCCTTTGAACGTGATTAAAACAAGTCCAGCAAACGTCAAAACCTGCCTTGAAACTGAGGGCTTATAAATTAAACGGCTCCACATCACCCGGTTTGCGCAGCATCTTATTGACTTCGTCAAGATGCAGTTCTTCCCCGACAATCATTTCCCGCGCATATTCCTCCAGCAACACAGAAACGCCTTCGGTCGCTGCCAGCAATTCAACATAAGCGGCTATCGCTGTTTTTTCATGCTCCAAACTTTCCCTTAAAATATCGCCAATATCATGCTTGGTCGTTTCCAATAAAGGCCCAATTTTAAGCGAAGGATGCCCGCCCAATAAAGTCACCAGCTCACCCGCCTTATGCGCATGCATCAGGCTTTCGCTGGCATTGTCTTTAAGCCAGGAAACAATAGGGATGCGGTTATAGCCGTAAATCATCAGCGAGTAATGTGTGTAACGGACAACGCCCGCCAATTCAAGCTCCATGATTTTGTTAAGTATTTCTACAGCGTGTTGTTTTTCTTGATCATTCATATTTATTCCCCTGTTAATTAAAAAATATGTCAGCCCAGAATCGGACATAACATAGCCACTTAAATCAAGCTAAAAGCGAAAAATTGACCCGTAAGCTTTAGCTTGCAATCTCACCTTATTGAAACTACGCTTTACCATACACCTACTCTGGAGAACTCTCAATGAACTATGCAGATATGCTCGCGGTTGCCTTTGCCGAGGCGCAAGCCGGCTTTGCTGAAGGCGGTGTCCCGGTCGGAGCCGCGTTGTTCGATGCTGACGGCAATCTGCTCGGTCGCGGCCGCAACCGCCGGGTGCAGGATAATGACCCTTCCGTTCACGGCGAAACCGACGCCTTCCGCAACGCCGGCCGCCAAACTAATTACCGCGACAAAATTTTGGTGACGACGTTGGCGCCCTGCTGGTATTGCTCAGGGCTGATCCGGCAATTCAATATTGGCACAGTGGTGGTCGGTGAATCAACCAATTTTGAAGGCCATCTGGATTGGCTCAAAGATGCCGGAACCAACATTATTGAAATGAATGATGCTGATTGTAGCGCGCTAATGCGCCGTTTTATCGAGCAATCGCCGCAACTCTGGTTTGAAGACATTGGCGAGTGTGGTTGTGATTAAACGTCTGACGCAAATTATTTCGCTAGCGCTACTGCTTGGCCTGAATCCGGCCTGGTCTACGGAACAGGAAATGGATGCGGTCACCTTGCAATTAAAATGGAAACATCAATTTCAATTTGCCGGTTACTACGCCGCCAAGGAAAAAGGCTTTTATCGAGAAGCTGGGCTTGATGTCACTATTGTTGAAGCGGCTCCCGGCGTAGATCCGGTTCGGGAAGTGATAGCCGGGCGCGCACAATTCGGCGTCGGCACCAGTGAATTGATCCTGAATCGCTATCGCGGCGATCCCGTTGTCGTACTCGGGGTTATTTTTCAGCATTCTCCGTTGAGCCTGATTACGCTGGCCGAATCCGGGCTCGACAATATCCACAAACTGGTCGACCGCAAGCTGATGATCGAGCCCAATTCCGCGGAATTATTCGCCTATTTGTTCCAGGAAGGTTTTACGCCCAAAGCTTTCAGTTTGCAGCATCACAGTCTGGATTTAAACGATCTGCTGTCCGGCAAAATCGATGCCATGTCGGTGTATGTGACCGACGAGCTGTATCAACTCAAACAGCAAGGCCGGGCGTTTAACCAATTCAGCCCGCGCATGAGCGGCATTGATTTTTACGGCGACAATTTTTTCACCTTGGACGAGCAACTGGCAGAGCATCCGCAACGAGTCAAAGCATTTAGGGCGGCGACCTTGCGCGGCTGGCTCTATGCCATGCAAAATCCCGACGAAATCGTGCAGCTGATTTACCAGCGCTATTCACAACGCCACAGCATTGAGCATTTGCAGTTTGAGGCAGAAGCCATGCATGAGTTGATGCAGCCGGAACTGATCGACCCCGGCTATATGAATGCCGGGCGCTGGCAGCATATCGTCAACACTTACCGGCAGCTTGGGCTGTTACCGGCGGATTTCAATGTCGAACCGATGCTGTTTTTTCCTAACAGCGAACTTGACTTGAAAAAACTCAAAATCAAACTTTATTATGCAGCAGCCGGATTGTCGCTGTTAGCGTTGCTGTCGGTGATTTTGTTCCGCTTTTATCGCAAAGCGCGCATCAATGAAGCCCGTCTTAACACCATGTTCGACCATGCGCCGCTGAGCTTGATTGTGCTTGATGATCAAAACAGGATTCAAGGTTGGAACGCGGAAGCCGAAAAGACGTTTCTCTGGCGCGCCGAAGAGGTTCTGGGAAAACATGCTTCGATCATGGTGCCGCCGGCAAAACGCCAGGACATCGAAAAGATCCTCGCCGCCGTACATAAAGACCGTGCCATTTCTCATACCAAAAACATCAACATCAAGCAGGATGGCAGTGAGATTCTGTGCGAATGGCTGAACGCGCCGTTCAAGGACAAACACGACCACTCGAACTTTATCATCTGCATGGCGCGCGACATTACCGAACAAAGACGCCTGGAGCAAAAGCTTGAATACGCCGCGCATTACGACAACCTGACCGCACTGCCGAACCGGGCGCTGATTCTTGAACAGCTGAAACAAGTGCTGGCGACTGCAGCGCGGCAAACAAGCAAACTGGCCATTCTGTTTCTCGACCTGAACGGATTTAAGGCGATTAACGATACCTTGGGGCATGAAGCCGGCGACACCCTGTTATTGACGGTGGCACAGCGGCTGCCGCAAGCCATCCGCGAATGTGACTATGCAGGCCGACTGGCTGGCGACGAATTTCTGGTGATTTTGCAAGACATCGGTGCGCGTGACAACGCAGAAAAAGTAGCCGGTAAATTGCAGGAATTGATTAGCCAGCCTTGTCTGCTTAAAGAGCAGTCTATTTGCGTGAGCGCCAGCATCGGCATCAGTCTTTATCCCGATGATGCGACCGACATCAATACCCTGATTCATCAAGCCGACCAAAGCATGTATCAAGCCAAACAAGCCGCCCTCGCCGTTAAGGCGGCTAAGGAAATGGAACAGAATCTGCCGATATAAATGGGTACCGACCAAATCTAACGATAGGCCCGGCAGCGGTTTTTCAGTTATAATCCCCGACTTTTTATTGCCCAAGAGCATTAAACCGTGTCCAGCATAAACAACGACTTATCGACTTTTCAGGGGCTCATCCTGGCCTTACAGCAATACTGGTCAGCTCAAGGCTGTATTTTATTGCAACCTTTGGATCAGGAAGTGGGTGCCGGAACCTTTCATCCCGCCACCTTTTTACGCGCCATCGGCCCTGAGCCCTGGAACGCCGCCTATGTGCAGCCGTCGCGCCGGCCGACCGACGGCCGCTTCGGCGAAAATCCCAACCGGCTCCAGCATTACTACCAGTTTCAGGTGGTTTTAAAACCGTCCCCCGATAATATCCAGGAGTTGTATTTAGGTTCGTTGCGCCATTTGGGCCTGGATTTGCTCGAACACGATGTGCGCTTTGTCGAAGACAATTGGGAATCGCCCACGCTCGGTGCCTGGGGTTTGGGCTGGGAAGTCTGGCTGAACGGCATGGAAGTGACGCAGTTCACCTATTTTCAGCAAGTCGGCGGCCTGGAATGTCGGCCGATCACCGGCGAAATCACTTACGGCCTGGAGCGCATCGCGATGTACTTGCAGGGCGTTAAAAGCGTTTACGATCTGGTCTGGACTAACGGCCCATTCGGCACCGTCACTTACGGCGACGTATTTCATCAAAACGAAGTGGAAATGTCCGCTTACAACTTCGAACACGCCAACGTTGATTTTATGTTCGAGTGCTTCAATACCTACGAGAAAGAATGCACCAAGCTGATTGAGTTGAACTTGCCGCTACCGGCTTATGAAATGGTGTTGAAAGCTTCGCATGCGTTCAACCTGCTGGATGCGCGCCATGCGATTTCGGTTACCGAGCGGCAACGTTATCTGTTACGGGTCAGGAATTTAGCCAAATCGGTTGCTGAGGTTTATTACCAACGCAGGGAATCGCTGGGATTTCCGATGTGTCAGAGTTCAATCGAGTAATTCATGTCTACTTTTTTCAACTCGGTACATATTACCAATTTCAAATCGCTTAAAGATGTCACTTTAAGCGATTGCAAGCGGATTAATTTGCTGATTGGAAAGCCGAATGTTGGAAAATCGAATATTCTTGAGGCGATTGGGTTATTTGGTTTGGGTTATAGCCGGTTTAATAAAAACAATAAACTGACACAATTTATAAGATTCGATAATACCCCGGAATTGTTTTTTGACGGCAATACCAGCGCACCTATTACTGTTGCAATTAACAATGATGGCAATGAACCCAGCTGCCGTGTTGATTATCAAAATTTGAGCCATACCCATCTTTTTGATAAACAGCTGGTCATATCAATTTTTATTGATGGCGCGCAGTCCAAATTAACCGTAAATAATGATTTTGAGTTAGACAGTGTTGAAGTGGGTGGAACTTACAACATTAAACAGTATAAGTTTGTCCATAACCCGGCTTTTGAAAAATTAAATATCCCGTATTTAATGCCACCTTTTGGAGCAAACTTACTTAATGTTATTCAAGAACACACGCAGTTACAAAAAAAACTACGCGATATTTTTTCTGCATATAACTTAAAATTAGTCATTGATACTGCAAACAATGAATTAAGAATACAAAAAGAAATAAAGGACGGCTTTGTATTCTCGCTTTCTTACAGTTCTATAGCGGACACTCTGCAAAGAATAATATTTTTCAAAGCCGCCATTACTTCCAATGAAGAGTCGATTTTGTTATTTGAAGAGCCGGAAGCGCATTGTTTTCCGCCTTATATCGCTCACTTTACCCAGGAAGTTATAAACTCAACTAGCAATCAGTTTTTTATTACTACGCATAGCCCTTATGTGCTCAATGATTTTTTGGAGTATGAGCGCGATGATGTTGCTATTTATATGTTTGATATAAAAGACGGTCAAACCGTTATTAAAAGACTGACTGATAGCGAGTTGAATGATGTTTATGAATATGGGTTAGACTTGTTTTTTAATGCCGAGCTATTCACGGATGAAATTTAATATTAATATTTGCGTTATTCCTGAATGTTATATCGATACTAATTTGATTGAGACCCTTGTTCCTCCTGACAGAATCGGCAATACATGTGGTTATAACCATCAGCTTGGCTGCAATAAAGTTGTTGACGAAATGATGGGGAAATTAAAAGATGGTTTCGCTGTAGGTATTTTAGATAATGATAAAAGAAAGTTATCTCGCACGTCTGAATTTATATTGCTTACTGAAAAACAACGATTAAAGTTATATAAACATCCAGAAAAGAATCATTACTTGATATTTCATCCGCCAATCGAACAATGGATTATTGATATAGCGAATGATGTAAGCATTAGTTTAGATGCGCCTGAATATGATTTGCCAACAGCACATAAAGAACTGATATATGAAACAAAAGTCAATGTGAAGAGTAAAAACGATCAACGGTTTAAACGCTTATTCCGCGATCTGCAAAAGCAAAATGCACTGGGTATCAATTTGTTGGCTAATTGGATAAGGTATTTAAAAGATCATCCTTATAGTGCTGACAAACACGAATTAATAAACTTATAACGACATATAAAGGCATCTCATCGTGACCGCACAACACTTACTTTTCGAATTAGGTTCAGAAGAACTGCCGCCCAAGACCTTGCTAAAACTGAGCAACGCTTTATTGAACGGCATCGTTCAAGGCCTTAACGCTGCCGAACTGACGTTTACCGGCAGCAAGGCTTACGCCACGCCCCGGCGTCTGGCGGTTTTCATCGAAAACCTGTCCACCGCGCAACCGGACAAAACCGTCGAAAAGCGCGGCCCTGCCCTGCAAGCGGCATTCGCGCCGGACGGCACGCCCAGCAAGGCGGCTTTAGGTTTCGCCGTCAGCTGCGGCACTACGTTCGACCAATTGGAGCGCCTACTTACCGACAAGGGCGAATGGCTCAGTTACACGCAAGCGATCAAAGGTCAGGCGACTGAAAATCTGGTTCCCGACATCATCCGCCAAAGCATCGCCGGATTGCCGATTGCCAAACGGATGCGCTGGGGCAGTTTCACGACCGAGTTTGTCAGACCGGTACATTGGGCGGTCTTGCTTTACGGCGATAGCGTCATCGAGACCGAAATCCTCGGACTCAAAACCGGTGCAGCCACGCAAGGCCATCGCTTCCACGCGCCGCAACAAATCACGCTAACCAAGCCGGAAGATTACGCCGATGCCTTGTACCAACAAGGCCGCGTGATTGCCGATCTTGAGCAACGGAAAAGCATTATCCGCGAAGCCGCGCAAAAAGCTGCCGACGCAGTAGGCGGTATTGCCCATATCGAAGACGATTTGCTGGAAGAAATCGCCGCGCTGAACGAATGGCCGGTGCCGATTACCGGCACTTTCGACCCGCGCTTTTTGGAACTGCCGCCGGAAGTGCTGATTACCACGATGCAGACCAATCAGAAATATTTTCCGGTTAAAAATGCCGACGGCGGTTTGCTGGCCAATTTCATCACCTTCAGCAATATCGAAAGCACTAACCCTAAATCGATACAGCAAGGCAATGAACGCGTAGTGACCCCGCGCCTGTCCGATGCGGAATTTTTCTGGAATCAGGATCGTAAAAAAAATCTGGCCGACCGCGTCGAAAGCTTGTCCAGCGTGGTTTTCCAGGAAAGTTTGGGCACGGTTTACGATAAAACCAAACGCGTGCAAAATCTGGCTAAATTTATCGCCGGACATTTAGGTGCCGATGTTGAACTGGCGGAACGCGCCGCATTGCTGGCGAAAACCGACCTGATGACTGAAATGGTCGGCGAGTTCGGTAACCTGCAAGGCATTATGGGGCGCTACTATGCACTGGCGGACAACGAGCCGAAAGCCATCGCGCTGGCGCTTGAGGAACAGTATTTCCCCAAACAATCCGGCAGCCCGACTGCCGGCAGCGCCATGGGTCAAATTTTGGCGATTGCCGAAAAAATAGACACGCTGGCCGGTATTTTTGCGGTCGGCCTGATCCCGACCGGCGACAAAGACCCTTATGCCTTGCGCCGTGCCGCCTTGGGCATACTCCGCACCATCATTGAAAATCAGCTCAATATCAATATTGTCGAGTTGACGGAATTTGCAGCCGCTCAGATTAAACTTGAGCCTAGCCATATTGGCTCTGGATTTTTAAAAACCCAGATAACCATGAGTTCTCCTGACGACCCGACTACAGCCGACCGGGTGATTGATTTCATTTTCGACCGTCTGAAAGGTTATTGCCTGGATCATGGTTACACGGCCGATGAATTCGATGCTGTCATCACTGTCAGACCTGCCGAACCACTGGATTTCATGCAACGTTTGCAGGCGGTTAAAGCGTTCAGGCAACTGCCCGAAGCGGAAAGTCTGGCGGCGGCAAACAAGCGCATCCGCAATATCCTGAAAAAATCCGAGTCACAACCGGCGGCCAGCGTGGGTGCCTTGTTGGAAACGCAGGAAAAACAGTTGCTGCAAGCCGCCTTGCAATCTGGCGATGACATCAAGCCGTTACTGGCGCAGCGCGATTATCAGGGCACGCTGAACCGGCTGGCAACATTGCGCAATGATGTCGATGCGTTTTTCGATCACGTCATGGTGATGACCGACGACCTGGATTTGCGCGCCAACCGGCTGGCTTTGCTGAATTTGTTGTCCGAGCAGTTTTTGACCTGCGCCGACATTTCCAAATTGCAATCGTAAATGCGCGAATCACCGGCATCGGCATTGTGGGAGCGGCCACCCGGCCGCGAACAGTACGCGATTGTTCGCGGCCAAGTGGCCGCTCCCACAACTTAGAACTCATGCCTGAAAACCGCTACGTTTTGCTCGATCGTGATGGCGTCATCAATCAGGATTCCGATGACTTCATCAAATCGCCGGATGAATGGCTGCCGATTGCAGGCAGCCTTGAAGCGATAGCCCTGTTCAATGCGCAAGGCTATAAAGTCGTTGTCGTCACCAATCAATCGGGCATTGCGCGGGGGTTGTTTGATGTCGCCACGCTGGCAAAAATCCATGCAAAAATGCAGCGTTTGGTGAGCGACAAAGGCGGCAAAATCGAGGCCATTTATTTTTGCCCGCATGGCCCGGACGATGATTGCGCTTGCCGCAAACCCAAACCGGGCTTGCTTGAAGCCTTCGCAGCTGAGCATCATGTCAGCCTGAACGGCATCGCGGTTATCGGCGATTCGTTGCGCGACCTGCAGGCTGCAGAGGCAGTCGGTGCCAGTCCGATACTGGTCAAAACCGGCAAAGGCCGACTAACCTTAGATAAAAACCCTAACCTCAACATTCCTGTTTTTGAGAATTTATATGACGCAGCAACCTTCATCACCTCAAGACCTACGGCCTAAAAACTATATCGGCTCGGCCTTGTTATTTGTCGGCATTTTCTCGACCGCGACCGTTGCCGGGCTGTTAATCCTATTGACCGCACCGCTGCCTTTTATCATCCGCTACAACATTTCAAAGGCCTGGTGTTCTTTGGTTGTATGGATGTCCGCGTTTTTTTGCGGCCTGCGCTATGAGGTGGAAGGCATAGAAAATATTGACCCGCAGCAACCGGCGATTGTGTTGAGCAATCATCAATCGGCCTGGGAAACGCTGGCGTTACGGCATATTCTGCCGATGCAAAGCGTGTTGTTAAAACGCTCGTTGCTGATGTTCCCGATTTGGGGCTGGGCGCTGGGCGTGGTCAAATCCATCGCCATCGACAGAAACAACCAGCGTGCGGCCTTGCGCATTTTGCTGGAGAAAGGTACGGTTTATTTAAACCAGGGCTTGTGGATAGTCATTTTTCCGGAAGGCACCCGAACCGCCGCCGGAGAAGTCAAAAAATTCAGCGCGGGCGGTGCCATGCTGGCGCAAAAAACCGGTTTTCCAATCATTCCGGTCGCGCACAATGCCGGTGATTTCTGGCCGCGTTACAGCTTTTTAAAATACCCCGGCGTGATCAAAGTAAAAATCGGCCCGGTTATCTCCAGCAAAAAACGCAAAGCCGCCGACATCAATGCCGAAGCCGAAGCCTGGATAGCTCAAGCGATAAAAGAACTTTAGGCGAAAACCTTTTGCCATTCACTTAAACACAACACTTAACGGTAACACTCAATGAAAAAACTATTACTCATTTCCCTATCGGCTTTATTGCTGACCGCTTGCACCGATAAAAACCAGTATGAACAAACGGTACTGGAACAAATGCAGCTGGAAAAGGATGTTAAAGACTATAAATTATCGCCGGAACGCATGGCCAAATGTGTGGTGGATACCTCCTCGGCAAAAATGCCCGGCATTTTCGACCTCGATCCCAAGCGCCTAACTGCTTACCGCAACTATACAAGAATGTTGACACTGTCCTCGTCGAAAGACCCTAAAAAGACCCTTGAGGAATTGCGCACCGATTTCGGTTCGGCCAAAGATCTTGCCGAAGCCCACAGCAACTATACCGAGAGCATGATGGACTGTATTTCTGCAGTCATCATCGAATCTGAAAAATCAGCCGAGCCTGAAAAAGAAGCAGAACCGAAAAAAGAAGAAAATAGCGCACCAAAACCGTAGTCATTTACGCACATGATGCGTTGAATAAATCGTGAAAAAACCGTTCAAACTCCACAGCCGTTTCCAGCCCGCAGGCGACCAGCCTAGCGCGATTCAAGCCCTGGTCGAGGGCTTGAGTGATGGAGAAGTGCATCAGACCTTGCTCGGCGTGACCGGTTCCGGCAAAACTTTCACCATCGCCAATGTGATCAATCAGGTGCAGCGCCCGGCCATGATTATGGCGCCGAATAAAACGCTGGCCGCGCAGTTATACGGCGAAATGAAGGAGTTTTTCCCGGAAAACAGCGTCGAATATTTCGTCTCCTATTACGATTATTACCAGCCGGAAGCCTATGTTCCGGCCTCCGATACTTTCATCGACAAGGATGCGGCGATCAACGAGCATATTGAGCAAATGCGCTTGTCGGCGACCAAGGCGCTAATCGAGCGCCACGATACCATCGTCGTTGCCACGGTTTCGGCGATTTACGGTTTGGGCGAGCCGGAATCGTATTTCAAAATGGTGCTGCATCTGGTCAAAGGTGACATGATTAACCAGCGCGACATCCTGCGGCGGCTGGCGGAAATGCAATACACCCGCAACGACATCGACCTGCGCCGGGCGACTTACCGGGTGCGCGGCGAGGTCATCGACGTGTTCCCGGCCGAATCGGACAGCGAAGCGTTGCGAATAGAACTGTTCGATGACGAAGTGGAACGCTTGTCATTATTCGACCCGCTGACCGGCGAGATTATCCGGCGGCTGCAGCGTTATACCATTTACCCGAAAAGCCATTACGTCACGCCGCGAGAGCAATTATTGGAAGCGGTTGAAGCCATCAAAATTGAACTTAAAGAACGCCTGGAGCAATTGCGCGCGCTGGATAAACTGGTCGAAGCGCAGCGGCTGGAGCAGCGGACGCTGTTCGATATCGAGATGATACTGGAGGTCGGCTATTGCTCCGGTATCGAAAACTATTCCCGCTACCTGTCCGGCCGAAGCGCAGGCGAATCACCGCCGACGATGTTCGATTATTTGCGCGACAATGCGCTGGTGATTATCGACGAAAGCCACGTCGCCGTGCCGCAGATCGGCGCGATGTACAAAGGCGACAGATCGCGCAAGGAAACGCTGGTCGAATACGGTTTCCGGCTGCCTTCCGCGCTGGATAACCGCCCGTTGATGTTTAATGAGTTTGAATTGAGAGCGCCGCAACGGATTTATGTGTCGGCAACGCCGGGGCCCTACGAACGTGAGCATTCCGGCGTATTTGCCGAGCAAGTGGTCAGGCCAACCGGTTTGCTTGACCCGGTCGTCGAAGTGCGTCCGGCCACCACACAGATCGATGATTTGCTGTCGGAAATCAACAAGCGCGTGGCGGTCAAAGAGCGGGTGTTGGTAACCACGCTGACCAAGCGGATGTCCGAAGATTTGACTGAATATTTAATGGAACACGGGGTGAAAGTGCGCTACCTGCATTCCGACATCGATACCGTGGAACGGGTCGAGATCATCCGCGATTTGCGGCTGGGGCAATTCGACGTGCTGGTCGGCATCAACCTGTTGCGCGAAGGGCTGGACATACCGGAAGTATCGCTGGTTGCGATACTGGACGCCGACAAGGAAGGCTTCCTGCGTTCGGTCGTGTCGCTGGTGCAGACCATCGGCCGGGCAGCGCGAAATGTCAACGGCAAGGCTATTTTGTACGGCGATAAAATCACCAAATCAATGCAGCAGGCGATAGACGAAACCGACCGTCGCCGTGAAAAACAGCACCTGTTTAATATCGAGCATCATATCGAGCCGACCACCATTTTCAAGTCGGTCACCGATATTATGGAAGTTTCAATACCCGGTGCAGGTAAAGTCAGCGCCGCCAAATTGTTGGACAAAGTCGCTGAATTTCCGTCCGACTATAAAGCGGCCATGACGCCCAAACAGGCCAGCAAGAAACTGAAACAGCTGGAAGACGCGATGTATCAACATGCAAAAAATCTTGAATTTGAGCAGGCGGCGAAGATTCGGGATGAGATTAAGGTTTTGCAGGAGTTGATGTTGGTGTAGGTTTGGCAACATCTTTTCGTTGCCCAACGTTTTGCGCATGTTGATGTCGGGCATAAACAGCATGTACGACCTACGGGACTTAATCATCGCAAAATGTTTCGGACGGGCAGCATGCCCCGTCCGGCTTGGGTGTCGAAGATGGAACGCTGTAACGCGGATTTCGCGCAGCAAACCGCCACACACGCACAACGTCGATGACAGTCAATCGAAGTTGTGGTGGATTGCCTAACGGCGAATCCACCCTACAGCCCTATAAAACTTTGAAATTAAAACTCATGCCTGAATATAAAAGCATAATAGATAAACAAGCCATTATAAAAACACAGAACTGGGGCGTTGTATTTTGTCGCAATAAGGAAGTAAAGGACACCGTTCCTCTTCATAGATGGTTTTGGTTTTGCTTCCTAGAAATTTTATTTGGTGAGGAGCTGCTTGAAAACTTGATAATGACATCAGGGAACAGTGGAATAGATGATCCAAACCGAAAATCCGGAGAACCGCTCTCATTAAGCTTGCACATTCCAAGTGGAATTTTTTCAAATTTTTGTCACAACCAACTTGTTGATTTGCTCTACTACAAATTCTTCGAGCAGTACAAGCTCTTAGAGCAAGACGACTCGGAGCAAAAACCATACATGAACGAAAAAACAGGAACTTTGGAGCTCTCTGGATTCAAATTTCGCTTTGTTAAACATAAACTCTGCCACATTATTGCATTTCGTCGCGTCTATCAAACCACAGCCTTAATATTAAATGCAGCCGTTGATTTGATAATATGGTGGATCTGGCGTGATTTGCAATTGACCATCATTGTAGGTTTAGCACTCGAATCCATAAGACGATTATTCAAGCTATGAACATAGCGCGTAGGATGGGTAGAACGCAGTGAAACCCATCACATTGGCAATGCCTGATGCGTTTCGTTATCACTTTACCCATCCTACCACACTTGAAAAATCCCCAAAAAACATCTATCCCAAATCAACCCCAAATTCACAATCTCCAATCCCCGCCCAATCCACCGGCGACATGCCCAAGTATTTCCTGCTGCGCATTATCATTACCTATTACATTTGGTATTAGGTAAAAAAATAAAGAGTTGCGCTTAGCGAACTGATGATAAGTGCAATACGGATTCCAGTTATGATTTTAGATGATTCATCCAGTTCAATCCGTCGTTCTCGAGCCGTGGTGACTGCGCGTAACGCGGCAATATGCGCCTTGTGCGAAAGATACCACGATAAGCCAATGGCCACTGCCATGCTGCTCCAGAAAAAAATAATTTCAGCTGTTCTCTTATGCAGGTGAAAAACCTCCTCAAGGATATGTCCAGTTATCGATTCAAAAAACTCAAACAGCAAATGCAAACCATGTCCGAGCACCGCGAGCACATGTCCGAGTAGCGACAAAAGAGTATCGCCAAACAGGAACAAAGTAGGGATGCCCAATATGATAGAAACGGTAACACTACCCAGAAAGCTATTTAAGGCGCTAGCGTGAGCAGTCAGCCATGTTATAAATAATTCAAATTTTTTCATGATGTTTTCCTCGCAATTTGGCATTTAACGGATTAATGAAACGATTGCAAAAAATCATAAGGTAGATAGAGATGAGCACACTGTTCCCGATGCTGCACAAGGGCACAGGCTAGTGGTTATGATGCAAAAGTTCCGCGACAACTCTTTCCATCGCCATGCAACGCGAGCCTTTAATCAAAACATTCACGCCTGACTTAAGCAGCGGAAATAGGGCTTCTACCAAAGTATGCTCGTCGGGCAAATGCTGAGCGCCTTCCCCAAAACTAGCCGCAGCAAGACCGGCTACCTCACCTATCGTGAAAACTTCCTCAACCCCCATTATGCGCGCCACCTTTCCGGCCCAGTTGTGCCAAGTATCACTATCATTGCCTAGTTCAACCATATCACCCAACACCAGTATTTTTTTGCCAGGCATGGTTGCCAAGGTATTCAATGCCGCCGCCAACGACGAGGGATTGGCGTTATAGGTATCGTCGATGATGTGCGCACCGCCTGCGCCAAATCGGGACTGCAGGCGCCCCGCTACCGGCTGCATGCTCTCCAAACCTACTGCAATCGTGTCCGGCTCAATGTCTAGCGCCAGACAGGCCGCTGCCGCCGCCATGGCATTTAGGGCGTTATGGCTGCCCATGAGGTGCAATCGGATTTTGATTCGCCCCCACAATGACTCGATGGTCAGGTCGCCGCCGTCGAATCGGGGCTGCCATTTGCCCCGCACATCCACGCCTGACTTGAATCCAAAGTGTATACACAGCCCGTCGTTGCCTACCAGTTGGCGCCAGATTGCTAGGCATTCATCGTCACCGTTCAACACGGCGATGCCATTGCCAGTCATTGCTGAAAAGACCTCACCGTTAGCACGGGCGGCACCCTCGCACCCGCCGAACCCGGCTAGATGATCCAACCCGGCGTTAGTAATCACCGCAATATCCGGTTTTGCCATTTCACTGAGAGCAGCGATCTCACCATAGCCGTTGGCTCCCAATTCAAGGACGGCGGCACGATGCTGCGAATTCAAGCGGAACAAGCTCAGCGGCACGCCGAGTGCATTGTTCTGGCTGCCATGCGTTGCCAGTACCGCGTCACCATACCGCTGCCGCAAAATCGCAGTAATCATTTCCTTGACGGTGGTCTTGCCATTACTGCCGAGTACGGCGAATACCGGCAATTGGAAACCTTGTCGCCAAGCTGCAGCCAACCGGCCCAGAGCAGGAACAGTATCTTCTGCAATTAAAAGCGGTAACGAAGTCGGCATGGGGCGAGATACCAAGGCAGCCACAGCGCCACCGACCTGGGCTTCATCAAGATAATCGTGTCCATCGTAATGCGCACCTTTCAGCGCGACAAACAATGAGCTAGGATTTAAGCGGCGCGAATCGATTTCGATTCCGGAAAACGCGATATCCCGGCCCAACAATTCTGCGCCAGACCAACGTGCGGCATCGGATAAGCGAGCATGGATCATGGCAATGGCTCCTCAAAAATAGAAAGTGTCCAATGCGGACTCAAGGCATCCAGTTATCTGCTAGACGCTCAGCCAAGTTTTTCAGCACGGAGTTCGCTAATATCAATTCGGATTCGTCATCGCCTGTCTCAAAATGACCGGTCACCAGTACCGGCTCACCGAGCCAACGTGACAGTTCTGCCGCATTGTCCATTTGCGGATCGACAGCCGGTGCAACCTGATTCAACACCACTCCCGCCAGCGTCAGGCCGCGTCGCTTTATTGCCTCCACGGCCAATAAAGTCTGACCAATAGTACCCAAACGATCCGCAGCCACTAATAACACCGGTAACGACAGCGCAACAGCTAGATCCGCATTAAGCACACCTGAGGCCAAGGGTGAATAGAATCCTCCCGCGCCTTCCACCAACAGAAAGTCGCTCTCTGTCACACCTTGACGGCAGGCAGCGCTTACTTCCTCCAGTGTCAAACTTTTTCCTACCAGAGCCGCCGCCCGTTCCGGCGATAGCGCCGATTCGAACCGGTAAGGGCAGATGATTGTTAGCAGTTCATCGCTTTTGGCTGCAGCCTGCAAGGTAACGGCATCTTCTGGGATCAGGCCAGCATCACCTAGCTGACAACCGGATTCCACCGGTTTGCGCGGACGTACCACCCGTCCGCGATCATTGAGAAGATGCGCCAAGATTGCGGTAATCCGGGTTTTGCCAACGCCGGTATCGGTACCGGTCACGAATAATCCGCAGTTAATGAATTTAGACATTAGAAATTACCTGATTGTTTAGGGATGCTCAGTGAATTAAACCGTGATGCTTCAATGCCGCATGAATATCATCAACGCTAAATTGGTCGACATCAAACGTCACATCGGCTTGCATCGGCTTAGGATTCAGACATAAACATAACAAACCGGCATACTTGATTGCAGCCAGTAAATCGTCATTACCCTGCTCCAGAATGGTGACGGCATGACCGGTATCGAATAATTTCCGTTCCAGATGATAAGCCGTCTGTTTGGCGTTACAGCCGCTCAAGGCGATGATAGAGGCGGTCTGTCCGAAACGAGTATTACGCTCTTGGGCAGTAACCGGCGACCAGTCCTCTTCGCTGGCGTCACCGGTGATCATGCCAGCACCGACGGTGACATTAGTCAGGCGGTCGATAATGATAAACGCACCGGTGCCTTTATTGCGTTGGTACGGATCAAACACTAACGGGGCATTCAGCGCAACGGTGCAGTGGCCGATTTCATTGAGTTTTAGCTCGTTGGCATCGTGGTGCTCCAGCGTATTGACGTCAATGCGGTGATGCAGCATCGACACCGCGCCGGAAACGCTACGCGTCCCCAGCTTAATCACATATTGCCGCCACGGCGTCATGGCCTGCTCTGCCATCCAGACCAGATTGGCTTTGAATTTATCGGCAACAGTCGGTGGATTGGTTTGCTTACCGATAATCACGTCGCCGCGACTGACGTCAATTTCGTCTTCCAACGTTAAGGTCACAGCCATAGCGGCAAAAGCCCGTTCCAACTCGTTGTCATAAGTGACGATAGACTTGATCTTACTGGATTTGCCGGACGGCAACGCAGTAATAACGTCGCCTTTTTGGAACACGCCAGAAGCTACCGTACCGCAAAAGCCGCGAAAATCCAGATTGGGGCGGTTAACGTATTGCACCGGAAATCGGGCGTCGGCAAAGTTGCGATCATCGGCAATTTCGATGCAGTTGAGCAGTTCCATCATCGCCATGCCGCTAAACCACGGCATGTTGGCACTGGGATTGACAACGTTGTCGCCATCCAAAGCCGACATCGGAATGAAATGCACATCGTGTAAATCCAATGTTTTGATAAACGCTAAATAGTCATCCTGTATTTTGCGGAATGTTTCTTCGCTGTAACCGACCAAATCCATTTTATTGATGGCGACGATAATGTGTTTGATACCTAGCAACGAGACAATAAAGCTGTGCCGTTTGGTCTGGGTTTGCACGCCGTAGCGGGCGTCGATCAAAATTACCGCCAAGTCGCAGGTAGAAGCGCCGGTGGCCATGTTGCGAGTATATTGCTCATGCCCCGGCGTGTCGGCGATGATGAATTTACGCGTCGAGGTCGAAAAATAACGGTAAGCGACATCAATAGTGATACCTTGCTCACGCTCGGCTTGCAAGCCGTCGACCAGCAAAGCCAAATCGATTTTGCCAGCGCCGGTGGTGCCCGACTTGACGCTATCAGCTTGGACTGCCGCCAATTGGTCTTCGTAAATCATTTTTGAGTCGTGTAGCAAGCGGCCAATCAAGGTGCTTTTGCCGTCGTCGACATTGCCACAGGTTAAAAAGCGTAACAGCTCCTTACGTTCGTGCTGGGCTAGGTAGGCGTCAATGTCGGTGCTAATGAGGTCAGATTGGTGAGACATGGGATTTTTTCCTGAAAAATTAGGTTAAAGGCGCAAGGCAAAAGGTAGTTATTATCGTTAGGCCTAGGTTCAAGTTGTTCTTGATTTAATGAGAGCCGCAAGCATTTTTGATAATTGTTCTGCTTCGTTTTTCCAAGCAAAACCGGTATCTTTAGCGATATAGCCAATTTCCATACCTATATAAATTTGAGTACGCAATTCTCCGCGCGAGCCTTTTGCATAATAAAAAAATTTAACCGAATCTTTGTCACTGTTACGTTCAAATTCTTCGGCAATATTGCTGGGTACAGATAGACTACTTCGTGTAATCTGATCTTTAAACCCGTAATCCTTGCAACCATAAAGCCCTTTATAGATTTCAACCGATAACCGGCAAGATCGTTTCCATACTTCCAAGTCTTCAAAACGCATACTTTATCCTTTAGCCTTGTGCCTTTCGCCTGCTTTTAAAAATAGCCTTCACGCTTTTTCTGTTCCATCGAACCGGACTGGTCGTGGTCAATCATCCGTCCTTGCCGCTCTGAGGTGGTGGCCAATAGCATTTCCTGGATGATTTCCGGCAATGTGGTGGCGGTGGATTCAACAGCGCCAGTTAATGGATAGCAACCCAGGGTGCGAAAACGCACTCTAAGCATCTGCGGCTGCTCGCCAGGCTCCAGCGGCATACGCTCGTCATCGACCATGATCCAGGTGCCATCACGCTGGACAACGGGACGCTCCTTGGCGAAATACAATTTTGGGATGGGAATATTTTCCAGATGAATATATTGCCAGATGTCCAGTTCAGTCCAGTTAGATAGGGGAAATACTCGGATCGACTCATCTTTGTCGATCTTGCCGTTGTAAAGATTCCACAGTTCCGGCCGCTGATTTTTCGGATCCCAGCTGTGTTTTTTGTCACGAAACGAATAGATACGTTCCTTGGCACGGGATTTTTCTTCATCGCGCCTTGCGCCGCCAAAGGCCGCATCGAAACGGTATTTATCCAGCGCCTGCTTGAGCGCTTCGGTCTTCATGATGTCGGTGTGCTGCTTGCTGCCATAAGTAAAGGGATTGACGCCCTTGCTCACGCCTTCCTGGTTGGTATGGACGATCAACTCCAAGCCTAATTCGCGTGTATACCGGTCGCGAAACTCAATCATTTCACGGAATTTCCAGGGGGTGTCGACGTGCAGCAGCGGAAATGGGGGCTTGCCGGGAAAGAATGCTTTCAGCGCCAGTTGCAACATGACGGCGGAATCCTTGCCGACCGAATAGAGCATCACCGGTCGCTCGAACTCTGCGGCTACCTCGCGGATGATGTGGATGCTTTCCGCTTCAAGCTGTTTCAGATGAGTCAAATGATATGCAGTCACGCATAACCTCCTTAAAAAAATATAAATTTAAACGAATTATTTAGGTCGCAAAGATAGCCAAAAGTATTAAGTGCTTCAGTAAAGTTAAGGATTGCAGTAACTGCAATAGCGGGCTGAGGCGTATTCCAGTTCCCGCTCTACCAACACCTCATGCGCGCACCGAACGCAGCGGTGAATGTCCCCTTTCGCTTTGTGGGTTGGTGTACCGCAGTCCTCGCAGGGGAGTCCACGCACCATTTCGGCTAGATAAAAGCCCGGCGCACCGCACGCGGGACAGAGCGAATCTAGGCGCTGAGCCAGATTTTCTGCGGCCAGCCGGATGTTTTCCAAGCGTGTTGGATTAGCGAACGCGCGCATGTCGGTCTCGACGAAAGCTCGTCCGTTCGGCGCTAAATTCAATGCCCAGGTTACTGCATCCTCTAAGCTGGGCCAGTCAGCCAACCCTTTGCGGAATTCGGGGTGATTTTCGTCCTCTGGACGAACCACCAAGTAGTGCTCGGGAAATCCGGCCGATAGGGCGAAATCCTCTGCCTCCTCCCAACTCTCGATCAGACGGTGAGAAAAATTGGTCTTGCCTGCTGAATTTGCGATGACTTCAATACCTAGCCGGTCGTCTATCCAGATCAACAGTTCCCTGTTCCAGGGCAGTATTCCGGTAAACGGATCGCTGCCAAACGAACCCTCGCTGGCGAGGCCGATGGAAAGCCCCGACAAGTCCATGCCGATGCGTGCTTTTTTACGAGCTGCATCCAGTTGGGAACCGTCGCGCGCAATATCGCGGGTAAAGGTGCCGAGAAGGTCCGTGTCAAATCCCCCCACTTTTTCTACACAGCAGCCCAGCAGCTTTTTCAGTGTTGGTGCAATCACGTCTTCTTTGCTGTGTTGAGTGAGTAGTGCTACCCGTTGGTTGCGATAGCAGCGTGCCGAGGGTTTATGCTGTGATTGCTGTCTGTTCTCGCTCATGTTCTTAATTAGTAACCGGTTGATGTGCCAACTCTTGCAAAGCAGGTAAATAAAAGATGAGGCAAATATTTACATCTTCCTGAATGTGGATTTAATTAGGGAGTTACTGATAGAAAAGTTATGGCTTTAATTCGGCTCAATAAATCCTATAGTTTCAACGGTGA
Source organism: Methylobacter sp. (assembly GCA_030699385.1). Taxonomy (GTDB): domain Bacteria; phylum Pseudomonadota; class Gammaproteobacteria; order Methylococcales; family Methylomonadaceae; genus Methylobacter_A. The sequence goes on from JAUYMY010000058.1 coordinate 38,842, forward strand.
TGTTTTTCAGTTTTGAACTACTTCTATAATCATGTATGAATTCAACGACATCGTAGGCAATAGATTTTGATTTGGCGCAATCAATAATCACTTTTGAATTGACCGGGATAGTCTCCAAAGCCTGGATGATGCTGGCCTTATTGAAGAAAGAAACTTCTTCTGCCAAGACAATATGGTGTACTTCGCGCCCATCTTCTGTCGTGATGGCATCTTTCATGTAATAAGCGTTGAGGTAACTATGGCGCAAGGTGTAGAAGATCCCGAAAACCATGCCGATGGTAATCCCTTTCAGCAAATCGGTTGCCAATATACCAATAACAGTCGCTACAAAAGGCGCAAACTGCTCCCAGCCTAATAAGTACATCTGTTTAAAGAGAGTCGGTTTGGCCAGCTTGTAGCCCACCATAATCAATATCGCTGCCAAGCTGGCAAGTGGCACCCTATTCAGTAATTCTGCAATGGTCATCGCGCTGATCAATAAAAAAACGCCATAAAGTATTGCTGACAGTTTTGTTTTGGCACCAAAGGTTATGTTTGCAGTACTTCGTACAATAACCTGTGCAATAGGTAATCCACCAATCAGACCGGAGACAATATTGCCCAATCCCTGAGCCTTCAACTCCCTGTTAGTCGGCGTAATTCTTTTATACGGGTCAAGCTTATCGACGGCCTCTACACACAACAGCGTTTCCAAACTTGCAACAATGGCCAATACAAAAGCTGTTTTCCAAACTTCAAAATTTGTTATTGCAGAAAAGTCGGGGAGGGTAAACTGGCTAAAAAAGCCGGTTAGATTTTCAGGAACAGGAATGCTAACCACTTGGTCGGCAGCCAAACTAAAATTCAATAGCCCATTTTGGTAAAGAGTATTTAATACTATACCCAAAACAACGACTACTATCGGACCCTGTATGAATTGAAACAGTTTGTGTTCATTTATCAACACGGTATCCCATAATATCAATATTGCTATTGATATGACTGCAATCAGTATAGCGCCTGGCGTAAAGGCATCAAAAGCACCAGCTATGGCTAATAAAGTGTCTCCTCCTTCAGTTTGGAAGTGAGAGAGGCCTCCTTCAGTATCTTTGGCATAGCCTAATGCATGGGGTATCTGTTTCAAAATAATCAACAGCCCGATACCTGTCAGCATTCCTTTAATAACCGAGGATGGGAAAAAGTAGGCGATAAAACCGGCCTTGGCAAAGCCCATAATAAGCTGAATAATGCCCGCCAGAACCACGGCCAATAGAAAAACAGGCCAAGAACCCAGCGTTTCGATTGCGGTTAATACAATGACGGCTAACCCGGCAGCACAGCCGGTAACGCCCAGAGACGAGCCGCTGGCTATGCCCACGACAATGCCGCCGACAATGCCCCCTATGATACCGGCGAACAAGGGCGCACCAGATGCCAATGCAATTCCCAGGCATAAGGGAACCGCTACAAAAAACACCACAATACTGGCAGGCAGGTCGCTTTTGAGTTCTTCAAACAGTATTTTTACTTCCATAACAGATCCCTTTTAAACTTAAAGACAAAAACAGTAATGCTATTTATAAAAGATAGTAACACTATCTTTGCAAATTGCAATACTTTCGGTTATGATTTTTACACATAAATATACGTAGCGGCACTCGCGGTCGACATCAACTACACAAATGGAGCAGGGCGCTATGGAAATTCAATTACAAATTAAAATGAATGAAAAATTATTTCTCAGGGATCCGGAGCAATCCGAACTGGGCAAAAAAATCATTCTGCACAGCATTGAATGGATACACAAAAACGGGTTTGAAGCTTTCACCTTCAAAAAACTGGCGGAAGCTATTGGCACAACCGAGGCGGGTATTTATCGGTATTTTGAAAACAAGCACCGATTGCTAATCTACCTTACTGCCTGGTATTGGAGCTGGCTTGAATATCAAGTTACCTTTCAGACCAACAACATTAAAGATCCGGTTGTTAAGCTAAAAATGGTCATTCACTTGCTGGCGACCATGGTGGAGGACGATATTCGCACCAGTTATGTCGATGAAAGCATCCTGCATCAAATCATTATTACCGAAGGTACCAAAGCCTATCTGACTAAGCGGGTATCGGAAGATAACAAAGACCATTTGTTTAAACCCTACAAAGACCTTTGTGCCGTTATCGGCAATATGATTTTGGAATGCAACCCCCACTATAAATATCCGAAATCATTAGCCTCAACTATTATTGAAATGGCGCATTTTCAGAATTTTTTTATGAATAACCTACCTTCGCTGACTGACTTCGGGAAAAGTAAAGATGAGGCGGAGATTGTGCTGTTTTTGGAGGATTTGGTGTTTTCCAGCTTACAATCGTCAAGCGTTGGCGGGTAATAATCGCTTAGTAAGTGTCCAAAATTTATTTCCGGATTTAGTTAAGTTCTGTATGCTACATAGCGATATGTTTTTGAGAGAAAGGTGTTGAGCAGTGAAGTTTGGGGGAATCATGCCAAACAGGTATTTCAACTGAGTATTTTAGTCACTAATAATGCTTATCTAACAGCACATTGAGCTTGGGGGGAGTTTAGACAAACGACACCAAGGTTCCATAGGATTTTGAGTAAATAGCAATTCGATAGCTGTACCAGTCCATCAAGTTTACCTTAGCGTGAAGAATGCTATCCAGATTGAGCGCAGCGTTTCAAGCTGATAGGACTTGGCACGAAAAAAATGGAGCAACTGATGGTAGCCCTTTTCGTCTAATAGCCAGTAGTGACACATCGAGGTGACACTCGCCATTTTGGTCGCTGCCAAGAAGCTCAGAATGATGGCGCAAAATAACAGCCAGCTTCGCTGGCGTGAGAATGTACTTTTAAATGTATGAAGGGCATGGGCAGAGCAGGCTTACTTGAGTATGCTGGCGGTCAGTCCGTTATTGCAAGGCAGGGGCATCGGCAAGCATTAACCTATTTTTGGAAATCTGCTTCGCCTTATTACTTCACCTATGCTCAGGCTAGAGCTTAGTTTTTCTGTTGCCCCGTCTTAATTTGGTCGTCACTTTTTTCCGTAGGTGCTATCGGTCAGACTAATCAATCTGGCTCACCAACTCGCCAAATGCCGTTACTTGCTCCCAGTCAGTAAATTCAATAATCGCGGTAGGATCAGTTGGCCCTTTGGTCATCCACATGATAAAACGAATCACCGTCCGATCAAACAGGCTATAGCTTGGGTAATCAATTTTCCCCGCAAACACCGTCAGTTGTTTAGGTGTCCAGCTCATACGTTTTAGAAATTTCTTCAAGTAGGGATTGGTATCAGGTTGTCGTTTTTCAGCCTTTCTGGCTACTACATTGACTGAGAAAAAGGCATTGTCCTTGCTGTCTAATACTGGCTGGTTGTGCTCAATAAAAGCCTGTATTGCCGGATCGTGGTGACCATAATGAATGCTTGCGCCGATGATGATTTTATCGAAGCGATTCAAATCAACGTTATCCGCCGCTTCAATAGGCACCAATGTGACGTGATGGTCATGCCGTTCAATAACAGATCGCAGCTTCTGGCATATCTTTAACGTTTGCCCATTTTTTGAGGCGTAAACGATCAAAACATTCGACATATTCAAACTCCCTATTTCATCAGTTGGTACTACAAAACGGACATCCGCAGGCTTATTAAAACACAAACCCTATAACATCATAGAACACCCATAGGCTTGTCGGCACAGCGCTTGACGTTTTCAAGCAGCACTAATTTCAGCCCTAATATCATCCCTAGGCCAATACCGACCACTGAATGGACAATTGTCAATTGACGCCGCTATTTTTAAGATTAGAGTACATTTTTAAAGAATTTGCCCAAAAGTTAGCATAATCCTCCAGGAAAATTTAATACACTCAAATTGGCATAGTATGATTAAAAAGGAAAGATCATGACCTACACAAGTATGGATAATGCTGCGCTAATTAAAGCCGCCCAATCAATTCTAACAGATGACATCAAGCATCTTCAGATTATGCCAGAGGCTGCCCTTAAACTATTAAAGCTGGTTAATGACGACAACGTCAGTATCGAAAAATTATCCAGGGTTATAGCAACAGAACCGGTGTTAACCGCTAAAATCCTAAAGCAGATTAATTCTGCCGCATACGCCCTACCCGGCAAAACAACCTCCATTAAGCACGCGGTGACGATGCTGGGGTTGTCTACTGTACGCCAATTGGCAATAACCCAACTGTTTTATGACAAGCTCATACAGCGAGACACTACGAAATCCTTCAACCTTCTGTTTTTCTGGAAACATTGCCTTTATGTCGCTTCATTAAGCAAAAGAATAGCTATCGCACTTAACTATCCTGACCCTGATCTGATCTATACCGGTGGCCTGTTGCACGATATAGGTAAGCTCGTTTTGGAAAACTATGGACGCGTCACTTACAGTGACTTTATCGATGTCATTAATAACAACAAACATTTCTTTATTGAGGCGGAAGAGCGGCGCTTTTTTGGCATAACGCATACTGAGATTGGCCATATTTTTTGTCTCGAATGGCAATTACCTCCTTCAATGACGGCAATCGTTACTTATCACCACAACCCGCCAGACCGGGCATCGCCCTACGCTAACTTTAAAACGGAGATCGCTATCGTTGCCCTAGCAAACTATATAGCCTGGGTACAAGGTATCGGCTCTGCGACCTATGTTAGCCACCCAAGCCAAGGTGATTTATTCGAATTAATTGATATTGACGCACTCAATCTTGATGCTCTGCTGCAACAGGTGGATCAGGACATGCGAAGTACCGAAGAATTCTATGACATAAAGCTACAGGATTTAACCACATTACGCGCGTCAGTGGTCAAAGCAACGATCAATCTACGCCAGATAAATACCGATAAGCCCTGTGTGCCCAACCCTACCCCTAACAAGATCTCGTCATCGTGTTTAACAACGCCGCATCACAGCCTGGACCCTAATGAGTTTATCCCGCAAACGCTGGAAGCAATACATGACGAATTCTCTTTTGACCATAGCATTTTATTCACCATCGATCCTAAGCACCGCTGTCTCATGGCATCGCACTGGTGGCCTAAATCAACATTGTCAACACAACAACCCTTGATGATCGGCATTAACAATATTTCCGGTTTATTATTACGCTGTCTACGCGAAAAAATAGCCGTCATTATCAATGCCACAGTAGAACCTGACAGCCCCCTCATTCAACAGTTAAAGACCACTGAGTTCATAGCTGCCCCGGTATTGCACGACAATCATTTAACCAGCCTCCTGTATGCCGACTACTCACTATCCAAACACCCCATCCATGAACAATTAAGACTCGACATCATGCCGATTGCAGCTGAATTAGGTTTTGCCATGTTCAATGCTAAACAATATCGCCAAGAAAAAAAACGCGCTCAAATCGATCATTTAACGCAGCTTTTCAATAAACAAATGATTCATGAGTTCCTGACTGAAATCTTTCAAAAAGATAAACCCCAACGAACAAATATCGCCGTTGGCTTCCTTGATATAGATAACTTTAAACTGTTTAATGATACCTGTGGTCATCAGATGGGAGACGAAGCATTGAAAATCGTTGCCGATATTTTACGTAGCTTAACCCGCCCTGGTGATTTCATAGGTCGCTATGGAGGAGAAGAATTTCTATTTGTCCTTAAAAACACCGACCAAGCAGGTGCCTACCGTTATGCTGAACGCATAAGAGTAGAAATTGAGCGTCGCGGTAAGATTATGAGCCAACGATTTCAGGGGCTTCAACTCACCATTAGCATCGGTATCTCTCTGTATAGCCAGCAATATGGCCATTACACCGACATGATCGAAGTCGCCGATCAAGCAATGTATCAAGCAAAAAAAACGGGTAGAAACAAAGTTGTCATATTGCCTAATCTAGCCTTAGCCAACTCGTAACCCGATTAACCGAACAGGCCGTTTATCAGCACAGCAGTAGCACTCGTTTTAACCAAAATATCATCCCCACGTCAACATCAACCACTGAATGGACAATTGTCAATTGACGCCGCTATAGTTAGCCGAATCGTTACTGACAATGACAGCGGGTCGAGTTTTACGAATTTCACTACCCACCGATGGGTCAAATTCAACCCACTAGACTTCACCGCATTTCATTTGCCATGTCTCCGGTGATGCCATTGCGCCATTCTATAGCTTCGCTTTCCCGCCCTTTATCAGCGGCCATTGCTTTATACCCGTCATCCATACGGGTATCCATAACATGGGGTCTTACTAGGTCTTCAATGAATTGACTTATTTTGCCTTTGCCAATTGTTCGGTGCAGACCTTCATAAACTATTTCATCTAAAGTAATCGTCATTTTCTTGTGCATCATAAGCGCCTAAATAAGGCACACGTATAATGTATAGTAGTGTAATTAAAATTTGGCCAAAAAATTGTCATCACTGTCAGAAAATGTCTTATTTATTTAACAGCTTGAAATGCGTGGACTGGCACCTGCAAAGTTATTACAAGCATTGGCCAGCTCACCGTTAGGTAAAGTGTTAAGCGATGCCAAAAGTGGCGCCCCGGTTGAATTAAGACCGGTGGACAGTTTTTACATCCGTCCTGTCGTTGCCAAGCAACCTCAGGACATCAGCCTGAAAGGTTTTTGGCAAGGAGCGAAACCGTTGCCAAACACGATAGAACAGAGTCAGCCAGCGACTATTCCGGCGATGTTGATTAAAAAAGGCGGCGATTTTCCTGCGTTTTGGCAAAAACAAAATTTCTTTATTGAAGTCATGGAGGATTTTTATCTTAGAATACGCAAGAATATCTTGAAAGGTCTGTGATCTTTCAAGGAAAAACTATATTTGTGTTTAAGCTAAAAAATCAGAGCCATGAACCGTTTTACAAATCGCCTCAAAGGGAAACTCTGGGCGTATGCCATGAATAATCCACCAATAGCCGACACCTTGATCAAGAGTGATTTTGCAATATGATTTATCACGCCACGTTAACTCTAACTTTCGTTCGTGCGGCAAGTTAATAAGGGAACTGGCGGAAGAACACCATTCCAGCACCGTCGAACAGGCTAAAACCTAACGCCATTTTTACCCATCCATAACACCGAGGAATAGCAATGAGTGAATTTTTTCATGAAGGTAGCCGACAATTGCAAGACCGCTTCGAGACTCGGCCTATGGCCGACCGTCTGGTCGAAGCTATCGTCAGCGATAAAATCAGCGCCGAAGACAAAGCTTTTATCGAACAACAGAACATGTTTTTCTTCGCCACCGTCGATCAGGAAGGGCGCCCTAATTGCTCATACAAAGGTGGCAGCGTTGGTTTAGTCAGCGTTATTGACGAGCAAACCCTGGCTTTTCCCATCTACGACGGCAGTGGTATGTACCTGTCGGCAGGCAATGTATTGGTTAATCCGAATGTCGGCCTGTTATTTGTCGACTTTCAGCGGCAAGCCCGTTTGCGCTTCAACGGTAACGCCTTCATTCAGGATGATGATCCGTTGATAAACCACTGGCCCGAAGCGCAATTGGTGTTGCGAGTAAAACTGCGGGAAATGTTTCCTAACTGTCCGCGCTATATCCACAAAATGGCTCTGGTCGAAGAGTCGACATTCGTACCCAAACAACATTGCGAAACACCTGTACCGGCTTGGAAGCGGTTGGAAGTCGTTGCTGACGTATTGCCGCCCCGTGACGCACATTTAGCGGGTCACGAGCAAGATGCTGCGACGGCGTTAAACCGTAGCTAATACCCCGTCTTGTCATGTTAAATCGAATGAGAGGGCAACTGGGTTATTCATCTTCTTTAGCCCCATCAAGCAGTCCCAATCCGGGTAGACAACAGCGCCGTTGTCAAAGGCCAACAGGCTACTGTTTTGAACGGTAATCGTTGTTGAATACTCTGGTTTGGTATTGGACTTCAAAACCCTTTTATCGAGTGGTTTGTTCGGCGGGGTGTTCTCCGCGATAGCGGTTTCGTCCAACAACTTCAATAACTTTCATTCGAAGATGTTATGCAAAATGCAATTTTTAGAGATCCCTAAAGTTCATTGACCTCTCATGACAACAAGAAAAACAAAAGCATCACCAGTAATACCCTTGAAAATTGCCACCGGCTTCCCTATCGTCGGCATCGGTGCTTCGGCTGGAGGGCTCGCGGCCTTCGAAGCTTTTTTCTCTGCGATGCCTCTGGGTATCAAGCCGGCGATGGCTTTCGTGCTGGTGCAACACCTGTCCCCAGATCACAAGAGTCTGCTCACTGAAATTATCCAACGCCACACTACGATGCCGGTTTTCGAAGTTGAAGATGGCATGGCGGTGCAGCCCAACAGCGTCTACGTTATTCCGCCTAACCACTCTATGACGTTTCATGGCGGCATCTTGCAATTACTGAAAACCACCAAGACCAATAGGCAACATCTTCCCATCGACTTCTTCTTTTGCTCATTAGCACAAGATCAGCACGAATTGGCTATCGGCATCATCCTGTCCGGCGCAGGCAGTGATGGTACCCAGGGTGTGCGAGCCATTAAGGGCGAATGCGGCATGGTGATGGCGCAGATCCCGGAATCCAGCGAGTTTGACAGCATGCCTAACAGTGCCATCGCCACTGGATTAGTGGATTTTGTGCTTACCGCATCCGAGATGCCCGCCAAGCTAATCGATTATGTTATCCATGCCTTCGGCAAACTGCCCCGGTTAGACACTCATTTAGCGCTTCGTGACCAAGACTCAATGAGTAAGATATTCATCCTGCTGCGCAATCAGACCGGCCACGATTTTTCCCAGTACAAACCCAGCACTATCAACCGCCGCATTGCGCGGCGTATGGCCGTCCATCAGATTGAATCCATTGAAGGCTATGTCAATTTTTTACAGCAGACACCAACTGAGGTGAGGTCGCTGTTCCTTGACATGCTAATTGGTGTGACTAATTTCTTCCGCGATCCAGAGGCATTTTTGGTGCTTACTGAACAACTTCTCCTCCGGCTTTTTGCCCATAAGCCATCAGGTTCTGTGATCCGCGTCTGGTGCCCAGGATGTTCGACTGGCGAGGAAGCCTATTCCCTTGCCATTATTCTAGTCGAGCGTATAGAAGCACTGAATCTCAATTATACCGTGCGGATATTCGCCACAGACCTTAATAGCCTAGCGATTGCCGAAGCGCGAACCGGACTCTATCCTGCCAATATCAGCAGCGACGTCTCGGCAGAGCGGCTGGCACGTTTTTTTACCGTTGAGCCGAATGGCAGCGCCTACCGTATCCACAAAGACATCCGCGATATATTGGTCTTTTCTGAGCATGACCTGATCAAAGACCCGCCTTTTTCCAAATTAGACCTTATTAGTTGCCGCAATCTCATGATCTATTTGGACTCGACCTTGCAAAAGAAACTCATTCCCCTATTCCATTACTCACTCAATAGCGATGGTCTGTTGTTTCTGGGCAGCGCCGAAGGCGTGGGCGAGTTTGACGACCTTTTTGGTATGCTAGATCGTAAGTCAAAGCTCTACCTGCGCAAAGATGACACCTACAAAAAAACTCACACCACCTTAGAGCTGTTTATGCCGAACAGAACGACCAGCGATACAACCATTCAACAAAGCCCCAATAAATCCTTTCCCGTGAAATCACCACTGCGTGAATTGACCGAACAGATGCTTTTGCAGCATATCGCCAGCTCTGCGGCACTGGTCAATAACAAAGGTGACATTTTCTACTTACACGGACGCACTGGGATGTACTTAGAGCCAGCGGCGGGTGAGGTGGGTATCAGCAACATCCTGAAAATGGCTCGGGAAGGGCTAGGGTCTCAGCTGTCCACGGCCTTGCATAAAGCGGCGAGCACAGAAGAGGCCGTCTACTGCACATCTTTGCGCGTTAAAACCACCGGCCATTTTACTTGGGTCAACCTCTGTATCCATCCGGTGACCTCTACACGAATGCCAACATTG
>JAUYMY010000067.1 GCA_030699385.1 Methylobacter sp.
GCGGGAATTATCGTAAACAAAAAAATCCTGGGGAAACTGATGGTTATCATCGTGTTTGTGGCATAACCACTCATCAACTGCCTTATTGCAGAAGTTGTTTATGCTGATCGGGTAGTTGTCAGAAGCGGGGTGATTTTGCTGAGTAAAGGTAGTCGCCGATTGTATGGAGGCAATGGGCCGGTTATGTTTTTTGTCGATGGTGACTAACTGAGCAACAGTGCCCCCCGCATATTGTCCGCAGAGGCCTATCGCTTCAGCCCATCGGTTAGGGTTAAGTGTTGTATCGTAAAGTACGTTGACTAAGTGGTTAAACTGCGTGTCGCTTGTCATATAAATATTCCCCAGAATAGAAGGGTTGCCGGCTGCCCGATAATATGCACTGAACCAGCTGGAATGAGTTGATTTGGTAATTAATGAAGCGCTGGTTCAATCCTTTGCCAGGCTTATAATGACAATTAACTTTTTGATTTTATATGCATACAGCCGATTTGTTGAATGGCTTTGTGCTTGTTAACAAGAGTCAGCCATAGTCTAGCGACAATACCCTACTGCGACAAGGGGAAGAAGTTACGATTATATGACTTAGATTTCATCTTAACATGCGTACTTATCTGCTTGGAATATGACATAAAAAACGCAGATGATGTGCGTTTGCGCAATTTACAATTTTTAAAAATAGAAAAAATCGCTTTTTTTCGTGTACTCCAACACGATCAGATTGCTATGTAGCGCTTTTACAATGGCGTGGGTACGGTTATTGGCATTAAGCAAGGTAGCGGCACGGTCGAGGTGCTTGTTTACCGTCGATATCGAAATACCAAGAATGAGCGCTATTTCTTCACTGGTTTTGCCTTCGGCCGCCCATGACAAACATTTGCATTGTTGCGACGCCAGCATGGGATAGCTTTTGTCTGGCTTAGCGCAATGCGGTGATAACAATCCCCTTTTAATCAAGCTGGATTGTGCGGTAATAACATAAAGTGCCAAATAAGTGATAAAAGGCCCAATATAGCTTAGCCAGCAGCGTATCTTTTTTTGCTTGGGGTTAAAGGTAAAATTCAGTAAGCCAAAAGAATGATTCACCCCGTGTATGGGAATTGTCATTCCATCCCAGTTCCCAGCCATAATGTCATTGACAATAAAGTCAGCCAAGTCGCTCCGGCTGCTCCACTGGAATGGCGTTGCCTGGTTGCGCGCCACGATAATACGGGTATCGATTTTCCAATATTGGTTTTTTAGATAGGTTTGTTTCCATTCCTCAGGTTGGGTTGAACAATAATAATATGTTTCGTTTCTGAAGTTATTCTGGGTGATAACGCAGGACGATATTTTATCAAAATCAAATTCCTTTTTGATGTCACTCAGGATATTAAAAAATTGTTCGGTACTTTCAATAGCTTCCAATGATGATTGGATGTTGTTAAACCATTTAGTGGAAATGCGTTTATTTGCATTTATTCTAGTCATGCCTGAATTCTCCAAGATCCTTAATTTTTCAATAGGTTATAAGGTTTTTGAGTGAAAAACATTGTCATTAGTGAGGATAGAATATTTTTGGCTGTTGTCAATTGAGAGCATGACAGCTGCACTCATAGCTGGCCTTGTTGATAATTTTTGACACTTGGGGGAGGTGTAACAACTTTTTTTTGCCCCCCAACTTCACGATAGTGCCCAGATTTTGACGGCGGCGCGAGGATAACCTTACTTTCAAAAACCTTTCATCATGAGGTTTTTTAAGCTGCAAACTGAAAATATTCATGTCCTATCCTTCATATGAAGGATTACAGCGTAACAGAAAAACTATACAGTCGGTAGCTAAGGGGTTGTTGCCTGGAAATAAAGGCAAAAATCCAATGCCCCGCATTGATCAACCATTAAATCGAGGAATAGCGCATGAAAATCAATCATCCTGTAATCGATGAAGAATATGTCCTGACCGAAAACGACTCCATTGTTTCTAATACTGATCTTAAGGGGATTATCACCTATGTGAATGATACTTTCATTCATGCCAGCGGCTATGCAAGGGAAGAGCTGTTAGGTGTATCACATAATATAGTTAGGCATCCTGACATGCCTGCTGAAGTGTTTGCCGATTTGTGGGGCTCGATGAAAGCGGGGCGCCCTTGGACAGGCTTGGTCAAAAATCGCCGTAAAAATGGTGGCTACTACTGGGTATTGGCTAATGTTACGCCGATTCATGAAAACGATGAGTTAATCGGATATATGTCGGTGCGCAGTAAACCGGAACCCGAACACGTTGAGGAGACCGATAGGTTTTACTGCTTATTTCGTGAAGGCAAAGCGAATAATTTGAGAATCCAGGATGGCCGGATCGTAAAGGCCGGCCGGTTGGCTTGGCTTAACAGGTTTAAGCATTTCAGTATCAAATCGCGGTTGCTCGCCATTGTCAGTCTGTTGTCCGTATTGTTGTTGGCTATCGGCAGTATTGGTTTGCTTAGCATGAGTAAGGATAAGGACGGTCTGCAAGTCATGTATGAAAACCGTATGTTGCCATCCAGCCGAATAGCTTTGATTCAACAATTATTGCTGAACAGTAGGCTGAGCATAGCTGCCAGTCTGACCGCGCCAAGTTTTGCGGCCGTTTTGGATAATATCTCTGAAGTGGAGCGTAATATTGAGCAGATAGCCCAACTTAAGGAGCCGTATCCATCTGAACGGCTAAGCAATGAGGAAAAAATACTGCTAAAGCAGTTTGCTGAGAGTAAAAACAAATTGGTCGAGGCCGGATTTATGCCGGCTATTGCACTATTGCGTGCCAACGATGTTACTCTGGCTAACAAGTTCGTTATCGATAGGATCAATTCCCTTTACCAGCCTGTCGAGCAGAGTCTTAATAAGTTGATGCAGTTGCAACTGGATATGGCTAAACAGGAGTATGGCGGCGTTCAGTTACGGCATGACACTATCAGTAATATTTTCATCGCTTTAATGGCGCTTGGTATTCCTATGGTGTTATTGCTTGGGTTTAAGCTAATCCCGGTTATTATCGAGCCATTGGAGGAGTCTATCAGACACTTTAGCCGGATAGCCCAAGGTGATTATAACAATGTCATCACCATTGAACGGCGCAATGAGGTCAGCAATGTGATGGAGGCGCTCAAGTCAATGCAGATTAAGCTCGGTTTTGAGGTTGCAGAAACTAGGCGTATCGCAAATGAGAATCTGCGGGTCAAAATTGCGCTGGATAACGTCAGCACCGGCGTTATGATCGCTGATAATGATGGTAGGATCATTTATACCAATAAATCTATCAACGATATACTCAGTAAATCGGAGTTGAGTATTCGTGAAAAGTTTCCCGATTTTTCGGTCGACCAATTGATTGGCAGTAATATTGAGCTGCTTCATCAAAACTCTAAGCGGCTGAATGAGCTGTTAGATCCTTTAAATGATACTTGCACGGATACCATGGAGTTAGGTGGCCGCTCGATAACCGTGGTTGCCAACCAAGTGACCAATGAAGACGGGCAATGCTTAGGATGGGTGGCCGAGTGGCGGGATCGTACTGCTGAAGTGGCCGTGGAAAAAGAGGTGTCCACCATTGTGGTGGCCTCCACTATGGGGGATTTTACTAAGCATTTCGATTTGCGCCACAAGGTCGGTTTTTTGCGTGAGTTAGGCGAGGGGCTTAATCAATTGCTGTATACCAGCGAGACCGGGCTTAATGATGTGGTGCGTGTGTTGGGTGCCTTATCGCGTGGCGATTTGACCGAAACCATCACCAATGAATATTACGGCGCATTCGGACAGCTTAAAGATGATTCCAATACCACCGTGGAAAAACTCAAGCAGATTGTCAACCAGATCAGAGTTGCTACCGATAACATTAGCGCGGGAGCCAAAGACATAGCCGATGGCAACAATGAGTTGTCATCTCGCACCGAGCAACAGGCGGCGAGTTTGGAGCAAACGACCGCCAGCATGCAGCAGCTTACTGCTACGGTACATGATAATACCGAGAATGCTCGGCAAGCTAACCAGTTGGCGATTGGCGCTTCTGAGGTGGCTGGCATGGGCAGTATTATTGTTGGCCAGGTTATCTCTACGATGGATGACATTAACGAAGCGTCGCACAAAATTACAGAAATTGTTTCCGTAATTGATGATATTGCTTTTCAGACCAATATTCTTGCTTTTAATGCCGCGATTGAAGCAGCCCATGCCGGTTTGCAAGGACAAGGCTTTGCCGTGGTTGCCAACGAGGTGCATCATCTTGCGCAACGCGCTTCCGCATCTGCGGCTGAAATAAAAAGCATCATTGAACACTCTGTGGAAAAAATTAACGAGGGTAGCCAGCTTGCCTCTAAAGCCGGTTTTACCATGGAAGAAATTCTTCGCTCTATCCATGGCGTAGCAGGCATGATGTCGGAAATAACCGCAGCTTCCGTTGCACAAAGCGCCGGTATTGAACAAATCAATCAAGCGCTTACGCAAATAGACGGTGTTACCCAACAAAATTCCGCACTGGTGGAACAGGCGGCCGCAGCGGCCGCAGTCCTCCAAGATCAGGCGCAGAATCTGGCCCTTACGGTAGGCAGTTTTAAGACGAGTGATTCACCATGCTCGTTGTTAAGTCAGGTAGCGTAATAGTTTATATATCGTCTCGTTTAAACGCTAAAGTAAAAACAGATTACGACGGGTTTAGCAATAGCGTGTTCATGCCGCTTAACCGGGAACCCATCTAACAAATGTATTATCAGTCGAAAGCTGACGGGGGGGGACTTAAATATGAAAGAGATTAGCCTAATATACGGAAAAACGATTACGGCAGGGGCAATCCGGCGTCTGGTATTTGCATTGCTTTGCACCATTTTCATCGGTATTGCGATAACTCAATGGGCCATTCAAACCATCGAACCACCCCAAAAATGGGGGCACTATACACTTTATGCAACGTTGGTTATATGTTTGGTCTTGCCTGGCATTTATCTTTTCGAGGTACGTCCGCTGACATTCCTCATTAACCGGTTAAACAGGGCTGAACGCACTGCGTACATTACCGCTGAGTATTTGAACAGCTTGATTTCCAGTAGTTCGGTGATACTGTTTTCGATGCGGATTGTGGATGAGCACATGTATCCGGAATGGGTTAGCAGCGACAATTTGAAAAATCTGCTGGGTTATTCTGAAGAAGAAGCCATGCAGGCCGACTGGTGGTTGACTAATCTGCACGATCAGGATCGTGACCATGTGATCGCGGCATCAGAGAAATTATTTCGGGGGGAATCTGTTGTTTGTGAATATCGGTTCAAGCATAAAAATGGCAGTGAAATTTGGATTCATGATGAGCAAAAGTTGATCAGCTATAAAGATGGCAAGCCAACCCATGTCGTGTGTATGTGGTATGACATCAGCAAACAGAAAAAGTCTGACCAGGAATTGCGGATTGCCGCCTATACCTTCGATTTACATGAGGGCATTATGGTGACCGATGCCGGCAATGTTATTCAACGCGTAAACCCTGCTTTTACTCAGATCACCGGTTATAGTGAAAAAGAAATTGTTGGAAAAACGCTCCGTGTACTTCGGGCGGAGCGTCAAGATGCAGAAATTTATGATGCGATGCGGGAGACCGTTCAACAACAGGGTTATTGGGATGGGGAGCTATGGAGTCAGCGCAAAAATGGCGAAATATATCTGGAGTGGCTCAGTATTACCGCGATTAAGGACGATAAAGGCCGCATTACTAACCATATAGGTATTTTCTTCGATATTTCTGATAAAAATGGATTGGAAGAGCGTATTCGAGTTCTGGCTTTTTATGACCCTTTAACTAAATTGGCTAACCGCCGCTTACTTCAGGATCGTATCGGCCAGGCTATAGCCGCTAGTGCGAGATGTCGGCAGCATGGGGCGCTGCTGTTTCTGGATTTGGACAGGTTCAAGATACTGAATGATACTTACGGTCATAATATGGGCGATCAACTGTTACTGGATGTCGCACAAAGATTACAGGCTAATGTTCGGGAAGGCGATACGATTGCTCGGCTCGGTGGCGATGAGTTTGTGATGGTTATTAACTCATTGGATAAATATGCTGCTAAAGCGGCCAATCAAGTCATGAAGCTGGCAGAGAAGTTGCGTGAAATATTGTCCAAGCCTTATCAATTAGCGGTTTCGCTTAATCAATCCCAAGTCGCCATCACTTACCATTCCAGCGCCAGTATTGGGGTCGTGCTGTTTTTAGGGCGCAGCAGCAGCACGGAAGAGCTGATGAAATACGCAGATTTGGCCATGTACGAGGCTAAACGCTCTGGGCGCAATGCCGTTTGTATTTTTGATCCAGGGATGCAGACCGACATTATCGTCCGTGCAAGTTTAGAGGCTGATATGCGTATCGGGTTGCAGGAAAAACAATTCCTGCTCCATTATCAGCCGCAGGTAAATGCTGATGGACAGCTCATGGGGTCTGAGGCCTTAGTGCGCTGGCAGCATCCGGTGCTCGGCATGGTGTCACCGGCTGATTTCATCCCCTTGGCCGAGGAAAGCGGGCTGATTCTGCCTTTAGGGCTCTGGGTGTTGGAAACTGCATGTACCCAATTGGCCGTCTGGAACAAACAGCAAAAAACAACAAACCTTACACTGGCTGTCAATGTCAGTGCCCACCAGTTCCGCCAGGACGATTTTGTCAATCAGGTATTGACCGTGTTGGAACGCACCGGCGCCAACCCTAAAAACCTTAAACTTGAATTGACTGAAAGTATGCTGGTGCACGATGTGGAAAGCATCATCGGCAAAATGTCGATCCTGAAAGAAAAAGGGGTGGGTTTTGCATTGGACGATTTTGGCACCGGCTATTCCTCGCTCAGTTACTTAAAGCGCCTGCCGCTGGACCAACTGAAAATAGATCAAGGTTTTGTCAGGGATATTCTCGAAGATGCCAATGATGCGGCAATTTCAAAAATGATAGTGGCCCTAGCCGAGAGCATGGGGCTGTCAGTCATTGCCGAAGGCGTTGAAACTGACGAACAAAAACATTTTCTGGCGGGTCAAGGTTGTTACGCTTATCAAGGCTATTTGTTTAGCCGACCATTAGCATTGGAAGCGTTTAACGAGTTTATTGGACAGTTTTAAAAAAAAGGAAAAAATTATTTTTTGCGGGCTTTGAGAGGCAAAGTGATTACTTTAATCACATTTTTATTTGTTTAAAATAAGGGGAATAAATATGAAGAGAAATAATACAATTAATATGATGGAACATAAACAACATATTGCTTTTCATGAGGCAGGCCATGCGGCGGGCATTCATTTAAACAACAAACTGAAAGGGTTGCCTCCGGTTTTTTTTAAAATTGTTTTTAAAGATATGTCTGATTTGATTGAAATAGAAGATATGGCTTATAAAACTGTTCAGGATGAATGTATTGCCAGGGTTGAAGGCGGTCGGCTTATTGAATTTATACCTAACTCATTTAATAGTGATAGCGTGCTTGAAAAATTCCCAGAAGATAATGATAAAAAGCTGCAATTGATCGGAAATTATAAGTCTGCGTTTGAGGCGGATATTATTAACCTATTGATTGGCCCATTGGCAGAAGCCAAATATGTCGCTGATATTGATGGTGAATTGTTTAACCATAAGCTGATCACATTGGAGGCTTTAAAAAATTATGGCGGCAGTTCCGATATTGCGTTGGCAAATGAATATTTGCAAAGTTTATCGCCTAATAAACATGAGCAAGATGGGAAACTGGCTGAATTGTTCAGCATCGCGTACAACTTTATTGATAACGCTGAAAACTGGTCTGCTATTACTCATTTAGCTGAGTATATTTTGGGCAGTTGTAAACATATTATTTATTGTGAAGAAGTCATCACAATACTGGATAAATCAGTTGCACATTTTAACAATAGGAAGATACAGGCGATGAGAAATAGCTATAACTGGATGAGTTAATAGATTTTTTTTAACTCATATTATTATGAGTTTTTTGTCTTTTTCGGATCTTGCGTTGAAACTCAGAATTCGTGTTACAGCGTTTTCAAATTTAGTTAATTATTAAACAATAACATGGCTAGAGTGCAGGATTTTCTTGCCAGAGTAGGCAAAGCCTGCACTCCAGCGATAATAAGGACGACATAGGTTAGTAACTCATTTAAATTGAAAACGCTGTAACAATGCCAGTATCAAGACACTGTGACATCAAATGTCATTGATAATTAATGAGTCATCCCTATTCTTTGTTTTTAGACAAAATCATGCAATAAACAAGAAGATGGCGCAGTGAAGAAATTAAGCGAGGCGCATCATGTGTAACACAATAGAAATCCCATTGGATATAGATGAAATAGATGTTAAGCGTTTAATATTCACGGATTGTGATGAAATTGTAATCGAGGTGGAAAGTACAGTAAAAGGTACTTATTGTCATCAATGTGGACAAAAAATAATTAAATACGATGAATGCAATCGAGAAATTATACTGCGTCATTTGCCCATTTTAGGTAAAAAGACATATTTATTGATAAAGCCCGTAAGATATACATGTGAGGACTGTGATAATCATCCGACTACGATGCAAATACTGCCTTGGTATGATGAAAGAAGTAGTTGTACAAAAGCGTATGAGCAACATTTGATACTCATGTTACTCAATAGCACAATTACTGATGTTAGTTGTAAAGAAGATATAGGATGGGATGCAATAGAAGGATTATTAGATCGATTTATAGGTCAAAAAATAGATTGGTCGAATGTCACTAAATTAAATATAATTGCTCAGGATTCCATTCCACCAAAAAGACGCCAAAGCCGCCCAAAATAGCCGTACATTATCCCTTGCATAAAATTAAGTGTAAGTGTTTATTTCCCCTCTTTGAAAAAGGGGCGCTTGGTTACAGTTTGTTTTAAAAAGAGGAATGTTAATAATTACGACGAGTTAGACCTTCCAGGTTTCTAAAACCTGGAAGGTCTGCATATCGGCTATAACAAAGCCGAAAACTTGACCGTTCAACGTATGAATTTACAGCTGTTTATGCCTAGCCGGCGTCATATTCATCATCCAGTTCATTATGCTGGATATGATGTTTTTCATCGACCGCCTTAATGGCCAAGTTGCAAAAAAATCCCACCACCAATAAGCCGGCCATAATCTGCATGGTGATGTTATAGGCATCGGCTTTGGCGACGCCTTGTGCAATCTGGCTTTCTC
Organism: Methylobacter sp.; assembly: GCA_030699385.1. Lineage (GTDB taxonomy): Bacteria > Pseudomonadota > Gammaproteobacteria > Methylococcales > Methylomonadaceae > Methylobacter_A. Next base: position 9,177 of record JAUYMY010000067.1, read on the forward strand.
GCAAATAATTAACCAACACCGGCCCGGCAACGCCTGCCGTAGCCCAAGCCGTCAGCAAGCGGCCATGAATGGCGCCGACATATTGGGTGCCGAAAATATCGGCCAGATAGGCGGGTATGGTTGAAAAGCCGCCGCCGTACATGCTCATAATCACCGCGTAACAGGCCATGAATAGTAAGATGTTATTCATCCGGCCGGTATAAGGCACGATGGAATAGAGAATGCAGCCGAGCATAAAAAAGGTGAAATAGGTGCTTTTTCTGCCCAGATAATCAGACAGCGTCGACCAGAAAAAACGACCGCCCATGTTGAAGAAGCTGAGCATGCCGACAAATGCGGCGGCTTTTTCGGGCGTGATTTGATCCTTGAACATTTCCTGGCTCATTGCCGATGCCTGTCCCAGCACACCGATTCCGGCGGTCACATTCAGGCACAGTACCAGCCACAACAGATAAAACTGCGGTGTTTTAAGCACTTGTTCGACATGAACATGATTGTTGGTGATCAATTTGTTTTGGCGTGTGTCCGGCTGGAAATTTTCAGGCAGCCAGCCGTCTTGCGGCAAGCGGATGGTGAACGCGCCAATCATCATAAAAATCAGATAAATGCCGCCCAAGGTGATAAAGGTTTCGCTAACGCCGACCGAGGTTGGCGAGGCAAACTGCTTCATTAACAACACGCTTAATGGCGCGCCGATCATGGCGCCGCCGCCAAAACCCATGATCGCCAAGCCGGTCGCCATGCCGCGCCGGTCGGGAAACCATTTAATCAGCGTCGACACCGGCGACACATAGCCCAATCCCAAACCGATACCGCCCAACACGCCGTAGCCCAAATACAGCAGCCAGATGGCATGAAGTTCAACGCCGAGCGCCGCGATAAAAAAACCGCCGCTAAAGCACAGCGCGGAACAGAACATGGTCACGCGCGGGCCGACTTTTTCCAGCCATTTTCCGGCAAATGCCGCTGATAGCCCTAAAAATAGGATTGCCAGACTGAATATCCAACCCAGCGTGGTCAGTTTCCAGTCGTCCGGCAAGGACTCGGTCACGCCCAATACTTTAGTCAACGGCAAGTTAAAAACGCTGAAGGCGTAAACCTGGCCGATGCACAGATGCACCGCCAATGCGGCCGGCGCCACCCGCCAGCGGTTAAAACCGGGCTTGGCGATAATATTGTCTTTCGATAAAAAGGATGAGGCTAACCATGCGGACATAAAAAAGTTGTTCCTGTTTATTATAATTAAGCGGCTATTATCACCGAAAATCCTTATGAATTCAGCGTTCAAACTTTAATTCTTGCTCTGCAGCGATGTAAAGATATTCACCACCAAGAGCAGCTTCGTACTCTTGGTGGTGAATGTAAGAGGCGTGGTTATTAGAGGATTTAGGCGATTTCCGAGAAAGAATATCCCCCTAATGGTCGTGGGCTGTAGAAAAACAGAGTCCACGAAAATCACAAAAAACACGAAAATTTCGTATTTTTCGTATTTTTCGTGGTTTTCGTGCCTTTCGTGGACAATTATTTGGGTATGCTCTTTTCAGAAAATAGCCTTAATATTATCGGTGGGCAATGAGGTGGGACTTTTTTAAAGGTTTGGCAAATATTGGGGGAGGTGCTGGCGAATGTCGTCGGCGCTTAATAGCGTGAGTTCTTTGTTGAGCTCGAAGCGAATCCGTTTTTTGATGTGTTCGGATAGATGGCTACGCAGTAGGCCGAGAAAGGTCGGGCCTGCAACAATTATTAGTTGTTCAAAGCGGTTTTCGTTATAGGCTTTTTCCAAATATTGGGCAAGAGTATGAGCAAAATTGTCGGTTTCGTGTTTTTTTGGGTCAGTGGGTTGCTCAAAAGCATGTCCGCCTGCCCCGGTACTTTTGATTCTTCCCGGAAGGTCGGAGGTTATTTCGCGGTCATGTAAACGGCCTTCGGTATGGGTAAACTCCTCGATTTCTTCTAAAGGGGAGGTGGGCGTATCCGCAGTAAAAATGCGTGCGCGAGTGCTGTCGGCAATGAGTATCCAAGTCAGTTTCATGGTTGTTCCCTCGGTGGCGGCTGGGTTTAAAGGCAGAATTGATAAGGTCGGTTAAGCTAAAAATATCCGTCTTTGTGTGCTTGGCTTTAGCATAGAGAAATCAAGCTGTTCAGGCAATAAGTAGTAATACCAAGGTTGTTTGACATTATCTTTGGTCACACGGACTGGGGCTGACAGGTTAAAATAGCCGCCCTAAATCTGAATCACTTTGTTAATCCCATGCAGCCAGCTTTTGTCCATTTAAGACTCCATTCCGAATTTTCCCTGGTCGACGGCCTTGTCAAAATCAAGCCTTTGGTCAAGCGTCTGGCTGAGCTGAATATGCCTGCGGTGGCGGTCACTGAACATGCCAATTTGTTCTCGCTGGTCAAGTTTTATAAAGCGGCAATGGGGCAAGGCATCAAGCCGGTTGCCGGTGCCGATGTGCTGGTTTTTAATCCCGACGATCCCGCGACGCCCTACCGCTTGACCTTGTTGGTTAATAATCACGCAGGTTACATCACGCTGACCGAATTGATTTCCTTAGCCTATCAGGAAGGCCAGCATCAGGGCGTGCCGATGTTGCGGCAAGAATGGATAGAAGCCAATCATGGCGGCTTGATTGCCTTGTCCGGCGCAATGGAGGGCGAAATTGGCAAGGCGCTGCTGGCGGAAAATCTGGAAGCAGCGAAACGGCTGGCGGAATTTTGGGGCGGTTTGTTTGAAGATAGCTTTTATCTGGAAGTGCAGCGGGTCGGCAAACCGGATGAGGAGCGCTATATCGCTGCCGCTGTTGCGCTGGCGTTGACGACCGGCTTGCCGATGGTGGCAACCAATGATGTGCGCTTTGTTCATCAGACCGATTTTGCCGCTCATGAAGTGCGGGTTTGCATCAATCAGGGTCGGGTGTTGGACGATACGCGCCGGCCCAAGGACTACACCGATCAGCAATATTTGCGCAGTGTCGAGGAAATGCAGGCGCTGTTTGCCGATTTGCCCGAGGCGCTGGAAAACACCGTGGAAATTGCCAAACGCTGCAATTTGACGCTGACGCTGGGCAAAAATTTCCTGCCCGATTTTCCGGTTCCGGAAGGCATGAATCTCGGCGAGTTTATGGCCGAAGAATCGCTAAAAGGCCTGGAAGAGCGCTTGCAGCATTATCCGGCGGTGGGCAAAGGCACGGACGAGGAAAACCGGCAAGTTTATTATCAGCGCCTGGATTTCGAGCTGAAAATGATCACGCAAATGGGTTTCCCCGGTTATTTCATGATCGTTGCCGACTTTATCCAATGGGCGAAAAACAATCTGATTCCGGTAGGACCTGGGCGGGGTTCGGGTGCGGGTTCATTGGTGGCGTATGCGCTGAAAATCACCGACCTTGACCCGATTGAATTCGACCTGCTGTTTGAGCGGTTTTTGAACCCCGAGCGGGTTTCTATGCCCGACTTTGACGTCGATTTCTGCATGGATAGGCGCGACGAGGTGATCGATTATGTCGCGCGAAATTACGGCCGCGACCATGTTGCGCAGATCATCACCTACGGTTCGATGGCGGCCAAAGCGGTTATCCGCGATGTTGGTCGGGTGCTGGGTTTCGGTTACGGTTTTGTCGACCGGTTATCCAAATTAGTGCCGTTTGAAATCGGCATGACGCTGACCAAGGCGCTCAAAGACAGCCCGGAACTCAAACAGCTTTACGACACCGAAGAGGAAGTCAAAAGCCTGATCGATATGGCGCTGTCGCTGGAAGGCACGGCCAGGAACGCGGGTAAACATGCGGGCGGCGTGGTCATTTCGCCGACCAAACTGACCGATTTTACCCCGCTGTATTGCGACCAGGACGGCAACAATCTGGTCACCCAGTTTGACAAGGACGATGTGGAAGCGGTCGGTCTGGTCAAATTCGACTTTTTGGGTCTGCGCACACTGACCATCATCGACTGGGCGTTACAGGACATTAACGCCAAGCAGAAAAAATTGGGTTTACCGCCGGTCGACATCACCACCATTCCCCGCGATGATCCGGCATCTTACAAGCTGCTGACCCATGCCCAGACTACCGCTGTATTCCAGCTGGAATCACGCGGCATGAAGGAGCTGATTAAAAAACTGAAACCCGATTGCTTCGATGACATTATCGCGCTGGTGGCGCTGTTCCGGCCGGGGCCGCTGGAATCGGGCATGGTCGACGATTACATCAACGTCAAGCACGGCGCCAAAGCCGAATACGCACACCCGTTGCTGGTGCCGATTTTAAAACCCACCAACGGCGTTATTTTGTATCAGGAACAGGTGATGCAAATCGCCCGGGAAATGGCGCTGTACACCTTGGGCGGCGCGGACATGCTGCGCCGGGCGATGGGCAAGAAAAAGCCGGAGGAAATGGCCAAAGAGCGGGATAAATTTACCGCCGGTGCGATAGAAAACCAGGTCGATGAAAAAATCGCCACTTATGTATTTGATTTAATGGAGAAGTTTGCGGGATATGGATTTAACAAATCGCATTCCGCCGCCTACGCACTGGTCGCCTATCAAACCGCGTGGCTGAAAGCGCATTTTCAGCCCGAGTTCATGGCGGCGGTGATGTCCGCCGATATGGACAACACCGACAAAGTGGTGATTTTGATTGAAGAATGCAAGCAAATGAAGCTGGAAGTTTGCCCGCCTACCATCAATATTTCCAAATACAAATTCACCGTCAATGATAAAGGCCATATTGTTTACGGTCTGGGCGCGCTCAAAGGCGTGGGCGAGGCGGCGATTGAAGAAATGCTGGTCGAGCGCGAAGCTAACGGGCCGTTCGCCGGACTGTACGATTTATGCAAACGGGTCGATTTGCGCAAATTCAACCGGCGTGTGTTGGAGGCGTTAATACGCGCCGGAGCGTTTGATGAATTCGACGACAACCGCGCCGGGCATTTGGCGGAATTGCCGACGGTGTTAAAAGTCGCCGAGCAGCATGGAAAAATGGCGCAAACCGGCCAGAACGATTTGTTCGGTTTGGCGGTCAATGTCGACAATGCTGATGACGAAGAGGCTTATGCGACGGTGGTTGAACCGTGGTCGGAAAATGAACGGCTGAATGCGGAAAAGCTGACGCTGGGCTTGTTTTTGACCGGTCACCCGATTAATCAATACGAAGCCGAATTAAGGCAATTTACCCATGGCACCATAGCGTCACTGTTAGGCGATGTCGAGCGCTCACGCGGCAAGATGGAAGCGCGCACCGCAGGCTTAGTGGTCGAAGTGCGCACCCGGCAGACCAAGAACGGCAAAATGATGGGGTTTGCCACCATTGACGATAGAACCGGTCGGCTGGAAATCGCCGCATTCGGCGAAACTTACGAAAAATACCGGGGCATTTTTACCCGCGACAGCCTGTTGATTGCCGAAGGTGCGTTGGGTGTTGACGATTATTTGGGCACACTGCGCTTGACCGTGGAAAAACTCTACAGCATGGAGCAGGCGCGTGATGTTTTTGCCCGGAGCCTTCAATTAGTCTGGGCTGCGACCGGCGATAACAGCGCAGACCGCAGTTTTATCAGCAAATTAACCGCCGCTCTGGAACCGTTTAAAGGCGGTTCTTGTCCGGTGGGCATTGCCTACAGCTCAACGCAGGCCAAAGCCAACCTGCAATTGGGCGATGCCTGGCGCGTCCATCCGACCGATGAATTGTTGGCGCGGTTGGTGGTGTTGCTGGGCAAGGGCGCGGTAGAAGTCAGATACCGGTGAGGATGGTTTGAAGGACAAATAGAGTCCACAAAAAGCACGAAAGCCACGAAAAAAAGTTGTCTCGCTCCCAATCTCCATTGGGAATGCATGCCCTCAAGCTCTGCTTGATGTTGCTCGGCAAGCAGAGCTTGATGTGTAGTCACTCCCAAGTTAGAACTTGGGAGTGAGGCATATACCCAGCGCCATCAATGCCGCGCTTTTGGCCTGAATCGCGGCTAACTTTTCTGAAGACTCTGGATTAGTAGCGAGTATTTTATTTTGTTCGGCAATAACCCGTTGCAGGGCTAATTTTTCTTTGAATGGCAGCATCAGTTGCGTCCTGAATAGAGGAATGTACAACTATTTTAATGTGCCGGGGTTCCTGGAATTATGGGGTTTTCCTGCTATGAGTCCGCTCATGCTTCTATATATGGGCGTGTTTTTGCTTTATTGGCGCTTGTAATTGATGCTCTACCTATTAAAATGATAGGTATGTCTATAGTAATTCCCATTAAAATGAATGATGCCGACGCTCTCGCCATTTTGCGTAGGTGCGCCGTTAATGACTCCAAAGTATTCATCTGCACTCACGCGAAAGAGCGAATGATAGAGCGTAATATAACGCTCAAGCAGATACTTAGCTGTATTGAAAAAGGAAAAATTAGCGAGTCGCCTTATCGAGATATTAAAGGCGATTGGCGGTGCAGTATTGAACATTACACATCTGGCAACGCCGTAACCGTAGCGGTTGCCTTTAAATATAATAACAACGGTGAACGCATAGTCGTTGTGACTGTGTTTTGAATGAGGTAGCACCTATGTATCACTATCAAGAAAGCGGATTAAATAATATTTGGCTCGTTAATGGCTATGACATTATCAACGATCCTGACTATGGCGAGTGTGTGTCAATAACCGATGTGTCCGGACTGAATAAAGCGATTGCCCACCACTTTATTTTTAACAAGCCATCCTTTAGCGGCGCTGAGTTTCGGTTTTTGCGGAAAGAATTAGATTTGTCACAAAAAGCATTAGCAGACTTACTGGGTAACGATGAGCAAGCTATAGCCCGATGGGAGAAAAAAGGCAAAGTTCCCAAATGGGCGGATAGATTGTTGAGGGCGTGCTTGATTGAGTTTTACGACGAAGGCACCGGCATTTTAGAGCTGATCGCCAGGATTAAGGATATTGATGAAATAGACCAGGAAAAGGAACTGTTTGAAGACTACGCGACCGGCTGGAAACGAGCGGCTTAAAAAATCAGGTCGATAATGCAATGCTAAACTTTGTCTCGCTCCCAATCTCCATTGGGAATGCATATATACAGCTTGACGAGATAAACAATCAAGCTTTTAAACCATAAAACCGAATCAAATTACGTCCTTCAGCTTTTGCTTGATACATTGCATCATCAGCCCATTTGATGATGTCGTCCTGACTGGCTTCGTGATGGGTGAATATGATGACCCCGATACTTGCGGTACAGGTATGTTCAATAATGGTCTCGATATTCCCGATTGATTTTTTGATGGCCAATTGATAAGGCCTAGACAGCGTGTCGCGGATTTTTTCAGCGACAATGTTTGCTTGTGTAGTTGATTGTGCTTCGTCGTTATCAAGGTTATCCAGCAACACGACAAACTCATCGCCACCAAAGCGGGCGACTGTATCCATTTCACGTACACCAGCCTTTAATCGGTTCGCAACCTCGACCAGCAGCAAGTCTCCTGCCGGGTGCCCGTGAGCATCATTGAGCGGCTTGAAGTTATCGAGATCGAGCATCATCAATGCGGCATAATTACCGCTACGTTTGCAGCCTGCCATGGTCTGACCCAACCGGTCGCTGAGCAGGCGGCGATTAGGGAGGCTGGTGAGCGAGTCATAGAACGCCAGTTGACGCACCTGATCTTCCATCCGTTTGCGCTCGGTGATGTCACGAATGATACCCAGTGCATGCCAACTGTTACGGAACCGGAAGGATGAAATGGATAGCTCGACAGGGAACTCTTCTCCGTTCTTGTGCAGTGCAGTAATTTCGAATGTCTTGCCGATAACATTGCCTGCCCCGCAACGTTGGAAGCGCTCGAATCCGCTATGCGCCTCATCATGATAGCGTAGAGGAATGAGTAAGTTGTGCAGATTTTCACCTATCGCTTCGGTTGCTTGATAGCCGAATATTTTTTCAGCGGCAGGGTTCCAATAAATCAGCTCCTCCTCCGTACCGATAATCGCAATTGCATCTTTGGCGGCGGTGCTGATAAGACGGAATTTTTCCTCGCTTTCCGCCAGCGCTTTACTCCTGCTTTTCAACTCCGCCGTTCGCTGCTTGATGGTGTCTTCAAGTTGATCCTGGTGCTCCTGCAGTGTCTCGGTGACGTGCTGCAATTTCCCGATAATCGATTTAACGTGCCTGACGAAGGGGTGAAAGATCAGCGCAGCTTCCAAAGCCAGTAACAACAGCGTGATTCCCCAGAATATAGTCTCTGCTTTTTGCAAACGATTGACGGATGCTTCGCCTTCTAGCTGGTACTGTCGCACCATCTGATCGAGAGCAGTAACCAATGTATTCGGTGCATTTTGGGTGATGTACTGCAGCAACGGATTAGTGGCGGTTAACGCATCATCATTTAGCTGAAGCAGTTCACGGACAGTTTTGATGTAGGTTTCTACTTGCCTATCCAACGCGTTTGGGCCGTCAAAATACAGGGCATGGACGGTGGGGGACATCATTGCAGGAAGCCCCATCTCGATGTTGCCCCGGGTCAAACCGTGATGCGAATGCTCCATGAGCTGGATTGCATCTGTCAGTTTGCTGCGGACAGCTGACCGCTCAGCTTTAGGGGTATTCACCAACAGATTCGAGAACAGGGCCGTGCGCTGGCTGAGCATGCGTTGGCGTCCACTCACGTTGACCACCGCCGCCGTGCTTTTCTGCTCCGATATGACCAAGTGCAAGCTCAGCCATGCAGCTGTCGAGAGTAACGCCACCAATAATAAGGCGACTATATAACGCCAAGTAAGTGCGCGTGCCACATTTAAGTCATTTACCCAATCTGTTCCGTTTAAATTGCTCTGCTGCACTATTTTTGCCGACCTCAACCTTAAATCGGACTTACTTTAGCATTTTCACAAAGCTTCTTCACTAAAATAATGTGACTGAAAAGGGACGTAGGATGCGGTTCGTGCTCACGCGAACAATTGCGGACAGTTATGGATTTTCGATCTTGCATGCAGCCTAAACCTTTAGGGCAAACCTACACCAGCCAGCTTGCAGGTACCTCCAGCGCCTGCAATTCAGCCACGCCGACCACTTGCACAAAATCGGCCAGCGGTATCACATCGCCGACTGACAGCGTGGGCGATCCGATTTTTTCCTGGTAAATGTCGCCGCCTATTCGACCGAGCACGATGTTGCGTACAATATTGCTGTCGCCGCTGTGGACATTACT
>JAUYMY010000070.1 GCA_030699385.1 Methylobacter sp.
TTATTGATAAGTGGTTTTATGAGAAAAATAAAAGCAGCTTAAGCTGTCGTTTTTGTCGATATATTGTATCCGGTATGATTTTTAGGTGATTGAATATTAATAATATTTGCGGCTTGGTAGATGGCGTTTCGACAGGCTAGGTCAATAGCCTGTTATGGGGTCCCAGCGTTAAAGGCGGCTATGGCGTACAGGTGTCCGAAACAGGCGGCCAGGACACTCACTATTTCGGCGGTTTTGCCCGCCCCTTGCTGACCCGCCCGGAACTGGGCGATTTGATTTTAGGCGCGCAAGAAATTCTTCGCGGCGATGCCAAACAAACCGAAGTGCAAGGCGAATACCGCTTGCCGTCAGGACTGGGTTTTGGCGGCGGCTTTGTCGACAAAACCCACAACGACCAGGACATTAAATTCGCCAAAATTTCCTATCGCCAACAATGGCAGTCGATTAATTACATCGTGTCCACACAATGGCAGCGTTTTCAGCAACGCGATTACCCCGGCGGCTATATTGCCGTCTACAACAAACAATTGATGGCGACTTGGGGCAGCGACGGCGAACAATGGCGCGGGACTTTAGGCTATGTCGCCCCCGATCAAGGTGCCGACAAACTGCGGCCGGCGCTGGAAGTGTTTTATGTGGACAACAGCATCGGCCAAGTCAACGGCTCCAAAGATGTGTGGATCACCGGCAGCCTGGGCTTTCGCAAAGGTTTCTTAGGTCATGAATCACGGCTAGGCCGCGCCATGGGGCCGACCGGCGTGGAATTTGCCAACCCGATAGGCTATCTAAACCCCAACTTCAACCGCCGCCTGACTGCTTGGGAAATCGGCGATTTGGTCAATTTCCGTTTTATCCACCGCAGCCTGCCTAATGGCGGCCGCGAGCAAACTCTCGAAACCGCGGTTTATCCCGGCCAATTACTGGGTGTCGACAGCCTATTCAGCGCCCTGTTCGTCGGCCTCGGCACTACAAGCCCAAATCCGGGGCAAGACGGCATCAGCGGCCTGCTCGGTTATCACAAGCGCATTGACAACATCGAATCGAGCTTTAGAGTGCAGCACGATTTCGACCGCGACGACACCGCCATTTTTTTCAGCTTGATTCATTGGCTTTAGGTGGAAGCGTTGTATTGAAACCAAGCCCTAAGTATTTCAACCTATTGAAAGACAAAAGAATGAATATAAAATGCTTTTTTATGGTGACTTTTTTACTTTCTGCTACCATTACTTAGCTACAATCTTCCTTCAACCAACCCAACTCAAGGTAATCCCAATGAAACATTTAAAACCAATTGCAGCCCTCTTACTGTTAATGCCCATCAGCATGGTCAACGCAGCCGAAGAAGCGCCAAAAGCCGCAGAACCGACACACGAAATGGCGTCACATAAAGGCATGGGCGGTATGACGGAAGAGCAAAAAGATCAGCACATGCGCGCTAGGCAGGAACAACAGCTGCTCATGCATGACCTGTCTAATAAAATTTTGGCCGAACAAGACCCAACAAAAAAGGAAGAGCTAAAAAAACAACAACTTGAACTAATGAAAGCACAGCACGCCCAAATGATGGAGCATCGCCAGCAAAAAAAGGTACAGCATAAACAACAAAAACAAGAACACAAAAAATAATACAGCAGCAAGCCTTTCGTCCAACATCACCCCAAGTTTCCGGCTCTCATCGTTATACATAAGTTGTGGGAGCGGTCACCGGCCGCGAACAGCGCACGAAGGCTTCCGGCTTGGGGTATGTTTCAGTATAAAAAGGGTAATCATGAGCATACTACAAGAATTTAAAGAATTTGCCGTCAAAGGCAATGCCATCGATATGGCGGTGGGCATCATTGTCGGCGCTTCTTTCGGCAAAATCATTTCATCGCTGGTTGCCGATGTCGTGATGCCGCCAATTGGTGTACTTATCGGCGGCGTAGACTTTACCAAGTTGGCAATCACCATAAAAGAAGCCACCGAAGGCACACCCGCAGTCACGCTCAATTACGGCAACTTCATTCAAACGATGGTTGATTTCACCCTTATCGCTTTTGCCATTTTCATGGCGGTTAAGCTCATCAACAGCCTGAAGAAAAAACAGGAAGAGGCGCCGGCTGCGCCGCCAGAACCCTCCAAAGAAGAATTGCTGTTGACTGAAATCCGGGATTTACTTAAAGACAAAAAATAATATTTTCCCTTGTTCCCACGCCGGAGCAGTCGTCACTTCGACAGTCTTTTAAATTCTGAATATCATTTTTTAAATATACGTCCTGAGATTTTTGACATCAAATCACCACTTGGTGATAGTTTTTTATAGCAAGCACAAAAAAACACTACATGTAGTGTTTCTAAATCTTACGAACCACTAAAAAAAGTAAGCGAACCGTGAGTAATAATGTTTTCAATGTTGATGAGCTATTTATCAATAACAGCTCAACTTCATTTGAAAACCGTTTTAAACAATCGGGTTCATCTCCAAGTTATGCAGCATCAATTTACAGCCTGTTTGTAACCAATATTCCTGAACAATGCCTGCTTGATGTTTTTTCATTATTCCCCAAAGCTGTCTAATCAAAGCATGAGGACTGGTTGATAACGCATATTGACAACCCGCCAATTGTTTGTCATATAGCTTTGAACTGGCTTTTTGCTTATTTTGAAGCAAGATCTCCAGGTCGATTAAGGAAGGCGCTATCAACCCGACAATATGCGGAAAGGATTGGGCAATACATAAGCCTTGGAGATCAAGATCGGCCATAGCCAACACCGGCAAATCAAGTTGAAGCAACAGTTGCCGCACAATTTTTTCACTGTAATAGTTATCGCCCCGGTACAACACCAATGGATCGGCATATTGATCCGGAAAAATTAGCTGCATATGATCCAGATGATCAAAACAGCGATAGTTTTCAATAATCAGGATGCAGTTATGTGCCGCACCGCTTATGTCCGCCAAGGCCATATCCAGATGACCGCAGCTTGGCAACGAGTATGACAGACCGTTGATTTTCAACGCCATGCCTGTCAACGCTTTAATCGCCAAGCGGTCTTTTTTAACAGACTGTCCGGCTATCTTCTCATCCAACGCAAAAGATAAAGCCGCTTCGCGATTCATCGCCGAAAAATCAGCGACCGAGATTTGCTCAAGGTCGATGCCAGCTTCAAGTTTAACCACCGCAAGCAATTCATCCTTATCCTGTGGAGTGACTTTCAGCGTATTGCCTTGCGTTTGACCGATGTTGTAGTGCTGATGCAAGTATTCCCAGCTTTTATTAAGCGGAAAAAACTGTTTGTCAGATCGGATCGCCCCTTCTATAACCCTTAACAATTGCCTGTTCAATTTTCAGCGCTCCGGAACCGCAGCACAATATCCCTCACTTTTTTGTTGCCGGAAAAAGGGTGGCCAGCATCGGCCTGTATCAACTCCATCTGCAAGCGCTTATTGCGTTGCTGGCGCCGCAACCATTCATTAAGCACGCAACTCAACCAGATTGACGGCTCGATGTCGTCCACGAAAACCTGTTGAAAAGCTACGGCGGAAATAGCTTGGCCTTCATTTTTCAGCAGGCGGTCAAAATACACGCGTAACTGTTTCCGATAAAGCGGCAAGTCCAAGGCCTTTTTATCTTGCGGATTTAAAGACACCGCGTTTAGCCCACGCTGTTTCTGTTTTGCCAGCATGGCTTCCGTATCGATATGGACTTTTTGCGCAATGTCGATCAAATCCTCTTCCAAAGCATGATCCGACGGATCGGCATAGGCAAACAACGCCAAAGGCTTGATCTGGTTCCAATGCTCGGGAATGTTGTCGCGCTCGCTCCAGTCCTGCGGCTGATAATTCTGGTTTTGCTGTAGAAAAAACGCAAAGCCTTGCACCAACTGCGCCCTGGCTTCTATCTGCCTGAGTTCAAACAAGAAGACTTTTAACTTATCGAGAATATCCTGCAAACGCTGCTGATAAATGGGCAGTAAACGAATCAGCTGATGATCCAGCAAGTCATAAACCAGCGGCAGGTCTTCAACCATTTCCAGTAAAGATTCAGGTTGCAGCGCGGTGATCGCATTTACCAGTTTTTCCAGCCTGGAAATATAAAAGGCATTCTGTTTTTGTTTTTCTGCCAAAGTTCGCACATTGGCGAAACGGCTGTTGACCAGCATCAATAAATAACGGGTACTTTCTTCCAAATGATCGGACAAACCGAAAACCAGACGTTCAATCTCGGCAAAATAACTGTCGCAATCGTCTAACCGGCTTTCGTCATAAGCATCCTGATGCAGGCTGATTTGTTGTTCTAGGATTTCGATCCAGCCGGCCAAATCAGTGTCCAGTCTCCGCACCCGGTCGCTGCTCAACGCGCTATCAATAAACTGCATCAACTTCCCGGCGATACGGTAACCGTCCGCGTTATGATTGACCAACACCTTTAATTGCTTGAGTTGGTTCAACGCGCGCTGGTTTTGGCTGTCCTTATAGACTACCCCGGTAAAATAAGCCTCGGCAACCAGCTCGCTATGGTTAGCCATGGCCTTAAATAAGCGTTCCAGGCCCTGTTGTGACTGACTCAAAACAGGCTCTCCTGAATCGCATCGGTTTCGCCCTGCTCAACGGGAATTTGTTCGTGTTCCTGGATAAACTGCAAGGCCTGATAAAAATAATCCAGCTTGCCGGTGACTTGATAAATCAGCGTGTCGCGATTGGCCAAACTCAGGTAATTCCATTTTTGCAGGGTGCTTAACAGCTTTTCCAGCCGCCCTTTTACCGAGTCATCGCCGCTGGTGAAGTCCTTGAATTTTGCAAATGATTGCAAGCGATCAGCCAAGGCCTGATTTTGCTCAATGACTTGCAGCAAATTGGCAAAGCTCAGCGTGTCGCCGGGCGATAAGGCCGTATCCTGATTTAAACAGGACATCATCATATCCAGCCACTCGACTACCGGTTGTAACTCGTTGCGAAATTGCTGAAAAATTTTACGGATGTCGCTACGCGCACCGCTGCCTATGGTTCGGTAAGCGGCATAAAAGGCCAGCTGGTTTTGGGTGCCGGACAAGCGGTAATCAAGGCGCGTTAAAAATTCATCCACCTGCGCGGCATTTTCGGGCGCTTGCAAATAACGAAAGCCGACTTCATCGCTGACTTCGCAAATAAACTCACCTTGCAACAAACGTTTTAATAATCGATCAAACATGCTCAGCCGCCGTCAAAGGTTCAAGCATTGATAAATAGCCTTCATCCACCTCCATTTCGATCAGTTCCCGATAACCGAATACTTGGTAACGATTTTTGAACAGACTTAAAACCTCGGGATCAGGATCGGGAAAAGCCGAAAATAAAGTAATCCGGTTTTTAGTCAGCATTTCCACCAACACTTCAATATTCATTTGATGCAATTCTTTGAGCTCATCCATCGGCCAGATAATATTTAACGGCTGATCCTTACGAATCATATTGACCAACGCAATAAAAAACACGCATAAAATCAGGTACGACAAACCGTGACTGGAAATCTGCCGCAAATCTTCGGCATGGGTCGCCCGCTTGCTGCGGCCATTTTCGGTAACAATGATTTCCAGCTCCAGCAAATTAACCAGCTTCATTTCCACGCGGCCTTTCCCTTGCAACTGCTCCGACACCAGCCTGACGATGTCGGCAAATTCCTGGGAAGGCAACTGCCCGTCATTGGTTCGGTTCCAGTCGTCATAATTTTTGGTGAAGCCGACTATTTGTTCCCAGTAGCCCAGCGTTGTTACCTTGGATGTTAACCGACCTTGAATGCTTTCGATTTTTTCGAAACGGATGTTGCCATCGATATTCGCCGCCAAGCGTCGGGATAAACTATCAATACCGCGGTCGAAACGCTCCAATGCCTGTTGGTAATTTCTGATCGCGCTACCGAACAGTTTCGCCTGACTCATCAGCCAACTTCTTGCGGTATCGGCTTCTGTCGCATACCAAGCCTGAATCCGGCTCAGCCAAACCAGTTCATCGCTATCAAAGCCCAATTCGTCTTCGACTTGGGCAAAATAGCGACCCGGATGGGTGCCGGGAAAACGCGCCAACACCTGTTTCAAATGACGGATCAAACCGATCAAATCTTTGCGTAGCGCTTTGTGCTGTTCGGTTAACTTGCGGCAGTCGGCCTGCAATAGAGATAAGGTATGGGAATTGTCAAAACCGGCCTGTTGCGCGACATGCTTTACATAGCCTGCCAAATCAGCCAGCAGGTTAATGATGATCCCGATGTCTTTGTTAAGTTTTTGCACTTTGACCGTTATTTGCTCCAGTTCCTTTTTAAAAGCATCACGTCGTAGTTGCATAGCGGCTTTTTCAGCCTCATATTGGCTTTGCTGCTGCTTTTGTTTAGCCTCAGTTTCTCGGACTTTAACCGTCAAGCCGTCGTATAAAGACCAGTCTTTATCCAACCAGCGCTGATAATCCTTAAGCCATTGTTCCGCCTGTTGCGCAGCTTTTAGCTCATTCGCCAATTGGCCGATTTTGCTTTCAAGGTCTGTTAACGCGGCGGTATCGACTTTTCTATCCTGCAAGCTCTGAATCCGTTGCCGCTCCAATTGCGCCAACTCGTCGTGTTTTTGTTGTTCGACCTTATTGATAAGCTGCTGCATGTGCTCGACGTGTTGCAACACGTCAGCGGAAAGCTGCCGGATTTTGTCCGCAAGCGCCTGGTTCAATTGCTGTATTTCGCTTTCCAGCTGTTGTTTGAGCGTTTGCAGGCGGTTATTGCTCAAGCCG
The DNA here is from genome assembly GCA_030699385.1 of Methylobacter sp. Taxonomy (GTDB): domain Bacteria; phylum Pseudomonadota; class Gammaproteobacteria; order Methylococcales; family Methylomonadaceae; genus Methylobacter_A. The sequence goes on from JAUYMY010000070.1 coordinate 6,734, forward strand.
ATTTGCCCTTCCACTGCGGCTTTTTCCTGTTCCAGCTTGGCCTTGCGTTCTTTCTTGCTACGGTCAATTTGCTGCTTTAACGAGTTTAATTCTTTATCCAATTCATTTAACTGCGTTTGCAATTGACAGGCAATCAAATCCGCCGCTTTGGCTTGCTTTTCCAGGCCGTCGGCTTGCTTTTTCAATGCCTGCAACTGTTCATCGCTTTTTGTTTCCGCAACGTTCAGCTGGCCCAATTGGTTCCGGGCATCGGCCAACAGGGCGCGGATTTTTTCTTCATCGGCGGTATGGTCGGCCTGCAAATTATCCAGGTTCAAGCACAGCCCGTAAAAAGTCTGGTTCAAGGTTTGTGCGGCAGGCTCCAGATCGTCCCTTAACAACAAGTCCGGGTTAATCACCTTGGCGATATTGTTGATCCAGTCCGGCTGATGTTCGCGCAAAAAGCCCAGCAAGGTGTCCGAGTTGGCGTCCAGTTGCTTTTGCAGTTGCTCAAGTGCCTTCTGGATACGCTGTTTTTGTTCGGCTTGTTGACGTTTTTCGCTAAACACGCCATCGATCAGTGCCTGATTTTTCTTGGTTTCCACTTCAATTGCCTTAACGGTTTTTCCGGCTTCATCCTTTTGCTGCCGGATAGACTGAAGCCGCTCCATCTTGGCTTCCCGGTTTTCAATCAACGCGGGATCCGGTTGGATTTGGCCAATCTGGCTGTTCAGAGCGCCCAAATCGCCCTGCAATTTCAATTGCTCGTCATGCAAACTATCTTGCTGCTTCCGGTTCGCCTGCCTGAGCGACTCCCGCCCTTGCTCCGCCTCTTGATTGGCGGCGGACTTTGCTTCGGCGACTTGTTGTTGCAAGTCTCTTATGCCGATTTCATAGCCGTGTTGCCGTTCGGCAAAATACTTTTCCTTTTCCGCTTTCAGGCGTTTAAACTCGGCTTCAATGTCCTGTACATCGGACATCAATTGCTTATGGTTGTCCCGCTCCCTATCCAAACTGTCCTTTATTTGACCAAGACCGGCCAGCAAGTGTTTTTTGCCTTGTACATCCTGTTTTTCCCAATCGGTTTTTTCATGCTCCAAAAATGTTTTTTGCCGCTGCGCTTCTTGCAGATTAGCCCTGATAGCCGCTAACTCGGAGGTAAGCACCTGCTCCAGGGTTTCCCAGTCTTTTTTGAGTTGTTCCAAGTGCTGGTGACACGCATTCCCGGCATCTTGCTCTTGTTGCAAATTTTGTTGGTTTTGGTCACGTAAACATTGCAGGCGATACTGGAGTTCGCCCAGGCTAAGCTCAACTTGAAGCAACTCATTTTCCAGCTGATTGAGCCGTTCAATTTTGTTCCGCTCCAATTCAGTTTCCTGATAAGCACGGTATTCCTTATGCCAATCATCCAGGGTTTCCATTTTCAATTCCAAAGCCAGGGAATCCCGGTTTTCTTCAATGCAGTTCACCAGCATTTCGCGCAAGTCGGCAAAATCGGTGGAACGCATGAACATGCCGGTCACGATTTTTTCTATGTCTTTCAGCCGATGCCCGGCGCTGCCGTTGCAAAAGCTGTAGCGGGCAATCAGATTACGCAATTCCTGGCCTTTTTTATGCGGCAAATTTTGGATCACTGTGCGGTAATCGCTACAAGCGGTAAGCTGGTCGCTACAATTAATATGCCGCTTAAGAAAATGGGTGCGCAAACCTCGGCAAGACACCGGGTAATGCGATCCGTCCCGGCGGGTTTCGATAAAGTCGTCCTTGCTGAATCCCTTATCGACAAAGCGATAACACAGTCCTTCCTCATTAGGCGAGGCATACATCAGCACCATGCAAGTTTGCTCATAACGCTGATACTCAAAAATAATGTAAGACGACTCGTTCGGCAGGTAGTGCTTGGCGAAACTGTCGGTGACCCGGCTTTTCGGCACTAGCCGCCCCGGTCGTTCGCCAAAAAACAGCGGTACTAAACGTAGTAGTGTGGTTTTACCCGCTCCATTAACGCCGTTAAGATTGGTATGTCCATCCAAGCGAACTTCCACCAATTCGCCAGATTTATATGAATCAATGAGAATCAAGCGATTTAATGAATACATATTTTTCTATCGATTAATTACAGGCTGTATCCAGCTGCAAGAGGTATGAAAATTGATATTGTGGATTCTTCGTTGACAACAAACATTTATTACTCAAGGCTAGCCCATTTTTTAGCCCAGTTCGTATAGTGTTTTTTAATTTTACAAACCACCGGAAAAATAAGCGAATGGTGAAATAGTATTGATGAAAAGATACTTAGCTGTTCTACATATTTTCGCAGTAAAACATTCTAAGTTGATACGCATGAGCCATTCTTGATCATACCGCTTGGCAGATAAATCAAACCTAAGATTCTGCCGGATTGGCCTGCTGCAACCAAAAATCAAGGTCTGGATTGGCCAATAAGCGTTCAGCAAAAACACAGGCTTCGACTAAATGGGCGGCGGCATTGCTGCCCAAGCCTTCGCCCAATTCAAATTTTTCGCCTTTGATGCTGAGCAGAAAACACGGCGGCGGGGTTTGTTTTTTTATCGATTGATAGACTGCTAACACCGCCGCAGGGCTCATCGCATGGGTGGTGTAGCTTTTGTCCCGCTCAGGTTCTAATAACGTGAAATCGAAAGCATGTTTGCAAGCGACCGAGGCATCGACGAACAACACCAAGCGCCGATTTTCCAAATCCAGCGCATGTTCAATTTGCAGCTGAAAATCAGACAATATGTCCAGCTGGCTCAAATTGCAACGGCTTTCAACATGCTCCAACAGCAGCGGCCCCAGCGCGTCGTCGCCGCGACTGAGGTTGCCGTAACCAAACAACAATACCGGTTTAGGCATTATCACGCTCAATTTGCCCGTCGCTGTGTTTAATCAGCTTATCAATCAATTTGCCTTCGGCATCAACCAATTCCAGTTGCAGCGGCATTTTGCCGACCGCATGAGTGGCGCAGGACAAGCAAGGGTCGTAAGCGCGTATCGCCACTTCCAGGTTGTTCAACAACGGTTCGGTCAGTTCGCGGCCGGATAAATATTCCGCCGCCACTTGCCGTACCGATTCGTTCATCGCCATGTTGTTGCTGGTGGTTGAGACGATTAAATTAGCCTTGGTGACGATGTCGTTTTCATCGACTTGATAATGATGAAACAAGGTGCCGCGCGGCGCTTCAATCACGCCTATGCCCTCGTAGCGTTTTTCGCCTTGTGCGACCAAATCAGAACCCATGATGTCAGGATCGTTAAGCAGGGTTTTGATACTTTCAGCGCAATGCAATACTTCAATCAAACGCGTCCAATGGAAGGCGAGGGTACTGTGTACCATGGCTTCGCCGCTATGCGCTTTAAACTCGACGCGGGCCGCTTCCGCCAACGGCGTGTCGATGTAATCGCAGTTATTGACCCGTGCCAACGGCCCGACCCGATACCAGCCGTTTTCTTGGCCTAGCGACAACAAATAAGGGAACTTCATGTAAGTCCAGGAGCGCACTTCTTCATGGATATAATCGTTATATTTGCAATAATCGATGTGATCCATGATGGTTTCGCCGTGCTCGTTCTTGGCGCGGATGCCGCCGTGATAAAGCTCCAGCGCGCCGTCCGGTTTGGTCAAGCCCAAATAATTGGTGCGCAAAGTGGCAAATTCGTCATAAAAAGGCAGGTTGGAACAATGCACTTTTTTGATCAACGCAACCGATGCGGCCGACCAAGCTATCATTTGGTCGATGTCTTCGAGCAAATAGTCGCGCTCGGCCTTAGTCAGCGATTTGTTCATGCCGCCAGCAATCGCGCCGGTGCCGTGAATACGTTTGCCGGACACCATGCGGATGACTTCCTGGCCGTATTTGCGCAACTTGACGCCTTGTACACCGATGTCGGGATATTCGGCCAATACCGCAATCACCGAACGCTTGCTGATGTCGCTTTCAAAACCGAACAATAAATCCGGGCTGGATAAATGGAAAAAATGCAGGGCATGGGATTGCAGCACTTGCCCAAAATGCAGTAGACGCCTTAACTTGTCCGCTGAAACCGGCAGATTTTCAGGGTCGATACCAACCAGTTGGTCTATCGCTTTAGCCGCCGCCAAATGATGACTAACCGGGCAGATGCCGCATAAACGCTGCACTAAAACCGGCAATTCCCAATAAGGACGGCCTTGAATAAAGCGCTCAAAGCCACGAAATTCAACGATATGCAACCGGGCTTGTTGGACTTTATTGTCCGCATCCAGCAATAACGTGACTTTGCCGTGGCCTTCAACGCGTGAAACGGGATCAACGACTACGCGTTTTAAACTGTCCCGGTTTTCGGCTGTTTCTAAATGTTCGTACATGATTTTTTCTCGTATTTTGTAGGTTGGGTTAGCGGTAGCGTAACCCAACACATCGAAGGCAATTGTCGGGTTACGCTATCACTAACCCGACCTACACAACATATTAAATTCGCTCAATCGTAATGAACCAACTCATAAGGCAATGACGGCTCACGCCCTTCAATCAAATCGGTCAGGAATTTCCAAAACACATCTGCCGATGGCGGGCAGCCGGGCAGGTAATAATCGATTTTAACGATTTCATGGATAGGATGAACTTGGTTCAACAGCAAGGGCAATTCTATGTCGCTGGGAATCTTCGGGTTCTCCACGCCGATGCCATCTAAATAAGCTTCATTCAGACATTCTTCCAGCGGGATATAATTGCGCATCGCGGGCAATCCGCCGTTAATCGCGCAAGCACCGACCGCCACCAGAATTTTGCAGTTGTTACGGAACTCGCGCAATACATGCACGTTTTCCGAATTACACACGCCGCCTTCAATCAAACCTATATCGCAATTGGTGCAATGTTCTATGTCGGTGATCGGCGATCGGTCGAACTCGACCACTTCAGCCAGTTGCAGCATCCGTTCGTCTATATCTAAAAATGACATGTGACAGCCGAAACAGCCAGCCAGCGAGGTTGTCGCTACTCTAATTTTATTCGCCATGTTTAATATTCTCCGTGCCGACTGCCATGGATGGCTGAAGTGCCGCAACCGGTCGGGAACCGGATGCGGCTAAAGCTACTTGATCGATTTGTTTATGATCGTAAATGCGCTCGCCAATCGGCACCTGATAACCGGTGCGTTTAACCAACAGTGCGCCGGTTGGGCAGATATGCACCGCCTGATCCGAAGCGTCAATATCGGTATCTTTCAACAAACCGCTTTTCGCATTAACAATCAAATGCTTGTGTATACCGCGCCCACTGATCGCGAACACGTCTTTACCGTCTTTTTCGTGGCTGGCGCGGACGCACAACGTACAAAAAATGCAGCGATTATGGTCAATCATCACTTCGGCATGGGAGGCGTCGACTTCCCGATCTGGATAGAATAACGGGAAATGATTGTCGAGCATGTTCAAATGGTAAGCGACAGCCTGCAGCTGGCAGTTGCCGGTTTTTTCGCACGACGGGCAAAAATGGTTGCCTTCGACAAACAGCATTTGGGTGATTTTCTTGCGGTCTTCAATCAGCTCTTCGGTTTCATTGAGCACATCCTGCCCCTCCATTGCAGGAAAGGTGCAGGCAGAGCAGTTGCGGCCGTTGACGTTGACCGTACACAGTTTGCAACTGCCATGCGGCGTGAATTCCGGCTGATGACACAAATGCGGAATATAAACACCGGCCGCCATCGCAGCGTCCATGATGGTCTGTCCGTCTTCGAAAGGGATGATTTTACCGTCGATAGTAATAGTTTTACTCATGTTCATTCACCTCAATCTGAGCTAAGTGCGCTCCGGCATCGTCCCGATTCGCCATGCGCCGCGCAGTTTCCAGCGCTGCATCCAAATCAAACCCCGGTTCGTAACTGATTTCTTTTAATTTATTTTGGTACAAATCCGGGTAGCGCTCCAACGTAGTCAATATTGGATTAGCCGCCGTTTGTCCAAGACCGCAATGGCTATGGTTTTTGACCAGTTGGCACAGCTCTTCGAGTGCGACCACATCGCCGGCCGAACCGTGACCTTCGACAATCTTATCGAGTTGTTTTTGCAACAACGAGGTACCCACCCGGCACGGCGTACAAAAGCCACAGCTTTCATGGGCGAAAAAGTGCGCAAAATTATGCACCATGTCGAGGATGTTACGACTGGCATTGAAGATAATGAAAGAACCGCCGGTCGCCAAATCTTCAAACGCCAGTTTGCGCTCGAATTCCTGATTGGAAATAAAAGTGCCCGATGGCCCGCCGACTTGAACGCCTTGTACATCTTCGGCACCGCAGTCATTGAGAATAGTCTGTATGGTGGCGCCAAAAGGATATTCGTAAATGCCGGGGCGCGCGCAATCACCGCTGATGCTGAGGATTTTGCTGCCTTTGGATTTTTCGGTGCCCATGCTGGCAAACCAATCGCCGCCGTTGACCGCGATAGCAGCCGCCGCCATGAATGTTTCGACGTTATTGACTACTGTGGGCTTGCCCAAATAGCCATTGGTGACAGGATAAGGCGGACGGTTACGTGGAATACCGGCTTTGCCTTCCAGCGATTCGATCAACGCGGATTCTTCGCCGCAGATATAAGCGCCGGCGCCGAGGCAAATTTCAATGTCGAAATCCAAGCCTGCGCCTAAAATATTGCTGCCCAATAAGCCATTTTGACGGCGCTGAGCCAATATATTTTCCAACTTGTCGTGCAGATGCAAATATTCGCCGCGCAAATACAAAAAGCCGTGTTTGGCGCCAATAATCGCGGCACAGACAGTCATGCCTTCAAATACCTGATCGGCATAGGTATTTAATAAAACGCGGTCTTTAAAGGTGCCGGGTTCGCCTTCGTCGGCATTGCACACCACATAACGCTGAGTTTCCGCTTCGTCGGCACAAAACCGCCATTTGCTCGCGGTTTTAAAACCCGCGCCGCCGCGACCACGCAAACCTGATTTATCAATTTCGGTCAGTATCTGTTCGGGGCTTTGTTTAAAAACCGACTTCAGCGCCGCGCCTAGTTCAAGCGGCTGACTTAACAGCAAACCGGATTTGAGGATATTGTCATCGACCTTGAATAACTCGGGAGGCCATTGCTCCAACGGTTTTTGCTGCTTGACCAGTTCGGCGATTTTGTCGCAGGCCGCACGATCCAAATGCGTCAAAGCATGACCGTTGACCAGACCTGCCGGCCCTTGATCGCACATGCCGGTACAGGAAGTCTTATCCAAACTGACCAAGCCATCGGCACTGACTTCGCCCACCACAACACCGAGTTTGTCTGCCAGATAGGCCAGCAGCTCTTTGCTGCCGAGCATGTGATCGGTGATGGAATCGCTGATTAGCAGCTCATAGTGGCCTCTCGGGCTCAAATGAAAAAAACTGTAAAATTCGATGACGCCGATAATTTGCGTTCGGGGAATGCTGAGCAAATCGGCTAACTGCTCTATCGCATCCTCGGAAATATAATGATAGCGGGACTGAATCTCCCTTAAAATCTGCAACAAATGCGTTGCCTGATGTTGATTGTTTTCTACGATACCCTGAATAAATTGTTTCACTTTATCTCCCTGGCTTTATCTTTCTGGATGTTTGTGGATATGATAGTAGCGAATTATTGCATTAAGGTTAATTAATAACCCTACTGCTACTCACTATATCCCACTACTTTAAATAAACCAATAATCCGGCGCAGTCTTTACAACACAAATATAACCTACACCTCATTCATGGCAAAAAAACCAACGCCTTTTAAACCGGCATTATCATTCCCAAACCGCACTTTCGCTTATCTTTACAGTCAGATTGAACAACAAAAGCAAGCTTTACAAAAAATTCATGAGGTGTTGCCGGCGGCACTCGGCCAACATGCGTTGCATTGCGTTGTTCATGGCAAAAAGCTGCTGGTTTATACCGATACCGCGGCCTGGGCATCGCAGTTGCGCTTTTATAACCGTGCGATTTTGGCCGCCATTGCACCGGTAACCCGCGAATCAGTCTCAATCATGCAGATTAAAATTAACATGGGAGCGATTGAAGCAGAGCCGCGCGCCCCTCGAAAACCGAATATCCCTTCGGCTGAACAAATAGAACTGATCCATAGCCACAGCCTGACAGTTGTCGATGAGCCATTGAAACTGGCATTGCTAAAACTAAGCACGACACTGAAAAAACTGTCCGACGCCAGCCCCTGACTTGCGCTACAGCAAGCCCGGACTGGCTGTATTCACCTTTTTATGCCGCTGGCCTGAGTGTTTCTGCCGAGCGCATAAAAGAAATGGGTGCGATATTTTCTTCGTCAAAGCTAACCATTTCCCAGGCATCCTTATCATTTAACAAGGCGCGAAGTAATTTATTGTTTAAGCCGTGACCTGATTTATAACCGGTAAACTCGCCAATCAGGCTATGTCCCAGCAGATACAAATCGCCTATTGCATCAAGGATTTTATGCTTAACAAATTCGTCCGCATAACGCAGACCGTCTTCATTAATAATCTTATCGTCATCAACCACAATGGCATTATCAAGGCTTCCGCCCAAGGCCAAGTTATTTTCTCTTAGCATTTCAATGTCTTTCATAAAGCCGAAGGTTCTGGCCCGGCTCACTTCTTTAACAAAAGTTGTCGATGAAAAATCCATGGTCGCGGTTTTAACATGATCCTCAAAAGCCGGATGTTCAAAATCAATAGTAAAAGTGACCTTGAAGCCTTCAAAAGGATCAAAAGACGCCCATTTGTCGCCTTCTTCAACCCGTATGCTGCGTTTGATACGGATATATTGCTTCGGGCTGTCCTGCTCTTCAACGCCTGCTGATTGGAGCAAAAACACGAAAGGCCCGGCACTGCCATCCATAATCGGCACCTCGGCGGCACTGACATCGATAATGGCGTTGTCTATGCCTAGGCCGGCAAAAGCCGATAACAAATGCTCAATCGTGGATATTTTCACATCACCGGCAACCAGCGTGGTCGACAGCACCGTTTCGCCGACATTTTCCGGCGTGGCCTGAATGGTCACCGGTTCGTCCAAATCGACCCTGCGAAAACGAATGCCGGTATTGGCTTCAGCCGGACGTAAGGTCAAATAAATTTTGTCACCCGTATGTAAACCGACACCGGTCGCTCTGATTGTGTTTTTTAAAGTTCGCTGTTTGATCATAAAATAAATTACGCGTAGGTCGGATTAACATAGCGCAACCCGACAAATTAATACCCCACTCGCCGGCTCGCCGCCTATTTTCAGCGCAGCAAGCCAAGCGGCCTAATCAATCAGCCTGGCGTCTTAAAAAAGCTGGGATATCCAGATAATCTAAATCCATGTCCTTTTTAGGTTGGGCGCCAAAACGCGTTTCCCTGCCTTCGGTTTTATTACGGATCACAGTCGGCTTATCCAGTCCTTCGTAGCTAACTTCGCCGCCCACATTCTGATTGACATAACCGGCTGTCGCTTTAGGCGACATTTTAACTGCGCGTGACGGCAAGCCCATGCCGGTTGCGACTACCGTAACTTTAATGTCATCGCCTAACTCAGGATTAATCGACATGCCGATTTTAATCACCGCGTCTTCCGAGGCGAATTCGTGAACAATATTGCCCACTTCGTCAAACTCGGCTATGCCCATATCGGCGGCCGAAATATTGACCAAAATGCCGCGGGCACCCTGCAAATTAATATCTTCCAGCAACGGACAGGCAATGGCTTTTTCAGCCGCTTCCCGTGCGCGGTATTCGCCGCTTGCAGTACCTGTGCCCATAATCGCGGCGCCCATACCTGACATGACCGTTCTGACATCGGCAAAATCGACGTTAATCATGCCAGGGTGGACAATCAGCTCGGTAATGCCTTGCACAGCGTCCAGCAACACATCGTTAGCCGCTTTAAAGGCGTTGACCAAAGACACATCGTTACCGAGTACCGGCAGCAATTTTTGATTAGGAATGGTAATCAATGAATCGACGAATTTTTCCAGCTCGGCGATACCTTGCTCGGCCGTCGCCAACTTCTTTTTGCCTTCAAATGAAAACGGTTTGGTCACCACAGCAACGGTCAAAATACCCATGCTTCTGGCGATTTCGGCAATCACAGGAATCGCGCCGGTACCGGTGCCGCCGCCCATGCCTGCGGTCAAGAAAACCATATCAGCACCTTGTAAAACTTCCCGGATACGATCTTTGTTTTCATCAGCGGCCAGCCTGCCAACTTCAGGATTGGTGCCTGCTCCCAAGCCTTTAGTCAATTCCACACCTAACTGGATAATGGTATCAATATTCAACTTTCTTAATGCCTGCGCATCGGTATTAGCACAGATAAACTCAACCCCCTCCACCAAGCTACCCACCATATGACTGACCGCATTACCGCCACCGCCACCGACACCAATCACCTTAATGACGGCATGTTCGTTGTTCATGTCCATGAGTTCGTATTTCATTGTCACTGCCCCTTACCCTTAATTATCTTAAAAACCATTAAAAATTACCTTGAAACCAATGTTTCATTCTTGCAAACACGCTGGGCGCATCAGCATCGATGCTTCGGCCCATGCCTTGATGTTCTTTGCCGTACATTAATAAACCGACCCCGGTCGAATGAATCGGATTTTTGACCACCTCGGTTAATCCGGTCACATTTTGCGGCCCACCCATGCGCACCGGCATGTGGAAAATCTCTTCCGCCAAATCAATCAGTCCCATTACTTTTGAACTGCCGCCCGTCAACACGATGCCGGCAGCAATTAATTCTTCAAAACCGCTGCGTCTTAATTCCGATTGCACCAGCAGCATCAGTTCTTCATAGCGCGGCTCAATAATTTCAGCCAAATTCTGTGTCGAAATTTTGCGCGGCGCCCTATCGCCAATACTGGGCACTTCAATCGTTTCATCGACATTGGCCAATTGCGTCAATGCGCAGGCATATTTGCGCTTAATATCTTCGGCGTTCAGCGTCGGCGTCCGTAACGCCACCGCAATATCATTAGTCACCTGATCGCCTGCTATCGGAATCACGGCGGTATGTTTGATCGCACCTTCGACAAAAATCGCAATATCGGTGGTGCCGCCGCCAATATCAATCAGACAGACGCCCAATTCTTTTTCATCATCGGTCAACACCGAATTGCACGATGCCAGTTGCTCCAACACAATATCATCGACTTCCAGACCGCAACGTCGAATGCATTTGACGATATTTTGCGAGGCGCTGACGCTGCCGGTGACCATGTGTACTTTGGCCTCCAGACGAATGCCGGACATCCCGATAGGCTCCTTGATGCCTTCTTGAAGGTCGATCACAAACTCCTGCGGCAAAATATGCAAAATCTTCTGATCCGCCGGAATCGCCACCGCACGCGCCGAATCAATCACCCGGTCTATATCGTACTGCGTCACTTCCTTATCCTTAATCGCCACGATGCCATGTGAATTAAGGCTTCTGATATGGCTTCCGGCAATGCCCGCATACACCGACTTAATTTGGCATCCCGCCATCAGCTCAGCCTCTTCAATGGCGCGCTGTATCGATTGCACGGTCGACTCCAAATTAACCACGACACCTTTTTTCAGACCGCGCGATGGTGTTGAGCCAATGCCTATTATTTCTATATTACCGTCAATGCTAAGCTCACCAACAATAGCCGCGACCTTTGACGTACCAATGTCCAGCCCGACTATTAAATTACGCTCTGTTTTTTTCGCCATTTTGTTTACTCTGTATCACCTTTTGTAAGATTATCCATCTATTTCATTTTTGTTGACAGGTGCAATTTACTGACTGCCAGGGACGGCCGACGTAGCGCTGTCAGCAGAGAACCGATTCGACCAATCGATAGGCTGAGCTTCAGGTTTCCATGAAACCGCATAGCCATTGGGATAGCGCAAATCAACTATAGCCATTTGCTCAACCCCCTCTTGCCCCACTATATCCAATGTTTTCAAAAACCGTTGTAACTTCTTAAGCTGTTCATTGCGTCCCAGCAGTATTTCCAGACCTGTAGTTAATTTAATCTTCCACGCCCAGCGATCATTAATCGTAAACTCCGCCATTTTTAATGACTGATCGGCTAATGCGGTATTGACGCCCTTCATAATTTCCAGTGTCTTCAACTGCTGCTGCTCAGGCCCTTTTAGCAACAACAAATTATTAAAGAGCTCTATATCCTTCGGCGTAATGATTTCGCCCCGCGTACTGACCAAACGTTGCTGTCCCCAGCGCACATAAGGCCTTTTTTCGCGTATCTTTATATCAATCGCATCCGGCCAAACCCGTTTAACCGTAACCGTATCGACCCAGGTCAACTCGGAAACCGCCTGATGAATCGCCTGCATATCGGCTTCAAAAAAACTAGCCGTCACCAAAGGCAGTAAAGCGGTCTTTATCTCATCCTTGCTAAGATATTGAAAAACCCCTTCGGTACGCACATATTTAATCGGGTTGCGGTTAACACCAAAACTGGCCGCCCAGACCAAACCCGCCAACAGCAATACGGTGATGATGGTTTTTACTACGGACATCAAATACTTACCGACAACTGGTTTGTAAAATGCGCCAGACCAACTCCTCAAAATCGATGCCCGCCTGCTTGGCCGCCATCGGCACCAAACTGTGGTCAGTCATACCGGGGACAGTGTTAACTTCAATCAATTGGTACTGCCCCGCCTCGTCGATAAACACATCCACCCGTCCCCAACCGCTAACGCCAACGACCTTGCAGGCGGTAACCGCCAACTCTTTTAAAAACTGCTCTTGTTCCACACTCAAGCCGCAAGGACAATGATATTGCGTCGTGGTCGCCTGATATTTGGCTTCATAATCGTAAAACGCATTCGGCGTTTCCAGGCGTATAACCGGCAATGCCGCGCCGTCTAATACTCCGACCGTATATTCCTTGCCGCTAACCCAGGCTTCCGCATAAACATCACAGCCGTAATTCGCTGCCACAGTAAAAGCCTGCTGTAACTCGTCGCGATTACCGGCCTTGCTCATGCCGATACTGGAACCTTCCTGCGCCGGTTTGACGATGACCGGAAAACCCAGCTTAGCTATACAGGCATCGACATCAGACTCGTTTTCCAACAAATACCATTTGGGCGTAACCAGACCGTAACCCTGCCAACACAACTTGGTACGTAGCTTATCCATAGTCAACGCCGAAGCCATCACGCCGCTACCGGTATAGGGTATGCCCAATACTTCCAACACGCCTTGCAACACGCCATCTTCGCCACCGCGCCCGTGGATAATATTAAACACCCGGTCGACCTTCAAACCCGCTAAGGCCTCAATCGGACTGCCAACAACATCAACTGCAACCGCATCAACGCCTCTATTTTTTAAAGCCTGATAAACCGCCGCACCGCTCCTTAACGATACCTCACGCTCCGCCGCTGAACCGCCCATCATGACCGCGACCCGGCCAAATTGTTGCGGATTTTCACCGACCATACACACCTCAGTCTGCAAGACTACCCCCTGCTGTTGTTCCACTTTATCCTGTACATAATAAATAAGCGCTTCAATATCGCTGGCCGTTGCCTTGCCGGTATTGACAATAAAATTCGCATGTTTTTCCGACACGCAAGCACCGCCTATCGCATAGCCTTTTAAACCGCTTTGTTCGATCAGCCGCGCCGCATAATCGCCGTCCGGATTTTTAAAGACCGAACCGCAACTCGGCTGATTAGTCGGTTGCGTGGCGCCGCGTTTTTCCAACAAACCTTTGATTTTCTGCTGGCTCGCTACGCTATCGCCTTGCGACAAAGTCAAACGGCAGGCCAGAAACCACTCGTTATCAAAGCCTTTTACCGAACGGTAAGCCACATTAAAATCCTGCGGCAATCTTCGTGTCACCATACCCGCCGCATCCAGCATATCCACGCTATTCACGATAGCCCAGGTTTCGCCGCCGAAAGCCCCGGCATTCATCTTTAAAGCGCCGCCCATGGTGCCGGGTATGCCTGCTAAAAATTCAGCACCGACTAAACCGCGCTCCCCGCAAAACCGCGCCACATGGGCGCAAGGCACACCCGCTTCAACATAAACCGAGCCGTCATCGGCCACGCTCATTTCTTTTAAGCGGCCTTTGGTATTAATCACCGTACCGCGTATGCCGCCATCCCTGACCAATAAATTACTGCCCAACCCCATCCACAAGACCGGCTCAGACGCCGGCAATGCCTTGATAAAACCAATCAAATCCTGCCGATCGTGCGGGATGTACAAACGATCGGCCGGACCACCCACGCGCCAACTGGTATATTTCGCCAAGGGCTCATGCTGTAACAAACGACCTCGCTGCGGCTCCATGATCATTTAAAATTTTTGCCTTGCAACGCCTCGGCTAACGATTGCGGCAATTGCGCGGCAATTTGCCCGACATTGCCCGCGCCCATGGTCAATAACACATCATCGGCCTTGACGATACCCGCCAATAGCTGCGGCAACTCGTCCCAGTTTTCGACAAACACCGGGTCAACCTGCCCGCGTATGCGAATCGCCCGGCTTAATGCGCGTCCATCGGCACCGGGAATCGCCGTTTCGCCCGCCGAATAAACGTCCATTAAAATCAGCACGTCCACGGTAGACAACACTTGTACGAAATCCTCGAACAAGTCGCGAGTACGGGTATAACGGTGCGGCTGAAACACAATCACTTTGCGCCGCTCCGGCCAGGCCTGACGCAAGGCTTCCAGCGTCGCTGCAATCTCGCGCGGATGATGACCGTAATCATCAACCAAGGTCAGTTTGCCCGTACCAACCGGCAAATCGCCGTTAATCTGAAAGCGCCGGCCTATGCCTTTAAACGCGCCCAGACTCCTGATAATGGCGGCATCATCGACTGCGAGCTTGGTGGCAACACAAATTGCCGCCAGCGCATTGAGCATGTTATGCCAACCCGGCATATTCAAGGTGACCGTCAACGACGGATAATCGCCTTTACGGATGACCTCAAACGTGGTGTTCATGCCTTGCTGCTTGATATTGACCGCGCGTACATCGGCATCTTCATGCACACCGTAGGTCATCACCGGCTTGGATATGCCCGGTAAAATCGCCCTGACGCCTTCATCATCGAGACACATCACTGCCAAGCCGTAAAAAGGCAGATGATGCAAAAACTCGGTAAAAGTGTCTTTTAAACGCTGAAAACTGCCTTCATAAGTCGCCATGTGATCTTGGTCGATATTGGTGACTATCGCCATCATCGGCTGTAAATACAAAAATGACGCATCACTTTCATCGGCTTCAGCAACCAAATATTGGCCCAAACCTAATCGGGCATTACTGCCGGCACTGTTCAGACGACCGCCAATGACAAAAGTCGGATCAAGGCCGCCTTCAGCCAAAATACTCGCGGTCAAACTGGTCGTTGTGGTTTTGCCGTGGGTTCCGGCAACCGCAATGCCGAAACGAAAACGCATCAACTCCGCCAGCATTTCCGCGCGCGGAATAACCGGTATCTTTTGCAGATAAGCCTCGTCAATTTCCGCATTGCTGCGGTCAATGGCGCTGGACGCCACCACCACATCGACAGCGGCTATATTTTCCCGTTTATGGCCGATATTGATGGCCACGCCCAACCCGGCCAACCGCTGCGTCACCGCGCTTTCTTTGATGTCCGAACCTGAAACTTGATAACCCAGATTCGACAGCACCTCGGCAATGCCGCTCATGCCGGTGCCGCCGATGCCGACAAAATGTATCCGGTCAATATTACCTAAAGCCTGTGTCGGCAGTTGATTGTTCGGACGGTTCATAATCCCGCCTCCGTGCTGCATACAGCCGCAACGATGTCCGTTGCATCCAGCCGTGCGTATTGTTTTGCCGTTTTACTCATGACATCCCATTGTTTAACTGCCTGTGTTATCTGTTCTACCAAGGTGGTCACCGTCAACTCTTTTTGCATCAATAGCAGCCCCGCACCGGCATCGGTTAAATAGCGGGCATTGGCAGTTTGATGATCGTCAATCGCATTCGGCAAGGGTATAAA
Source organism: Methylobacter sp. (assembly GCA_030699385.1). Lineage (GTDB taxonomy): Bacteria > Pseudomonadota > Gammaproteobacteria > Methylococcales > Methylomonadaceae > Methylobacter_A. The sequence goes on from JAUYMY010000070.1 coordinate 22,698, forward strand.
AATGGCCGGAATACCCGCCGCTGCCACTTCACTGATTGTCATCGCGCCAGACCGGCAAATCACCAGATCGGCCCATTGATAAGCCGACGCCATATCTTCGATAAAAGCCTGAACGTTTACTGTCACGCCTAATTGTTTATAGTGGCTATCGACCTGTTCCTGCATCGCCGCGCCGGTTTGGTGCTTAACCTCTACATCGCCGCCAAAAGCCGCAATTGCCTCAGGCACGATCTCATTCAACGCCTTGGCGCCTTGGCTGCCGCCGACAATTAACAGCCTAATCGGTGCATGAATTCCGAGGCGTTCAGCGTATTCGGTAAACGGCTTCCTTAGCGGGTTGCCGGTAAATTGCGCATTAAACTTGTTATTAAAACTGCCCGGAAACGCTTCCAACACCTGATTCGCCATGCGCGCCAACAACCGGTTGGTGGTGCCGGGCACTCGGTTTTGCTCATGTATAACCAGAGGAATGCCCAATAATTTCGCCATCAGCCCACCGGGGCCGGCAACAAAACCGCCCATGCCCAAGACCACATCCGGTTTGCGCTGGCGTAATATCCTCGCCGCTTGGCTGCAGGCTTTCAGCAACAACAACAGCGCCGTCATTTTCGACCACACGCCTTTGCCACGCACACCGGCAACCGACAACCAATCAATGTCTATGCCCTGCTCAGGAATCACCCGGCTTTCCAAGCCTTTTTGTGTGCCCAGCCAACTGACTTGCCAACCTTGCTGTTGCAGCGCTTGCGCCACCGCCAACGCTGGAAACACATGGCCACCGGTGCCGCCCGCCATAATAACGATGCACTTAGCCATAACGGTGATGCCTTGCGCCGCCATGCTTAGCGCCAACGTTACCGGCATTATGCTTAGCGACTTCGTTTTGCACCCGAAACAACAAGGCGACCGCGCAACACATAATAATCATGCTGCCGCCGCCGTAGCTCATCAACGGCAAGGTCAAGCCCTTAGTTGGCAAAATCCCCATATTGACGCCCATGTTGACGAAGGCCTGAAAACCAAACCAAATGCCTAAACCGTAGGCGACAAATGCGGAAAAGCGCAAATCAGCCTGTTCTGCGGCAACACCGATAGTAAAAGTACGCCATGCCAACAGTGAAAATAGGCCAATAACCGTGACCACACCCAATAAACCCAACTCTTCGCCAATCACTGAAAATAAAAAATCGGTGTGCGCTTCGGGCAAATAAAACAACTTTTGTATGCCGCTACCCAAGCCCACACCCAGCCATTCGCCGCGCCCGAACGAGATCAGCGCCTGCACCAACTGAAAACCGCTGTTCAACGGGTCAGCCCAAGGGTCCATAAAACTGGTGACCCGAATCAGACGATAAGGCGAAAAATAAACCAGCAACATGGCCAGGACGCCAATGACCGACAACAGCACAATAAACTGCAATAATCTTGCTCCAGCCAGAAACATGATGCCCATGGCTATCATCAAAATGACCACGGCCGAACCAAAATCCGGCTCCATCAACAACAATATGCTGGCGACCGAAAATAACGCCAAGGGTTTAAGCAAGCCATACGCCGAATGCTGCACCGACTCATGAAAGCGGGTGACATAACCCGCCATATAAATCACCGAAAAAAACTTGACCACTTCCGACACTTGTATGCGCATTCCGCCTAGCGACAGCCAGCGCACACTGCCGTTAACCTTTACGCCGAGTCCGGGAATCAGCACAATAACCAATAACAACAAGCCCGCGATGAACAACTTAGGGCCGTTTTGTTCCCAGACCCGCATCGGCACCATCAGGACGATGCCGCCAAAAAACAGACCCAAGCCAATATGTATCAGCTGCCTGAGCGGATAATACAAACCGTCTCCAGTCATTTTTATGCCCAAATGCAATGATGCCGAGGCCACCATCACATATCCCATCAGCAATAAACTGACGCTGACGGTCAGCAATACCGGATCAAAATAAAACCGGGGTGGACGGCGGCGTGAAGAGCGTGTTGCTACGCTTTCCGGGCGGGGTTCGCTCATATAAGTGCCGCTGATGACGGAAAATTAATGCCGGAACCATCGGCAATTGCTCCTGCATCGCCTAAAGCGCCTACTGTTGGTGCTCCAACCCCTGCACCCTTGCAGTCGTCAACCAAAGCCAACACCGCTTTGGTAAATTTGTCGCCTCTATCCTGATAATTTTTATATTGATCCAGACTGGCACAGGCGGGAGACAGCAACACACTCTCACCGGCATCGGCTAAACCTGCGGCAATCTGTACCGCCTGCGTCATGTTGTCTGCCGAATAAACCGGGACGCAATCGTTTAGCGCCTGCTTGATCAGCCCTGCATCTTTGCCCATCAGCACCACGCTTTTGGCTTTTTCTTTAATCGCAGGCGTCAATTCGTTCATGTCGGCGCCTTTGGCATCGCCACCGGCAATCAACACCACCTTGCGCGCATAGCCTTGTAACGCAGCGACACAAGCACCGATATTCGTCGCCTTTGAATCGTTAACCCAAGTGACGCCGCGAATTTCTGCAACACGCTGCATCCGATGGCTCAAGCCTTTAAATTTGCGCAAGGCGGCGCACATGATTTGTGCATCCAAACCTATAGAGTCACCTAACGCCAAGGCAACCAAGGCATTGGCCGCGTTGTGCCTACCCTCAAGCGGCAATTCCGCCAGCGGCATCAGCGGTGATTCGTTATGCATCAGATATTCGCTGCCATCGTGCTCGGCAAGATAAAAATCGGCTGTGTTGTTAATCGAGAAAGTCAGCATTTTCCGGGCATCACAGCGCATCGCAGAGACAACCGGATCATCGGCATTAATGACCATGACGCCATCGCCTCTAAAAACCCTTTGTTTTTGCCGTGCGTAATCGGCCAAATCAGCATGCCTGTCCAAATGGTCGGCACTGATATTGAGTACCGTCGCTGCCGCCGCGTTCAGGGCCGAGGTACGTTCCAGCTGAAAACTTGATAATTCCAGCACATAAAATTGCGCATTTAACGCCAGCAAATCCAAGGCTGGTGTGCCCAAATTACCGCCCACACCGACCGCTATGCCCGCCGCTTTTACCATTTCACCAAGCATGGTGGTCACCGTGCTTTTACCGTTGGAGCCAGTAATGGCGACAATAGGCGCATCGGTAGAACAGGCAAACAAATCAATATCGCTGACTATTTTCGCGCCGTTGGCAATGGCTTTAATAATTGCCAGCTCATTCAACGATACGCCGGGACTGACCACCAGATGCGTCGCCACTTGAAACGCCGCTTCATCAAAACCGCCGGTAAATACAGGTGTGTCGGGCATTTGCTGGAAAAACTCCTCCATCATCGGCGGCTTGTCGCGGCTATCGATGATGGCGAATTTAAAGCCCAAGCCGTGCAAATAATGCGCAACCGAAATGCCGGTATTACCCAGCCCCACCACCAAAATTTTGGACGTTTGCGGGTCTAGGGCAAAGTGCTTGTTCAATAATGCGGTAATCGCTGCGGCGTCCATTTCTTATCTCAATTTCAAGGTCGCCAGACCAATCAGCACCAAAATAACGGTGATAATCCAGAACCGCACAATAACGCGGGGTTCGGGCCAGCCTTTTAATTCAAAATGATGGTGGATCGGCGCCATGCGGAAAACGCGCTTCCCGGTCAATTTGAACGAAGCCACCTGTATCATCACCGACAGCGTTTCCATGACGAAAACGCCGCCCATAATCATCAACACAATTTCCTGCCTGACCAGCACCGCCAACACGCCTAAAGCGCCGCCCAGGGCCAACGCGCCAACATCACCCATGAACACCATCGCGGGATAGGCGTTAAACCACAAAAAGCCCAAGCCAGCACCGACCAAAGCGGCGCAAAAGACGATCAACTCGCCGGAATTGGGCAAATAAGGTATCGCCAAATATTGCGAGAACGTCACATGGCCCGATAAATAAGCAAAAATACCAAGGCCTGTCGCCACCATCACCGTCGGCATGATAGCCAAGCCGTCTAGGCCATCGGTCAGGTTAACCGCGTTGCTGGTGCCGACGATGACAAAATAAGTCAGCACAATGTACATCCAGCCCAAGTCCAGCATGACATCCTTAAAAAACGGCACGATCAATTGGGTTTCCGCTGGCAATATTGCGGTTTTATACAAAAAAACCGCCGCCGTTAAACCGATAGCCGATTGCCAGGCATATTTGGCCCGGGCCGATAAACCGTCGCTGTTGCCTTTGACCACTTTTCGGTAATCGTCGACAAAACCGACAATGCCATAACCCAGGGTTACCAATAAGATGACCCAGATATAACGGTTATTTAAATCTGCCCACAACAGCGTGCTGATGGCAATGGCCACCAAAATCAAAGTTCCGCCCATCGTTGGCGTGCCTTTCTTCTCGTAATGCGACTGTGGGCCCAGCTCGCGGATGCTTTGGCCGATGTTGTTGCGGCTTAGCTTCCGTATCATCACCGGCCCGATCACAAACGATATAATTAATGAGGTTAAAGCGCCAAGAATGGCGCGGAAAGTCAGGTACTGAAACACCCTGAAACCGCTGTCAAAGCTCATTAAATAATCGGCAAAATAAAGTAACATCTGTTATATCCTGAAGCTGTCAACCAGTGCGGCCACTACATTTTCCATGCGCTGAGCCCTTGATCCTTTGACCAAAATCGCTTCATCACCTTTAAGTTCCTGCTTTAACACGCTAATCAATTCATCCTGGCTATCAAAAAATCGGCCGCCTTGACCAAAAGCATTGACCGCATAGCGGGCATCGGCGCCGGTCGCCAGAAGGCGCTCGACACCGCCGGCTTTAATCAGTTCGCCGATGTCTTCATGCATTTTTGGGCTCTCAACCCCCAGCTCGCCAAAAGCGCCTAATACCAGCCAACGCTGACCGGGGCAGTTCGCCAGTACGTCCAGCGCCGCTTTTAACGACGCTGAATTGGCGTTATAGGTATCGTCGATCACGATATTGCCCAAACGGCTGAGCAATGGCTGTAAGCGCCCGGTCACCGGCGTTACGCTTTCCAGCCCTTGTTTAATCTGTTGTAAATCTATGCCCAAGGCCAGACACGCAGCGGCCGCAGCCAAAGCGTTGACCACATTATGCCGACCAGCCAATTTTAGTTTTATGTTCGTCTCGCCGGCATCGCTGACCAAATCAAACGCCGTGGCGAAGGCGTTATCCACAATGGCTGTACTGACCGAATGCGCGCTGACGCTGGCGTCTTCATTCAAACCAAACGAGATGATTTTTCTGGTGCCGGCCACCGACGTCCAGTAATCGAAATAGACGTCATCGCGATTAAGCACCGCTACGCCCTCTTGTTTTAGCGTCTGGATGATTTCACCTTTCGCTTTGGCAACGCCGTCAACGCTACCGAAACCTTCAATATGGGCGGGCCCTACATTGGTGATCATCACCACATCGGCCTGCGCATAGCGGCTGGTATATTCAATCTCGCCCGGATGGTTTGCGCCCATCTCGATGACGGCATAGCGGTGTTGCCCATTCAAACGCAACAAGGTTAAAGGCACACCGATGTCATTGTTCAGGTTGCCTTGAGTAAACAGCGTATTGCCATTAATGGCCAAGATCGCGGCGACCATTTCCTTGACCGTAGTTTTACCGTTGCTGCCGGTAATGCCGACCACCGATACCGGCGCTTTTTTACGCCAGGCTCCGGCCAATTCAGCCAGAGCCAAGCGCGTATCGCTGACCACGATATGCGGCATACTTACCTCAGCACCTTTATGCACAATAGCCGCCACAGCCCCTGCTTGCTCTGCTTTAGCGACAAAATCATTGCCGTCGAAATTGTGCCCTTTGATCGCCACATAAAGCTGCCCCGGCTTTATCGCCCGCGTGTCTATACTGACAGCTTCGATTTCAACATCAGCACCAATCAGCTGCCCCTGTACACAGGCCGCGATTTCACTCGACATCATCTTCATTGCTGACCGCGCTCGCGCAATGCGTCTATCACCACTTGCCCATCGCTAAAGGGCAGTTTGACCCCCTTAATGTCCTGATATTGCTCGTGACCTTTACCCGCAATCACAATGCAATCATTTTTAGCCGCACTTGCCACCACTTTTTGTATCGCCTGTTCTCTATTTTGAATGACTTCAATTTTAGCGCTGCCACAACCGGCTAAAATATCGTTGACTATATCCAATCCGTTTTCGTAACGCGGGTTGTCATCGGTAATCACCACATGATCCGCCCACTGTTCTGCTATTTTGCCCATAAGCGCGCGTTTGCCGGTATCCCTGTTGCCGCCACAACCAAAAACCACCCATAAAGCTTGCGCACAATGTTTACGCAAGCTGGACAAAACCTTGTCCAAGGCATCGGGGCTATGGGCATAATCGACAAAAATCAGCGGCTCATCTTCGCTGCCAAACCGTTCCATGCGGCCATCAACCGGCTGAAGCTTGGCCAGCCTTTCAACAGCCTCAGCCAGCGAAATCCCCATCGCCAGCATCACCGTCAGCACGGCCAGCACATTCTCGATATTAAAATCGCCGTAAAGCGGCACATGCACGCGCTGAACTTCGTCTTTCCAACTGACATCAAACGTCATGCCGTCAGCTTGATGGGCTATATTTGCTGCACCAACGCACTCGCCGAAAACGGCACTTTTGCCTTTAACACTAAATTGCCAAAGCCGCACCGATTCAGGTACGGCGGCAATAATCTGTGCGCTGTAGTCATCATCCAAATTGACAACAGCAAAGGCCAAATCCGGCATTTTTAATAACGCCAACTTAGCCTGTACATAAGCTTCCATAGTAACGTGGTAATCCAGATGATCGCGGCTGATATTAGTGAACACCGCGCCGGTAAATGCCACCGCATTGACCCGCCCCTGCGCCAAGCCGTGCGAGGACACTTCCATGGCCACCGTGCGTTTTTTAGCCTGTAATAATTGCGCCAATATTTTTTGGGTTGCCAGCGCATCGGGCGTGGTATTCAGCGTAGTATTAAGCGCTCCCCACTGCCCCCAACCCAGCGTACCGATAATGCCGCAATCGTCCAGCACCTGACTCAAAAACTGACTGCACGAGGTTTTGCCGTTGGTGCCGGTAATACCGATAACCGCCAGTGACTGAGACGGATAGCCATGAAAACACGCCGCCAATTCGCCTAGTTTTAGGCTCAGATTGTCCACGGCAATCATCGGCACAAGCACCGACTTATTGCTTTGCCAGCTTTCCGCCAGCTCCTGCCCGTTGTTATCCGGATCGAAAATCACCGCACAGGCTCCCTTATTAATAGCCTGCTCAACATGCACTAAACCATGCTGCTGAGCACCGGCCAGGGCAATAAATACATCACCACCAACGACCTCTCGGCTATCCAAGGCTAAACCGGTAATCGGCCTGTCGACAGATGCCGAACACGAGACCAACTCGCTTAATCGTAACTGTGCTAACTGCCCCATCGCCATGTTACGAGCCTTGACGCGTCAGTAAAACGGGCATGTTATCTTGCTGGTCGGGCGCGACTTCCAACACGCGTAAAGCCCCCGCCATCACCTTGGAAAACACCGGTGCCGAGACAATGCCGCCATAATATTGACCTGCCGACGGCTCATCAATCATCACCACGACAATCAGGCGCGGATTTTTTGCCGGTGCCAGCCCCGCAAAGACTGAAAAATAACTTTTCTCGACATAGCCGCCCGCGCCAGCTTTTTTTACTGTCCCGGTTTTACCCGCCGCACTGTAGCCATCGACTCTCGCCTCGTAAGCCGTACCGTCTTTCATCAACACCGTTTCCATCATGGCTCTAACTCTCTTCGCCGTTTTCGCCGAAAATACCCGCTGCTGATCAACATCTTCATCCCGTTTCAACACACTGACCGAATGCAAAATACCATTATCGGCCAAGGCGGTATAAGCCCTTGCCAGCTGCAACGCCGAAGTACTCAAGCCATAACCGAACGACAGCGTCGCCCTGTCAAAATCATGCCAACGTTGATAATCGAGCAAGCTGCCATTAGCTTCGCCGGGGAAACCGGAACCTGCCGCAACACCAAAGCCCAATTTATTATAAATTCCCCAAAAATATTCCGGCGGCATTTTCAAAGCCATTTCGCTGACTGCGACATTGCTGGATTTTTTCAGCACTCCGGTTAAATCCAGCGTGCCGTAATTATGCACATCCTTAACCAGATGCCTGCCAACAGCGAGAATGCCATGCGTTTCAAACATATCATTCGGCTTAATATAGCCACCGTCCAAAGCCGCCGCGACAACAAACGGCTTGACCGTTGAACCCGGCTCGAAAACATCGGTTAGCGCTCTGTTTCTGTACAGGCTTTCTTTTAAACTCTTTCTGGTATTCGGATTAAATGACGGCTGATTTACTGCCGCTAAAATCTCTCCGCTCTTGGCATCTAGCACCACTAGCGCCGCTGATTTTGCCTTATGTTGATTAAAGGCTAGCTGCAACTCTCGATACGCCAAATATTGAATGCGCTGATCAATGCTGAGCTCCAGATTTCTACCGGCAACGGGTTCTTTTATATTTTCTACGTCTTCAATAATACGGCGCTGTCCATCCCTGATAACCCGTTTACTGCCAGGAATTCCTTTCAATAGCTTTTCATAGCCGGCCTCAAATCCGGCCTGACCGACATCGTCAATATCAGTGAAGCCGATCAAATGCGCCGACACTTCTCCAGCCGGATAAAAACGCTTGAATTCACGCTCAAAATAAATACCGGCAAGTTTTAATGTTTTTAGCTTATCAGCCAGTACCGGACTGACCTGGCGGGCAATATAAGCAAATTGCCGATGTGTATCAGCCTTGACCAGTTCAGTAATCTTACCCTTCGGCAAATTCAGCAACTTTTCCATTTGCCCGAATTCATTGTTTTTTGTCGGATCAACCTCGCGCGGATTCATCCAAATAGACTCAACCGGCGTACTGATTGCCAGCGGCGCGCCATTCCTATCTTTAATCATGCCCCTGTAAGCCGAAATTGACATATCGCTGACATGGCGCATATCGCCCTGATCTTTCAGAAACTGCTTATTCAATACCTGCAAATCAAGAGCGCGACCGACCAAAATAGCCATACAAGCCATTATAAAAATAACGACTAATCTCCTACGGCTTGAAAAATCATTACCTGGCGTGCTGACCCTGTTTTTATCTTGAAAATGTATCATTTACGGCTTTATATAAATAATTTTTTCCCGTACCGGCATCACCAACTTTAATTGCCCACGCGCCACTTGTTCCACCCGATTCTGTTCCGCCAAGGTTGTCAGTTCCAGCTGTAGCTGTCCCCATTCCACTTCATACTGATCCAACGCCCTTTCCTGCTTTTGGATTTCAATAAAAATCAATCGGGAATGATACTTGCTGTAAATGACAGCCAAAGCCGATATCAGCAACACCAATACCAGTCCGCCTAAGCCTAAATAGCGAGCAACAGCCATTTATAGCCGCTCAGCTACCCGCAACATTGCGCTGCGTGCCCGTGGATTTTGTGTCGTTTCCTGCAGCGTAGCCTTTAGTGCTTTACCGACTGACTTCAAAATACCCTTAGCGATATCGACTTCTTTAATCGGCAACTTACCCGGATTATATTTAGCGCCGGATTCAGAGCGGATAAAACGCTTGACGATGCGATCTTCCAATGAATGAAAAGAAATAACCACCATACGTCCACCCGGCGCCAATACCCGTGCAGATTGATGCAAAACGGCTTTTAACTCATCCAGTTCACTATTAATTTCAATACGGATTGCCTGAAAACTGCGGGTCGCCGGATGCTTGTGTTTCTCTTTGAGCGGCACGACATCTTCAATTAACTTGGCCAATTCTCTCGTCGTGGTAATTGGTGTCTCAACTCTTCTTTCAACAATTGCGCGCGCTATACGCCGTGCAAAACGCTCCTCGCCATATTCAAATAAAACCTTGACCAGTTCCTTTTCATCAACACTGGCTAACCACTGCTCTGCAGTAAGACCTGCCGTGCCATCCATGCGCATATCCAACGGGCCGTCGCGCAAAAAGCTAAAGCCTCTTTCCGAATTATCCAATTGCGGCGAGGACACCCCCAAATCCATTAATACACCATCAATTTTTCCAACCAAGCCTTCAGTTGTAACGACATTTTCCAACTCAGAAAAACAACAATGTTTCAGCTCAAAACGCTTATCTTCCAGCATCCCCCGAGCATAAGCAGAATCTACCGCATCCAAGTCCCGGTCAAACGCCAACAAGCGCCCGGATGAACCCAATAGATTTAAAATACCCTGACTATGTCCACCCCGACCAAACGTGCAATCCAGATAAATACCGTCTTTTTTAATCGCCAACTGCTGCAACGCTTCTGCAAACATAACGGGCAAATGTTCCACTAACAAATCTCCCGTATTAAAAGGATAAAGAGCCTAAATCTTCCAACCCTTCATTATCATCACCATCCAGCCATTCACTTTCCTTGGCCAGCCACGCGTCTTCATTCCAAAGCTCAAACTTATTGAGCTGACCAATCAACACAGCCTTCCTGTCTATACTGGCAAATGTCCTGAGTTTTTCCGGTAGCAACAACCGACCTTGCGCATCCATGTCGCACTCGGATGCATTACCAATAACAAAGCGTCTTAACTTGCCAGCCATTTTATTTAATGTGGGTAGCTTAATAATCGTCTGTTCAAGTTTTTCCCATTCAGGTAGCGGATAAAGCCATAAACAACCTGTTTCGCCAACACATCGCTCATTGACCGCCACCGTTACAACCAACTGGCATTCACAGCAATCCTGCAACTCTTCCCGATAACGGGTAGGAATCGCAAGACGTCCTTTGCCGTCTAAATTGATTGAACTTATGCCTCGAAACAAAAAAAAATACCTCAGATGGATGTAGTAAAAACCACTTTTCTCCACTTTCCCCCACTCGCGTCCACTATAGTTTTCAAATATCACCTAGTCAAGGACGATTTCACGCTGAATTCTTTCATTTTCGGCAGTGGCTTATAATCCAAGCACAACAAGATATAACCCTGCGATAAACAGGAAAATAATTCCTATTTTTTATCAATAATGTGCGTGATTTTAGCGAGAAAATACTTTAACTATTAGACCGTCGGAAACGTTTGTGTTTTTTTGAGAAAAATGAGAACAGGAACAAAAACACGACAGACACAATTACCGGGTTTTTTATATGCCTACTGAGACAACAACACCATGGGGAAATATCAAGTGGTAAGAGACTGAAGGTAAGCGATTGATTTTAATCGACACAGAAAGTGTCGAATGACATGCGAGAACATATTAGTAGGAAGAGAAAGAGTCGGCCTATAAGCCGGGTTTTGTCGAGAACAGTCATTCATCTAGGCTGCAAGTCACCCTACAGCTCAAGCAATCTACCCAGGAACCGCGCGGGCCACGCGTCTGTCCCTCTATTTGATCTTGCTCCGGGTGGGGTTTACCCTGCCACACCTGTTGCCAGTTGCGCGGTGCGCTCTTACCGCACCTTTTCACCCTTACCTGTCACCTAAGCGACAGGCGGTTTATTTTCTGCGGCACTTTCCGTAGGCTCACGCCTCCCAGGCGTTACCTGGCACCCTGCCCAGTGGAGCCCGGACTTTCCTCCATCTTATCTTGCGATAAAACAGCGACTGCTCAGCCGACTCTTTCAGCGCGCAGTGTAACACATGTCTGCATCACTACGATACGCACAAGCAAAAGTTAGACCAGAATAATACGCCAACAACATTAACGCAAAAACTACGCTTCTTTCGCTTTTCAAGCCGCATAACCTTCAAAAGTTATCTGTAAGATGAAACAGGGGGTTTTATGTAACTCACAGGCAACATCAAATCTTTCAACCCAGACAGGGCCATTGAACGTATTTATTCACCACGAGGAATGAAACTTCGCGCCCTCATGGCGATAATCTTTTTGCCTGCAATTAATGAGACGTTACGGTATTTTTTATATAAGCCAATGATTTTAAAAAATATAAGTCGAAAACACCCAAAAAACTTACAGTAATACTTTCAAACTACTTATTATACCAATGATATTTATAGTAAAAATAAATAAAATCTTCTAAAATCAATGCTGATGACACACAATCAAACCAAAAAACGTTGCGATTAAGATACATTTTAGTTTTTTAGCAACACCTGCTAGCCCTAAACAGGCTATACTAAGAACTATGGCTTTTGCCGTACCTCCGTTAAAGAGCAAAACTCATTAGTAAAGCAATATCCCCTTAAACAAAAACCGTAGATAAGGAAAATAATTATGTTGAAAAAAACACTCACAATTGTCTCGCTAGCCAGCGCCGGCTTTTTGCCGCTAGCCCAAGCTGCCGACCATATCCAGGATGATCGCTGGTATATCGCGCCTTTCGCCTCTTTTGTCAAAACTGGCGGCGACAGGGATGCAAGCGATGGCTGGGGCGGCGGCATGGGTATCGGAAAAATCATCAATGACCATTTTAACGTCGAGTTAAAAGGTTTCCATGAAGAATTTGACAGCAACAGCGGTAGCGGCAGCCTCACCGGCGGTTCCGCTGATGTGCAATATTATTTCGTCCGCGATAAATTCTCACCCTATACCGTAGTCGGTTTAGGCGGACTGAGCAACTGCGTTTCCGCCAATTGCGGCGGCGCGATTACTGGCGAAGCCGGCGCAGGTTTTACCTACGAACTTCATGATAACTTCATGCTCCGTAGTGATGTGCGTTACCGTTATAACAACAACCTCAATGCACATCTACAACCGGGCACAGATGAATTTCATGACATGACGGTTAACGTCGGCTTTGTGATTCCATTTGGCGACAAACCCAAAGCGGCAGAACCATACCAAGCTCCGATTGTCCAAGCGGCTCAACCAGCCGATTGCTCAACGCTTGATTCTGATGCTGACGGTGTTAACGACTGCTTAGACCTTTGCCCTGGATCACTCAAAGGCAGCCATGTTGATGCTAACGGTTGCTTAGTAAGTTTGGTACTAAAAGGTGTGAATTTCAAATACGATTCAGCCGAATTGACCATGAACGCCAAAACAATTCTGGATGAAGTTGCTGAAAGCCTGATTGCACATCCACAAAAGAATGATATTGAAGTCCAAGGCCACGCCAGCAGCGAAGGCGCCGACGACTACAACATGAACTTATCACAACGACGTTCAGCGTCTGTTGTTGAATATCTTCAAGCAAAAGGTGTTGCTAATAAACTGGTTGCCAGAGGTTACGGCGAAACCCGCCCTGTTGCTGATAACAGCACTGAAGAAGGTAGAGCTGAAAATCGTCGTATCGAGTTGATTTGGCTTAACGATTAATACTGTTTTGTTGTTAATGCTGTAAACATGAAAACCCGCTGTAAAGCGGGTTTTTTTATGCCTGACGACTTGAGCGTGGTTTACCACTCAAGCGATTTCCTGCAGCAGACGCCGACAAAAAACACCAAGCCTATTACGCTTTTTCCATAGCCAATGCCGCCTGATACAACAGTTTTTTCCTAACGCCGGTAATTTCTACCGCCAAGGCAACAGCGGTTTTAATCGAACATTCGGTCAATAAAATACTTAATATTTTTTGCTGTTCCGGAGTAATGTCCTGCTGTTGTTTATCGATAGCGGCACCATCGACCAGCACCACAAATTCGCCCCTGCGCATATTGGCATCCTGCTCAACTAACTGCAGCATGTCAGCCAGACTGCTTTTGACAATGGTTTCATGCAATTTGGTCAATTCCCGGGCAATAACGATTTGTCTATCCAGCGGCAATACTTTCGCCATGTCCTGCAACGATGCCAAAATTCGATGGCTGGATTCGTAAAATACCCAAGTAGTCGGGCACAGCAAACGTTCACTAAAAAACGCTACACGCGCCGAAGATGTCCTCGGCGAAAAGCCTGCAAAACTAAACTGCGTCACCGGCAAACCCGCCGCCGACAAGGCCGCAATCAGCGCACAAGCGCCCGGTATCGGCACCACATCGACGCCCGCCTCCCGCACCAGTTTGACCAACGGCATCCCGGGATCGCTTAATAGCGGCGTCCCGGCATCGGAAACCAACGCAATAGACAAACCTTCGCGCAGCTTTTCCAACAATCCCACCGAGGCTTTGTCTTCATTATGCTGGTGCAATGAAATCAACTTATTACTGATGCCGTAATGCTGCAGCAGCATTTTTACATGCCGGGTATCTTCAGCGGCAATCAAATCGACCTGTTTTAAAGTCTCAACCGCCCTGAAACTCATATCGGCTAAATTACCTATCGGCGTGGCAACAACGTATAATTTGCCGCATTCACTTGACATTCAATACTCTCACTTGAAATCTGATAAAAAAATGCGCCCCAACTATAAGCCGCCATTATTATGTGCCCTGCTACCTAGCCTGTTGTTTTTGACCGGTTGCGCGGCCAAACCTGTCAGCAAGGACTTGTCCAAGCAAGAGACCTTGGTCACACAGCCATTAATCAGCAACGACAAGCCGGAACAACAGGTCGAATTATACCAGCAACCGATACCGCCAAGGTCTACGGAACAAAATCAGCAACGCCTGCAAGCCGTCGACACGCTGATTCAAGCAGGCGATGGCAATGCCGCAAAACAAGTGGCCGACCTGATCAGTCCCGCCGACTTGTCACCCGAACAGCGCGGTCAACTGACCATTATGTATGCGCAAATACTGCTCAGTTTTGGCGAAGCCGAACAGGCGCTTGATAATCTATCGCAGCTACAACCGCAGCAACTGAACTCGGACAACCAAAGCAAATATTTTCAAGCGCAAGCCTTTGCCTACTCGCTCACCGGCAATCTGCTGGGCAGCGCCAAAGCCAGAATGGCGCTGCACCCGTTAATCAACTCAGCCGATCAGCAGGAAAAAAATCAGGCCGCCATTCTGGAAGCCTTGCACCTCTTGCCCGAGACCGAGTTGCAAACTGTTCAAACCGACGACGTAGGCGGCTGGCTGACTTTAGCCAACATTTTAAGAGCCATCAATCAGCCTGATTTTAACCAGCAAATCAGCCAATGGCGCACACTGTTTCCGACTCATCCGGCCGACTTGAGTTTTTTAAACACGCCAGAGGACAACCCGCCTGAAATCAAGACCATCGCGCTGTTACTGCCCAAATCAGGCGCTTTCGCCCAGGCCGGCAATGCCATCCGCGCCGGCTTCATGGCCGCTTACAACCATGCCGACAGCATCAATAAACCCACGCTACGCTTTTACAACAGCGAACAAGCACAGCCTCGCGCCCTCTACGATCAAGCCGTCGCCGAAGGCGCGCAATTAATCATCGGCCCGCTGGCTAAAGAGCAAATACAAATTTTAGCCGACAGCGTTAATTTCGAGGTGCCGGTGCTGGCGCTGAACCACATCCCCGGCCTGCAAAGGAACCGACTCTACCAGTTCAGCCTCAGCCCGCTTGATGATACCGAGCAAATCACCGAAAAAGCCTGGGAAGACGGCCATGAAAAAGCGCTGTTACTGATTCCCGACAACGCGCCCGGCCAGCGTAGCGCCGCTTATCTGACCGAAAACTGGGAAAACCGCAATGGCCGCATTCTGGAAACGCAAACTTACAACCCCAAAGAAACCGACTTTTCAGCGCCGATTCAAAAGCTGTTAAATCTCGATGAAAGCGAACAGCGTTACCAAAAAATCCTGACCCTGATACCCAATGCGCAATACACCCCAAGAAAACGACAAGATGCCGAGGCCATTTTGCTCAGTGCTTACAGCGCCGAAGCGCGCTTAATCAATCCACAGCTGCAATTTTACCAAGCCGGCAACCTGCCCATTTATGCGCTGCCCAGTATTTACAGCGGCCAAATCAATGCCGCACAAGATGCCGACCTGAATAAAATAACCTTTTGCGACACGCCCTGGTTATTTGACTCTGCCTATCCCGGTGAACTCGGCATGGCCGCATTAGCCGAAACCTGGAGCCAATTCCCAACCTCTTATTTACGCCTGATCGCCATGGGTATTGATGCCTACAAACTGGCGACACGGCTGGACACTCTCGACGCCAATTCTTACCCCGGCGCCACCGGAACCCTGTCATTAAGTTCCGACCAGCGCATCCGGCGTAAACTGGTCTGCGCCAAATTCAGCGACGGCCAACCTGAGCCGATCGGCATTAAGCAAAACCCCATACAACAGCAACCCGCCGACCATGCTGTTTACTGAGCTCAAAGCCAAAGCCGCGCATTTGCTGCGCGGCGAAAGCGCCGAACAGCAAGCCCACAATTTTTTGGTTAACAAAGGCTTGAAACCGGTGTGCCGAAATTTCAGCTGCAAACAGGGCGAGCTGGATTTAATCATGACCGACCAACAAACGCTGGTCATCGTTGAAGTGCGCTTTCGCAAAACCGACAAATACGGCAGCGCCGCCGAAAGCGTAACCCGCACCAAACAAGCCCGCATCATCGCCGCCACCCATATTTACCTGTCCACCCACAAAACCAAAGGCGCCATCCGCTTCGATGTCGTCGCCCTGTCCGGCAACGGCGACATTAACTGGATACAAAATGCGTTTTAAATCCAACTTAAAAAGGGTCGCAGCCCGCAATGATAGCCTTTATAATCATCCGCTATGAGCCTACAAAATCGCATCATCAACCATTTCTCCGACAGCTTGCAAATCCAGCAAGACACGCTGGCTAACCTTGGCGAGCTTATTGAATTCGCCTCGCAACGCCTGGTCGCCGCCTTACTGAATGACAAAAAAATCCTGACTTGCGGCAATGGCCGCTCTGCTGCCGTCGCCCAAGTGCTGTCATCGGCCATGCTCAACCAATATGAGCGCGACCGGCCTTCGTTGCCCGCCATCGCTTTAACCGGCGATGTAACCACGCTGACCGCAATAGCGAACGACTCCCATTTTGATGATGTCTTCGCCAAACTGCTCAGGGCACTGGGCCAAAGCGGCGACATATTGGTTGTTTACAGCGACGGCGAAAATTCCGCCAATATCGCCAAAGCCGTGAGCACCGCGCACGACAAAGACATTAGCGTGATAGCGCTGACCGGCAATAATGGCGGCATGATTGCGCCGTTGCTGCATGAAACCGACATCGAAATCCGCGTGGTGTCGACCTCCAGCGCCCACATTCAGGAAGTTCATGTGTTAATCACCCATTGCTTGTGCGACCTGATTGACCATCAATTATTTGGCGGCTAAGCAAGCCACACTTGACGACATTGACTCACATCGCCCCCCTGCCCGCCGGTTTCTTAAGCTTACTGGCCGATATTTTCGCTGCCGAAACCATTTTCACCGCGCCCGAAGACTGCTGGACTTACGGCTACGACAACAGCCGCCGCCATGTGCTGCCGCAGGCCGTGGTCTTCCCGACCACGCATGAACAAGTGGTCGCCGTGGTCAATGCCTGCAACCAGTTCAACATTGCACTAACCGCCAGAGGGCGCGGCACCGGCACCACCGGTGCGACCGTGCCGCTAAAAGGCGGCCTGATTGTGTCGCTGGAACGCATGAACAAGCTGGTCGAATTTTCCCCCGATAACCGCTACATCATCGTCGAGCCGGGCATGACTAACCAGCAAGTACAGGACATTGCCAAAGAACGCGGTTTTTTCTGGCCGCCCGATCCGACCAGCGCCGCTTTTTGCAGCATCGGCGGCAATCTGGCTTATAACTCCGCAGGCCCCAGGGCGGTCAAATACGGTACGCCCCGGGAAAATACGCTGGGTTTGCGCGCTGTGACCGGCGCGGGCAAGGACATCCGTGTCGGAGTGCATACCAGCAAAGGCGTGGTCGGTTATGACCTGACCCGGCTGATACTCGGCTCGGAAGGCACACTGGCGATTATTACCCAGGCGACGCTGAAACTGACGCCGCTGCCGGAAGCCACCAAAACGCTGCGCGCCCTGTACCATTCAGTATTCGATGCCGCCAAAGCGGTTTCCGCAATCATGTCGCAGCCGGTGATTCCGTGTGCGCTGGAATTCATCGACGGCAATGCCATCAACATGATCCGGCACTATTCGGAAACCGACCTGCCCGAAAATGCGGGCGCGATGTTAATGATAGAAGTCGACGGCCAGTTGGAAGGTTTGGACACGGCGGCGGAAAAAGTGATGGCTGCCGCCAAAAACGACGGCCTGCTGGATATTAGGCTGGCGCAAACCGAGGCCGAAGTGAAAGCGCTGTGGCAAACCCGCAAAGCCCTGTCCCCGGCTTTGCGCAAAGTCGCGCCGAAAAAAATCAATGAAGATGTGGCGGTGCCGGTGACCGAAATGCCGGCCTTGATAGCGGGCTTGGGCGAGTTATCGAAAAAATACGATTTGCCCATCATCAATTTCGGCCATGCCGGTAACGGCAATATCCACGTCAACTTATTGCTCGATCCCGATGAGCCGGAACAAGGCAAAAAAGCCCACGCCTGTCTTGATGAAATCTTTTCCTTGGTGTTGGCGCTCAACGGCACGTTGTCCGGCGAACATGGTGTAGGCCTTGAAAAACGTGATTTTGTCGACAGAGAACTGGATGCCAATTCGTTGACATTGATGCGCGACATCAAGCGCCAATTCGACCCAAACGGCATTCTTAATCCCGATAAAATGTTTCCGCTGCTTTAAACGCCGGAGGCGTTAACCGATATGGCTGATGTCACCGTGACAGCATTGCAACGCCACTGGGACACCGATAAGCCTTCGACAATGCTTAGTGCCCAGGATGCCATCGACCAGAGAACACGAAGTTTCATTCTCCGTGTCGCCTAAAGCGCCCACTTTAGGTCTTTGTACTGATAATCTTTTTACCTGTTATTAATCAGAAGTTATCTGTTCCCGCAATCCCCAATAAAAAATCAACACGCCGACTGCAGCAACCAAATGCTTGAGCGAATGTCCACTCAGCAGGCCAAAAACACCATAAACTTCGGCGTCAAACACTTCCATCAACTTCGCGATGGCATAAGCGCCAACAACGCCCCAGCGATATTTATCGCCGTTCACTTTTGATTCAAACTGCCACAAAATAATCGGTATCAACACAAGCGGCAAAAACTGCACCAGCGCATAAGCCCGCAAATCGCCATGCCCGTGCAATTCGGTCGCATACCAATAAAGCACTGAACCCATGCCCGCTATTAACAGCGGGGCAAACAGCCGCCGCGCCAGCCAAATCGAAACATATTCGCCGACAATGGCGCTAAAAAACGCCGTGAACGCGAACGTCATCGGCAAGCGATCCCAGAGCAGAGTGTGATGATTAGGTTCGAGATGGTAATACATGGAGCCGGAACCGGTTAAAAACACCCCGGCAAAAAATGTCAAATACAGCAACCGCAAAGGCTCCAGGCCGCCGCTTTCTTGATGCAACATAAGCTGCCGTATTCCCATCATGCCGATGACGACCAAGGGCACATTGGACAGCACATTATAAAAATGGACTATATTGAGGAAGCGGCGCTGATCGGCGAAGTTGTGATAATCCGGGTTCTGGGCAATAGGATCAAGGCTAAAAACGACGGCAATAGCGGCAATTATAATCAGCGCTATTATTTTCAGGCGTGGGTCGATGTGCATAAATTAGTGAGATTTTCTTGTCCCCTCACGAGCGCTCTTTCTACTGGCTGCCATCCCGCTAGCGTTAGACATGGCGATATGCAGACCTTCCAGATTTTTAAAACCTGAAAGGTCTAACTTTGCCGAGCTGGGGCTCGGCGTTCCCGGTTATTTGTCGATTGTCCCGACTCAGAAAACAGGCGGAATCTTACTGGGTAACGACTTCAGTGCCTTTGCCGATTAACACCACATCGGCAGGGCGCATCGCAAAAATGCCGACGCAGACTACGCCGGTAATGTTGTTGATGATTTGTTCCAATTTAATCGGGTCGATAATGTCCAGATTATGCACATCGAGAATGACATTGTGGTTGTCGGTGATGAAGTTTTCCCGCCATTCCGGCTGGCCGCCTAACTTGACCAACTCGCGTGCCACATAACTTCTGGCCATCGGAATCACTTCGACCGGCAGCGGGAATTTGCCCAGCACATCGACGCATTTGGTTTCATCGACGATACAGATGAATTTTTTACTGGCTGCAGCAATGATTTTTTCCCGAGTCAACGCGCCGCCGCCGCCTTTAACCAAATGTTTATGCGGGCTGACTTCATCAGCGCCATCGACATAAATATCCAATGTACCGACTGCGTTCAGATCGAACACCGGAATGCCGACTTTTTTCAACTGGGCGGTGCTCATTTCAGAACTGGATACCGCGCCTTCAATATCGCCTTTCACATCGGCCAAATAATCGATGAAATGTTTCACCGTAGAACCGGTGCCGACACCGACTATGGACACATCTTTAATGTAGTGCATCGCCGCTTGAGCTACTTTTTGTTTTAATTCGTCTTGAGTCATAACGCTTCCTGGTTTTAATTATAGGTGGGGAAAAGGTGTGTGATAATACCGCAGAACCAAACATTACTCAGCTGATTTTTAACATTGCCCCAATAAATTCAAGCGCCCATGTTCATCCTGCACAGTTCCAACAAAACCGAAAATCTAGTCGCTCATCTGAGCGCTGTCATTGAAAACGCGCCGTTGGCTTCGCCGTTTGCCAAGGAAGTTTTTCTAATTCAAAGTCAGGGCATGGAACGCTGGTTATCCCAGCAATTGGCCAGTGAATTTAAAGTTTGGGGCAATTACGATTTCTTGTTTCCCGGCAAATTTTTCAGCTCGCTGGCGCAAAAAATCGACAGCCGCCTCAATGACGCCGCTTTTGACCGGCATTTGATGCACTGGCGGATTGAGACTTTACTGCGCAGACTGGATGGCGAGGTATTTCTGCCATTAACCCACTACCTGTCCGGCGAAAATATCGCGTTAAAACGCTACCAGTTGGCTCAGCAGTTGGCGCAGATTTTCGACCAATATCAGATGATGCGGCCGGAGTTGCTGGACGCCTGGCAAAAACGCCAATTGCTCTACCAAACCACAACGGAACATTGGCAACAGGCGCTGTGGCTGCAAATAACCGAACAAACCGGCAGGCGGCATCGCGGCGTGTTATGGCTGGACATGATTGCCAAATTAAACGCAGCCGAAGAAGGCGCATTCAGCAAGCAACTGCCGGAGCGGATTTCGGTGTTTGGTCTGAACACCCTGCCGCCGTTATTTTTAAGCTATTTGCAGGCCCTGTCCAAGCATTGCCAGCTGCATTTATTTCTGCTCAATCCGGCGCAAGAATTTTGGGCCGATCTGGCCAGCAAACGGCAACGCAGCAACGACGAAGACTTTAGCGGTAATCCCTTGCTGTCAAGCCTGGGCCAGCAGGGACGCGAATTTCAGGAGATGTTGCTGGAGCAGGCGCAATTCGATTTTGAACCGGAAAGTTTCGAGCCGGTTGAGGCAAAAAATACCCTGCAATGGCTGCAAAACAGCATTTTAACCAACCAATTGGATGCCGAGGAGATGCCGCCGCAAGACGACGATTCGATCAGCATTCATGCCTGCCATTCGCGGATGCGCGAAGTGGAAGTGCTAAAAAACCAGTTGCTGCAAACGCTGGAAAACGACAAGACACTGGAACTGCGCGATATTGTGGTGATGGCGCCGGATATTCAAGTTTATGAGCCGTTTATTTCCGCCGTGTTCGACAAAATTCAACACGCCATTGCCGACCGCAGTTTGCGCCTGAGCAACAATGCGCTGGATGCCTTCATTCGTTTTTTGGACTTGAGCCAAAGCCGCTTCGGTTGGCAGACGGTGCTGGATTTACTGGAACAACCGGTGGTTTATCCCAGTTTCGGCTTGTCTGAAGTTGACCTGGAATTGATCAAACACTGGGTGCAGCAGACCCATGTGCGCTGGGGCAAGTCGGCGCAACACAAACAGGAACTCGGCCTGCCCGAACTGAGCGAAAACACTTGGCAAGCCACACTGGACAGATTGCTGATGGGTTATGCGGTCGGTAGCGATCAGGATTTTGTCGCAGAGGTGCTGCCTTATCGCGACATTGAAGGCTCCTCGGCGCAGGCACTGGGCGGTTTGTGCGATTTTATGCAGCTGTTGTTTAAGGCCGGCAAGGAGCTGAAACAGCCGAAAACGCTGAAAAGCTGGAGTACGCAGCTGTATTATTACGCCGACCAATTAGTGACAGCGGCAGAGCCGGTCGAGCGCCA
The DNA here is from genome assembly GCA_030699385.1 of Methylobacter sp. GTDB lineage: Bacteria > Pseudomonadota > Gammaproteobacteria > Methylococcales > Methylomonadaceae > Methylobacter_A. The sequence goes on from JAUYMY010000070.1 coordinate 44,844, forward strand.
GCAGCTGAATGAACTGCTGGCCGAATTGTCCTCAGAATTCGCCACCGTGCATCATGATGAAGTCGAGCTGCAAGTGATTATCAGCTGGCTGGAAGGCATGGTGGCCGAGCGCAAATCGTCGAACGGTTTTTTGCGCGGCCAACTGACCTTTTGCTCAATGCTGCCGATGCGCTCGATTCCGTTCAAGGTGATTGCGTTGCTGGGCATGAATGACGGCGAATTCCCCAAAATAGACCGCAACCCAACCTTTGATTTGCTGGCGCAAGACTTCCACAAAGGCGACCGTTCGCACCGTAGCGACGACCGCTATCAGTTTTTGGAAATCCTGCTGTCGGCCAGACAGCAGCTGATTATGACTTATATCGGCCAGTCGATCAGCCATAACGAGCCCATTCCGCCCTCGGTGGTGATCAGCGAATTGCTGGAGGTTTTACCCGGCGGCAACAAACTGATTACGCTGCATCCATTGCAATCATTCAGTCGGCGCTATTTTGACAGCAGCAGCGCTTTATTCAGTTTTGCCGAGGCCGATTGCGCCACCGCCAAAGCCTTATCGCGCCGGGGCGAGCCGTCAGACATGCCCGATAATCGGTGGTGGAAAGGGACAATTGCTGAAGCTGACACCGACATTGAGGTTATTGAATTAAGTGAGTTGTTCAGCTTTTTCCGGCATCCGCAACGTTATTTTATGCGCCAACAGCTGGATCTGCGCTTTAGCGGCATTGATGCCGACGCCGAAGAGCGCGAGCCGTTTGTCATCGACAAACTGGAGGCTTACAGCATTTATCACGAATGGATAGACGGGGCATTAAACGGCAGGCCGATGCAGGTGAAAAAGTTGCAGGCGCAAGGGCGCTGGTTATCGGGTGTGCCGGGCGAATTGGAGTTTGACCGGACACAGCTGGCGGTCAATGGCTTTGTCGAACGCATACAAGCCAAAAACTTGGGCGCGCCGTTGGACGACAGGCCCATCGATCTGCGCATAGCCAATTACCGCGTGGTCGGTAGACTAGGCAACCTGTATGAACGCGGCAGCCTGTTGTATCGCTACGCCGATTTAAAAGGCAAAGATTTTGTCTGCGCCCTGCTGCACCATCTGCTGCTTAACCGGATTCAGCCGCAATCGACGTTTTTGCTCAGCACCGATGAAGATTTAACCTTGTTGCCGGAACATGGCTCACTAGAACCGCTGAGCGCATTGCTGGATTTATACCAACAAGGCCGCACACAACCCGATGCCTTTTTTGTCGAAGCGGCGTTGGTCTATGTCAAACAGGCGTATAAACTGAAAAATAGCAGCCGGGCGTCAAAATCGGCGCTGGAGTGCGCCATAGAGCAATTAAGCCGGGCGGTAGAAAAATCCTACGAGCCTGAATTGCGGCGCTTATACGGTAACGTAACAGATTTGAGCGAGGTGTTGGGCGAGGCGTTTGAGCTGCACTGCCAAAACCTGTTGCAGCCGTTTTGGGAGATGACGCATCTGTGATTAGGCGGGGATCAATGACTCTTAAAAGTTGTGGGAGCGGTCACCCGGCCGCGAACAATCGTACACTATTCGCGGCCGGGTGGCCGCTCCCACAACTTATGTCTGAAGTGGAAACGATGTAAAAAATCCCCTAACGCCAATTCAAGCCCTGAATAGCATCTATGATCAAGCCCGTTGCACGGGTTATTAACAAAACATCATCGCCTACCCGTACATAACGGTAGTCGGGTTGAGGTGGTGGCCCTAGCTGGGTAATAACCGTCGGCGGCAGCTCATAATAAATCACCTCACGCGGCAAAGGACGACCTACAGTCCATTGCTTTGCCTGTCCCGGCGGCAGACAGCCATTTTGCTTCTTGACCAATCCGGGCGGGCAAGAGCCGCTACGAAACTGCTCGACATAATAATTCTGAATTACAGTCCGTTGCCTGTCGTCAAAATAGCGTTGCGGTTTAAAGCCCGCCGCTTGTCTCTGGGCCGACCGGGCATCATGCTTTTTACTATGGGCTTTCTTGTGCTTGCCTTTTCCGCTATGTTTTTGCTGTTTCTGTGCTTTATCATGACCGCCCTTCCCTGGCTTGTCGGCAAAGGCCGGATTCATGGCCAACATTGCGCTGATGGCAAGCGCCAAGGTGAAGCCCGTTTTCAAAGTAAAAAGTCGCATAATCATTAATCCCAGTAGAACGTTAATATTCACCTGTCAGTTTATGCACAAGTCATTTAGCCCTCTTCAAACACATCACCTATGCAGAAACATCAGGTGCGGCTGCCGCCTCAGGCTTTTTATAATTTTCGACAAAGGCTTGTAAACCTTTTTGCACCAAGTCATAAGTGGCATCAATATTTTTACCGATATCACCCTGATCCAGCACGCCCAGGCCACTCAAAATATCCCGAGCTTCTTTAAACCCCTTATCGACACCCTTACCTATTAACTCGGTAAACGACTTCAAGGCGTCGTCAACACTAAGGTCTTTATGATTGGCATGGTATTTGTCAAAAAAAGCCGTGCTCATCTGCACGATACGGTCGGCCGTCGCTTGCGGCGACACATCAATGCCGGAATCATAAGAATTTTGAATGGCATTAGGGCCAAGATCGCCTTCCAGTGCGGTATTGACACCTTCTATCGCCGCCTTCAGCAGCAATGACATGGGTTCGTTACCAGCGCTCAAACTGACCTCCAGCGAGGCCTGCAAGATACTCTGGTTTAATTGATTCTTGGCCGTGACTGCCACCGATTCCGGCGCTTTATCAATTTTTTTTGCCTGTGCCTGCTCCGACACCTCGGCACCAAAAGGCGTGCGTTCCTGCACGTCGTCTATTTTTTTCTCATGCGCCCTGGCTGAAACCTGAGCGCCAAAATTTGCGTCAGTTTGCTTGGGCGGTTTAGCGCTATAACCTAGCGAATGGTCTGCTTTAATTTCCATCACATACTCCTCTTAAATGACTGCCAAAATTATAAGCATTCAGATTCTTTTGCCAAAAGAAAATAAACATTTACACAAGCGGTTAGCGGCCATTACCGTCCTGACTAAAGCTTTTTCGTCACGACTCGGCAGAAAAAAACAGCGCTACACTGTCCGGCGTGCCCTCGCCTTTGAGCTTTTTGCCTCACCCTGTCCAGGCGCGCCGACTTGATTACGAGAAGTTATCATCAACAGCAATGGCAAACCGGCATATAAACTTCTAGCCGAACCGATCAGGCTGAATGCGGTTTTTAACGGCGAGGTTTCGACAGCATTTGGATTTTTTGCCGTGCGACAGCTGTGCCGAGTCAATTCACCGAGGATAAAACCGATACTAGCCGCCAGCAGCAAGCTTGCAGGTTTAACCAGTTGTCGCTGTATGTTCCCGGCCAGTGCGTCAGTCCGATCATTAACAGCGTGTTGATGGTTTTGTAGGCGTTGTTCAGCAGCCTTGATTTGGGCGTTAATCGTTGTAGGTTTAAGGCTCATGATGATTTACCTTTTAGCGGCGCCGGTTGAAGGCTACCGAGTAAGGCGGGAAATTGTAGATAATGACTCCGATGACGTATTAAACGACAAAGCAGCAAAGCAATCAGCAAATTGGCGGCAACAGCAAGCAGTATCGCGCTACTGGCCACCATGCCCTGCTCGACCAGCATCAGTACAGCTGCTGCTACCAGTCCTAACCACGCGCCAATCAGCATCACCGCCACCATGATGGCTGCGATAAGCATAGTCACTAGGCTTTCGCCTGCCCGCCGCGTTTCTAACGCGGCAAGCACAAGGTGTTCGTAAAGTAGCCCACGCAACTCATGCCATAACAACTGCGCCTCCTGCAATACATTATCATGCGTTACAGAGGGCTTAATTGTTGCATCATTAGCTGCGTTGGTTTTCATGATGGCATCTAATTAACGACGGCTGATGCCGAACAAGCTGCCCAGCACAAAGCCGGCGGCTGCGGCAATACCCAAGGATGACACGGGGTTGGTACGGACATAACTGCGGCAATTTTTTACCGCGCACTGCTCGGCGCGTAAGAGTTGTTCGCTTTTTTCATCAAACGCCGCTCTGGCTTGATGGCCTGCATTGCTAAGCGTCTCAGCGGTATCTTGTGCAAAATGGCTTACTTTATCTGCTGTATTCATGGTTGTTCTCTCTGTTGTGGTTTTCATAATGAGATAACAGGTCTCAAAGAGATCTGTTATCTCGGCTTAAAATGTTGCGTTGGTCTAGCGTTAACCGATACTTGTCGTTGCACCGCCGGTGATGGTTGCCAGCGTAGTAACACCGCTCAATTGGATTAACTGGTCATCGGCGTTGGCCGCTGCAGCACCTGCGTAATAGACATAAGTATTACCACCGTCAACGAACATACCGATCGAACCTGCTGCATCAAGTTGAGTATCTGCTTGGATGGCAGCAATCTTAAGTGCTAACGTATTGTCATCAGCGTGAAAAACAATCACACCGCCTCCCGTTGTTTGCACGTTTGAACCTGCAACAAGAAGGGTTGCGTCAATAGCCAACACGGTGGTCGCACCGCCAAAAGTCAGAATATCCGAGCCACCAAAATTAAAGTCGGTGATGATGTCCATTGATATACCGATAATCGAACCGTTACCGCCAATCGCAAAAGTATCAACACCGCCACCACCGGTCATTTGATCGGCGCCCAGACCACCGGTAATCAAGTCATTACCCAGACCCGCGACAATAGTATCGTTACCGGCATTAGCCGTGATGGTATTGGTAGTACCGGCCGCTGCTGTCGCGGTAATGGTATCGTTGCCATCGCCCGTGGTAATCAGCTGTTTGCCTGAACTTGATGTCGCTATCACGGTAGCATTCGCGGTACTGGTGCTGGTAATGGTTTGCGTACCTGAAACAGCCGTTGCATTTACCGAAGTCAGATTAGCGCCATTGCCACCGGCATCGCCAATGGTCTGCGCACCGGCACCGGTAGTCGTGGCGATGACTGTGGCAAGGCCTACACCTTTAATATCCAAAGCGCCGGCATCGGAAGCTGCAGTAACAGAGGTCACACCAGAACCGGTCACAATAACCTGCGCACCGGCAATCGATGTAGTTGTCAGCACCGCCCTACCAGTAAAGGTGCTCAGATCCATGGTAATCGCGCCGGCACCCGAGGTCGTTGTTTTAAAATCGACACCATTAGTTCCAAAGGCCGCTTGAAAGAAAGTGCCCGTGGTAATTGTTTGAGCGCCATCACCGGTTGTATTAAGCACCACTTTTTCGATATTGCTAAGACCCGTCCACAATGAATCAGGCGGCGTCATGGCAAAATTGCCAAAGTGGTCGATGTTCAGTGTATCGCTGCCGCCAAGACCATTGATTTTGTCGCCGGCACCTAATGTATCCGTTGCTAGGCCACCATCATAAGTCGCATTAAAAGTATCATTGCCTTCGGTACCATTCACCGTATCGTCAGAGGTAGTCAGCGTAATAGGGGTAGACCCCCCCGAAGTCACTGTCGAACCATTGGTCACTGTCGCCAAGGTTTGCGTCGCGGCATTATTTGCTGGAGTCGCCGCATCTTTGATTGAATTGGCGGTGCCTGCTGTCGCGTTATAAGCCAGATTGCTAACAATAACACCGCTGTTAATAGTGTTCGACAGCGTCAAGGTGACTTTGTTGGCATTGGCGCCGATGCCAATTGCAGCCGCCGTTGCGGTAGTCGTGCCCGAACTCAGCGTAACACCGTAATCACCTGCTTCTGCTGTACCGGTCAACGGTTCCGAATAAGTAATGACCAGACTCTTACCATCGGTGGAAACGGCTGCCGAACTGATGACCGGCGCTGTGGTATCGGTTGTCGTTACTGTCGAACCGTTAGTCACCGTAGCCAAGGTTTGCGTTGCTGCATTATTGGGTACAGTGGCCGTATCTTTGATCGAGTTAGCCGTGCCCGCTGTGGCGGTATAAGCCAAATTACTGACAGTAATGCCGCTATTGATAGTGCCCGACAAGGTCAAAGTGACTTTGTTAGCCGCTGCGCCAGTGCCAATAGTGGCAGCGGTTGCGGTAACGGCGCCAGAACTTAAAGCGATAGCATAATCACCCGCTTCTGCAGTACCGGTCAAAGGTTCTGAATAAGTAATGACCAGCTTAGTGCCATCAACGGAAACTGCCGCCGAAATCATCGCGGGTGCTGTGGTATCGGCAGGCGCGACGGTCAAGGTCGAACCGTTAATCACTGTCGTCAATGTTTGCGTAGGCGCATTATTGGGTACAGTTGCCGCATCCTTAATTGAGTTATCTATGCCGTCTGTAGCCGTATAAGTCAGATTACTCACCGTGGTCGTGCTACGGATAGCGAGCGATAAATCCAAAGTCACTTTATTAGCATTAACGCCGGTACCAATGGTCGCCGCTGTTGCTGACGTCAGGTTACCTGAACTCAGCGTAACGCCGTAATCACCTGCTTCTGCTGTGCCAGTCAACGGTTCCGAATAAGTAATGACCAGCTTGGTACCATCGGCAGAAACCACCGCTGATGTCATCACTGGCGCGGTAGTATCAATAGGAGCAACAGTCACGGTCGAACCATTAATCACCGTTGCCAAGGTTTGCGTCGCTGCATTGTTAGGCGTAGTGGCCGTATCTTTGATTGAATTAGCCGTGCCCGCTGTGGCGTTATAAGCGAGATTACTGACGGTAGTGGTGCTGTTGATAGGACTCGACAAGGTCAAGGTGACTTTGTTAGCCGCTGCGCCAGTACCAATAGTGGCAGCAGTTGCTGTAACAGTGCCCGAACTTAAGGTCAGCGCGTAATCGCCGGCTTCAGCAGTACCGGTCAACGGTTCCGAGTAAGTGATAACCAGCTTGGTGCCATCAGCAGAGACTGCCGCCGAAATCATCGCAGGTGCAATCGTATCGACAGGCACGACAGTTAGGGTCGAGCCATTAACCACCGTTGCCAAGGTTTGCGTAGGCGCATTATTGGGTACAGTTGCCGCATCCTTGATTGAATTGGCCGTACCGTCTGTCGCAGTATAAGTTAGATCGCTCACCGTGGTGGTGCTACGGATAGCGAGCGACAAGTTTAGCGTCACTTTGTTAGCATTGACGCCGGTACCAATGGTCGCAGAGGTTGCTGAAGTCAGGTTGCCCGAACTCAGGGTGACGCCATAGTCATCGGCTTCAGCAGTTCCGGTCAACGGTTCCGAATAAGTAATGACCAGCTTAGTGCCGTCTGCAGAAACCACCGCCGAAGTCATCACCGGCGCAGTGGTGTCTGTTGGCGTGACGCTTACTGTCGAGCCGTTAGTCACTTTGACCAATGTTTGCGTTGCCGCGCTGTTGGGTGCGATCGCCGTATCTTTGATTGAATCGATGGTACCGGCTGCAGCGTTATAAACCAGATTACTGACGGTAGCACTGCTGCCGATAGCGTTTGACAGGGTCAACGTCACTTTATTGATGCTTGTACCGGTGCCAATTGTGGTGCCGGTTATTGCGGTATTGCCGCTACTCAGCGTCAGACCATAGTCACCGGCTTCCGCTGTGCCTGTTAAGGGCTCAGAATAAATAATGACTACACTTTTACCGTCGGCCGATACCGTCGCCGAACGCATGACCGGCGCGGTGATGTCAATGGCGGTTACTGCGGCATTACTCTCCGCGACAGCCGCATCATCGGCGGTACTGTTGGGATCAAGATCGCCAATAATAACTTGCTCGGTTTTATCCTGAAAAGCATCGTCGGTAAAGCCGGGCAGCAGACCACTTAAATCGCCGGTTTCCGCAGCCGCAAATAATTGATCAGCCAACTCGCCCTGAACAACGACTTCGGCTTGGGCAATATTAACCAATATCGCCGCAATATCACCACCGGCGGCTACCGCGTTATCGATATTATCCGCTGCCGTCGCCATGAGGGTGGCAAAGTCCGTTGCCATATCAGTGATTTTGCCAAGCGCTGCGGTCACGTCTGTATTGTGACATAACAGCGTCGCGCTATCGATCAACACACTTCTCAGCATGGCTTGGTCACTAAAGCTGATGACACCATCGCTATCTTCATTAATTGCGTTGGCCAATGCTTTCATAACGGCTTGCTCGGCGCTAATCAGGTCAAGCTTGTCTGCACCGCCTGCCGCCCCTTGTAATAAACTGCCTGCAGCCACCATTAAATTGGCGATTTTAGCGGCGTCGCCGCGTAATTCTGTAGCCAGCGCCCGTTGTTCTGTTGTGGCATTGACATCCAGCGCGCTAACCAAAGGATCAAAATGGGTCGGATCGAATGAGCCTGCGCTCACGCCAAGCGCCTTGACAACAGTCAGTTTAGCCTCGGCAAGAGTCTGTCCCTGCTCGATGAAAACTTGTAGCAAGGTGGTCAACGGGCTGACCACAGTCGATCCCGCAGGCGCGGTAAATGCGCCGTTAAAAGGCAGCAGTGTAGTGATGTCAGTACCGCCGGTTGCCACAATCTGACCAAAGGCGCCCGCCGGAAAAGTGAAATTACCGTTGGCATCCGTGGTCACTTGGGCTTCGTCAAGAGTGCGGACACGATCGCCGTTCAGATCAATAAATAATGTGGTATCGGCAAGATAGCCATCACGGGCAACACCGCTCAGCAGGCTGTCAAATTGGCTGATGGCGGTGGCTATACTGCCAGCGCTCGTCGTAACCGGCGCCAGAACCTGTTGCAAAGTGCCGATGTCGATCGCAGTACCGGCCTTATCGACAGAGTAATAACGGGACACCTCAATGCGGTTGTCGAACAGAATCGCCGCATCGCCCCAAAGGCTATCGGCATGATCCATCTCATCAAGCGCGGTGATGGCCCACTCAACCATCTGGCCTGCATTTTTGCCATTGGCGGCCATTTCCCAAACGATGTAGTCGACAGCGTCGGCTTTAGCCGACGCGCTGGCGGCATTGCCTGTCAGATTGTCGATAATTTTTGTCGCAATACGGGTGTTATACTGAGTCGCGGCAACGCCCCAGTTGGCATCGTCCCAGCGAACCGCAGAAAGCGTTTGCGTCAGCTCTGACACAATACCCGCCTGAGTAATACCCGCCGCCATTCTGTCGATAATGTAATTGGTCGCCCATGCCTTATCAGGAGCAGATGCATTGTTACCGACTAGGTCGTTAACAAAGGCATTGGCAAATTCGGTCGAGCTCATACAGTCATAATAGGTTCTGCCCAGAAAGGCTTCAGTACCCGACAAGCTTTGGGCCAAATCGGCTAGTGAAGATCCGAAATCCAGGTAAGCGCTAAACTCTGACAGATAGCTTGCGCCCGGCGCCGCGTTAAACATCGCTTGCCCGATCCGTAAAATTTGGTTTTCTTGTTGTGTGGTGATGGTCATAATATTTTCTCGTTAAGGCATTGCCTAAAGACACTGCCTTTTAAAATGGTGATCGGGTTGTAAGCCCCTATCTAACTGGGTGCGTTTAGCGCGGCACGATATTGCCGTTCACATCGGACAGGATTATTTCCACACGCCGGTTCAATTGACGGCTGCCTGCATTGTTATTGCCGGCAATAGGAAAGCCCTCGCCATAACCCCGGGTGCCGATACGGTCATTAGCAATGCCGGCTTCCGTCAAAACAGCGCGTACCGCATTAGCTCGACGCTCGGACAACAACTGATTATTCTCGTCATTGCCGACGCTATCGGTATGCCCCTCGATCAAAACCTTGTAGCTTGGATATTTGTTGAGGAAATCCGCCAGCTTATAGACATTACGCACGCCGCCGGATTTCAACTGCGCCTTGCCGGTACTAAACAACACGTCACTCAAGGTAATCATCATGCCGCGTTCGGTTTTCTTGGCATTCAATGCTTTCAATAGCAAATCTTGTTGCGCAATCAGTTCCTGATCGCGTGCCGTATTGGCGTTGGCAACGGCCAATTCGGTCGCCTGCCAATTAACGTTTTCTTTTAGCAACTCCACCTGATAATTAGCCTCATCGGCTTCAGCCGTTCTGGCATCAAGGCGGACTTTGTCGCGTTTAGCACCCGCCGTGGTAACGGCTATTTCAGCGGTCTTTTTCTGCGCGGTGACCAAAGCAATTTCAGTTTGCTGACGGGCAATGTAGGCCAAATGATCAATAACGTTTTCGTCTTCATCCTCGCTTAGCGCGTATTCGGCCTTATTCAGCGAATCACTGGCTCGCTTTAATTCCACCGGCGCCAGATTAGTAACTTCCGGGTTAGTACGCACCTCGCTGTAACGACTACGCGCGTCTAGCAAGGATTGTGTCGGTACAGCACTACAGCCGGAAACAACCGCTGCAGCGATCAAGCTTAAAGGTAAATAGCGTATATTTTGCATGATGAATTCCATTAATAATTATTGGGCTTTACGGTCGATTTCTTGGCGCAGGACACGAATGCCCTCGCGCAATGAGCCTGCCGCTTTCTGTGCCTTGGCTGAACGCGCCATCGCAGAGGCCAGCTCAGCGTCGGCTTGTGCTTGTTCCGCCAATTGCCGAGCGCTTAGATAATCTTCCTTGACCATGGCGCGTTCGGCTGCATCCATCTTGTCCTGGGCTGATTTAAACTGCAGCGGTGCAAACTCGTTGCCTCCGGCGCTGCCGGCGTTGCTGACCGTCAGTTTGGACATGGCCATTTGTTCGGTAGGTGCCGGCAGACTTGCGCAGCCGACGGTAATGACTGCTGCCACCGTTATGCCAAGGCCACGGATGAGTTGAATCTGCCTGAGACGATATAAATTTTTCATGATATTGAATCCTGTATGAGTGGGCGATAGACTATAGTCGTTGCAATGGAGGTCATTGCGACATAGGTGTTTTTACTTATGCCAGTTGCTAATAAAATTAAATATAATCCGGTCATTGCGACTGCAACAATGCTCGTCTTAACTCGAGCCGAAACCGGATAATCTATTGAAAAAACAGTTGTTAGAATGATTGCTGTCAATTAGACGCTTTCTTGCAAAACATCACCGTGCGTTAGCGAACATAAAGTGCTGGCTAAATTGCACTACCGTGTTATAAGTTCACTCGCAACACGCCTTTACCGTCTCGATCCGCGTTGTTAAGTTTTTTTACCTGACCGTCTGCCCACTTTCGAGACACTCAAATGGCCGCCATTATCTCTACTCCACTCAATCCCAAACAAAACCATTTGCTTGCAGCGCTGCCAGCGGAAGACTTAGCGCGCCTATTGCCCGATTTGGAACTGATCTCGATGCGGCTCGGCGATGTGCTCTACGAATCCGGCTGTCAATTGTCTTACGTCTATTTCCCAACCACCGCCATCGTCTCCATGCACCATGTCATGGAAAATGGCGCTTCCGCCGAAATCGCCGGCATCGGCAATGAGGGCCTACTCGGTATTTCGCTGTTCATGGGCGGCAATAACACGCCCAGCCTGGCCACCGTGCAAACGGCAGGACAAGGTTACCGACTGAAAGGGGCGTTAATGATGGTGGAATTTAACCGCGCCGGGCCGATGATGCGCTTGCTGCTGCGTTACACCCAGGCGTTAATGACACAAATGTCGCAAACGGCGGTCTGCAACCGGCATCATTCGTTGGAACAGCAACTGTGCCGCTGGCTGTTGTTGACTCTCGACCGCTTGCCCTCGAATGAACTGATCATGACGCAAGAACTGATTGCCGGCATGATAGGCGTGCGCCGCGAAGGCATCACCGAAGCCGCCGGCAACTTGCAGCGCGCCGGTTTGATTAGCTATCGCCGCGGTCATATCACGGTACTTGATAGGACAGGATTAGAACACCGGACTTGCGAATGCTACGGCGTGGTTAAAAAAGAATTTCAGCGTTTACTCTGCACCGCAGAGATAACGCCGGCGCGCCATTAGCAGAATAAACCCGCCATAAGTCCCACCAAGCCTGCCCTGAACATCACGCCAATCGAAAATTTCAGCTTTTTGCCAGCACATTGATTAACAACGCATTATTTTGAATAAACACCCCGTCAATCAATGAAATCCGAGCACCGAGTAAAACTATATGCAGCGTATCGCTAACAAAAGGCTCTATACTGATGACCAATTGAAACAGCAGCAGTATTCCCACCCCCGTCGTTATACCCCGACCTCATTGATATTTTTTTATGGCAACCAGTAGCTTACTGCGACACCAGATCATTAAAAACCTCACGGCACAGCACAGTGAAAACGTTGCCGATGCTGCGCTTAACTTATGGACACAAATGGCGACCCAAATCATTTCGATTATCGGCGAAAGCGGTTTCGATTCGCTTTACGCACGCAGTGCTTTCCTGACCCAGTCAACATTTCCCTGGTTCGCGACCGCTTCACCGTCATCATCAACTCAACGCTTTGCGTCCTTAAAAACCAGTTTTGAACAACAAACGCCCGCGCAAGCCAGCGAAGCCAACCATCTACTGCTCATGACTTTTACCGACATTCTGGCCTCGTTAATTGGTGAGCCGCTAACGACCCGTATTTTACGCTCGGCCTGGGGCGTTGACGCTTCGGACAAGTCCGGCAAGGAGTTCAAAATTGACTGAAAAAGTAACTATACGTCGCCTGAAAACGGGCGTACCGGGTTTGGACAACTTGCTCGGCGGCGGCTTGCCGGAATTCTCGTTTAACCTGATTGCCGGCACACCGGGCAGCGGTAAAACCACGCTCGCGCACCAGATTATGTTCTCGCTGGCAACCCCCGATAACCGGGCGCTGTTTTTCACTGTGCTGGGCGAACCGGCGTTGAAAATGCTCCGTTATCAACAGCAGTTTCCGTTTTTCGACATTGATAAAGTCAACGATTCTATCCGCTTCGTCAATTTGTCTGCCGACCTGCTCGAAGGCGATTTTGACCGCGCCTTGTCGCGTATTACCGAAGAAGTCAAAGCCTATACGCCCAGCCTGGTTTTTGTCGATTCCTTCCGTTCCGTGGTGCAGTCCGCGCAACAGAAAGAACAAGGCGCGTCACAGCTACAGCAGTTTGTGCAACAACTGGGCATGCAAATGACCAGCTGGCAGGCAACCACCTTTTTAATCGGTGAATATTTGCTGCCGGAAGCCGAATCCAGTCCGGTGTTTACCGTGGCGGACGGCATTTTATGGCTATCGCAGAATCTGCACCGCAATTCCATGATGCGCAAAATGCAAGTCGTGAAAATGCGCGGTCAGGCGCAAGCCTCCGGCTTGCATACCTTCCGCATCAATGATGAGGGTATTCGGGTGTTCCCGCGTGCGATTATCAAACAAGGCGCGGCGGCCGAGACTTTCAAAGCGGCCACGGGCGTCGAACGCGTGGCTATGGGCATCGCCGGTCTCGACGACATGCTCGGCGGCGGCTTGCCGGTGGGTTATTCGTTGCTGGTGGTCGGCCCCTCCGGTTCCGGCAAAACCATTTTGGCGACCGAATTTCTTGCCGAAGGTGTTCGTCGGGGCGAACCCGGCGTGATTGCGGCCTTTGAAAAAAGCCCCAGTCAATTAATAGGCAATAAAAGATTGTATCCTCTGGTTCAGTCCGGACAAATCGGCGTGATTGATACCCGCTCGCTGGATTTGTCGATTGACGAAACCTTGCATGATTTAATCGAAATGATTAATAAGATGCAGGCAAAGCGCGTGGTGATTGATTCACTGTCTGGATTTGAGCTGGCGCTGGCGCCCGAATTTAGCGAAGATTTTCGCGGCTCGCTGTACCGCATGGTTGCCGAGCTGACCGACATGGGCGTGACCATTCTCATGACCTCGGAACTGGAAGATCGCTACACCGACTTGCGTTTTAGCCCGTTTGGCAGCGCTTTTCTCGCTGACGCCATTATCGTGCAACGCTACATCGAAATCGCCGGTCAATTGAAACGCGCCTTCTCTGTCATTAAAGTGCGAGGCAGTGAACACGACAAAGACATTCGCTTATTTGACATTACCGAAGACGGCATCATCATTGGCGAAACCTTGTCAGATTACGCCGGCATCATGACCGGCTGCCCAACGATAAAACCGGTGATGAAAGGTGGCGGCTATGAACAATCCTGAACTTAACGGCACGGCCGATAACAATGCCCCAGGTCAACCGGACATGTCCATCTGGGATCACGCAAAGTTACGGGAAATTTTTGAAAAAAACATCAAGCGCCGCGAATGGGCGGTCATCGACGATGAAGCAGCGGTTTTAATCCGCGAGAATTTGGTCACGGCACGCGAAAAAGCGGCGTATTTACGTGGCACCGCAGCCGATTTACGCGAAGACGCGATGGATCTGCGCGAAGGCGATGCCACGTTCCGCGAGCAGGAAAAACACACGGCAGAAACGCTACAGATAGCCTCCGACAATCACATCGTTATTTTGCAGCAGGCTAATGCCCATCTGGTCATGGCCATCCTTGAAGCACAAGAACTGGCCGAACAAGTGCAAATGGCTAAGGCTCAATTACAAAAGGCCAAAGTGGTGGCGGAAAAAGCCAATCTTGCCAAGTCCGATTTCCTGTCCAGCATGAGCCATGAACTGCGCACCCCGCTCAATGCCATTCTTGGCTTTGCCCAATTATTGGAAATGGGCTCACCCACACCGATCCAGCTGGCAAGGTTGCACCAGATTACCAAAGCGGGCTGGTATCTGCTCGATTTGATTAATGAAATCCTTGATCTCGCCGTCATTGAGTCCGGCAAGCTGTCGCTGTCTCAGGAACCGGTATCGCTGATTGAGGTGATGCACGAATGCAAAGCCATGATAGAACCACAGGCACAACAACGCAGCATAGTGTTGAACTTTATCGCCTTCGACAACAGCTGGTTTGCCAATGCCGACCGCACGCGGGTCAAGCAAGTGTTGATCAACCTGCTGTCCAATGCGATCAAATACAACTGTGAACTGGGCACAGTCGAAGTCAAATGCAGCGCAACGCCAGAACGCATACGCATCACTATCAAGGACAATGGCGCCGGATTATCGCCTACAAAAATGGCTCAGCTGTTCCAGCCGTTCAATCGCCTGGGCCAGGAAACCGGTGTTGAGGAAGGAACCGGCATCGGCTTGGTAGTCACTAAACAACTGGTGGAGCTGATGGGTGGCAGCATCGGCGTGGAAAGTGAGGTCGATGTCGGCAGCGAATTCTGGATTGAGCTGCTCCGCGACCACTATACGCAGCAAGCCGGTGAACAGGTCATACCCGCAGAACTGAAGCCGCTGGCGCACCATGATAAGGAACTGCGCATCTTGCTCTATGTCGAGGACAATCCGGCTAACTTGATGCTGGTCGAGCAAATCATCGAAGAACATCCGCAGTTGCGTATGCTCAGCGCACGCGATGGTAACCATGGCGTAGCGCTAGCGCGTGAGCATCTGCCCGATATCATCTTAATGGACATCAACCTGCCCGGCATTAGCGGCATACAAGCACTGAAAATCTTACGCAAAGATCCGATAACTGCGCATATTCCTATCATTGCGCTCAGCGCCAATGCCATACCCCGCGATATTGAAAAAGGTCTGCAAGCCGGATTTTTCCGCTACCTGACCAAACCCATCAAAATTAATGAACTCATGATTGCCTTGACCGACACCCTAAAATTTTCTAAAACAGAACGGCCCCATAACGATGAAAGCGAGCAAATACAATGATTAGCGAGCAAGAAATCCTCAACGCCAGCATCCTGATTGTTGATGATCAGCAAACCAACGTGCTGTTACTGGAAGAAATACTGACCGATGCCGGCTACACCCGCATCACCTCAACCAAAGACCCCTACGCGGTTTGCAGACTGCATCGTGAAACCCCTTTCGACCTGATTTTGCTCGACCTGCAAATGCCCGGCATGGATGGCTTTGAAGTCATGGAAGCGCTTAAAGACATCGAAACCGACAGCTACCTGCCGGTGCTGGTCATCACCGCACAACCGGGTCACAAATTGCGCGCACTGGCCGCCGGTGCAAAAGACTTTATCAGCAAACCGTTTGATTTAATCGAAGTGCAAACGCGGATTCATAACATGCTGGAAGTGCGGCTGCTGTACAAAAAGCTCGAACAGCACAACCAAATCCTCGAACAAACCGTATTAATACGCACCGCCGAATTGCGTGAAAGCGAAGCGCGCTTTCGCCGCCTGACCGAGTTGTCATCCGATTGGTATTGGGAGCAGGATGAAAACGGCCATTTCACCAAAATTTTCGGCCCGGTGCTGGAAATGCTGGGCATACGGGTTGACGACGCCTTGGGCAAAATCAGGGATGACGAAGGCGCCCGTTGGGATGAAGCTGAACGGAAAATACTGGAAGCGAACCTGGCATCCAGACGCCCCTTCCTGGATTTTGTCTACCGCCGGACTAATCCCGATAATTCACATCAATACTTAATGGTCAGCGGCGAGCCGATGTTCGACCCTTCCGGCCGCTTTACCGGCTACCGTGGTATCGGCAAAGACGTAACCGATACGGTATGCGCCGGCGATGAAGCGACTAGCAACGCGTAAACAAATACCTGGGAACGCCGAGCCCCAGCTCGGCAATATCGATCATTGAGAGTAACTCGCCAAGCTGGGGCTTGGCGTTCCCAGCCACTCGCTTAAAACTGTCCCGAGTTAAGTGAGTGGCCTTCATGGCTAAAAAATCACCCGCGCCACAGCTTTTTGCGTAATTCCTCAAGCACCAATATCGATGCGGCAATACCGGTTGCTATCAGCCAATCTTGCGGCGTCAAGGCGCTGGTGCGGAATATCAACTGCGCAGGCGGCCAATGTATAACCACAATTTGCAGCAGTACCACGGCGACAAGAGCCAGCCAAAGCAAGCGGTTGGCGAAAAAATGCGGGGTGAAGGTAGAGCCTTTTTCCGCCCTGGCATTGAATACATTAAACACCTGAAACAGCACAAAAGTGGTGAAAGCCAAGGTTGTCGCATGAGCGCTGTCGCCGCTTTGCAGGTCGTAAGCCAATATGCCCAAGGTGCCGATAGCCATAATCAGGCCGTAGCTGAACAAATTGCCAAAGCGTTGTAACGACAATATCCGCGCCCCCGGATCTCGGGGCGGCTCGTCCATGCTGCCGTTGCGCACCGGATCGACGCCCAGCGACATCGCTGGCGGGCCGTCCATGATGATGTTGATCCACAACAATTGCACGGCGGTAAACGGCAACGGCAAGCCCAACAGCGGCGCGGCAGCAACGGTCAGAATCGCGCCGATATTGGTGGACAGCTGAAAGCGTATAAATTTGACCATGTTGTCATAAATGCCCCTACCCTCTTTGACCGCCTTAACGATGGTGGCAAAATTATCATCGGTCAAGATCATCGACGCCGCTTCTCTGGCGACATCGGTGCCGGTGATGCCCATGGCGATGCCGATGTCGGCGCTTTTCAACGCGGGCGCATCGTTGACACCGTCGCCGGTCATCGCCACGACGTGACCGTCGATTTTTAGCGCCTTGATGATGCGCACTTTTTGTTCCGGCGCGGTGCGGGCAAACACAGTGATGCTGTTAATGCGTGCGGCCAAGGCAACTTCATCAAGCCCGGCCAACTCTTCGCCATCAATCACTTCGCCCGCCAAACCCAATTCTTGGGCAATGGCCTTAGCGGTCACTTTTTGATCGCCGGTAATCATCTTGACCGCGATACCGGCCTGTTGGCACAGTTTGATTGCCTCGCGCGCTTCGGCTCGGGGCGGGTCCATCAAGCCAACCAGGCCGACAAAACTAAGCTGCTGAATGTACTGGAACAAGTCCTGCGCCTGAAATTCGGCGGCAGGCAAGGTACGCATGGCAACGCCCAACACCCGCAAGCCGGTAGCCGCCATGTTTTGGTTTTGCGCCAGCACATCTTCGGCTTGAATAGGCTGCGCTTTGCCGTCTTTATCGAGAGCGGTCTGGCATAATTTAAGCAACACTTCGGGCGCGCCTTTGATAAATACCTGAATCTGCTCGCCCTGCTGATGAAAAGTCGCCATGAATTTATGCTCGGCATCAAACGGAATTTCAGCCAGACGCGGCAGTTGTTCAAGCGCCTGTTTTGGTTCAAGACCGCCTTTTGCGGCCAGCACCAGCAAGGCATTTTCCATTGGATCGCCGACCACTCCTGTGCCCTGAAAATGGCTGTTGTTGCACAGCGCCAAAGGCTGCAATAACGCTGTAAAATCGCTATTTTCCGGCGTTATGTCACCCGCAATATCATAGCCTTCACCACTGACTTTATAAGTCTGTCCTTGATAAAACATAGACCGCGCCGTCATCTGGTTGACGGTCAAGGTGCCGGTCTTGTCGGTGCAGATCACAGTGGTACAACCCAAGGTTTCCACCGCCGCCAGACGTTTGACGATGGCGCGTTGCCGCGCCATGCGGTGCATGCCCAACGCCAGCGTGACCGTCACCACGGCAGGCAAACCTTCGGGAATCGCCGCCACCGCCAGGGCAATCGCGGTGAAGGCGGTCTCTATCATCGGCTCGCCGCGCCACAAGGCGGTCATGAATAACAGGCCAATAACCGCCAGCGCAACTAACGCCAGACGCTTGCCCAAACTATCGAGCTGTATTTGCAACGGCGTGTCGCCGTCTTTTTCTTCGGCCAACAAGCCCGCCAGTTTGCCGATTTCGGTATCCATGCCAATAGCCGTCACCAACATTTCGGCACGGCCGCGCGTCATCGCATTGTTCATATACAACATGTTACTGCGCTCAGCCAACGGCAATGTCGCCAAGGTTAAGGCGGCCTGCTCTTTGGCAACCGGCATCGACTCGCCGGTCAGCGAGGATTCATCGACTTCCAAGTTATGCGCGAGAATCACCCGGCCATCGGCGGGAATCTTGTCGCCGGGTTCCAAAATGACAATATCGCCCGGCACCAATTGGTCGGCGGGCAGTTGCACGCTATGACCATCGCGGCGCACTTTAGCCTGCAAGGCCAGCATACTTTTTAGCGCCGCCAGCGATTTTTCAGCCTGAAATTCCTGATAAAAGCCGAGTAGCGCATTAATGACAACGACAGTCAAAATCACCACGCCATCGGTCAAATTACCGATGCTGGCGGCCAAAACAGCGGCCACAATCAACACTAAAATCAGAAAACTTTTAAACTGCGATAACAATAAATGCCAAGCGGAACGCGGCGCTTTTTCCGCCAACCGGTTGGTGCCGTAACGCTGTTGCCGCTCGACGGCGGCAACCTGAGTTAAGCCCGATACCGCGTCCGAAGCCTGAGCCGACAGCGCGGCCTCAACCGACAGCGTATGCCAATTGGCCTTGGCGTCCTGAGCGGGCGAGGTTACCGAATCTGGCGCCTCTTCTGCATAATTTTGCAGCTTTAACCACGCTTTCCACACCGATAACAGCACCGCCAAAATGACCGGGCCTAAAAATAAGCCGATAGCGCCGAAGGTGCCAAGTCCCCCGAGCACACCGAATAACACCACCAAAAAAGGTATCCGCCCTGCGCCGCTGATGACCAGCGGCCGAATCACGTTATCTACCGTGCTCACCGCAAAAAAGCCCCACAGCAAGAGGCCTGCGCCCTGCCAATGCTGCCCCGTCAGCAGCAACATAACACCCAGCGGCAGCCACACCAGCGTCGCACCCATCGGCACCATCGCCAACAGCGCAGTCACTACTCCGAACAACACCGGCGCCTGAACACCGGCAACTGCGTAACCCAATCCGGCCAACAAGCCCTGCCCCAGTGCAGCCAGCACCAGACCGTAAACCACGGCGCGGGTGGTATGACCTGCGGCTTGCAAATAGACGTCCTGATATTTTCCAAGAAACTGCACCAAGCCTTTATGCAGCTGTTTAACCATCTCTTCGCCGTCGCGGAAACAAAAAAACACCGTCACCAGCACAACGCCCAGCTTCATAAAATAACCGCCGATACCGCCAAGAAACTTAGCAAATTCGCCGGACCACTGCTGTGCCCAGTTGGCAAATTGGCTCAATACCGCCGCTCTGTCGTCAGTCAATTGATCGAGCCAATGCTGCGCGGTATCGCCCAGCCAGGGAATACGCGTGAGGGCATCAGGCAGTCGGAAACTATCCTGCTTAAAATCGCTGGACAAGGTTTGATAGGCGGTTTTCAGCTCATCCTGCAACATGAAAGCCAGCCAGTAGAGGGTCATAAAGACAACCGTGGCTATAATCGCCGTCATCAGCGCCGCACTGAATCCTGCCTTGCCGTTAAAGCGCTGCCTTAATGGGCGATAAGCCGGCCAGGCGACATAAGCGATAATCAGCGCCCAGACCAAGGTGAGCAAAAACTCGCGCAGCACCATAAAGCCCAGCCATAAAAGACCGGCCAGGAAAATGCCGGGAATCAACCGTCGTATCGGTGTATCGTTCATAATATTAGCCATGCCAGGAACTCAAAAAATAAAAGTAAGCTATTCAGCACGCATTGTATGCGATAGCCCATTGATTTGTTGTCATCTAAGGCGATTTCCGAGAAATAACATCCCTTGATGATTATGGTCTGTAAAAAATAAAGTCCACGAAAAGCACGAAAGCCACGAAATTTTCGTGTTTTTCGTGCTTTTCGTGGACAATTTTTGATATGTCTTTTTTAGGAAATCACCTAAAAAATGTTGGCCCGGTATCGAGTTGTATTCAGCCGCTTTGCTGAGTTGAGGCACAACTAACGGCGCTCTTATTCTGCAGCGGCTCAGGCTGCCAATGCGCAATCGCCCAGTCGAGCAACTCATTAATAGACGCCTGTTTCAATTCAAGCGGCGGATGTTGTCTTAATAACACCAGCAACTCAAAAATGACCCGCCCCGGCGCTGCCAAATCAACCGCCGTTGCCTGCGTCTGTTTGCTCAATTTAAAGCCGTGTTCGTCAACAATAACCGGCACATGCATATAATGCGGCGTCGCCAAGCCGAGCACTTGCTGCAAATAAATCTGTTTAGGCGTGGCCTCCAGCAAATCAAAACCGCGCACAATATGATTAACCTGCTGCAGCTCATCATCAATGACTACGGCAAATTGATAGGCAATAATGTCGTCTTTGCGTTTGATAATAAAATCGCCATCTTGGGCTGCCAGATCATGAACAATCAGCCCTTGCAGTTCATCCTGAAAGCGAATGATGCGCTGGTCGGTTTTAATGCGTAAGGCATGAGGGCCGGCAGGCACAGTATTTAGGTGCCGACAAAGGCCGGGGTAAACATCGGAAAGCGTGTTTTCTCTAGCCTGTTCCATTAGCGTTTTTCGGCTGCAGGTACACGGATAGATAAGCTTTTTTTTATGCAGGTCGCTGATAACAGCGTTATAAATATCGACATGGCGGCTTTGGTAATAAACCTCGCCGTCCCAATGCAGGCCAAAAATATCCAGTGTGGTTAAGATGGCATCAGCCGCGCCGCTGACATTTCTGGGGGTATCGAGATCGTCAATGCGTAGCCGCCATTGACCTTGTTGTGAACGGGCTTGGAGAAAACCGGCGAGAGCCGTGTACAGGGAACCGAGATGTAAAGGGCCGGTAGGCGAAGGCGCAAACCGGCCGATGGTGGGTTGTTTATCCAGAATTAACCCATTTGTTTTTCGCGAATTTCATCGAGTGTTTTGCAGTCGATACACAAGGTCGCGGTAGGTCTGGCTTCCAGTCTGCGTATGCCGATTTCAATGCCGCATGATTCGCAAAAACCATAATCCCCAGATTCGATTTCTTTAAGGGATTCATCAATTTTCTTGATCAGCCGCCGTTCACGATCACGAGTTCTTAATTCCAGACTGAATTCTGACTCCTGAGACGCACGGTCATTAGGATCAGGAAAATTAGATGCGTCATCCTGCATGTGATGCACAGTGCGATCTACTTCGTGCATTAATTCGCCTTTCCAGTTTTTAAGAATAGTCTCAAAATGCTCCAATTGATCGGCATTCATGTATTCTTCGCCTTCCTTTTCTTGGTAAGGCTTAAAACTGAAAGGTGATGCGCCAGTTTTAGAACTATCGGTCATCCATTAACTCCTAAGACAAGATTAAATAAAACCGCGCATTTTTAGCAGAATAGCAAACGGATAGCAAGGTTTATTGCTATGATTCCCCGCTTTTGTGAACGGCGTAAAAATTATGGACTTACGACTGGCAAAACGAACTCAGCAGATTGCCCCCTTTTATGTGATGGAGCTGCTGCACCGCGCCAAACAACTGGAAGCACAAGGCAAAGATGTCATTCACATGGAAATCGGCGAGCCTGATTTTCCTACACCGCAAACCATTATTAATGCCGGTACCCGGCACCTTAAAACCGGCGCGGTAAAATATACCGCAGCCGCCGGCTTGCCCGAACTGCGTGAAAAAATAGCCGACTTTTATCGGCAGCGTTACGCGGTGACCATCGACGCCGCGCGTATTTTTGTCACACCGGGCGCCTCAGGCGCATTTTTGTTGGCCTTGGGCAGCAGCCTTAATCCGGGTCAAGAACTGCTGATGGCCGACCCCTGCTATCCCTGCAACAGCAACTTTGTTAAGTTATTTGACGGCAAAGCTCGCACCATTCCGGTAGATGCAACAACCGGCTATCAACTGACCGCCGCACAGATCAAACAGCATTGGACCCCCAACACCCAAGGCGCGTTGATTGCCTCGCCATCAAATCCGACCGGCACCCTCATCGCCCCCGATCAATTAGCCCAAGCCATCCACACCGTGAACGACTTAGGCGGCTGCTTTTATTCCGATGAAATTTATCACGGCCTGGTTTACGGCGATGATGCCACAACAGCGCTGGCGTTTAGCGACAACGTGTTTGTCATCAACAGCTTTTCCAAATATTTCGGCATGACAGGCTGGCGCATCGGCTGGCTAATCGTACCGGAAGCGTTTATCGATGCCACCGAAAAGCTGGCGCAAAACCTATTCATTTCCACCGCCACGCCCTCGCAATACGGAGCCTTAGCCGCCCTTGACCCGCTGACACTGATTGAATTGGAACACAGGCGCGCCGAATTTGCCACGCGGCGTGATTTTCTGTATGACGGCTTAGTGCGCCTGGGTTTTAACATCCCCATCAAACCCGATGGCGCCTTTTATATCTATGCCGATTGCGCCAAATTTACCGATGACAGCTATCAATTCGCCCTGGATTTACTGGAAGCTGAAGGCGTAGCCATCACACCGGGAAAAGATTTCGGCACCCATGCAGCCCATCATTACCTACGCTTTGCCTACACCACCTCTATCGACAGAATGGCAATTGCCCTGCAGCGCTTAGAGCGCTTCATTGACAAGCAAAAGTAGTAGACCGCTGGAGCGCTCATCGTTATACATAAGTTGTGGGAGCGGCCACCCGGCCGCGACTAGGCATCGCTCCCACAACCTTTAGGGCAAACCTACACCAACCAGCTTGCAGGTACCTCCAGCGCCTGCAATTGGGCCACGCCGATCACTTGCACAAAATCGGCCAGCGGTATCACATCGCCGACTGACAGCGTGGGCGATCCGATTTTTTCCTGGTAAATGTCGCCGCCTATTCGACCGAGCACGATGTTGCGTACAATATTGCTGTCGCCGCTGTGGACATTACT
>JAUYMY010000072.1 GCA_030699385.1 Methylobacter sp.
CTTCTTAAATTCAATGCTATAGCAGGCCATTGTCTGCAAGCTCCTGTTTTACCTGCTCCCAGGGGATTGTTTCTTCATCTTTAATTTGGGCAATGGCCGCCAAATCCTCCAAGTCCTCGAGCATTTCATAATAATCAGCCAAGGGGATGATGACAGACACTTTTTCGCCGTCGGTGTTGGTTATAAATTGCGGTTGTGCGTTCATGGTTAATCCTCGTTGCTGGCTTGCTCTGTGCGTTCTATATCGTGCCTGTGTTCTTCGTTGACCAGTTCAGCGGTCAAGGTTTCAATTTTTTGGCGGCGTTCAGGGCTTAGTTTCGCCATTTTGTCTTGTAAGGTTTGCATGATGGGTTAACTCGCTTGGAGTTATGCGGAATTATAAAAATGGATTGACGATCAATAGGCGGCGTTCAATGATTTGGCCGTGCTGCATATCCTCAGAGTAAAGTGTGGAGCAATCAGCCTGTAGTGCGGCCGCAATAATTAAACTGTCGTAATGGGAAAAACCATAGCGGCCGGCAATATTAAGGCCGCTATTTAGCGTGTCCAGTGTAAGCGGTTGAAGGCTTGAACATTCTTGACTTATCCGGTTAATAACGGCGCTGATAGCTGATAAATCAAAGCCTAGTTTACGCCGCATGATGTTGGCTGTTTCGCTTAACACTTGCACTGACATAACCGGCTTGCCTGCCAGTAGTTTGATAGCCATATCCTGTTTGCTGTCGTTTTTGCTTAGGCTGTAAATCACAATGTTGGTGTCGATAAATTCACCGGGCATTCGCTTCTTCCCGATCAAACTTGAAGCCGGTCATATCTTGCCGGTAGGGTTTGAAGAATGCTTTTAATGCGCGTTGCTTTTCCAGCTCTTCATTGTGCTGCGTAATCAGTCGTTCGATTAAATCGCGGGTGGATAGGTGTTCTTGTGCGGCCATGTTGTCTAATTGTGCGGCGGCTTGGTCGCTGATCTGTATGGTTTGCATGGTGGGACTCGCTTGGGGTTGTGTGGTCATGCGGCTATCCGATCCAGCGGTTTAATGCTGGGTGTCGGCTGTTGTTCGGCTTGCCATAAATCGTATTGGGTTTGCATACTTAGCCAAACTTCGGGGTTTGTGCTTAACCATGCCGCAAGACGTAACGCCAAGTTGGCTGTAATGGCGGCTTTGCCATTCAGCACTTTTGATAAGGTAACGCGTGATACCTGCAAATCTTTTGCCGCCTGGGTCACTGTCATGCCCTCGGGTAGCCATTCCCGTAAGATTTCGCCCGGATGTGCGGGGTTGTGCATTCTGCTCATTATAGTGCCGGAATGTTTTTATTATGGTTTGGATTCTAAACTGTAAAGCTATGCTTATCAATCCGCTGTAAATTGCTTGTGAAATTATATTCACACTGTCGGCCTTGGGTTGTCCCTGTTTGTTTCTTTTAGCAATTTTTTTGCATTATGAGTGGCGTTAGTTAAAATAAACCCAATCATCGCGTACGGTTCCTTGTCCTTTTCCTCCGAACGCAATGGTTAGCCCGCTTTTACTCGGTCAATGCTAAAAGCGGGCGCTTTTTTCCTGCCCCTCCCAATTATTAGCCCGATCCCCCGCCGCTTTAGGCGTTGTCCCTGCCTTTTGTGCTGTGGTGTCATAACCCAAACCCGAAAGGATCTGTATGCTCGTTAAATGTCCCAATTGCCAGTCTAAAGCCCGTATCAGCTCATCCTCTGAAATTACCCTGACGATCCGAGACCTTTACTGCCAATGCAGTGATATCAAAAACTGCGGCGCTACGTTTGTTATGTCGCTGGCGTTTAAACACTACCTTAACCCACCCGCTAGCACTACCCAGCAATTGGCCGCCAATTTGATTAACCATTTACCCAAGGAGCAACGGAAGGAGCTGCTCCAGGGTGATTTTTTCGGCAATTAACAGCCTTTTCCTGATAATTTTATTTTGAGCTATGGCAACACCGATTAAGCCAACGCCGGTTTTACGCGGCAAGGAAGCCAGGCGGTTTGAAGAAAACATGCGCCAAGCTGAACAGAACCCGGTTAGCCGCCAAGAATACGACCGTATTATGGCGGTTTACCGTAGCGTTAAGGTTGTCGATAAGCGGGATCAACAGTCATCCAGTTTTTTTAAATGGCACCACTGCGCTGCCCGCTCTTAACTCGTCCAGATAATCAGCCCATGATTGCATCATCTTATGGCGTTCTGATAAATGCGCGGTTCGGTTGTAGGCGCGTCCGTTGGGATCTCTTACTGCGTGTGCTAATTGGTGTTCGATAAAATCAACTCTAACACCCAATACTTCATCAAGTATGGTTCTGGCCATTGCCCTAAAGCCGTGCGCGGTCATTATGTCTTTACCGTAGCCAAGGCGTTTTAATGCGGCGTTTAGTGTGTTCTCGCTCATGCACCTATCGCCCCTTGGGTTGCGTTCTGAGGCAAATACAAAGCGGCCATGCCCGGTAAGCGGGTGCAGTTCTTCTAAGATTGCTATGGCTTGCGTTGATAGCGGGACAATGTGTTGTACCTCGGTTTTTGACACAAAGTAACGCCATTCTTTAGTTTCAAGGTCAATATGCTGCCATTCAGCCGCCCGTAGTTCACCCGGGCGCACAAAGAACAGCGGTGCTAGTTTTAGCGCACAAATAGCCGATAGTGAGCCGGAATAGCTGTCTATTGCTCTGAGCAATTCGCCCACTTGTTTAGGGTCTGTGATTGAGGCGAAGTGTTCACCTTTTGCCGGTGGCAATGCACCGCGTAAATCCGGCGTTATGTCCCGATCAACTCTGCCGGTCGCTACGGCATAACGAAAAATCTGTCCGCATATTTGTAAAGTTCTGTGTGCTGTCTCGATAGTGCCCCGATCTTCGACGCGCCTTAAGCATCCCAGAATGTCTTTAGGCAAAATATCGGTTATAGGTTTGTTGCCCAACCAAGGAAATATATTTCGTTCAAGCATCCGTTTAGACCGGTTATTTTTATCATCCCAGTCATTAACTTTTTTTAAGCCCCATTCACGAGAAATTATTTCAAAGCTGTTGGTAGCGATTTCGGCTTTTGATGACTTGACCGCTTTTCTGTTTTCGCCTGGATCAATTCCCTCTGCAACTTGTTTTCTGGCTTCGTCTCGTTTGTCTCTTGCTTGTTTTAAGCTGGTATCGGGATAAGTGCCAAAAGAAATACATTTTTCCTTGCCCTCAAAACAATATTTAAATCGCCACCACTTACCCCAACCATCAGGTTGAGGCTTAACTAAAAGGTACAAGCCTTTTTCATCATACAGCTTGAAAGACTTGCCACTGCTGGCTTTTGCATGTTTATGGGCATTCTTACAGGCGGTATCTGATAATGACACTGGGGTAACTCCATCATGGGGTAGCTGTGTTACCCCGAATGTTACCCCAATCAGAACCAGGATTCCAGCGCATTTCTACGCACTTCGCCGAACAATAAAAAACCCGCTAAGCCTTTCAGCTTGCGGGTTTGTGTACTTCTTTGAATTTCTACGAATTAACTTCTGGAGGCTGCGGGCGGAATCGAACCGCCGTAGATGGCTTTGCAGGCCACTGCATAACCATTTTGCTACGCAGCCTAAAAGTGAAATAAAAAAGCCGCGAATTATCGCGGCTTTTTTTAAATTAATTGGAGCGGGAAACGAGATTCGAACTCGCGACCCCAACCTTGGCAAGGTTGTGCTCTACCACTGAGCTATTCCCGCGTTGCAATTTATTCGGTCATTATAAGGCTTATTTTAAACTTGTCAAACTTTATTGAACATCAATTGCTAAAACCCAACCGGAAGTACCTTTACAGTCACCATCTTCAATTTGAACTTTAACAAATGCATTTTTCTTGCCGGCAAAATCTTGGAATTCGACGATGGTAACCGGTGTTCCTTGCGCTATCCGTCTGCAAGATTCAACTTTTTTGCCATCATCTTCGCTGTCATCAAATGCGGCTATAGCGCCGGGTACTGCGACTAATTGAATAGGGGATTCAACTTCATAGGTGTTAGGGTTTTTCAGAATATAGCGTTGACCCGTCACTAAATTTTTGGCTGTGGATGTAATGGGCGGTTTTGAGTCGCCGCCGCTCATCATAATGACAAGTAGCAGAAGAACGACACCGCCAATGGCGCCAAAAAATACTTTTGGATTTTTTTCTTTCAAATTCATTGCGACTGAAAATGCTTTACCTGCCGTTTCTTTTGCCGCATCTACTGTTTTGTTATCGTTTTCTTCAGTGCTCATCTTGTATCCTCACAGTTATTTTTTATTATGTTCAGGTTTTTGCTCCAAGCATTATTCCCTGATTACTTTCGCCTACTTTCAACAAGTCGGCAATTATCACTAGCCACTAACTTGACATGCCAACTTACCACGATAAAAAAACTTTTCAAGTGCTATCTGTTGGCAACACGCGTTATTTAAATGAAATCATAGCCTTTTTTAGCGTGGCTTGGTAAAGATTTGTCCTTTTCCGCTGCTACCCGCCGACATTCAAACTGCCAGTAACCTAGTCCGACATTTTTTCGGTTGCTTAAAACGACAGGAAAATCGTCATTGTTCATCATCATTCGGATGATGTCGCCATCTTTCAGCATAAAACTAGCTGTAATGATGTAGCTTTTTTCATAGTCCAGTTCTTTAGCGCTATAAAATAGGCCTTTTTGCGGCGGAATATCTTTACTGGCTTCTTCCAATAAAACATAGGTGACAGCAATGGATTGATGGGCCAATAATTGCATGCCAAAATTTATTCTGCCGCTTTGCCTGTCGACAATAACTTTGTTAACTATGCCTAATGAACGCTTATGTTCTGGGCTATCGCTTTTTCTGAAGCTGACCAGGCTGCCTACCGACAGAACGCCGGTCTGTTCAAATACGCCAGACAATAACCGCTCAGATGCTGACTGAACCGAAAATTCAAGATCTTTATCGCCAGCTGATCCGATTGCATGTTGCAGTTCATAGGTTGATTCGAGGCCCACAGCAATGCAGCGATCTGCTCTGTCGCTAAAAAAAGGCACGCCTTGTAGATCAACGCCTAGCCAGCGTTGTTCAAGATAATCGAGTAATTCGGCGGCGGGTTTTGCGGCATTGCTTTTTGATAGATGCATTGAACTAAACCTAGCTTCCGCTGCATTAATTAATTTTTCTTTTTGTTTGAAGGCCTTAAATAATTTGGTCAAGTCCAGATACAGTATTGCAGAATCGTTTTTGATGCCGGTTTCAATTTGACAATGAGGCGATTTATCCTCATCGGTTAGAACAATGCACTGTATTTGCTGGCCATTGACGGGGTCTTTTTTCAGGCTGACCAACGTGTTAATGCTTTCTATGAAGCTATAAACCTGCAAAATTTCCTTTTGCATCAGACCGGTAGGGTCGGCGAGACTGAGCAACAGAATCTGCCTATAACATTCTTCAGGTGTACTGGGTTTGTTGGACAGGCTGGTTTCATTGCTCACTTTGGTTGAGCTGTTTTTTAAGGTCACACTCAGATTATAAAGCGAGTGCAAATCTATCCATACCCAGTCAGGTATCGGCATCCCCATAATGAAATGGCTGATAACAATGCTGCTGAGCCCTTTAATGCAGCGCTGTATGGCGAGTGCGGTATTTTTGCCCTGAAACCAGCCGACATCGCGCCGAGTCAGTTCTTTCAGCACTATCCAATAGCCGATGGTGAATTCTTTTTCAATTGAAACCAATACCGACAAAATCTTCTTGTCATTGTCTTCTTTGGGGAAGCCGGTCTTAATCAGTCTGGAACGGAGATAGTCTTCAATAACATAAACACTGGCGCTTAAAAGCTCCAGCGCATCCAGCCTTAATTGGGCTGTCATTTCAAGGGTGTTGAAATCGATCAGGAAATCGTGAAGCAGGCGGGTGGCTAATCCGGGGTTGGCCGTCGGCAATTCGGCAACCCATTGTTGCAGCGCCTTGACGCCAAATTCTTTTAGGCGCTGGGGATTGTTTTGCTGTGTTGGAATGACTAGAAAAAAAGAGTTCTTCACATATTCACCGGGTTGATGGGTTGCCTACAGGGGTATTAAAATTTGGAGTGGGAGACATATTAACCGCCGCCTTTTCTTGTCATCATGCCTTTTGAAGGATTATAGCCAATGATTGCGGCAGCCATAAATACGATAAAGGCCGTTAGGGTGAAAATAAACGCCTGTTGATTAAATTGGCCGTACAGAGCAAAGCGGATTAATTCGACGGCCTGAGAAAACGGATTATAGTGCGCCAGGTTATGCAGTAGTGCGCTGGACTCTTTGATTTTCCATAAAGGATACAAGGCGGTTGACATAAAAAACATCGGAAAAATCACAAAGTTCATCACCCCGGCAAAGTTTTCCAGTTGCTTGATGAACGATGACAGCAACAAACCCAGCGCGCCGAGCATTAGCCCGGACAATAACAATGCGGGCAGTATCCACAGATAACCCTGCCACGGCGCTTGTATGTCATAGAACCAGGCAATCGCCAAAAACACATAGACCTGCAAAACCGATACGCCGGTGCCGGCCAGCAGTTTGCTGAGCAATAAAAACCAGCGCGGCAACGGGCACACCATTAATATGCGCATACTGCCCATTTCCCGGTCGTAAACCATCGACAGCGAGCTTTGCATACCGTTAAACAGCTGTATCATGCCGATTAAGCCGGGGGTGATATACACTTCGTAAAGAATATAGGTTTCGTAAGGCGGGGTGATGGCAAGCCCCAATGCCGCTCTAAAGCCGGCGGCAAAGACAAATAACCAGACCAAAGGTCTGACCAGCGCGGAAATGAAGCGTTCGCGCTGAGTCACAAAGCGCCATAATTCACGGCCGATGATGCCCCATAGGGCGCGCCAGTAATGCAGCATCCTCATAATACCTGCTCTCCTTGGGTTAGCGTATAAAAAGCATCTTTAATCGTTAGCGTGTCGGTAGCGTCAAGCACATCATCCACTGTGCCGTTGGCTTTGACCTGGCCTTTATGCAGCACAATCAAATGGTCGTTCGGATAAATTTCGTCAATCAAATGACTAGCCCACAACACCGCCAATTTTTCTTCCGTCGCCAACTGATGCACATAGTCAACGATAGCCACACGACTGGGCACATCCAAACCGACCGTAGGCTCATCCAGCAACAGCACCGACGGCTTGTGCAATAAGGCGCGGGCAATTTCCACGCGGCGCCGATGCCCGCCATTGAGCTGGCGCACTTTTTCAAAACGCCGGTCGTACATAGACAAACGCTCCAGCTCCTGCTGTATCCGTTGCTCAGCCTGCTTTCCCCCCATGCCGTGCAAAGCCGTGTGGTAGCGCAGGTTTTGCAACACCGACAAATCCATATCCAGCGTAGTCTGCTGAAATACCACACCCAATTTTGCCAAGGCCAACAGCGTTTGCCGTTTAATATCGAAACCGCACAGCTCGATACGTCCCTCGCGGCTGTCATACAAGCGGGTAATCAGAGAAAATAAGGTGCTTTTACCCGCGCCGTTAGGGCCTAACAAAACCGTGCATTCGCCGGGCTGGATTTTAAAATTGACCTGATCGAGTGCTTTTTTGCCGCCGTAGGAAAAACTCAAATCCTGCACGGACAACGCTATGGATGAATTCATGGTTTAACTGCCACGCCCCACGGATAAGTGCCTACGCCCATTGATTTGGTCACGGCCTGACTATCCAGGTCAATCAGCGAAATATCGTTGCTGGTGCCGTTAGTGGTGTACAGCCGTTTTTGATCCGGTGAAAAAGCCAGATTCCAAACCCGCTGGCCGACCAACAGATATTTTTCCACTGCAAAAGTTTCCGCATTAATTACCGCGACGCGGTTGGCAGGGCCTAAAGCCACATAGCCGCGTTTTCGCTCTTTATCGATGACCACGCCGACCGGCTGAATCTTATCGGCAGTCACGCCCTGCACATCGAATTTGACCGTTTTGATAATCTGCCGAGTTTTAACATCGATAATCATCAAAGTGCCGGCCATTTCCGACGTCACCCATAATTGCTGGCTGTCGGCAGTAAAACCCAGCGCGCGCGGGCGCGGATCAACCAGCGTGTTATCGACGATGGCATTGGCTTTGGTATCAATCCAATGCACCATATTGGTGGTTTCGGAGGCGCTGACCACCCACTGATTATCAGGGCTGACTGCAATGCCTTCGGGTTCGACGCCGACCTTAATCTGTTTGATGGCTTTTTTGTTGTTGATGTCGATGACCGTCACTAGGCTATCGTCTTCATTCGACACATAAAGCCGGTCGCCTGCGGGGTTTAATGCGAAGGTTTCCGGGTCATCGCCGGACGGCAATTTGCCCACCTCTTTAAGCGTTTCAGCATCGATAATCTTAATGGTATTTTCATCACTGACCGCCACGTACAAAAACTTATGGTCGGGACTGATGGCGATGCCACGCGGACGCGAGCCGATGTCAACCGTTTTGATTAATTGTGCGGCGATAGGATCGACCACCGCCAGCGCATTGTCTTTTTCCAGCGTGACAAACACCGTTTCAGCTTGCGCGCCGCCGCTCAGTGCCGTGGTCAACAGCAGCGCCAAAATATTTTTTTTCATCATTATTTGCTCCATTTACAGGTTGATTCAGGTTGGTCGAAACCCAGGGTATCCAATTCAGTTTTAGGGTGTAAAAAGCCATCAATCGGCGCGACCGCAACCAATGATCTTGGTGCCGCCAGCAACAGAGGTTGCCGCAACTGTCCATCCCAGGGCCGGAACGATAACGGCGTGCCTTTATAACCTTGCAACGCAAACGCTTCGCTGAACAGATAGTTTTTAAGCGTGTTGATGTCGTTGCTTTGGGTGCGCGTCGCCGCCTCGCCAATGGCCCTAATCGCCAAATAAGCGCCGTAATCTTGTTCCTCCATCCAGCGCCCGGCTTGCTCTTTAAAGCGGTTTTGCATCTGCACTGCACCCCATTGTTCATGGGTTGGGTGCCATGCCGTCGCGGCGAGTCCCTGAGTACCGATAACCGGCCGTGCATTCCAGGTTCTATACTCCAGATATTCGCCAAACTGGCCTTGCTCATCGGCAACCACCAGCACATCATAATCGTCCACCTGGGTAAATACCGCGACATCCGATTGCGCCGTGCGCCGTGCGTCGTAAGTGTGCTCCCAGGTTTTTTCCTCGACTATTTTCATACCGAAGCGTTTGGCGGCGCGTCTGAGCGCCTCGGCAAACAAACGGTCTTCCTCGTTAGCGCCGATAACTAAAAACCACTTGTTCCAGCGTTTTTTCATCATGTATTGCGCCAGCGCATCGGCGCGCATCGCCCGGCTGGGCAAAAGATGCAGCACGTTATTGCGGCAATTTTCGTTGCGCAAAGCATCATCGACAGTCGCCGCATCAAACAGCAGTTTTGTTTTTGCCGCCGGTAAATCGGCGATAGTCTGTGTTAATTCAGCAGACAAATTGACAACGACATAGGGATATTGCTCACCAATAGCCT
Organism: Methylobacter sp.; assembly: GCA_030699385.1. Classification (GTDB taxonomy): domain Bacteria; phylum Pseudomonadota; class Gammaproteobacteria; order Methylococcales; family Methylomonadaceae; genus Methylobacter_A. The sequence continues at coordinate 9,471 of JAUYMY010000072.1, forward strand.
TATTAAAGGTATCGGCGACATTGCCATCGAGCGGCACGATAAACTTTTTCAGCACAAACTGCTGACCGGTAAACTGCCCCGTCGTATTATTGTCATCAATCGCCAGTTGCGCGCCCGGCACGCCTTTGTCCTTGATGAAAACATCCAGATTGGATAACGGCGGCGGAATTTTCAGTTCTTGCGACAAATAAGCAATAGTGATGATCTGCTTAGCGTCGGCATACGTCGGCGTTATTGCAAGCAATTGAATAACAGATAAAAAACTAATAGCGAGTTGAGTAAGCGAGCTAATACCTTGCATCATTTTTTAAGCCTAATAAAATATACAGACGCTAATTTTAACGGATTCATCAGCTTTGTTTAGTTTTTCGACACGATCAACTCAAAAAGTGGCAGAAAAAATTGTAAAGAATGCGGCATGTTTCCGAGAAGATTGGTCCATTACAAAATACACTATTGACTTGGAACAACAAAAAGTTCAGCATCGTTAAAAATAACCTTAAAATTTTATAAGGGTTAGTTCACGCCGTCTTTTACGGCTCCTTTCAACTCAGCTAAAAGGACATGACAATGGACACTAGCGCAATTCAATCACGACAAGATGCTCTTCTTGCTCAGGTTTCTGCCCAGCGGACAAAGACCCAGGAAAGCAATGAGCCAGCCGTCGAAACCCGACCCGATAACGCTCAGGTCGGCAGTTTACAAGTTCCCAGCGATGCGGTAAACGCGTCCGGTGAAACCGTTAATCTGTCTGATACCTCATTAAAGTTATCGACCTCCTCACCCGTAAAAAGCACCGATAGGAGCCCCCCCATCGAAAATAGAGACCAAGCCCAACAAGCACTGAGCCAGCTGCTTGAGGACTTTAAAAGCAATCCGGCTCAGGCGCAGGCTGCGCAAAGCAATGTATTTTCCGGCGCAGTCAAATCCTTATTAGGTTAACCCGCGCAGTTTCCCGCCCATGACGCAGATATTATTAAGCGGGATAACCGTCTATCCGGTAAAGTCATTAGCCGGTATTAGCGCAAATAGCTGGCCTGTCACTGAAAAAGGTTTTCAGTATGACAGAAAATGGATGGTTATCGATAATGAGCGGCAATTTCTTAGCCAGCGGAAATTGCCGAAAATGGCGTTAATCAAAACCGCAATCATTGATAAAAATCTGATTTTGTCCGCCCCGGACAGAAAAAATCTATCCCTACCGCTTGAGCCCGATGACGGCCACATCATTAACAGTACCATCTGGCATGACCAGTGCGACGCCCGCAGTGTTTCAACCGAAGCCGACCAATGGCTTAGCGATTTTTTAAATCAAGACTGCCGATTGGTTTACCAGCCCGACGAAGTGGTGCGCCCGGTTGATCCGCGTTATGCGCAACCGACCGACAAAGTCGCATTTTCCGACGGCTTTCCTTTCCTGATTATTGCAGAAAATTCGCTGGCGGCACTCAACCATGACATGCAGCTGAATTTACCGATGACCCGATTCAGGCCCAATTTAGTTATTTCCGGCTGCCCCGGCTACGCAGAAGACAGCTGGCGCGAAATCAGCATCGGCGCTATTGATTTTAGACTGACCAAACCTTGCGCCCGTTGTTCCGTTCCGACCATTGACCCCGAAACCGCGCAAACCGGCAAAGAACCGCTGACGACGCTGAACCGCACCCGAAAATGGCAAGGCAAAGTCTATTTTGGACAAAATGCCTTGCATAACCAATGCGGCCGATTGACTGTCGGCGACGCGATAAAAATCAAATTAACCGGCGCCAAACAACCGCCAATCTAGCGTGTTTCGGCGAATTGACAATCGCCTTCATTTAAAAAACCCTCCAGCCAAACATGCATAAAATCTTTTTGCCGGTTCTCCTTCCGCTATTGTCTTACGGTTTTTGGCTCAGCGCAGAATTCAAAGGCATTGCTGCTGGCGTTGCGATTTTTTTGTTTGGCATGTTGTCGCTGGAACAAGGCTTTAAAGCCTTTACTGGCGGCGTCATGGAGCGAATTTTACAAAAAACCACCGATACCACCTGGAAAAGTTTCGGTTTCGGTTTTTTGTCCTCCACGTTAATGCAATCCAGTAGTTTGGTCTCGGTCATCACCATTTCATTTTTGAGCGCCGGCTTGATTGATTTAGTCGCCGGTATCGGTATTGTATTGTATTGGGTTCTAATCTGGGCACCACCACCGGCGCGTGGCTTATTGCGGGGCTTGGGCTGAAGGTTGATATTGCCACTTACGCCATGCCTTTACTGGTTTTTGGTGTGTTATGTATTTTTCAAAACAGCAAGCAGTTGAAAGGCATTGGTTATATTCTGTCTGGATTAGGTTTTCTGCTGCTCGGTATACATTACATGAAAGAGAATTTTGAAAGCTTTGAAAATACTATCAACTTGGCCAGTTACGCCATGCCCGGCGTTAAAGGTCTGCTGATTTATACGGCTTTAGGTGCTATCGCCACCGTCATCATGCAGTCCAGTCATGCCACCATGCTGTTGACCATCACTGCCGTTTCGGTGCATCAAATTACTTACGATAATGCGCTGGCTCTGGTCATCGGCTCAAATATCGGCACCACTATTACCGCAATTATCGCCGCTTTAGGCGCCAATACTCAAGGCAAACGCTTGGCCGCTTCGCACCTGTTAATTAACCTATTTACCGGTATTGTGGCGCTGGTTTTTATTGAACAATTTGCTGTTGCGGTCGACATTATTAGCGCAGGATTGGGCATTGGCGCTGCCGATAATGCGATGAAGTTGGCAGCTTTTCACAGTCTGTTTAATTTGGCCGCCGTCGTTATGTTTATTCCTTTTATTAATCAGCAGGCGCTTTTTTTGGAAAAACTATTCATAGAGAAGCGCTCTAATATGTTTGAACCAAAATATCTGGATTCATCAGCGATGGATTTTCCTGAAACCGTGGTTGAATCGGTCAAGCTGGAAAGCATTCATTTATACGACAATGCCATCCATATTATTTTGCACACCTTTGGCCTGCATAAACGCGACCTTAAAAATAGCGAGTGGATCAGGCAGCGTATCGGGCAAAATAAATATCCCATTGAATACGATATCGATGCCAGCTATGAAAAAAGGATAAAAGGCATTTACAGCGCCATTATTGCATTTATCAGCCAAGCCGCTTTCACTTGGCAAATGACACAGTCGTCGAAACTTTCCTGGTTGCGCGAGGCCAATAAACACTTAGTTGAAGCCATTAAAGACACCAAGCACTTACAAAAAAACTGGACGCATTTTAGCGCATCAAGTAATACCGCTGCGATTAACGAATACAACGAAATAGCCTATCAAATAGCTTGGCATATCCTACAGATTGAAGCAATCAGACATGACAGTGACAATAACGAATTACCGTTATTGTCGTTAGACGCGTTGAAAGCGACCATTCAAAATGACGACATGCAACTGAACCGCACCATTGAAATATTGATTAGGGAGCGCAAAATCAGCCCGGAAACAGGCTCTTCGTTGATTAATGACAGCGCTTATACACGCAGTATTAAAAAGAACCTGTTAAGAGCGGCGGAAACGTTGTTTTTACACGACAACACCGACAAAGCCGGCATTGAGCAGCAATTAACCTTAAATGAAACTGAAATCAACGGTGTTGTTCACACGGTGGATAAACCCTAGCATTTTCATAGCGAGTTGTTTGGCGGCGTTATTTTAGCGAACTAACCTTGGCTTTCGGTCATGAAAATAGAAAAATTATTACATAAATTACACGCCTTTTTTGACACCGACAAACACAAAAAAAGGTTACATATCGAAGAGTTAAGAAGAATATTGCTTGAGCTTAAGAAAAAAGAACGAAAAATTGCAGATAGATTGTCAGAGGTCGATGACATTTATTTAATCAAGCAATACCAAACCGAATTGGAAATTATCTGGCTACAGCGCAAAAAGGGCGTAGCCGTTCTGCAGCAACTTAAACAACGAAAAAAGAAATAGAGTTTAGATGGGACTGGTTAAACCGATAAATGTAACTACTCAGCGAAAAAGGTAATAGAACACGGATGGCACTGGTTAGACGGATAATGACTGATTAAAAAATCCGCGTAAATCCGTCCCATCCGTGATCCATTTAACTGTAAGACCTTGCTCAGCGCAGTTTTTAAAATCACCCCGTTCGTTATGCTGTAAAATCACCCGTTTTTTATCTCAGTTCTCAGATGACCACTAGGCTAGCCGTACCGCGTATTGCATTAACCCCCGGAGAACCCGCCGGCATTGGCCCTGACCTGTGCATTCAACTGGCGCAGCAGGATTTGCCCTGCGAGATTATTGCCATCGCCAGCCCGCATTTACTGGAACAGCGCGCCCAATTGCTCGGCCTGCCGCTACAGCTAACAGAGTTTGATGGCACAGCGCCGACTGCAGCGCACAGTGCCGGATGTCTGACGGTATTGCCGGTGGAACTTGCGGCCGCAGTTCAGTGTGGACAGCTGAACCGGGCCAATAGCCGCTATGTATTAAGAACCATCAGCAAAGCAACCAAAGGCTGCATGGACGTGGTTTTTGATGCGATGGTCACCGGCCCGGTTCACAAAGGCATCATCAATGACGCTGGCTTGTCTTTTAGCGGTCACACCGAATTTATTGCCGACATGACCGGCGGGCATCCGGTGATGATGCTGGCAACACCGGGTCTGCGGGTGGCACTGGTAACGACGCATTTACCGCTGTCTGAGGTCAGTCAGGCCATTACCCACAGCCGTTTACGTGCAGTTATCAGGATACTGGATCATGAGCTTAAAACCCGTTTCGGCATTACTCATCCGAAAATACTGGTGTGCGGGCTCAATCCTCATGCCGGTGAAAACGGCCATCTCGGCCGGGAGGAAATCGACATCATTGAGCCGGTGCTGGAGAGCTTCCGCAAACAGGGCTTGATTTTACAAGGGCCGCTACCGGCTGACACCCTGTTCACCGACAAATACTTGGCGACCGCCGATGCCGTACTGGCGATGTATCACGACCAAGGCTTGCCGGTACTGAAACATATCGGTTTCGGTCAAGCCGTTAATATCACGCTGGGCTTGCCGATTATTCGCACCTCGGTCGATCACGGCACCGCACTGGATCTTGCCGGTACCGGCAAGGCCGATCTCGGCAGTCTACAATTCGCATTACAAACCGCATTAACCATGGTTGCACACTAAAATGGCACATACTCCGCGCAAGCGTTTCGGTCAGAATTTTCTTCATGACCACAACATTATTTACAACATTATTTCCAGCATCCAAGCCAGACCCGAGCAGCATTGGGTCGAAATTGGACCTGGGCAGGGCGCGTTGACCGAACCGCTGTTAAACGAAAAGGTGCGTTTGGACGTGGTTGAGCTGGATCGCGATTTGGTGGTATTGCTGAAAGAAAAATTCAGGCACTATCCTAATCTGCATATTCACAGCGCCGATGCGTTGCGCTTTGATTTTTCGTCGCTGGCCGAAGGCGGCAACAAACTGCGTATTATCGGCAACTTGCCCTATAACATTTCAACGCCACTGATGTTTCATTTGCTGGATAACGCAAAGTGCATTGAAGACATGCATTTCATGCTGCAAAAGGAAGTGGTTGACAGGATTTGCGCGGCTCCGGGCAGCAAAAAATACGGCCGTTTGAGCGTGATGATGCAATATCACTGTATGCCAGAGTTGTTGTTTGAAGTGCCGCCGGAAAGCTTCGACCCGATACCGCAAGTGACCTCGGCTATCGTAAGACTAGTGCCGCACCAACAACCGCCGGTTGCGGTCAATGATATGAGCAAACTCAACCGGGTGGTCACCCAGGCGTTTTCGCAGCGGCGTAAGACCTTGCGCAATTCGCTGAAAAAACTGGTTGAAGAAGCCGATATTGCCGCGTTGGGGATAGATCCGACACTGCGTGCCGAAAGCATATCGTTGGCCGAGTTTGCTCTGTTAAGTAATTTGTTACAGGAATAACTGTAATACCAGTCCAACAGCTATTCCCCGCCCCAATTCTCGGCATCGGCGGGGATGGTTTCGCATACGCGCCAGCGATGCGTTTCAATAATCCAGGAGTCAATTAAGACGCTGACAACCTTCAAAAGGCGCCAAGGTGTCACTAAGCGAACTTGATCAAAGCAGCTCCAATCATCGCCAAAGCACTTATGTAGATAACGCTCAAAATTTAAAACTTTCTGGGGACAAGAGAATTATCCGCGTGGGAACCCTATTCTCGGGCGGCCTCCCTAACTGGCATTAACCATCGACGAACGACTCAATGTTCGTAATCTTAAACAACGTGAAGCCGCTGAATTACTGGGCATTCCACAGTTCGAAGCATCCGCGCTCAAAAATCACCGTCTGAATAATTTTTCAGTCGAACGGCCTCAGGCACACAATAGCAAAGCAGGTCATATCTCTGTTCTAGCTGTACAATAAACCCACTATACTAATATATCGCTATTAACCCGATCACATTAAAAACACAGACAACATTATGCTCACCGAATCCAGACACATCCAGCTGATGGACACCACGTTACGCGATGGCGAACAAACCCAAGGCGTTTCTTTTACACCGGTAGAAAAAGTCAGCATCGCCAAAGCCTTGCTGCAGTCGCTACGCGTCGACCGCATTGAGGTCGCTTCTGCCCGGGTGTCTTTGGGCGAAAAAGAAGCGGTCACCAGCATTAATGACTGGGCCAAACAGGAAGGTTTTGCCGGACGCGTTGAGGTGCTGGGCTTTGTCGACCATACCCGCAGCGTCGATTGGATACTGGAAACCGGCGGCGAAGTGATTAATCTGCTGATTAAAGGCAGCGAAAAACATTGCCGGGTGCAGTTGGGCAAAACGCTGGCCGAACACACCAAAGATGTATTGCAAACGGTTGGTTATGCGCTGGAAAAACAGCTGAAAGTGAATGTCTATCTGGAGGACTGGTCGAACGGTTATCACGACGATCCGGATTATGTTTACGGCTTGATGGATAATTTAAAAGATGCCGGTATCGGCCATTTTATGTTGCCCGATACGCTCGGCGTGTTGTCGCCTGATGAGGTGTTCGCCAACTTTAGCGATATGTGCCAACGCTATCCGACGCTGCAATTCGATTTTCATCCGCACAACGATTACGGCCTAGCCACCGCTAATGTGATGGCCGCAGTCCGCGCGGGGGTCAATGCCATCCATTGCACGGTGAACTGCCTGGGCGAGCGTGCCGGTAATGCGTCATTGGCGGAAGTGGCGGTGGTGTTACGCGATAAAATGAACCTGCAATTGTCTATCGATGAGAGCCATATTGTGCGTATCAGTTCGATGGTGGAAAATTTTTCCGGCAAACGCGTTGCCGCCAATGCGCCGATTGTGGGCGCCGATGTGTTCACGCAAACAGCCGGTATTCATGCGGACGGCGACCAAAAAGGCGGCTTATACAAAACCAAATTGGGCCCGGAACGCTTTTCGCGCACCCGCAGTTATGCGCTGGGCAAAATGAGCGGCAAGGCATCGCTGAAAAAAAATCTGGAGATGCTGGAACTGGATTTGTCGGAAGAAAACCAGAAAAAAGTGCTGGCGCGGATTGTCAGTCTTGGCGATTCTAAAGAAACCATCACCACCGATGACCTGCCTTTTATCATCGCCGACGTGCTGGAAAGCAAAAATTATCAGCATATCAAGATGCTCAATTGCTCCATCACCAGCGGCCTCGATCTGGAATCGACCGCCAGCCTGCGGGTCAAAGTCATCGGCACCACGCATATTGCTTCAGGTTCCGGCAATGGCGGCTTTGATGCCTTTGTTGATGCCATTAACAAGGTGATGCAGCAGCACAATTACACCCTGCCCGCCTTGGCCGATTTTGAAATACGCATACCCAGAGGCGGCCATACCAGCGCCTTAACCGAATGCGTCATCACCTGGGATTGCGGCACGGAACTGCGCAAAACCCGCGCGGTGCATTCCAACCAGGTGTTTGCGGCAGTATTGGCGGCGCTGAAAATCATCAACATGCAGTTGCACGAACGGGGTTTTAGTCAGGCTTAACTACTCAGCGAAAATACAAATAGAACACGAATGGAACGGATAGGACAGATTTACACAGATTTTTTTAGAATGCGCTGTACTTTTAATCAGTGATTATCCGTTTAATCAGTGTTATCCGTCGACTGCAGGGATGCAGGAGGTAGAGCAATGCAGGAGCAATTGCCGAGTTCAATTTAGTCATTTTTTAACGGTTCCTGAGTAGTTACAGTAAGGCTTAACAGGCGATTTTAGTCTGCCGGAGTCGAATGGTGCAGGCTGTGTTCCGGCACATTATCGTTGCCGTGCTGGCTAATTTGGGCATCAAACCATTCATGAAGCGCTTGTACAAACTGTGGGTATTCGGTTGAATAATGAATTTGCGCGCCGTTGGGCAAGGCTTGGTATTCGAACTTTATGTCATCGATTGCTGCCGTTTTTAGCTGCGCGAGACCCGGCATATTGGCACCGTGTATGCGTTCAGTCACAGAAAAATCGCCTTCTCTGAATTGACCGGTAATTTCAAGCAGGTGCGCTTGAATCAATTTTATTTGCCGGGTGTCGTCTGCCGATTTGGCGATAACATGCTGGACGCCACCATGTACGGTTTTGGAAAATGTTTGCAGGGTTTGGCTCAAGGCAAAGGGCTGCACTTGTTGGGTGCGTTGATACACATCGTCAGGCGACGGCGTTTGGGGCCTTTCAACCGCCGACGCAGTCACAAAAAAAACAAAAAGTCCGGCGGCCAGTAGCGGGTGATTGTTCATTATCGTACTCCTCATCAACGTTTTAAAACTCGTTGATGAAGTATCTCTTGCTTATAGAAGATGATAAATCCGTACAACTACTTAAATGCTGCCGATCAGTTAATCAACAAATGCGCGCCGATGCTGGCGGCATAACCTAAGGCAATCACCGGCGTCCATTTTAGATGGCTGAAAAAGGTATAATCACTGTGTGCCTGCCCCATCAGGGCAACACCGGCAGCCGAACCGACCGATAACAGACTGCCGCCGACGCCTGCGGTTAATGTCACCAACAGCCATTGGCTTTCCGACATCTCGGGATTCATCGTTAATACGGCAAACATGACGGGAATGTTATCAATAACCGCCGACATAAGACCCACGATAATATTGGCGGTGGTCGGCCCTAATTCGCCATAAATAAATTCCGAAGCAATACTTAAATAACCAATAAAACCCAGGCCGCCAACACACATAATCACGCCGTAAAAGAAAAACAGCGTATCCCATTCGGCTTTGGCAATCTGGCTGAAAACGTCAAAACCGCTGCCGCTGCCTTCGGTGCCGGGAATCGAATCGAAGCCGGCAAATTGGCGTCTGTACTGCATACGCAGGTAATAGCCGAAAAATTTCAAATAACCAAGCCCCGTCAACATGCCAAATGCGGCCGATAAATGCAGGAATTGATGGAAGGCTATCGAAGTGACTATGGTCAATAAAAACAAGCCGACAATGAACAGCCCACCCATTTTCATTTGGGTGTGTTCAGTATCAAATAGTGTCGGCATGCCCTGCGGAACACAATAATGCATGATGGTGGCAGGCACTAAAAAATTGATCGCTGCTGGAATAAAGAGCTTGAAAAAACCGGCAAACTCTATCACGCCTTTTTGCCAGACCATTAGCGTGGTGATGTCGCCGAACGGACTAAAGGCGCCACCGGCATTGGCTGCAATGACAATATTAACGCAGGATAGGCTTACGAATTTCGGTTTATGGCTGCCAATGGTCATAGCCACGGTACACATAATCAGCGCAGAAGTCAGGTTATCTGCGACCGATGAAATAAAGAACGTTAAAATCCCGGTTATCCAGAACATCTGGCGATAACTAAAGCCCTTGGAAACCAGCCAAAAATGCAGCGCCTGAAAAACATCGCGTTCTATCATCGCGTTGATATAGGTCATGGCGACCAGCAGAAAGAAAAACAGTTCGCTGTATTCCAGAAAATTATGCCTTAAGGCCACCTCAACCGTTTCATCCAAGCCCTGCGTGGTATAAACAAAGCCGATCATCGCCCAAATGATGCCAGCTGCGAGCAGTACCGGTTTGGATTTATGCAAATGCAGTTTGTCCTCAAGAATGACCAGCGCGTAAGCGATAATAAAAATCGTCAGCGCCAGATAACCGACCGGCTCAGCGGTCAGGTTCAATATTTCGTGTTCGTTGGCCGAGGCGAGTACGGATGTTGGCCATAAAAAACCGCCAACAGCGAGGAATATAAGAGTGATAAGAAACATTTTCAGGAGGAAGGTGTGGTGACGAAAAAACAAGGGGAGGGTTTTCAAGCAGCCGTTCAAATTGCTTGCCAACAAATATAGCCACCCCAGTTACAAAGAACAAGGGATGATTGAGTTTTTATGGTCGTTGAGTGATTTTCAATCCTGTGCGGCGCACTCATCCTTACAAACCTCCTGTTCAAACCATGACTCGTTAGATCTTCCAGGTTTTTAAATCCAGGAAGGTTGACTTGATCAGTCACGAAAGCAACACCTCCCACAAAAGGGCTAAAGCCATTTTATGCTAAACTAAACACCCGTTATTCCAACAGATTTATCACCAACTCTATGCTATTAAAACTATTGCCGCTGCTATCCACCACGGTGCTTTATACCCTGTTTTACCTGATCAGCACGTTCAAATTCGATGTGCAGATACTGCCTTTATCGGTGCCTTACGATTTTCTGCTGCAACTGGTCATCGCTTATGCGCTGTATGCTTTATCGAAACGGGCGTGGATTTTTTTGGTGATTCACACGCTGCTGATGGGTCTGCTCTATATCGGCAATGCAGTCAAAATATCATTCTTTGGCGGGCCGATTATGCCGGACGATGTTTTTGCGCTGCAATCGCTGCTGTTAATTCTTGAAGGCTGGCGCTTTTTTGCCGCCGCCATTCCACTCGCTGCGATTGCCAGCTTACTGTTGTTCAACTTTAGCATGCGCCATTGGACGGCTTATCTGGCCAGTCTTGCGGCCATACTGCTCGGTATCACCGTGGTTTACAAACCGACCAGCATATTAATGCCGCTGGATGGCTACTTTGGCAATTCAGTCTGGGATCAGCGTTCCAACTATGTCTGGCGCGGCGCAACGCTGTATACCTTATTGGAAACAACGCGTTATTTTGCCGTCGCCGATGTAGTGCCTGATGGCGACATGGCGCAAGAAGCAGCCGATAATCTACTCGCTGCCGCGCCGAAAAAACCGGCCTCACCCAAAGCCTTTACCCCGCGCAATGTGCATATTGTGTTGCTGGAATCATTTTGGGACCCCAATGAACTGAAAAAAGCCAAATATAAACCCAACCCGCTATCCCCGGAATTCCGTGAGCTGTGGAAGAATGCCGGCTATTCACACGCACTCGATCCGGTCTTTGGCGGCTTTACCGCCAACTCTGAATTTGAAGTATTATGCGGTTTTCCAGTGGTCAAAGATGCGGTCAAATTTGAACGCCAATTGCTCAATGATGCACCTTGTTTGCCTCACCTTTTAGCCGACAAAGGTTACCGCACCATCGCCTCGCATCCGAATGTGCCGGTGTTTTGGAACCGCGTTAATGCCTACCGACGCATGGGTTTTGAAACATATTGGTCGTTGAAGGATTTTGTTAAGGATGACATGAACCGCGAATTTATGTCTGACCGCACCTTATACCGTCAGGTGTTGGAAAAAATATCCGGTTCGCTGGAAGCCAAGCAGCCAATGCTGGATTATATCGTGACTTATTTCGGCCATTGGAATTACCCGTTAAGCGAAAGCCGGCCCAATAAGGTCAGCTCGCCCTCCAATGTTGAGGAAGTCCCGGCCTACGCCAACACCATTTATTATAAGACCCGCGAATTGATGGAGTTTATCAAGGAAGTGCGCAAACGCGACCCGGAAGGCATTATTGTGGTGTTCGGCGATCACCTGCCCTTTTTGGGTGAGAATTTTGCAGGCTACGTCGAATCGAGGGTGTTGACCACCAACCGCAGCGACTTTACCCCGGCCATGTTTAAATCGTATGTCAGCACGCCGATGATTATTATCGACGGCAAACGCGGGCCGGTTAAGTTCGGCAGTCTGCCGTTGTATCAAACGCCGAAATTAGTGCTCGATTTGCTGAATTTTAACGAACCCAGCATCATGGATTACACCGCAGCGCCACCTAATATGCGGGTACGCCCCTTGCCCGGCCTGCATTTTAACCTGCTCGCTAACGGCAGCGTCGACCTGTGCAAAGAACCGCCCTTTTCCGAAACCTGCCAGCTATCGGCGCGCTGGCTGGAAAATGTAGCCATCGTCAGCAATGACTTATTTATTGGCCGTCAGTTTACCCGCCCCAAATACACACCGGAAAAACCGCTGGAACCTGCTGTAATCGAAGGCAGTGTTGCAGAACCTCTAACCGTCAGTCCATAGCCCCACCGGAGAATATTTATGCGTAGAAATTCCCTTGCCGCCCTTTTCGGTCTGTTACTGCTGGCTGCACAAAACAGCTCAGCCACTCAAATCAGCGTGCCGTTGCAAATCGATTACAGCCTGATCAAAAAAGTATTACTCTCACAACTGTACACCGGCAAAGATCAGACTGCCGAGTTATGGAATGACCGTCATGGCTGCAGTTATTTAAGGCTATCCAAGCCTGATGTCAGCGGCAATAACGGTCAAGTCAAATTGCTCAACCAAGTGCAGGCGCAATTTGGCAGCCACTTAGGCGGCCAATGCCTAACCCTGCTGGAATGGGCGGGCACCTTGGAAACCTTGCAAAAACCGACGCTGGATGCCGAACATTCGGTACTGAGTTTCCCTATCATCAGCGCGACCGCCTACGATGCCGCTGGTCGCCATTTAACCATCGACAAACTGCAGGATTTAATCAAGCGCTTTGCCGAACCCAAGTTGGGCGCGGTAAAAATCGATTTGAACGAATCCCGCAACCATATCGAAGACACATTGGCGCATTTTTTACCCAAAGATAATGCGGCAGAAGTTAAGGATATTCTCAAGTCGGTTAAATTCAGCAGCATCGCCGCCAACGCTGACAACATCGGCATTAGCCTCGATTTTAATGCTCCCGCGAAAAGAGCCGCGCTAACACCCGCCCCCGCCTTTAGCGAAGCCGAGCAAGCGCAATGGCAAGCGGCCTGGCAACAATGGGATGTTTTTTTGAGTTCGGCCATTGAGCAAGCCGCCGCCGATACCCAATCGCCGGCCTTGCGCGACACGCTGATGCAAATTTTGGCCGACTCCCGCAGCGCTTTTGCAGCAGGCTGAAGTGGCTACACTAAACCGGACACACAATCTAAAATAACCTGAAATTAGAGAGAGTGTCGAAAATGGATCAAGAAAAACAAATACCGAAAATATATAGTGCCGAATTTAGAGAATCCTCTGTGAAGTTGGCGATA
>JAUYMY010000042.1 GCA_030699385.1 Methylobacter sp.
CGTGCGCTGTTCGCGGCCGGTGACCGCTCCCACAACTTATGTATAACGATGAGGGCTGAGCTTGGTAAACGGTGTAAAGTTTAGCCCTAAAGCCACGTTGCTCCAACTTCAAGTCCATATTTTTATTTCAACACTGCATGATAATCGGCGTAAAATAGGCGGCTCAGGGCGTGATGTCAGCGGCTCAATTCAGGAGTATTTCACTCGCTTCGATAGCCGTTCAAATTTGTATAGCAAAATAAACGCCTTGTTGTTATTTTCCAATATGTTGTATTAATTTTTTGGGAGTTAATATCATGTCTATTCAATTTAAAAAATTAACACGCCCAATCGCTCTTGCTTTATTAATGGCTGCAGCCAATACCGCGTTAGCGGCTGACCATATTGCTAGGGCAATTCCCGCGTCTTTTGCCACACAAGCCGATTGTTTATTCGCCTGGGGGGAGACCAATTACCCAGCGCTATTTGCTCCGGTCGGAGCCTTTTCAGCTGAGTTTGACGCTTACTATTACCGCTACTATGCGCTCACAAATTCTTATTTAGGTGTGTCTTCGCTTGATAACCATCTTTACTATATGGGTGAAATTTCAGGCAATGATTTGCTTGATTTAGGCGCCGCTTCCAATTGGTTTACTCAAGCAGGCTGCGCTGCTTCTTTAGAAGGCTCTAAAGAAGATGTGCAAGGTCATATCGATAACGTGTTGCATTTAACCAACGACACACTTGGCGGCGGACTGACCGACCAAATTCAGCCAATTTTAATGGCTGTTTTAGGCAATCCATCAACCTGTCCAGTGGTTTCGATGAATGTCAATTTAGCTGAAGCGAAAGATTTAAACAGCTTTTTGCAAAACTTGCCCAAACCCACCATTGTAACGCTGAGTTATGGTGCTGGCTGTACTTCAGAAAACGGCGATGTGATGTCTGGAGACGCCGAATTACGGCTCAATAATTTGGATATTAACCAAACAACCGGTGACATCAATGCCTTGCTGAGTATAACCGCAAACAATTTGACCCGAAATGGCGTGGTTATTTCAGATGGCGGGATGACCGCGAATATCGCGCTTAAAGTCACCGATATGGAGGAAGGAACTCTGTCAGGTGGAGGCACTGTACAGCTGGCCAATTATTTGATTCCCAATGGAATGCGTTTAAATGGCGAAATAGCACTGACTGCCGCCGACGCGGGTAACTTTACGATAGGTGTCAATGTATCGGACAACAATGCGATGTCTGTGGTGCTGGATTTAATCGCCGCTAATGTGAACGACGATATGCTGTTGAGTACGCAAGCGCCCGGTAGATTGAATCAGTACACCGTAATACTGGACGCTATCAAATATAACAGTGAGTTATGTGAAGCTTACCCTATCGGCGGCACGATGACTTTCAGTGCCGGTCAACAAAGTTGGACGGCTACTTTTGATGATCGTTGCGATGGCAGTTACTTGTTGCAATGAGCTTAACTTGCATTAAACGGGCTATGCTCGTTATGTTATTGGGCATAGCGCCGGCTCATGCGGCCTCGTTCTACGCGCTGTCTTTAGAGTGGCCGTTAGACAGCGCCTATCAACTGGATGTGCGTGATCAATGGGGCGGGCAAGTCGGCATTACAGTAACGCCGGTGCTGCAATTTGACGGGCGCAATCGACAAACGGTTATTGTGGTGCCGCCTGTTGCGCTGTGTACACAGCAAAACAGGCAGTTCCAGCTGGCAGTGACGGCTTTAACGCCGACACAGCCCGCGCTGCTGACCCTCTCTGCTGAACGGGAAACCCTTTATCAGCAGAGCGTCAGCGACTCGTTAGCTTTTGAATTGCCGCCGCCTGATGACGGCCCGTGTCCAAATCCGGCGGATGACATTATCGGCGAGCTGACGGTGGCGGTCGCCATACCCAGTTCAGCATCAACATTAAGCTGGTCGAACTTGTTGCGCGAAGATGTCGGCCATGCCTGGATTGAATTTCGCGCTTTATCGCCCAAAGCGCCTTTAGCTTATGGCACCGCCGGAACTTACAGCAGTGTGATTGGTAACAATGTAGCCAACGGCATTAATTTTTTTCGGGAAATTTATCGGCCGGCTGCTGCCTATAAAACCGTGGCGATTAACAGCACGCAATGGGCGGATTTTAGTCGGCTGATTGAAAACTATATGGCCCAAGGCGCTGCGGCCTGGACGCCTTGGCATAATTGCACTCAATTCGCTATCGATGCCTGGTATGCGGTCACTCAAGAAACCTTATCGGCAACCCGAACTTACCCGGATGCGCCTTGGGAAGTCACACAAATGCATTTTCCTAATACGGTTAGCCTTTATTATTCGATAGTGGAACATGGCGGCATTCAGCTGGCCAATGAGTAAGGCCATTTCCGAGAAATAACATCCCTTGATGATCATGATCTGTAAAAAATAAAGTCCACGAAAAACACGAAAATTTCGTGGCTTTCGTGCTAAGCGTGGACAATTTTTGGTATGTCTTTTTCAGAAAATCGCCTAAGAGTTCAGCGGCTGCCAAATCGGCTTATGCTAGACCGATACGTAGACCAGACCGTCCAGGTTTTAAAAACCTGGACGGTCTAACTTGCCACGTTTTAAAAAAATCTGTGTAAATCCGTCTAATCTGTGTCATCCGTGTTCGATTTCATACGTTATCTATTGCGCTAAAAACACAAAAATAAACGCAATAGAAAAACTCAGCGTCCCGAAAAATAGCGGGTCTTGCAAAAATCGCTTAAAAATCCCCATCAATATCGCGCCGCCCAGCAGATAAAAAGGAAACACCGCAAGCGTGGTCAAATGTCCAAGATCGCCGGGTAAATAATAAAATACGAAGGTGTCGAGAAAAAAAAGACTGGAAACATTGACCAGTATTTCAAGCAATAACGCATCGATAGAGAGCGCAACAGCAAAAATAACGTCTTCATATTTAAACTTAAAAGATTGCAGCTTTTTTTGCAGATAGTAAAGATGATAGCCATACAGCGACCACTGAAAAAACGCAAAGGTTGAAGTGTCGCCACCGTGTATCGGCGTCACCCGATAGACCCAAAGCGGCGAGTCGAAAACGGCTCTACAAAAGCTGTTGATAGCCACTTCGCTAATGCAGCCTATCAGCGCCAGCGTTCCGGCATACATATAGACATCTTTGATATTTACCGGCGTTGAGTGAGTGTTCAGAGCAAAGCCGGCGCAATACACAACAGTAAGCAAGTACAAGAAAAAAAAGATGAGGCTGGTGTCCATTAAGGGGGTTCTCTAAATTGAATTAATCGTTAAAGCGTTGTCGATTAAGTATATCAAATGTAACTTCTCATCAATGACAGGTAAAAAGATTATTACCACGAAGAATGAAGCTTCGTGATCTCCGTGGTAATAAAATATATTCAGTGTTTAGTTGGATCGTTGCTTGCTTGCAGGTAATGAGAAATTAGCGCTATCGCTGTGAAAATCGGGCTGGCGCGGGTAAAATTCTGTTTCGAGTTTTTCCCTCTATTCAGAACAGACTTAAAGAGGCACTTATGCAACTATTTAAAAAGCAATTACAACACACTCTGGCCTTGGTTTTTTGCAGTATTCTGCTGCCTGCTAATATGGCAACGGCAGCGACAGACCAGGCCGATCAAGAAAAATTGCTCAGGGCGCGGGTAAAACTTCTTGAGAAAACGACAGATCATGCCGCTCATTTAACCCCGGTCGATAAAAGCCTGGAATTTCATGGCGTTTTTTACGGTTATCTGCCCTGCAAGGATTGCGATGGCATTAAGGCGACTTTGTCGTTAAAACAAAATAACAATTATTTATTGGTGACTCAGCCGGCAAAAGATTCCTCAAGGGAGTTTTATGAAAAAGGCAAATATAGCTGGGATGATAAAAAAAATACCGTTGTGTTAACGCCGCGTAAGGAAGCCGCGACACGGCAATATCATATTGAAGATGAGGGGACGTTGATTCAGCTAAACGCTGATGGGGCAAGGATAGCAGGCGATGATGACCGCTATACTTTGCGCCGGAGCGATACGGTAAAGTCTCGTGAGGTGCATATCCACTAAAATTGTAGTGGTTCCTGAAATCCGGACGATAATTTAAGCTAGGCTTTGTCGAAAAATGAGCGGCATCAAACGGTAGATTTTTACAGGGCTCAAAAAACCAAGATGGTATTGGAGGCGGGTTAGAGGCACTAAGACGATCAATGGGATTGCTTAGGAACAGCGCGCATTCAGCTGGAAAGCGATTTGCCGTAGGATGCCAGTAGTTTGCTTGAGGGCAATCGAGGGGCCAAACCGGAGCCGTTACCATTGCAAGCATAGCTATCTATACTTTGTCGGTCACGTTTTCGGCTTATGGTAAACGAGAAATAGGCCGATTGCGGATCTTTCAGGTTTTAAAAACCTGGAAGGTCTGACTCGCAACGTTAATGGCAGAATAGGTTTTTACGCAACTGATCCTGTTAGGTAGGTCTTGTGTGGCTATAGGCTCAAAATCAATTCTAATTTCGACCCCATTGATCTGGTATCAATTCTATAAAGGATTTATCAAAGAAACTTCATCATATTTTCGATGGTATATAGATAATTAATGACAAAAAGAATTTTGTCGGTGCAAGTTAATCACTATGTGCACAAAAATGATGCGATTTTTTAAAACAATAAAATAAGGTTTCTTGGTGTTTGTTGTTATAACTAATTGTAATTAATAGATAAAATATGTATATATGATTTATGTGTAATTTTTGGTGCAGTATTTGCTTTCAATATTATGTGGGTATATTGAGAACAAATTACGCCAATATGAAATTCAAGAGCTTATTGATGTAAGCCTGCCCGCGAATTGGAGTTTTTTTCAGAAGCTTCCCGTATTTGTCATGAAATCTTAAACAAACGTTCATTGCGTTGTTATAGATAAGTTTTAATCTGTATCTGAAAAGCAAAGAACAACTGTCGTTTAAACGGTTGTTTACCCTTTAATTTACCGGTTTGGGAGAATACAAAATGAATATGCTCCATTTTATCCAAAAAGAGCTCTGCGCCGCATGGCACGAGGCTACCTGTCCATTATTTTTGGAAGGCTATGATAATGAATATTTTCATACGGAACTGTTTAACTACTATCATTCACTCAAAGGCAAGACCATTGATACAAGTAATGGTGAGTCGTTATTTCCAATAATAATTGATAACGTCCATTCTATTGCTGGAGAGCATTTTCATATCGCTAAAGTGTCGGCAGGAGGGCAAAACGGGACCATATCTTGAGTTTTCCGTGATTGTCGTGTGATAGTACTGCTATTTTTGCGAAAGCTTGTTTTGGGTCTTCTCGTCCAAGCAAGCGGCAAAAAACACGCGGCAGCCAATGCTTCCGGCGACCCCAGCCGTCCTGCTTCTTTCGCTGGACACCCAGAAAGGGCTGTCCAGCTTCATTTTCGCAATGACTCGGCGCGATTCCGGATAACTTGCATTTTCACTGCGTAAAAAAACGCTTCGTGAAAATGCACTATCGCTTCTGGGGACCAAAAATCTTCGCTTTCAAGATTTTCAGCGGACATTATTTTTTCTTACAGAATCGGTTCTTATTTCAGTTTGCTGCGTGCTGGTGAACGGCTTTTTCTTAGTGTCATGTCGGTACGGCTCATAAGGTTGTCGCTGTTGGCGGCCGGGATAGGGATAAAGCGGATACGGTTGATAGATGGATTGTCTGCTTTGCTGTTCTAAAGCGTCCGCTTGCCGTTTGGCCTCGATGGCCTGCCGGCGTTGATATTCTGCGCTTTGTTGTAAGGCTTCAACCGAGGCTTGTCTATCCCGCTCGGCTTGAAGCGCTTTTTGGGCCTCGATTTTTGCCGCTTCCCGCTGGGCAAAGTTTTCATTCCAGGCTCTTAATTTGGCTTCCGCTTCGGCAACTTTAGCGGGATCAGGTTTCTTAATGTCGATAATTTCCTGTTTTACCGCGGCTTCGCAGGGTTTTGATTGATAAGCCGTTTTTCCCGATTCCAACTGGCATTTGAAGACCTCGGCGTGAGCGGTTGAACCGAGCATAAAGCCTAACATAAACACTATTTTTTTCATCACGGCATACCGTCTCAAGCTGTGTTGGTGAAGATGATACGTAACTACTCAGGGAAACAGAAATAGAACACGGATGATACTGATGAAACGGATAATCACTGATTAAAAACACAACATATTTAAAAAAATCGTGTAAATCCGTCTTATCTGTGTCGCCTAAAGCCGCCTACTGTTGGTGTCCGTGTTCCATTTAATTATTTTTAGTAGGGAGCTGTGTTGGTGAGGATGATACAAACAATTTGTCTGGGCGTCATTTAAATAGCTGCTGTTGCGCTAACGCCCAGCTGACATGCTCTTTGACCAGTTCCGACTCATGCGCCAGCATCGGCTTTAAGGCCTCGATAATCAGCGCTGAAGCCGGTGCATTGCCTAATGCGACGGCGATATTTCTGAGCCAGCGTTGATGGCCGATTCTGCGTATTGCCGAGCCTTCGGTTTTAGCCAGAAATTCGGCCTCATTCCAGGCAAATACCTCAAGCAATTGCTGGGTGTTAAGCCGGTGCCTGGGATGAAAATCGGTTTCATTGCTGAATTGGGTAAAGCGGTTCCACGGGCAAATAAGCTGGCAGTCGTCGCAGCCGTAAATACGATTGCCGATCAGCGGCCTTAGTGTTTCCGGTATCGCGCCGTGTAGCTCAATAGTCAGATAAGACACGCAGCGTCTGGCATCGACCTGATAAGGCGCAATGATAGCCTGGGTCGGGCAAATGTCCAGACAGGCGCGGCAGTCGCCGCAGTGCGCGGTGGCCTGAGCGTCGATAGGCAGCGGCAGATCGGTAAACAGCTCGCCCAAGAAAAACCACGATCCGGCCTTGCGGTTGATGACGTTGGAATGTTTGCCGATCCAGCCTAAACCGGCTTTTTCGGCCAAGGCTTTTTCCAGCACCGGCGCGCTGTCGACAAAGGCCCGCATCGAACCGGGGCGCATTGAGCCGATTTCTGCTTGAATCTTGTCGGCCAGCTTTTGCAGACGATTGCGCATCAGCTTATGATAATCGCGGCCCAGCGCATAACGCGAAATATAGGCCGAAGTGGGCTCGGTCAGAACCTGATGCATCGCGGTAGCGGCTTCGGTCTGATAATCCATGCGCACCGAAATAACACGCAATGTACCCGGATGTAATAAGTCGGGACGGCTACGTTTAAGGCCGTGGCGCTGCATGTAATCCATGTCGCCATGAAAGCCGCTGTTGAGCCAGTTTTGCAAATGCGCCTCGGCGTCCGGCAACGCGGTGTCGGTGATGCCGACCTGTTGAAAGCCCAGCTCTTGCCCCCATTGTTTGATCTGCAAGGCGAGGGCGGTCATATTTTGATCGGTTGCGTTAATGTTCAAAGTTTACCGTTTCAGGTTGGTTGGCGTTAGGGCTTAGGTTTTCGCTGTTCACCCATTAATTTAATCACATACTATGCAAAATTTACCGATAAAACTCTACCGTGCCGCACAAGTCAGGGAGCTGGATCGTATTGCCATTGAGGAATACGGTATTCCCGGCTTTGAATTAATGCATCAGGCGGGCACTGAAGTGTTCCTGCGCTTGATAGCACAATGGCCGGAAGCTCGATCCGTAGCGGTTTTTTGCGGTTCCGGCAACAATGCGGGCGATGGCTATATTATTGCCGGCCTAGTGTTGGCGGCGGGTTTGAGTGTCCGTGTTTATACGTTATCAGATCCGGCACAGCTCACAGGCGATGCGCTGATGGCTTATCAATATTATAAGGGTATCGTCACGTCATTTCAGGCCGGGCAGGTCGTTAATGCCGAGGTGTTGGTTGATGCGCTGTTCGGCACCGGGCTGGATCGGCCTGTCACCGGGCTTTACGCGGAAGCGATACAGGCGATTAATGCCCATCCGGCACCAGTCATTGCGGTGGATATTCCTTCGGGTTTACAGGCCGATACCGGCAGTGTGATGGGTTGCGCAGTTAAGGCGGCGTATACGGTCACTTTTATCGGTCTAAAACAAGGCTTGTTTACCGGTCAGGCGGCCGATTATTGCGGCGAAATTTTCTATGCCCAGCTGACAGTGCCGGATGAGGCGCTGGCAAGCGTCAATGCCTCGGCGACGCGTGTGCTTAAAGCTCCGTTACCGCGCCGTGGCCGTTGTGTGCATAAAGGCAATTGCGGTCATGTTTTAATTGTCGGCGGTGATCTGGGTTATTCCGGTGCTGCCAAAATGGCGAGCGAGGCGGCGTTGCGCGTTGGCGCCGGTTTGGTCAGTCTGGCGACACGCGCCGAACATGCCATGCTGATGAATCTGAACCGGCCGGAGTTAATGTGTCATGGCGTGGAAACCGCCAAGCAGCTGGCTGTCTTGCTGGCTAAAGCCGATGTGGTGCTGATCGGGCCGGGCTTGGGGCAGGGCGCTTGGGCAACCGCGTTATTTAATGCAGCCATCAGTGCTGGAAAACCGATGGTCATTGATGCCGATGGGCTGAATTTGTTGGCCGCTAAACCGGCAACGCAAGCGAACTGGATTTTAACGCCGCATCCCGGCGAAGCGGCGCGTTTGTTAAACTGCCAGACTGCCGACATAGAGCAAGACCGCTTTGCCGCCGCTTTGTCTATTCAGGCCAAATACGGCGGGGTGGCCATTGTTAAAGGCGCGGGCACCCTCATCGCCTTTGAGCAGCAGCTTTGGCTGTCCAATACCGGCAATCCGGGCATGGCTTCAGGCGGCATGGGCGATGTGTTGGCGGGTGCGATTGCCGGTTTGCTGGCGCAAGGTTTATCGTTGCCGGATGCCGCGCAGCAAGGCGTTTATAATCACGGCCTGGCTGCCGATTTAGCCGCTGCAACAGACGGTGAAAGAGGGTTGTTGGCCAGTGATTTAATGCCTTATCTTAGGCAATTGGTTCAGGGTTGATGAAGGTTAAAGGGCGATGGAAACTATGCCATTTGGCTTCTTTAAGGGGTGTTGTATTTATTAATTAATCGAGGGTACATTTTGGAAAGCATCATCCGTTTAAGCGCCGCGTTAGGCATTTTTTGCATCATGATAATCTGGGAATATGTGCAGCCCAGACGAGTCCAGCGGGTCGCCCGCAAGCAACGTTGGCCGGTTAATTTAGGGCTTGCTGCGTTTAATGTCGGCGTTATGCGCCTGACCTTTGGCAGCTTGGCCTATTTAAGTGCGGTGAGTGCCGCAGATCACGGTTACGGTTTGCTCAATCAATGGCCGGTCGGCGAATGGCTGTCTATTATCGTCACTGTGCTGTTGCTTGATTTTGCCATTTACTGCCAGCATATCGTGTCACACAAATGGCCGTTGTTATGGCGTTTGCATCAAGTGCATCATACCGATTTGGAATTCGACGCCACCACCGCAGTGCGTTTCCATCCGTTGGAAATCATGATTTCGATGGTGTACAAAGTGCTGTGCATTGTGCTAATCGGCGCCAATCCGTGGGCGGTAATTGCTTTTGAGATTATCCTGAACGGCGCGGCAACGTTTAATCACAGCAACATCAATATTCCGCCAGCCATCGATAAAAAATTGCGCTGGCTGCTGATTACGCCGGACATGCATCGCATCCATCATTCGACCGTTCCGACCGAAACCGACAGCAATTACGGCTTTTCCATTTCCTGCTGGGATAGACTGTGCAGAACCTATGTTGACCAACCCCTGCAGCCGCAAACGACGATGGCAATTGGTTTAAAGCCGTTTCGCCAGCAACAGGAATTGGGTTTTGTGCGCTTATTATTGCTGCCTTTTAAGGCGCTGCGAAAATAGCCCAGTGAAAAAAACGATTAACTGCCATAACGTCAAAAAAACAACCACATACCCTCAAGCGCGCTGGCTACCGTTTGCGCTCTGATTTTCCGGCGGTTGCCTGAAAATTGCTTTTTAACCACATTGGTTTTGCCGTATTTATCCGCCCAGGCGATAAATACGGTACCGACCGGTTTCTCTGGCGTTCCGCCATCGGGGCCTGCTATGCCGGTCACCGCAACCGCAACATCAGCCGCGCTATGCGTTAAGGCGCCTGTCGCCATTTCTGTTGCAGTCTCGGCGCTCACCGCGCCATATTTTTCTAATGTTTGCGCACTGACGCCCAACATTTGCATTTTCGCGGCATTGCTGTAAGTGATAAAGCCCCGGTCAAACCACGCCGAACTCCCCGCTATATCGGTAATGCTTTGCGCAATCCAGCCGCCGGTGCAAGATTCCGCTGTGGCTAAGGTATTGCCGTTGGCTTTTAATAAACGCCCCAGTTGTTCGGACAGTTTAAATAATTCTGAGTCCATGATGTGATCGGATAAAACAGGCTGATGAGAAATTAATGCAAAGGCTGCATGGTTTGATGACCCATTGCAGGCATCGGGCTGCCTTTCAGCAGCATCATGCCGCGTTGAGCCATCATCAATCCCATTGCTATCACCAAGATTCCCGATACTTTGACCAACTGCCGCATGGCGGCGTGTGACAGCAAACTGGCAAATAGGCCGAATCCCAGTAAGGGTAACAAGGTGCCCAGACCGAACATCAACAAAATCATGCCGCCCTGAACCGGATCACCGCTACCGGCCGCCATCACGTACATAGCTTGTAGCGGGCCGCAACCTAAGAGCAAGCCGCTTAATAAACCCGTGCGCAAAGCACTGCGCGCTGGTTTACGCAATTCATTGGCGACAGTCCGGTTGACTGTTTTGGGCATACGCAAGCTAAAGCGGCGCAAAAATGCAAATACGTTGAGCATTTTCAGGCCATAAATCAGCAAAAATAAGCTGGCTGCCAGCGCTACGCCACCGCGAATTTGCGGGGTAATGGCGATGCTAGCGCCCAGCAAACCAAAGCCGGCGCCGATCGCGGTATAGGATAAAGTTTTGCCGAAGGCATAACTCAAATGCGCCAATAATTGGCGCGTTTTAGACTTGGCGCTATCGGTATAAGCGACGACAAAGCTGCCGCACATGCCGATGCAATGAAAGCCGGTCAAAAAGCCTATGCCCAATAACACAGCATAATTCATCTGCGGCTTGATTTGTTGCATCACCGCTGGCATCAGGCTTTTACCCCAAAAGGCCAAGCCGCCGACCAACAGCAGCAAGACTAAAAAAATCAGCCCGCGTTTGATGTTGACCGACATTGTCGGCGTAACCACCACTTCGGCAACTGCATATCCTTTAGCTTCTATGCACTGGCGAATACGCGCTTCGTCAATCAGCGTCTCGTCATATTCAACATCCAGCAATGCTGTGCTGTAACTGGCTGTGCTGCTATAGACGCCGGGTAAGGCACTCAGCGCTTCATCGAGGACAGCCTCACAGCCGGTACAATGCATACCATCGATTTTTAACTGTAGGCTACTGATCGTCATTTCGCGCTCCCTGATAAAGTAATTTCCCGAAAAGGATATAGCAAAAATTGTCCACGAAAGGCACGAAAAACACGAAAATTTCGTGGCTTATATTAGATTGTTGTCATTAATAGAACTCGGCAATTGCTCCTGCATCGCCTAAAGCGCCTACTTCTGGTGCTCTACCTTCTGCATCCCTGCAGTCGACGGATGGCACGGATAGGACGGATTTACACAGATTTTTTTAGAATGCGCTGTGCTTTTATCAGTGATTATCCGTTTGATCCGTTTCATCCGTGTTCTGTTTAGTCATTTTTAACAGTCTCTGAGTAGTTACAGATTGTTTCAGTTAAGAAAAACTTGAACATCGAGTATTACAATCCGGCTTGATTAAACAGCGGTTCCAGTGAGCCTAAATCGACTATGCCCGGGCCGAAGCTACCGCCGGTGACAAAGACATGGCCGTCTTTAATACCGACATAAATACCGGTTGCGGGATAAAAGCGGGCGTAATAACCCAATATTTCAAAAGACGCTTCACGACTCGGAAACAGATCGGGGAAACTCAGCTCCGCCCAATCAAATAAGCGATCAGCCCGGCCTCTATCAAGCCCTACTGGCTCGGATGCTCCACCGGCAAATTGAACGGTGACTTTAATACGGTTATCGTAACCGGTCGGACTGGCCGGATGGGTGCAGCTTGGCATACTGCCCATACCGTAAAAATGGCACATCGAACCTTGTAAACTTAGCCAAATATTGTTTTCGTCAAAACGCACCAGATTGCGGTCGAAGCCAAACGGGGCAAAAGCATCATCAACACTGATGCCGACGATAGGCGGCAACTGGCCTTGACTGTCTTGAAAATGAAAACCGGTCGATGTCATGTACATATAATCGACTTGGTCGCCTAAGGTACGGATGCGAATAGGCGCAAATTCCAGCGTAATCGTATCCTGGTTAAAATCGATATCCCATGCATCGGCGGTACCGCCACCGGCGACACGAAAATCGGCCAGATCAGGGTTTACAGCATTACTGGCGGTTACTAAGCGGCTATCGGTGAAACCTAATTCACTTTCCCCTGGCGTGTTACTCGCCCAGGTCGGCGAAGTGACGAGCACTGTTTTGCCATCAAAAGCCGCCTGCGCTGCAGTCGGCACGGTCATGGCTAAAGCCAAGGTCAGCCCATAAATAGTTCGAATTGATTGCTTCATAAGATGTCCTTAGGTTGTTAATTGATCGTTATTTTCAGGCAAAACTGAAAATCAAAAAACTAAAATTTTCTATTTCAAACCGTTGCCGGTTAGACCTTCCAGGTTTTAAAAACCTGGAAGGTCTGCATAGCGCAAATGTAACTTAATGGGCGTGTACAACGGCTGCTGTGTCTGTAAGCACAGGCACAGGCATTGCACCCGCCTCAACGCGTATCGGTGCAGGCTCAGTGGTCAATTTAGCGCGGTAACCATGACGGCCATTAAAACACGCGTCAGTTGATTGGCAATGCGCTGCATTCAACCCTGCAATAGCTACTGAATATTGACCTGGCTCCAACAGCATTTTATAGCTGATTGCCTTTTTTCCAGCGGCATCTTCGGTATATTTCAAGAAGTTGATCTTGGCCGAAAAATTACCTTTCGGGTTATACATGTGTCCAACTTCGGTAGTGTTATCAATGCCTTGATAAATAGACGAAGCCGGGTACAACGACGCGCCTGCTAATAGGTCTGTCGTCACATTAGTTTCAGAATTGAAAGTGGTGTAATGCACACCTGATTGCGCCGCTATTTCGACGGTCAATAAAGCAGGTTCGGTTAAAGTTAACTCAACCCAGTCGGTGAAATGCGTCCAGCCTTTCAATGGCTCCTCCTGAGCCGGTTCAGAGGCGCTTTTAGCGCCGACATGGCGTACTAATTCAGCGCTATCGTGATCGCCTAAAGTCACTTTCCAAGGGTATCTAATGACTGCACCAGTACCCGGCGCATATTTAATGTCCGCGCTATCGTTCGCATACAGATTACCCGCAGAGAACAATAACGCCGCAGAACCCAATATTTTTACAAGTGTTGTTGATTTCATCATTTATCTAATCTCTTTATCAATTAAAAGCGTAATTGCCCTACAAGAAAACTTACTGGCTACCTGCAGGAACAGGTTCTGCGGTTAATTTTGCGATATAGCCGTGGCGGCCGTTATAACAAGGCTGTTCAGGCGTGCAATACAATGCGCTAACGCTGCCAATGTTAATGGAATAATGGCCCGCAGGAAGGATTAAGCGGGTTTTAGCCGAGCGTTTAGCTTCGCTACCGTGTTGACCGACTTGATCGTAAGCGGCCGTTATCCAGTCCAGCTGCGCTGCCCAAAAGTTACCTAATGGATTAAAGCTATGAATTTCGGTTGAGGTATCATCCCAGCCTTTATAAACCGCAAAACCAGGGAAATAGCCTTGGCCGGCGGTCAGTTGTGAAACCTTGCCTTCAGCATCGACCGTGGTGTATTGAACGCCGCGTTGATTGTTGAGTTCAATGGTTAATAAGGTTTCTTGCGGCAAATCTAAAGCGACCCAATCTGAGGTATGCTGCCAGCCAATTTCAGGAGCAGCATTTGCCGGCTCATACGAACTTTTAGCGCCAACATGGCGAACAAATTCCGCAGTTACCGCCGTGTCAGTGGGATTTAACAACATGGCGACAGTCCATTCATAGCCAATGCCGACATCGGGTGCAGGATC
The DNA here is from genome assembly GCA_030699385.1 of Methylobacter sp. Lineage (GTDB taxonomy): Bacteria > Pseudomonadota > Gammaproteobacteria > Methylococcales > Methylomonadaceae > Methylobacter_A. Next base: position 14,096 of record JAUYMY010000042.1, read on the forward strand.
CGAAAAGCTCACCGTGCTGGCGGAAAATGCCGCTGATGAAAGCATTAAAGCGCCGGTTCCGGCTATGGCTGCTACTTTTTTTATCATTACTAAAAATCCTCTTAGGTTAATTACAGCGCCATTTTGTATGACTCAAAATGACCTATTCATGGTATGTCGCTGTTGATGTTCGGCTATTACAGTGAACATCCCGCACTACTCACATTAAATATGTGGCATGTTTAATGCCAGTCCTCTGTAACGCATTAATTATCAGTTTATTAGAGCTTACTTATGAAAAACAAGGTGCTAAAAACAGCTGGTTTTATAATTAAACTGTGTTATTTAACGCGGTTTAATGCGTGATATAACACAGTTTTGAATTGGGCTGTTGCGCTAAAGCCAGGTAACTTCGCATTTTATGCGATTTTGGCGGTGTTGAGTGATGATAGCCAAATAGTTTTAAGGTGGGCGTCAGTTATCCCCAAAGTCTGTGGATAAGTCTGTTTTTAATCTGTAAAAATAGCTCTCAAGTGGGCTATTTTTCTGGCGTTATCTCAAATTGAACAAAAACTGGTCATTTATTTAAACTATGCCGTCATCAATCCTGTCGAGGCAACGCCGCAATGCGTCGTACCCAGATAAACCGCGCCAAAATAAACCCCGCCAAACTCATTAACGCGTACTGCCAGCCCAAGTTGACGACAGGAAAAAAACCGGCAACGGCCAGTATATTGCGTATCGTCAGGCTGCCCAACAGCCACAGCGCCTGATGTTTGACCACGGTTAAGCGGCACACGGTTAGCCACAAACCGCCAAAATAGAGCGCGCCCAATAAGGTACCCCAGATTCCTGCGCCGATAGCGTAAAAACCGTCAATCATCGCGGCTCTCCTCACCAATCCAGCGCCAGGCATTAACACAGCCCAACACCACGCCGACGAATAACATCGTCAACGTCCACGACATTTGCCCAGGCCATTGTTTATCCAGCCAAAGTCCCAGGGCAACTCCGGCCAATGTCGGTATCATGATTGACCAGCCGATTAAGCCGAACAAACCCAAGCCAAACCAGACGTTACGCGATTTGTCCTGACGCGCCTTGAGTTTCCGCCTAGCTTGCCGCTCAACGGTCTGGGTAAAATCGGTTTTATGTTTGTATTCCGGCATTGGCATTACCCCTGTATTTGTGTAAAACGGCGCAGCACACCGGCTTCGAGTCGGGCCAAGGCCGAGCGCGCACTGCGTTCGGCCTCATCGAGTTGCACAAAACGTTGTTCCACGGTGTCCCTGAGCGTCTCCAGATCGTCGCCCCTGACTGCATTATAAGTAGAAATAAGCACATTTCCCCCGCATTTGACCAGTGTTCCTTCATCAATGGCGATAAAAACTTCCTGCCCGGTTTCGGCAATATAGCTCAATACGCCGGGAACCAAGGCGGCAACGAAATCAACATGGCGCGGCTCCAGACAAAACGAGCCGTTTGCGGCTTTGGTGATAATTTTTTGTACCGGTTCGTCAAGCAAAACCTGACTGGGCAGCAATAGTTTTAATCTCATCGTTTGACCGCCTCGCCAATCGCGCTAATCATATACAGCGCCTGTTCGGGCACATCGGCGAATTCGTCATTCAAAATCCGCTCACAGCCGTCTAAAGTATCGTTAAGGCTGACCAGACGGCCTTTGCGGCCGGTAAAATGTTCGGTCGTAGCAAACGGCTGGGTCAAAAAGCGCTCCAAACGGCGCGCCCGGTTGACGGTGGCGCGGTCGTTTTCGCTGAGTTCTTCCAGTCCGAGCATGGCGATAATATCCTGCAATTCGTCATATTCGGCCAACACCCGGCGCACTTCGACCGCTATCGTATAATGGCGCTCCCCGACTATCGCCGCATTGAGCATTTTGGAACGCGAAGCCAGCGGGTCGACTGCGGGATAAAAACCCTGTCCGGCACGTTTTCGCGATAAGACAATGGACGCGGAAAGGTGGCCGAAAACATGGGTTGCCGCCGGATCGGTAAAATCGTCGGCGGGCACGTAAACCGCCTGAATCGAGGTCATGCTGCCGCTGACCGTGTTGCAAATGCGCTCTTCCAGTTCGGCAAGTTCGGTGGCCAGGGTCGGCTGATAACCGACCCGTGACGGAATTCTGCCCATCAGCCCCGAGACTTCAGCACCCGCCTGGATAAAGCGGAAAATATTGTCGATTAATAACAGCACATCGCGGCGGCTTTCATCGCGAAAATACTCGGCCACCGACAACGCGGCATGGCCGACGCGAAAACGCACGCCCGGTGGCTCGTTCATCTGCCCGAAAATCAGCGTCGAATCTTTCAGCACCCCGGCTTCCTCCATCGTCCGATAAAGTTCCTCCGCTTCCCGGCAACGCTCGCCGATACCGCAAAACACGCTGATGCCCCGGTAATGGCCGACCATATTGTGGATCAGTTCGGTAATGACCACGGTTTTGCCGACTCCCGCACCGCCAAACAGCCCGGCCTTGCCGCCACGTTCCAACGGCGCCAGCAGGTCGATGATTTTGATGCCGGTTTCAAACAGCTCGGAACGCGCGCTGCGCTGAGCCAGCGGCAACGGCGGCTGGTAAATCGAGCGGGTTTGTTCGGCAATTATTGCCGGTTTGCCATCGATAGCCTCGCCGAATACATTAATCATCCTTCCTAGCACCGCATCACCGACCGGCACCGAAATAAAACCGCCTGAATCGGTCACCAGAGCTCCCCGTTCAAGGCCTTCAGTGGAATGGAAAGCGATACAGCGGATGTCGGTTTCGCTCAAATGCGCAGTCACTTCAAGGACGATAGACTGTTTTAAGCCCGCCCACAGCATCCGATTAATGCCCGGCAATGCACCGGAAAAACACACATCGACGATGCTGCCTTTAATGGCTTTAACAAGGCCTGATGGCGCTGGCACTTGGGGGTTGGGTAAGTTATCCATAAACAGCCGCTCCAATAAATTGATGGTCACTACTCAGCGAAAAAAATAGAACACGGATGACACTGATTTAAACGGATTATTACTGATAAAGCACACAGTATATTTAAAAAAATCCGTGTAAACCCGTCTTATCCGTGTTCTATTCAATCTTACATTCAACTCATAAGTGCAATCGATAATTATCTAGCTTCCTGGCTTTCGTGGCTAATTGTTTGGGTATATTCTGTGCAGCAATTATCCTCTATTTTACCAAATCGCCTGATGGCAATATTTTAAGTGAACCCCATGCAACTTCCTGAACTTCTACTAATTTTATTGCTTTTTTTGGCGCTGGCGGTGATGGTGACCGGCTTGGGAAAATTTTTGCGTTTGCCTTATACCGTTCTGTTGGTGCTCATCGGCTTAGCGCTTAATGTGCTGGCGCCGTTGTCGCCTTACACCGCGTTAATTACAGAATTTCGTTTGACCCATGATTTGGTGTTGTTTGTGTTTTTACCGGGGCTGATTTTTGACTCGGCCTTAAGTCTTGATGCCCGTGCTTTGCTGAAAGATTTGGTTCCGGTTTTAGTGATGGCGATTCCCGGTATGCTCATTTCCGCTGTGCTGGTGGGTTTGGGCTTGGTGTTTTCGATAAATCTGGATTTAACGGTTGCTTTACTTTTTGGCGCCTTAATTTCGGCGACCGACCCGGTTGCTGTCATTGCTTTATTTAAAGAGTTGGGCGTTAACCGGCGCTTGACGGTCTTGGTCGAAGGCGAATCCTTGTTGAATGATGCGACCGCGATTGTATTGTTTAATATTTTACTGGTTTTCATTGTGCAGGATGGATTTCTGACCGGCGATATTTTTACCGCAGCAACTGATTTCATTAAAGTTTTTTTTGGCGGCATTGTCGTGGGTGTGGTGCTGGGTGTCGTGATCAGCGAGCTGATTGTCAGGCTAAAACAAAGCGGTAACAGCGTGGTGTTGGTTGCGACACTGATTATGGCTTATTTAAGTTTTATCGTTGCGGAACAGTTTTTTCATGTTTCCGGCGTGATGTCGGTGTTATCGGCAGCGCTTTTTTTAAGCGCTACAGGATTGCCACGGCTGTCCGAACATAGCGAACAGGACATTCGTGAATTTTGGGCGGCAGTCGCATTAATTTTTAATTCGCTGCTGTTTATTATGATTGGCTTGTCGGTGGACATCGGCTCCTTGTTGAGCAGTTGGGAGCCGGTATTATGGGCGATGCTGGCGGTTGCGATTGCACGAGCGGCCAGTGTTTATGGCTTGATCCCGTTGACGACTTTTGCCTTCGCCTTGCCTAAAATCAAATTAGATAGCCAGCATGTGATGTGGTGGGGCGGGTTAAAAGGCGGCTTGGCTATCGCCATCGTTTTTTCTATTCCCGATACGGTGGCGGAAAAACAGCTATTAACCGAGTTGACGCTGGGCGTGGTGCTGATTAGCTTACTGGTCAATGCGTCGATGCTCAGGCCCTTACTGCACTGGCTAAAAGTCGACCGGCTCAGCGAGGAAGAATGGCTGGAATGGCAACAAAGCAAGGTGCGGGTAAAGCGGTCAATCGAACAGGTGTTGCATGATTTTTCCAGTGTAAATCTGCTGGACGGCAAGCTTGAATCTTCGGTGGTTTCGGCATTGCGCAAAAACTTACAGTCTAAGTCAGGCAGTTTGAGCGAAGCGCAATTGCTTAAACAAGTGCATTTGCAAGTCTTGCAATCCGAAGAGGAAGAATTAGAGCGCTTGAGTGATATAGGCTTGGTTAATTATTATAATTATTTGAATTTTAAAGATATTCTGACAAAAGATAAGGCGAAAAGTAGCGTTGAGTTAGTGCTGCCGCAACCTGAACGACAGGCATCGACGAATCCGTTTTTGCGCTTTGAAATGGCAATGATCAAATATTTAAGCGAATATAATTGGACGCTCTGCTTGTTGGTTAAATACCAAAGCAGCCGGTTTTCAAATTTGATCCGCCATGATATTGCCGGCGCCTTATTGGCTCATGAAGCCTTGCTCAAACTGAAGCAATTTGAACAAAGTCTGCCCGGACGTAATCTGGATGCGCTAAAAACGATTTACCAAGATCGCTTAAATCGCAGGCAAGGGCGGTTAAAACAATTTAGTCTCGTTTTTCCTGATTTTTATCATCAGTACGAATATCGGTTATTTCAGGAAGTTGCGCTGCTGTACTCGCTGGAATGCGTCACGGACGAGCATGAGCACGGTAAATTATCGACTAAAGTGTTTCGGCGTCTGGAAAAAAGCCTGATGGATGCGCAAAAGCAATTGCCGTCGATGACAGCGAACTTGAGCTTGGTCAAGCGCGATAATTGGCTCGACAGTGTGCCGTTATTTTCTGGATTACCTAAAGCCGTTATCAGCCGTTTGGCGAAAAATGCGCACTATATTAGCTTTTTGCCGGAAGATACCGTGTTTAACGAAGGCGATAAGGGCGATTCGGTTTATATTCTGGTCAGCGGCAGCGTTAATGTGTTTAAGCGGAATGAGCGTGGCGAAAGCTTTCATGCTGCGGAGTTGCGTAAAGGCAGTTTTATCGGTGAACACGCGTTATCGGCCAAGTCAATCAGAACCGCGACGGTGCGTGCAAAAACCTATATTACGCTGCTGCGCTTAACCGCTGATGAGGTGGTGGCTCTATCGAAAGATGCGCCGGAATTAGCCATGCGGCTACGTGATGCCGAATTTGGTCATTATGCGTGATTACGGCTTGCAGCCGGAGTGCAGACGATTTCTAAGAAAAAATGGTCCCTTGATAATCAAAAACTGTAGAAAAACAGAGTCCACGAAAGTCACGAAAAAAAAGCAGTAAAATAATGGCCTTGCTTATTTTCGTGTCGCCTGGAGATGCCTACTTTTGGCTTTTCGTGTTTTTCGTGCTTTTCGTGGACAATTATTTGGGGCTGTTTTTTTCAGGAAATCGCTTTACTTATTCATTCCTTAGGGTAATCAAACTGCAATTACCAATCGCTCACGCCTACTTGTTCACCGTAAATCCAACAACTTCAGCGCCGATCATCACCTTAAATTCTCCCGGCTCGACAATCCTTTTAAGATCGACGCCGATAAACGACAAATCTTGCGGTGTTAAAACAAAGCTTAATTCCTCGGTTTGACCCGGCGCTAATTCGACTTTTTTAAAGGCTTTCAGTTGTTTATTAGGCCGTGTGACCGAGGCCGCCACATCATTGATATAAACCAACACCGTTTCTTTGCCGGTTAAGGTGCCGGTATTTGTAACCTTGACGCTGACAGTGATGTTTTCGTCCATGCCGATGTTGTCTTTATCCACTTTTAAACCGCTGCCGGCAAACGTGGTATAGCTCAAACCATGACCGAACGGATACAGCGGGTTATAGGTATTCTGTTCAAACGATTCTATCGGCTTGTAATCGTAGGGCGTAATGCCGTTAGTGTCGCGCGGGTAAGTAATCGGCAGTTTGCCGCTGGGGTTGACCTCGCCGTACACAATATCGGCAATCGCCTCGCCGCCTTCCATGCCCGGCAAAAAGCCCAAAATAACGCCGGAAGCCCGTTCGGCAATCGAAGTAATAATGCGTGGACGACCACCCAAGGTCAGCAAAATAACCGGCTTTCCGGTCGCAAGCGCAGCATGGGCCAGATCAAGTTGCGCCGGGTCAAGATTTAGCGTTTCGATATTGCCCGGCGTTTCGGTGTAGGTTTGTTCGCCCAGACTGAGCAAAATCACGTCGTGGTTTTTCGCTTCCTCAATGACCTGTTGAATATCGCTTGGCGTAGCCCCGGCGATATGCGTGACTTTACCGGTCGATTTTTGCTGTAATGCTTCCAGCACCGTCAATTTTTCTTGCGGATAGAGTTCCTCAGCCGCGCCCTGCCAGGTAATCGTCCAGCCGCCATTCAGCACGCTCAATAAATTGGCGGTCGGCCCGGTCACTAAAATACGGGCGTCTTTTTTTAGCGGCAGGCTATTGTTTGCGTTTTTAGCCAACACAATCGATTCCCGCGCCGCTTGGCGATTGGTTTCTATCGCTTCCGCTGTGGCAAAATTGCCGGCAATCGGCAACAGTGGCTTGGGCTCGAATAAGCCGGCCTGATATTTCACCGTCAGAATCCTGGACACCGCTTCATCGATACGCGTCAGCGGCACCTCGCCGGATTTAACCAAGTCGAGCAGCAAATCGTAAAACGAAAAATCGAACGGCACCATGCTCATATCGATGCCGGCCATTACTGCGATTTTGACCGCTTCTTTGGGTGACGCCGCCATTTTGTCACGGCTATAAAGGCGCTCGATGTCGGCCCAATCGGACACGGTAAAGCCTTTAAAACCGAGTTCGCCGCGTAAAATCGTGGTCAAATAATGATGGTTGGCGTGTCCGGGGATGCCGTCGACTTCCGCCGAATTGACCATCACCGTCGGCGCGCCGGCTTTTATACCTGCTTCAAAAGTCGGCAAAAAATATTCGCGCAAGGTTCTTTCGCCAATCCAGGCCGGGGTGCGGTCTTTGCCGTTCAGCGGGTAGCTGTAACCGACATAATGTTTCAGGCAAGTGGGCATTTTACCGGCAGCGGAAAAGTCATCGCCCTGATGGCCTTTAATATAAGACGTGCCCATTACCGTCGCCAAATGTACATCTTCGCCGAAAGTTTCCCACAGGCGCGGCCACAGCGGTTGGCGGCCAATATCCATCACCGTGGAAAAATTCCATTGCAGACCGGAAGCGCTGACTTCGCGGGCGGTGATTTCGCCTTCCTTAACAGCCAGATCGGTATTGAAAGTCGCCGCCATGTTAATCGCCTGCGGAAACAACACTGCATTTTGCGTGTAAGTGGCGCCATGAATCGCATCGATGCCGTAAATGACCGGGATTTTCAAGCGCGTTTTGGCCGCAGCATCCTGCACCGTGCGGGTCATTTTGCGCCATATTTCAATCGATTGCGCCTTGTTGTCGGGGGTAAACGGCGTGTTAAGAATGGAGCCGACGTGGTGCTTTATCACCGCGTCTTCCAGCTTGACTGGATCAATTTGATCCTCGGCGTTTTGCTCTTTAGGCACGCCAATCACAGTAAAATCAACCTGCGTCATTTGCCCGACTTTTTCTTCCAGCGTCATCAGAGACAATAGCTGTTTGACTTTATGTTCTATTATTTTGTTTGATTCTTGTGCGCCCACAACGTGCCCCGGCATGACCAATAAAATGAAAATAAGCGGTAGGAGCGGCCAGCGAGCCGCGAATGTGTGCTGTTCGCGGCTCGGTGGCCGCTCCCGCAGCGTGTGTATAAAAATGAGCGCGGCGCGTGGGAGCGAAAAAAAAGTCATTTTAAACATCAGGCAAACCTCCGGGGAAGCCAGCCCTTTTCCACGCAATCGCGAAAATTCCATGCTGTCGCTGTTTCGGTCTTGTAACTCCAAAAAAACCAGCCCAGATATTTTTCAAAACTCAGTAATTGCGCCGCCGCATAAGCGCGATAAGCAATATCCAGTTGAAAACTGTCCATTTCTTGCAATGCATGATTAAACGGGCCTTCCGCCCATAACGATACCATTCGTAAATCCAAACCTAAACTCCACTCGCCGACATAAGCCCAACCCAGCTCATTGATGATTTCGTCTGCCTCATTTTTCCAGCCAATCGCGGCTTTTTGAATATGGCCGTAAATATCGGTATCGATGTCTTCACTGACAAAACACTGGTAACGATGAATGTCGAGCACCACATTGCTAAATTCCGGTTCGGCTAAAAAACCGGTATATTCCCGAAACGAACGAAAGCCATCGTGATAAACCACGGCGACATTTTCTGGCTGACAGTATTTGCGAATACGCTGGTAGGCTTCGGTGATATATTTTTTCAACAGCGCGGTGTCTATGTCCCAATGCGGTTCATTCAATACTTCGATGGCATGTAAAGCCGAACGTGCATGATAACGCTCGGCCAAACGCTCCAATACCAACAGTGCATAATCGATGTATTCCGGCTGGGTATGCCACTCGCACACATCCTGTATGCCGCCGTTATCAAAGCCGTTTTGGCAACCGGGTGCGGCGTGTAAATCCAGCACTATCAGTAAACCGAGCTGTTCTGCCCAATCAAAAGCCCGATCCAGCACGGCTATGCCGCCTTCAACAAAGGGGAATTCAATTTCGCCATAGCTGCGATGATAAGGGTAACCCGCGCCGAAAATCCAATGGCCTACCGGTATCCGCAGGGCGTTAATGCCCACCTCGGCCAGCCAGACAAAATCGTCGCGGGTAATGAAGCTGTCCCAGTGTTGTTTCAGTGCCGGCGCGGCATTAGCGCCGAGTTCAACGCAATAAGCGGTTTCGTCTTTTGCTTGTAAACCTTCAAACACACTCGGCGTCATCCATTTTTCCAGCACCAGCCAGCCGCCCAGATTGACGCCGCGTATTTTTTTGCCGTATTGATGCTCACGCTGCATTTGAAAACCTTATACCACAATGCGCCGCTGATGAAATGCTTCAGCCAGCGGTTCATTGGTGATGGTCAAAATCGCGGCATCAGGCAGTTGTTGCGCGATCAACCGCAACATTTTCATTTCATTTGAAGAATCCAAAGAATCCATCGACTCTTGCAATAAAATCCATTTAGGCCGCTGCAACAACAAGCGCACCACGCCAACACGTTGTTGCTGTTCGCGAGACAGCGCACTGACCCAATGATCAACTTTATCGAGTTGCATCAATAACTCATCCAGCCCAACCAATTCCAGTGCATCTTTCATGGCGGCCTCGGTATAGTCGGCATGTGCTGATGGATAACAAATAGCGGCGCGCAAGGTGCCGGTCGGCAAATAGGGACGCGGCGGCATAAAAAAGACCGGCGCATCAGGCAGCTCAATCAGGCCTTCACCCCAAGGCCATAGACCGACAATCGCCTTAAATAATTTTGAACCGGTAAAAGCATTACCGGTAATCAACACATGTTCCCCCGGTTTTATTTCAGCGTTGACAGCTGATACGCAGACAACGCCGTCCAGCCTGATAATGCATACATCAGACAGGCGCAACACATTCTGCCCGGTTTTTTCCAGGCGAATGCGATGCGGATCGTAGCGAATAATTTCCTGATCCAGCTGTTCCAGCGCATTAGCCAGACCCAATATCCGTTCAACCGAAGCGCGCCATTCGGCCACTTTCGCCATGTTGTCAACCGGCCAGGACAGGGCGCCAGCCGTTTGCTGGAAGGCTTGAGCCGACTGCATCAACGCGCCTAGCGAGATACTGCCCAAAATATAGCGTGGCGCCGACACCAGAATCGGGAACGCCATCGACAACACCGAATAGCCTGAGGTGAGCATGAATAAATGTGACCAGGTATGCGTTTGCCGGTGCCAAGCCTGGACAATATCATTAAAAAGGCCGATGAAACGGAAGCGCTCATTGTCTTCGCCATGCACCAAGGCAATCGCCAGTGAATTTTCCCGCGCACTGACCAAACCGAATCTAAAGTTGGCTTCTACGGTTTGTCGGGAATCAGTCGCCGCCGTAAAAGGTTTGCCTAACATCCAACCCAAAGTAGACGCGCAAGCTGCATAAATCATCGCCAGCCAAACCAAATGCCCGTGAATGACAAACTCGGTGAAGCCCAGATCAAGCGTCACCGTGCCGGAAAGCGTCCACAAAATTTTAGTAAAACTACCCAGCAACAATAAGCAATAAATTAAGGAATGACACAAATCAATCGCGTGTTCAGTGGACAGACGAATATCTTCAGCGATACGGCCGTCAGGATTATCGTGCGCACCCTGAATATGCGTCACCAAATAATGCCGTCCATCGGTCATCCACTGACCGATTAATCGGTGCGTCAACCAGCTGCGCCAATCGAGCTGAATACGCCGTTTAACTTTGAAATGGGTGGTGGTCACTGCAATATTGGCGGCAAAAATCACCACAATCAGACCGATTTGAGTGAACAAACCGCTCATTGAGCGCTGCTCCAGCGCATTGAACAGATCGGCGCTCCATTCGGTAATGATCACCGCAATGCCGATTTGCATCACCGTCAGCAAAAATAAACCCAACGCCAAGCCACGGATAGTTGACTTATTTTCAGAGTTCCAAAAAGGCCCCGCTAAGCGAATGAATTGAATGAAAAATCCGTTTGAAAATTGCAAAGGATAACTCCTCGTTAAAATAAAATAGTTACACATCAAAAAGCGGCTTTTTTCTTGTTCTAGTACGCGCCGCTTGCTGATAATCATAGGTTGTACAGCTAATTTAAGCTTTGCTCAGTCTAGTTTAATTTTGCCAATTAGTATAACTTTGTAAGCCAATTACCCTTGATTCAAGCGTTGCAAGTTAGAGCGTTAAAAGTATAAATTATTTAGCGCTGTGCCAAAACCGCGCCTATCACGTATCATTCAAACGCCGGCTTTTTGCTAAAGCTGACGACATCAATTTAACAAGGATATAAGACAATGAACACCCCTAATAAATGTCTGGTCTTCGCTCACCGTGGCGGCAATAAAGAGACTGGCGATGTGGCCGAAAACACCCGCGCGGCTTTTGATAAAGCACTGCAATACCCGATTGACGGTATTGAAACCGATGTGCAATTGAGCCTGGATGACGAGCCGGTGCTTTGGCATGACTGGCATTTGGACAAGGCAGGGCATCCGGGAAAATGTATCGACGATTTCACCCTAGAGCAACTTGAGCAGATGGATTTTTCCAGCTATGTCTCGCCTAACACCCTGGCAGAAGGCGCGCTGAGCCTTAAAGAATTTATCGGTACTTATCAGGGGCGTTGCGGCCTGGATATCGAGCTTAAAAGTCGCGATGAAGAATCGCCACAGCGACTGGAAAAAAAAATAGAACGCATGTTGGCGCTGATTGGCGGTTTGGCCGAAGAGGGCGTTTTTATTTCCTCATACAGTCTTCCCGGCCTGGTTATTTGTCATCAACAAGCACCGGAGTTGCCGCTTTATTACCTATTGTCAGGCCACCACACACAAGCCGACATTGAACAATTATTGGCAGAACACCCGTTTCTCGCCGGCTTTTGCCTGCCCATCGACATACATAATCAATCGATTGCAACACTGCTGCGCGAGCGCGGCAAAAAAGCCGGCGTTTATACCTGCAACAGCGTCGAGGCTATTCAAAAAGCGCTGGATTTGGAGGTCGATATTTTGATTACCGATTATCCTCAACAGACCTTGCAGATGCGTGAGCAGCATTGTCTTAGATGATTGACGTTGAATTGTTGGCCTGTCCTTGTCAGGAAGTCAGTTTAAAAAAGTCCGGCACGAACGCAGATTGTTGCAATCGGCTATAATTCCGGCGTTTAAACGAAAATGGCGCGGTGACAGCGTGTTGCGACATCACTCACTTTAGAGAAACATTATGAGAAAATTATCCCTAGCCATGGCCCTGTTGTTGACGGCCTGCGTCACTATCAATATTTATTTTCCCGCTGCTGCGGCCGAAAAAGCGGCAGATGAAATCATCAAAGATATTCAAAATATCGCGCCGCAAAAAACAGAGCCTAAAGCCAGTTTGCCGGATTGGCAGGTGAGCATTTATCAGCTAATTGATAGTGTAATTAACGTAGTGGTGTCGCCCGCATACGCGGATGAGGCCAACTTGAGCATCGACAGCGCTGAAATCAGGCGCTTGCGTTCGACGATGGAAACTCGTTTTCCTAGCCTGCAACCTTTGTATGCGGCCGGCTTTATCGGCATACAGGCGGATGGTCTGCTGGGCGTCAGAGATGCCGGCAATGTGCCGCTTAAAGACAGAAATCTGGTCAATAAGCTGGTTGCCGCCGAAAATGCCGACCGGCAAGCGCTGTATCAGGCCATTGCCAATGCCAACGGTCACCCCGATTGGGCGGCGCAAATTAAATCTACCTTTGCCGGTCGTTGGGTGAGCAATGCCCAAGCAGGCTGGTGGTATCAATCCTCAGGAAGCTGGAAACAAAAGTAAACATGGCAAATAGAAGAAGAGTTAAAAAACCGTTACCGGCAGAGCCGGTTAAAGTCACCATAGAATCGTTGGCCCATGACGGGCGCGGCGTGGCGCATGTCGATGGTAAGGTGATTTTTATTGATGAAGCCTTGCCGGGCGAGGACGTTGAATTTATTTATACCGAAAGCCGCAAGGATTATGCGGAAGGTAAAGTAGTCAAGTTGTTCAATCGTTCCTCTGACCGGGTTGATGCGCTGTGTGTGCATTACGGCGTGTGCGGCGGTTGCAGTTTTCAGCATGTCGAATCGGCGGCGCAAATCCGCATCAAGCAGGAGTTGCTGGTTGATCAATTCAAACGCATCGGCAAGGTTGAAATTCCCGAACTTTGGTCGCCTATGGTCGGCCCGCATTGGGGTTATCGCAGCAAGGCGCGGATGGGCGTTAAATATGTCGAGAAAAAGAACCGGGTGCTGGTGGGTTTCAGGGAAAGGCGGCATCCGTATTTAGCCGAAATTGAAAGCTGCGTGGTGATGAATCCTATCGTCGGCACCCGGCTGATGGCCTTGTCCGAGATGATTGGCGGCTTGACCATTAAAGATAAAATTCCGCAGATTGAAGTGGCTATCGGCGATGACCAATGCGTGCTGTCGTTTCGGGTGCTGGAGCCGCCGACCGCTGCCGATAAGGAACGGATGCGCGAATTTGCCCATCAGCATGACATTTCTGTGTGTTTGCAATCGAAAGGCCCAGACACCATCGTGCCGCTAGACGGCGAGCCGGAAGTCATACCGACTTATGCGCTGCCGGATCAAGGCTTGGCGTTTAAATTCAAACCGGCGATGTTTACCCAGGTTAATTATGAAATTAACAAACAAATGATTAACCGGGTGCTGGAGACCTTGGATTTGAATGAAAATGACTCGGTGCTGGATTTGTTTTGCGGCTTGGGCAATTTCACCCTGCCGATGGCAAAATTTGCAGGAAGAGTGGTCGGCGTAGAAGGCGATCAACCTCTTGTGAATCATGCCAAGGAAAATGCCCGCCACAACGGCATCGAAAACGTCGAATTTTATGCGGCCGATTTAAGCAAGGATATTTCAGATCAGCCTTGGGCCAATCGGAAATACAACAAAATCATGCTCGACCCATCCAGAGCCGGGGCTTCTGATGTGTTGCATCATTTTAAAAAATGGCAGCCCGAGCAGATTGTTTATGTATCGTGCAATCCGTCGACGCTGGCGCGCGATGCGGGGATATTGGTCAATGAGTTGGGCTATAAATTGGTTAAAGCGGGGGTGATGGATATGTTCCCGCAAACCGGGCATGTGGAATCGATGGCGTTGTTTGAAAAATAAGCGGAACTGTAAAACTGTCCATCGCGACGTAGGCGTCGCTCCTACGTGGGAGCGACGCCTACGTCGCGATTAATCTTTATTCTACAGCGCCCACTTCAGTCAGCATCTTCGCCAATTCACCTTTTTGATACAAATCGGTCACAATATCGCAGCCACCGACCAACTCGCCGCCGATATACAGCTGGGGATAAGTCGGCCAGTTTGAATGTTCTTTAAGCGCCTCGCGCAATTCAGGGTCTTCAAAAATATTAACATACTGATATTTGGCATGGCAGGCCGCCAAGACTTGCACTGTCTGGCCGGAAAAGCCGCATTGAGGAAAATCTGGAGTCCCTTTCATGTATAAAATGGCAGGGTTATTTTCAAGTTGCTCTTTAATTCTTTCTGTAACGCTCATAATGATTCACTCAATTAATAAAAACCCAGTGATTTTATCAACTTTAGATTTATTACAAAAGGAAATCTTATTTGTCTTGCTGTGTAGACAAATTCAGATAACGGCGATACCCGCCCAACGCTAACAACAAAACAACGATGGCAGCGATCACCGGATGATCACCCCAATATGCATAAGGCGTCATGCCGCCCATTGGCGTTATAGTTCCGTTTAGCGTGGTTGTCTGGAACAGCGGCGCCTGCCGGACGATGTCACCCTGGGGCGAAACAATCGCGGTCACGCCGGTATTGGTCGAGCGCAATAAAAAGCGCCCGGTTTCCATCGCCCGCATTCGTGCCATTTGCAAATGCTGATGCGGTTCTATCGAATCGCCAAACCAGCCGTCGTTGGTCACATTGACCAAAAAAGCGGCTTCCGGCAAACCGCGAATGCTTAAATCGCCGAACACATCTTCATAGCAGATCAAGGTGATAAACGGATAACCGCCCGCTTTCAGCAGCGGCTGGTCATTAGCCCCTGGCGTGAAATTGCCCAGTTTTATGTTGACCCGGTCCAGCACGAAACCGGAGAGCGGTTGCATCGGTAGGTATTCCCCAAACGGCAGCAAATGCATTTTGCGGTACATGCCCTCTGTTTTGCCCAAGGTAATGACCGCGTTAAAATTTTTTGTCGGCGCTTGTTCCTGTACCGGGACACTGATAATTAAATCGGTATGATGCTGACGGGCTTCATCAGCTAAAGGCTGTAAAAAACTGTCTTTAACCTGATCGAGATAAGCCGGAATCGCCGTTTCCGGCCAAATAATGACATCGGCAGACCACTGCGCTTTAGTCATTTTCTGATAGCTTAATAAGGTATTAATTTTATTTTCCGGCCGCCATTTTTGATCCTGCGCTACGTTGCCCTGAATCATCGCCACCCGAATTGGCGCGCCGATTTCATGCGTCCAATCAACAGTCCGCAAAACAGCGCCCACGCCCCATAACAGAGTCAGCGCGAGAACCCGCCAAGGTTTTTTGTCGGTCTTAATGCCGGCAACCAGCATTGACGCAGTCAGAGCCAAGATAAAACCAGTGCCGTAAACGCCGACTATCGGAATATAGCCCGCCAGCGGCGTTTCCAGTTGGGAATAGCCGCTGTGCAGCCAGGGAAAGCCGTTAAGCACCCAATAACCGCGAACATATTCAATCAGTAGCCAAATACCCGGCACGATAACGATGCCCGCTGTGCCTTGCAGCGTTATCGACAAATAACCGGCCAAAGCCGGAAACAGAGCCCAAAAAGCAACGAACAAAGCCGTCAAGGTGACCGCCGCCAACACACTGGCACCGCCAAAATGGTACATACTGATGCAGACCCAGGACACGCCGAAACCGAACGCACCCAAGCCGAACAGATAACCGCGCAAGGCCGCGCGTTTAGCCGAAACAGCCTGCCAACTGGCGAACAAAAACACCAGCGCCAATAATGCCAAATAAGCATAATCAAAGGGGGCAAAGGACTGGGTAAATAACACACCGGCAACCGGCGCAGAAAAATCCCAATACCGGCTGTTTGAAGAGGTCATACTGTATTAACTATCGTTTTGGAGTTGAAAAAATCTGTAGGGGAAATAACGCCCAGCACTTTGTGCAAAAAATGCAGGTGGTTCTGGAAACACATCGCTAAGGAAACGAGCACGAAATAAATTGAACAACTGCTTGCAGCCCGGCTATTAGCAACGTGCCATATTCATTCTAATAAAACCTTTTGAAAACCTATCCGGCTAAATGCGCCAAAAACCAATCTAGCAGACGAACTCCCATGACAATCGTGCCCACCGAACCTATCACCCACAGCGTTTGTTGGTGGACAGTTTTAGAAAAACTAACCTCAATTTGTTTGATTTCAAGCCGCGTCTTTTCGATTTCTTTTTGCAAATTTGCTTCGACCGTTTTGATCTCAATCCGCGTCTTTTCGATTTCTTTTTGCAAATTTGCTTCGACTGTTTTGATCTCAATCCGCGTCTTTTCAATTTCTTTTTGCAAATTTGCTTCGACTGTTTTGATCTCAAGCTGCAAATTTGCTTCGACTGTTTTGATTTCAATACGCGTCTTGTCAATTTCCTTTTGCAAATTTGCCTCGACTGTTTTGATTTCAAGCCGTGTTTGCTCTATTTCTTTTTGCAGGCGCAATTCGGTTTCGCTCAAATTATGCCGTGTAACCACCTCCCTAAGGTTGGGATAACGCTCCTCCAATTCGCTGAAAGCTTCGACAATTGCTTTTGAACGCGCTTTATCATCCGGCGCTTCATTAAGTTTTTCGTACAAATGTAAGGCAACAGCGCTCATAAAATTATGCTCCATCTACTCAGTTCAAGTTTGGCGGAGTATAGCATCATTTAAAGTTAAACTTGCAGGTGCGCCGTCCGGTCTTCTGTAAATCTTATTCAGATTCAAAGCTTTAACAGCCAGAGTAGTCTTTTTTCTATTAACGTTGCCGCGTTATTACATTCAAAACCTGCCGCTTACCTAAGTTGTAGGTGTTCATACTAATATTTTTTTATCGCCTTTCTTCCTAGAATAATGACAACTTCTTTATTTGATAAGTATTTATTGAAGCCGAAGATGTCATAAAACAATTAATAAAATGCCATCAATTGTTGTTGTGCTGTATGGAGTTTTATAAAAAGGAACTTTAATAAAATATCGGAGTATTTTTAAAAGATGGATCTTTAATAAAGTGTTTTTTGATTGGAAACTAACCCTGTCAAAATTTTTTTTAATTTTGCATTGAGGAATACATCATGAATAATATAATCAATAAAATAAAAGTATTTTTAGCCGATGAACAAGGGGCTGAAACGGTGGAATGGGTGATGGTTGCTGCCGCCTTGGCGGTTGTTATTGGTGCCGTTTATGCAGGCACACTGCGAACAGGTCTTACTACCGCCATGAATACTTTATCTACTACAGTTGGTGCCGTACCAACTCCATAATCTGCTGATTAAATAGAAATAAGCTCTCCTCCGCTTAACTTTATCGAGAGAAGGAGGGCTATTTTTATTAATTATAAGCATCTAAAACTTAGCGAATGCTTTTTATAAAATTTAATGTTGATAATAACGCCGAATTTATCGGCAACTGAAAATAGCTACCTATGCCACCTATTTAATAATATAAAAATTTATAAAACTCATGCCAATACTCCATACCTTATTAATCCTCTGTTTATTGCTGGCCGCCATTTACGATGTCCGCATAAAAAAAATACCTAACTGGCTTTCATTAGCCTTATTGGTATCGGGATTTATCGGGAACGGTTTTGCCATCAATGGACTGAGTTTGACTGATAGCGGCGCAGGGCTTGCGGTAGGTTTTTCGCTGATGCTGCCCGGTTATCTGTTCGGCAGTATGGGCGCGGGCGATGTCAAGTTGATGGCGGCTATTGGCAGTGTGGTCGGTGCTATGCCAATAGTCGATGTGGTTGTTTACAGTTATCTGCTGCTGTTGGTTTTTGCGGTGTTATTTATCATCATTAAAGGCGATCTCATGAAGCTGTTACGGCGCTATAAAATAATGCTTTATGGTTTATTTTCCGGGGTATTCGCCTACCAAAAACCGGACAGTTCGGAAGCGGCGGGGCAACGGATAGCGCTGGCTCCGGCCATTACTTTGGCGACCTGTTATGTTCTCTATCCGACGCTTTGCAGCACCGCATTTGGGGTGAATCTATGCCTTTAACAGAGCTGATTAAACAACCGCGCACGCTAAACGAAAGCGCCCTTGATGCGGAGTTATTGCTCGATTTAACGCTGAAGCATTTTTATGACGGCGGCGTGCTCGATTTGCAGCAATTAGCCGAGCGCATGGCTTTAACCGGCAATATCATGGAAGAAATGCTGCTGACCTTGCGCAAGGACGCCCGGATTGAGGTGCTTGGCGCCAACGACAATAGCGCAGGTCTCCGCTATCAGTTAACCGGCCTGGGCCAGGCCGAAGCGAAAAACGCCTATTTACGCAGCGGTTATATTGGCCGCGCACCGATTACCATCGATCATTACCGGCAATTGGTTGAAGCGCAATCGGTGTTTGATTGCACGGTCAGTAGAGAACAATTGGTAGAGACTTTTGCCGATGTGGTCATTGAAGACCATCTGTACGACCAACTGGGCCCGGCTTTGCATTCCGGCCGCGCAATCATGGTCTATGGCGCGGCCGGTACCGGCAAGACCTTTATCTGCAAGCATTTGGCGCGCTGTCTGGGCGGGCCGGTTTATTTGCCCTACTCAATTGCGGTGGGTCGCGAGGTGATACAGTTTTTCGATCCGTTGATTCATAAACCGGTTTATCAGGTCAGCGAGAAAGCAGGCTATCACTTTGACACGCGCACCGATCAGCGCCTGGTTTTATGCGAGCGCCCGGTGGCGATTAGCGGCGGAGAATTGACCATGGACAGGCTCGAATTGCGCTATGACCCGGTCACCCGGCTCAATCAGGCGCCAATACAGTTAAAGGCCAATAACGGTATTTATATTGTTGACGACATGGGACGGCAGCGGATGCCGCCGGTTGAATTACTAAACCGCTGGATTGTGCCGATGGAAGAGCATCAGGATTATCTCACCGTCGGTACCGGCCAGCATTTTCCGGTGCCGTTCGATACCGTGCTGGTGTTTTCAACTAATTTGCATCCGCTGGAATTGGCTGATGAGGCGTTTCTACGGCGCCTGGGCTACAAAATACACTTTACCGAAATTACTAAGCAACAATTTAGCCGAATCTGGGATGACGTTTGCAAGGAGCGCGGGGTCACCACGGAAGACGGTGTACTGGAATGCCTTTTCGAATTGTACCAACAGACCCGGCGGCCCTTTTTGCCGTGCCAGCCCCGCGATTTAATCGGCATAGGGCTGGATATGTCGGCGTTCCAAAATAATAAGGGGTATCTGAGCCAGGCTCATATCAGGCTGGCGTGGAACACCTATTTTATCGACATATAGGAAAGGGGGAGAGATGAACAAGCGTTTTATTATCATGCTGAGTATTGCCTTGATGCTGGCATTTTCTGCGGCCTGGATGGCCAACCGTTGGGTGCTGGGCAAGACAGTGCCCGATCAGGCAATGTCGGTGGTGGTAGCGGCGGTTGAAATACCTTTCGGCGTCAAGCTGGAGGAATCGCAGGTGAAAGTCGTGGCCTGGCCGGGCAATGCCGCGCCGAAAGGGGCTTATTCCTCAAAAGCGCAAGTGGTCAACAAGGTTGCGATGAATAAGTTTTATCCCGATGAAATCATTACCGAAAAAAGAATTTCCGAGTATTTGGGCGGCAGTACGCTGTCGGCGCTGATTGCCAAGGACTATCGCGCCGTTTCGGTGCGCGTTGATGATGTGGTTGGGGTATCGGGGTTTATTTTACCCGGTAACAAGGTCGATATTCTGGCAACGAAAAAAGACCGCAGCGCCAATGAGGCGAACACCCGAACGCTGCTGCAGAACATCAAAGTATTGGCTGTGGATCAGGAGGCGTCGCAGGAAAAAGAAAAGCCTGCGATTGTCCGGGCGGTCACCCTGGAATTAAAGCCGGAACAGGCTGAGATCATGGTTCAGGCCATGCAGGAAGGCACGATACAGCTGAGTTTAAGAAATCCGCTCGATGACACGGTGGATAGCGCGCCGCTTGAAGTGGCGGCAGCGCTGCCGCAGCCGCCAAAGCCGATGGTCAAAAGACAGCCTAAAAAACGCTCGCTAAAGATCATTCCATGGCAATAAGACGCGAGAATTAGCGGTTGCTCATTAACTTGGCAGCCGAATTAAATACAACATTAAGTAGTTATTCAAAAGTTTTTTTAACAACGTTGCAGGAGTCAAACAGCTTTAGCTGTTTTTACCGCCAATAACTAAAGCTATTGGACTCCGGCGTAAAGGTTAAAAGAAATATGCTTACCTATCTATCAACACCGGAAGCCAGCCATGACTAATAATACTAAGAAAAAGTTATCCTGCATTTTTGCAATCGCCGCATTATTTTCCGGTCATCACGCCCTTGCCGCGATCACCAGCGCGGGCATTCGCTCCGACAAGGTGCAGGTTTCGTTAAATAAATCGCGGCTGATTACGCTGGATAAAAATATAGCGGAAATATCGCAAGGCAATCCGGTCGTTGCCGATTTTGCTATCGATGAGGAAGCCGCCGAAGCCAGTTTTATGCCGCCGAATCAATTATTAATCCGGGGCAAATCACTCGGCACCACGAATTTATACTTGTGGGGACCTCATGGGAAAATTATACAAGCCCTGGATATTGAGGTGACGCATGATCTGGATTCACTGAAAGCCCAGTTATATCAGTTGTTGCCGCATGAAAAAATAGCCGCCCGCTCATCGCAACGGAACATCGTGTTAAGCGGTGAAGTGAGCACCTTGGCTAACATGCAGGCGGCGCTTGATTTGGCACAAAGTTATTTGCCGCTGCAACGTGGAGGTATGGGTGGTGGCGCTGCAGGTGGTCAAGGCACTCAAGGCGCCGGGCAAACATCCGGCGCGTCAACCGGTACCGCCAATTCAGGTTCAAACAGAGCCAATGCACCCAGAGTAATCAATCTAATCAATGTCGGCGGCGCCCAGCAGGTGATGCTGGATGTAAAAATAGCCGAAATAGACCGGAAGCTGATCAAGGGGCTGAACATTAAATTCAGCGCCTTGCAAGTATCGGATAGCTTTTCCATCGGTGCTATTAATGGCGGCGGCAGCATTAATCCATTAGGTATGGGCGGCTTACTGACGCCACACAGTTTTAGTGCGAGTTCGGTGTTTTTACAAGCGGTCAGCGGTGAGTTTCTGTTTAACCTGACCATTGATGCCGCCAACGATCAGCAATTGGCAAAAATCCTCGCGCAACCGACGCTAACCACGTTGTCAGGGCAAGCGGCGACCTTTATTTCAGGCGGCGAATTTCCGATTCCAGTACCGCAAAGCGGGGGCGGCAACGGAACGGTAACCATTGAATTTAAAGAATTCGGCATCGGCTTAAAATTTGTTCCGGTGGTGCTCGATTCCGGGCGCATTAACCTAAACATGAATGTCAGTGTCAGCGAACTGTCGGAAGATGCGGCGATTATCGCCCAGGCCGGCGATACCAACAGCCAGTTTTCCATACCGTCATTAACCAAGCGCGAAGCCAGCAGCACACTGGAACTCGCGGATGGGCAAACTATGAGCATTGCCGGTTTAATCAGCGACAAACTGCGCGAGAACATCAACAAGTTTCCGGGACTGGGCGACATACCCGGCTTGGGCGCGTTATTTCGCAGTTCAAAATTCTTGAATCAACAAACCGAACTGGTGATTTTTGTCACGCCCCGGCTGGCTAAACCGGTGTTGGCCCAGAATGCGCAAATGCCCACGGATAGCTTTGTGCCACCGGATGACGTCGATTTTTATGTCTTGGGCAGAACCGAATCGAGAAAGGTCAGAAACAGTGGGTCAACACATGAGATCAATGCGGTCGCGAACACAGGCGGTCTTGATGGCGAATACGGTCAGCAATTAAGAATGGAGGTCAATAATGCAAACGTTAAATAAAGCAGGGTTATTGTTGTTAACGCTGATGACAGGTTGCACCGAGTGGAATTCGCACCCGGTCGTCGTCGAGCAAAATTTTGGTAATGCGGTCAGGAACATGGTTAAACAGCAGACCTTGTATCCAGAGCACGGCCAAGACGACAAAGCTATTCTGACGCTGGATGGCAGAAAGGCCGAAACCGTGATCAGGGCCTATCGCGAAGGCTCATCGGAAAAGATTGAGCAGGGTAAAGAAGGGGTTATTTTTGATCCGGGAATCGTTGGGCAGTAGCTAGCTTGTGGGAGCGATTTGTGGGAGCGGCCACTAGGCCGCGAACAGTGAATGCCATCATTCGCGGCCGGGTGGCCGCTCCCACAACCCAAGAGAACAAACTATTTGCTATCTCATAGATAGGAGATTCACTAATGAAATTAAAATGCACGCAAAAGGGTACCTCGACAGTCGAATTTGCAATGATATTGCCGTTCCTTCTGATTATATTTTTTGGAATTATGGAGTTTGGTATTCTGCTTTATGACAAGGCGGTAATAACTAACGCCAGCCGGGAAGCTGCAAGGTCTGGAATTGCATTCAAGAGCCCAAAATTATCAAATTCAGCAATTAAACAAGTGGCTGTTGATTATGCCGGCAACTATTTAATTTCGTCTTCTAGCGTTAAGTTAAGCTCCGCCGATATTAATGTATTACCTGCGACTCCTCTTTCTGTCGCCACGATTTCCGGTACTCCGCTTACAGTGGGTATTACCTACCCTTATACTTTTTTTGTTTTTGGTAACTTGTTTAATGCCTATATGAACGGATCGTTTACAGACAATCAAATTATCCTATCGGCTACGACCGTTATGAATCATGAATAGTCATAATTTAAGGGGCTAAAAATGTATATTCAATATAATTGGAACAAATTCAGAGCTATAAAATACAAACACAATAATATTGTAGGAATAAATTCTATACACAGGCAGCGCGGCACTGTTATTATTTTTGTTACTTTGTTATTAACAATAATTTTTAGTTTCACCGCATTGGCTATTGATGTGGGTTATCTTTTTGTAGTGCGCAACGAACTTCAAAACGCCGCCGATAGTGCAGCCTTGGCTGGAGCGAATTACCTATACGGTGATCTTTACAAAACAAGCAGCGTATCATGCGCGCAGTCAAATGTAACTTTTCCCAACTGGTCATGCGCGGAGTCAAATACAACCGCAGCCATTCAATTGAATAAGGCAACTAATACTACTCTCACTAATGGGCAGGTAAACTATGGTTATTGGAATATTACTGGCAATCCGACGGGCCTGCAATCGACTTCAATCATACCCGGAATTGACAACCTACCAACGGTGAAGGTGACAATCAGCAAATCAAACGGTCAAAACGGGGGAGGTATTGCTACTTTCTTTGCAGGCATTATGGGTATAAATACGCTTGATGCGAGCGCGACGGCTGTTGCTGTGGTCGCATCACCTGGCTATACAAAAGACTTGTTCCCTGTCGCGATAACACAATGTATGTACGATAAATATTGGGATTCGACGACCAGTCCAAATGGACCAAAAATAGATCCAATAACCGGTCATTTTTATGAAATAAAAATTGGAGCAGCCAATCAATCAGGGTTATGCCAAGGAGGGCAATGGACATCATTCGACTTGGACACCCAGAACGTACCTAAGATCAGGGATCTTATTGATTACTCTACTGGAGCGCAACAGAGTTCCAATCCCGTTATACTGGGTATGGGAGACAATACCTGGATACAATCAGGAGTACAAGCCTCGATTTATGACAAAATCAGTGACTGTATGGCCGCAACAGTTAATAGTTGTGAATATGTGGTAATACCTGTTGTATGTTTTAACTCGCCAACATGTGATCGTCTTGATACTCATGCCCAAACGCCCATTACAGCCTTTGCTTGTATCCGCCTTCTTGAAGTAAATAAAACAGGGTCTGACAAATATGTTAAAGCAGAAATGACCATGCCGAGCGACTCAAACTGCAAAATATCTGGCGGCGGTATAGGGCCTAATTATGGTGTATATATGCCCCCAAAGTTGGTCAATTATTCTGGAAACACCTATTGAAATAATTTATGTATTAACGATAAATATAGCGCATGGCAACGAGGTAACAGATGAATAACATGACAGAAAATAAAATAAATTTGATACTCATCGGCGCTGATGAGCTGGCGCTTAAAAAACAGCAGGCTATTCTTTCTTATTCGGGTGATATTAAAAGTAAAATCATCTGCACGCCATCAATAACAGAGGCCATTAATCACTATACGCAAGATGAACACAGTATAGCCATTATCAATTTAACGGCGAATGGCTTAAAAGAATTGCAGACGCTGAATGATATTGATGGTAATAAAGCCGCCATTATAATTATTGGCGATCAGAGCAATGTTGATTTATTAAGTCAGGCCATCCGCGCCGGGGTTAAAGATTTTATTGATACTCAGGATTATGAAAACAAACTGGACGGTGTGTTTTGTAAAATCAAAAAAAATATTACCCATAATTATAACAATAACCATGCCAGACGTTTAACGGCGGTGATTAATGCTAAAGGCGGCAGCGGCGCCAGTTTTATTGCCAGTAATATGGCGTATGTTTTATCAAAGCATAGCGATTCAAAAGTGGCGCTGGTTGACCTTGATTTGCAATTCGGTTCAATTGGGCTTAATTTTGATAAAACCCCAAAATATACGATTACCGAAGCACTGCATGCAATAGACGATTTGGATTCGATTTCATCAGAGGCATATATGTCAAAATATAATGATAATTTGAGCCTGCTATTACCGTCTCCATCGGATATTTTATTGCCGGGAGAAATTAATATAACTCATTTAAAAAGGCTATTGGAATTACTGAAAATGAATTACAGTCAGATCGTGATTGATTTGCCCCGGTTAATCGATCCGGTATCCAGTACCATTATGGAGCAGGCTGATCATATTACCTTGGTTATTCAACAAAGCCTGGCGCAGTTTAGGGATGGTCGGCGCTTGATTCAGATATTAAATAAAGACCTGGATATTCCTCTGGAGAGAATATCGATTGTGCTGAATCGCTATGATCCAAAAAACAGTTTGCGGATAGAGGATTTAAAAAATATGGTGAATCATGACAAGGTTTATAAGATTACCAATGATTTTGAACGTGTCGCCAGCGCATCGAATTTGGGCGTTCCGCTCTGCGAATCGGCGGCTAATTCAAAAATTGCCCATGATTTGAAGGATCTTGCCAAAAATATCGTGGGCATTAACTTTAAGGAGCCCAATAAAAGCCTGCTTAAGCACGTTAGAGCGTTGTTATCTTTTTTGTAGCCCACTGATAATATCAGCCACCACTCGGCTGGTCACAGCGCAAAACGCGGCACTCCCGTTCAAATCCGATGATTATCGATTGCACTTATGAGTTGAATCCGCCTTCTTGGCCGTACAACATTAATACGCCGTACGGCCGCACCTGTATTTCACACCATGACTAATAAAGACGAAATAACATCGAAATAGACATCAAGCAAGGCCGCCAGAGTATTGTGATATAAAGCCTGTACAGTTGTTAAAGGCTGCGCTATCAACAAACCGAATAAATCTGCCAGCACATAATAGCTGCTAATTAACACCGCTTCCGCATCGTTGGTAAGTGATTCCAGATAATCCGTTATCGGCGCGAGCGCCATCACCATAAACTGTTCAGGACTGTCTATAAATAACTGCCAATACCGCTCAGACTGTTCGGTAACTGCTGTCACATAACGGGTCACCGGCTCAAAACTCGCCAGAGCCACCTGTTCCGGATTAGCCCAAAAAGCCTGTAGAAACTGGGTTGTTTGTTCCTTGCCCGTAGTCACCTGAGCTTGCCAGTGCTGATAAACCGGTGTCATAACCGCCTGAGCTTGGGCATAAAGAGCTGTGCCGGTATAAGCTGCCTGCTCATACCAAGTGGTCATTGTTGCAACCGGATGCTCGTAAAGTTGTTTGGCAGTGACCGACATAAGGTAATGAGCGTCAATCAATACGCTACGAATATCCTGATACAAGGTATTAAGCTGAAAACTCACTTGGTCATATAGTTTTGTTGTCGGCAAAATAAGCTTGTTTTCCAAATCAAGTTGGCGAATAGTAAAAAAATTCGGGTCATTAAACATGAACATATTCCTTAATGAGTCTGTACAAAAACGCTAAATAATGACACTGGATTCTAGCTTGAACGAGGGATATTAAACATGCGGCATATTGCCGCGCGACAAAGTATCTCAAAAATACCTTGAAGTCGATTAGCCGCTATCAACTGCCTAAGATAGTGTCCTGTTATGAGTAGTCATAACGGCAGACAAAAAAAATGCGGTCAAATTGACCGCATGAAAGACTCTAAAACCCTTTAGGAGGTAGTAATAAACAAGAGTGGGGCAATGTTAGCCCTCTCTGCCTCCATAGGTAAATATGGCATATTGTCGCGCGACAGGTTGTCACAGGCAGATTATTTAGCATCTTAACCAGTCTTCGATCGATTCCGCTTAAGCATGTCATTGCATAACTGTACGTTTACTTATTGGACAGTGTCCAGTAATTGGACAGTTCCCCGGCCTCCCTTTGTTACCAAAAATTAAATACATCTCTTTGTTTTTATTATTATTTTGTATTAAATAGAAATTTGGCCTGATGTTTGCTTTAGTTGTTTCAGGTCATCGTTCAGTCTGGAAACCCACATTAAGACGTGTCAAATTTCTTTGGATTGCATCGTAACGATGGCCTTACTCAACTTAGTATCTAAAACAAAAACATAGAGGAGTAGTCTTCATGGCTATAAGTGCAGCAACAAAAGCAGCAACTGATGCGCTGGCAGTTAATCGTGCGCCAGTCAGCGTAGGTGCACAAGAAGTTCACCGCTGGTTACAAAGCTTTACTTGGGATTTTGATAAAAACCGCACTAAATATTCGACTAAGTACCACATGGCGAATGATACCAAAGAGCAGTTCAAGCTAATCGCTAAAGAATATGCGCGTATGGAGTCAGTGAAAGACGAACGTCAGTTCGGTAGCTTACAGGATGTGTTGACGCGCGTTGATGCCGCTAATCGTGTACATCCAAAATGGAATGAGTCCATGAAAGTGATTTCTAACTTTCTGGAAGTCGGTGAATATAATGCGATTGCTGCAACAGGTATGTTGTGGGATTCTGCCACTGCACCTGAGCAAAAAAATGGTTATTTGGGGCAAGTGTTAGATGAAATTCGTCACACTAACCAATGCGGTTACATCAATTATTACTTCGCTAAACAAGGTCAAGACGCGGCAGGCCATAATGATGCGCGTCGTACTCGTGCTATTGGGCCATTATGGAAAGGCATGAAACGGGTATTCTCAGATGGTTTCATCTCAGGTGATGCGGTTGAGTGTTCAATTAACTTACAGTTGGTTGGTGAAGCCTGTTTCACGAATCCGTTAATCGTTGCAGTGACTGAATGGGCTTCTGCTAACGGCGATGAAATGACACCGACTGTGTTCCTGTCTATTGAAACCGATGAATTGCGCCACATGGCTAACGGTTATCAAACTGTGGTGTCTATTGCCAATGATGAAGCGGCTTCAAAATATTTAAACACCGATTTAAACAATGCCTTCTGGACGCAACAAAAATACTTCACGCCTGTATTAGGCATGATGTTTGAATATGGTTCACATTTTAAAGTTGAGCCATGGGTAAAAACCTGGAACCGTTGGGTATACGAAGATTGGGGCGGTATCTGGATTGGTCGTTTAGGCAAATATGGTGTTGAATCACCAGCAAGCTTACGCGATGCGAAAAAAGACGCGTACTGGGCGCACCACGATTTATTCTTGATTGCTTATGCGTTATGGCCAACTGGATTTTTCCGTTTAACGCTGCCGACTGCTGAAGAAGCGGAATGGTATGAAGCCAACTACCCAGGCTGGTACGACATGTACGGCAAAGTCTATGAAGAATGGCGTGCGCGTGGCTGTGAAGATCCCAATAGCGGATTCTTACCTCTGCAATGGTTCATTGAAAACAATCACCCGATTTATATTGACCGCGTATCACAAGTACCTTTCTGCCCTAGCTACAGCAAAGGCGCCAGCACCTTACGTGTTCTTGAATTTAACGGCAAAAAACATTCATTCAGTGACCAATGGGGCGAGCGCATGTGGTTGTCTGAGCCGGAACGTTATGAGTGCCAAAATATTTTTGAACAATAC
Source organism: Methylobacter sp. (assembly GCA_030699385.1). GTDB lineage: Bacteria > Pseudomonadota > Gammaproteobacteria > Methylococcales > Methylomonadaceae > Methylobacter_A. The sequence continues at coordinate 42,517 of JAUYMY010000042.1, forward strand.
GAAGGTCGTGAGTTATCAGAAGTGATTGCAGAAGGACATGGCGTGCGTAGTGATGGCAAGACATTGATTGCACAGCCACACACCAGCAAAGACGGCAAATTATGGACTTTAGATGACATCAAGAAAATCGGTTGTGTATTCGCTGATCCTTTGAAATCACTGTAACCATGCTTTGAAACAAGGCATTGTTAATTTGGTTGCAGACCGAATTAACAACGCCCCACACTAATTGTAAAGGAGTTAATTATGTCAATTGTAGTAAGTGGTGGTAGACGCGGCTTAACTGATCCAGAAATTTCTAAAGTAATTTTAGCTGCCATTCCTGATAAGCCCTTAGAAACACAACGCAAGATGAATTATTTCATGACTCCGCGCGGTAAGCGGATTAATGAATACGAAACTTTGTGTTGCTATACACAACCCACACCTGATTGGATTCCCGGTGGTTTGGATTGGGGGGATTGGACGCAAAAATTCCATGGCGGTCGTCCATCATGGAGTAATGAATCGACTGAAATGCACAGTTCAGACTGGCACAGACATCGTGACCCAGCTTTCCGTTGGCACGCACTGTATGTGAAAGACAAAGCCGAAGAATGGCGTTATACCGACCGTTTCTTGAAAGCCTATTCGGCTGATGGTCATGTTCGTTCTATTGATCCAGTCTGGCGTGATGAAGTATTAGGCGATTACCTCGGTGCGTTCGGTTTCAGTGAATATGGCTTATTCAACTCACACTCGTCTGCGACGCGTGATTGTCTGGGTGACACATTGCGTATGAGTATTGCGATGATCGGCTTGGATAAAGTTGATAACGCGCAAATGATTCAAGCAGAAAGAACCTTTTTGGCTAAATTAGTCCCTGGCTTTGACGAATCAACGGATGTGCCTAAAAATGAGTGGACTCAAGGTTCAATCTATAAAGGTGCCAGAGAAACGGTTGAAGAAATTTGGCAAGGCACTTATGACTGGAACGAAATTCTGTTCGCAGGCCACATGATTTACGATCCTTTGTTCGGTCAATTTGTGCGTAGAGAATTCTTCTTGAGATTGTCGTCTTACTACGGCGATAACTTAACACCGTTCTTTATCAATCAAATGCAGTTATATCATTCACAAACCAAAGGTGTCACTAAAGATATGTTCCACACCTGTTTGGCTGTGGATGAAAACTTTGGTGACTACAACGTCAGTTTGATGAATATGTGGAGCGACAAATGGTTGCCAAGAACTGTCAACGCGCTGAAAGATTTTATGGGTATTTTCTCTAAAATCCCAACTATCGCGGGCGTATCTGATAAAGCCGCCATCGAAGCCGCCTTAGGTCGTGTATTTGATGATTGGCAACGTGATTACGCTGATCCTATCGGCTACAAAGTCGACACTGCGGCGTTGATTAAAACCGTGTTATCTGGTCTTAAATAAGGAATTATTATGTCTACAAGTTCAAATGCCTACAACGCGGGTATCATGCAAAAAACAGGCAAAGCCTTTGCTGATGAATACTTCGCTGAAAAAAATCAAGTTGTTCATGAAAGTGATACATTGGTTTTAGTATTAAAAAAATCAGATGAACTCAACACCGTGGTTGAAGAGATTCTGTTGGGTTCTCATAAAGACCAAAATCCAACCTTAGTCGTAGAAGATCGCGCTGGTTTTTGGTGGCTGAAAGCGAATGGCAAAATTGAAATTGATTGCCGTGAAGTCTCTGAGTTGTTAGGTAAAAGTTACAGTGTTTATGATTTGTTGGTGGATGTTTCTTCTACCATCGGTCGCGCTTATACACTGGATGAAACCTTCACTATCACGTCAGAATTGATGGGTCTTGATGTCAAACTGCAAGACGTTGCAAGAGCATAAGGAGATAACAATGGCTAACATTCATGATAACCCTAACCGTGATGTGTGGGTTAAAAAAATCGCTGGTTTAACGACATTGGCAGCAGGTCACACGTTGTTAAAAGATTTTCGTGCTAAACACTTAAATCCTTTTAAAACTGACTGGTCTTTAGAGCTTGATGGTCAATGGATTGAGTGCAAGATCGAAGAAAAAGTCGCGCTGTTGAAACGCGCCGAGTTTAATGATACTCAGTTTATGAACAACTGTACTTGTGGCGCGAATGCTCAAGAAGTGGCTAATAAAGCGGTTGCTGAAATGGATGCGTGTACTGATATGTACAAAGCGGAAAGAATCCATATTGATTTTAGACTGGCGTGCAAGCCACCTGTTATGCCGGTCAATGTCTTTATGGACACTGACCGTCTGTTAGGTACTAAGTTAATGGAACTGAGAAACACGGATTATTACGCCTTGCCTTTAGAGGAATTGCGTAAGGTTCGCGGTGTAAAAGTCATTACCTTACAGTAAGTTGAGGTTTTTTTTGCCGCTTTTTGGTAACCCGGCATAAAACTGACACTGGGTTTTGTTGGGTTGGCTATCGCCAGCCCAACTTACACATTCTCTATTTATAAATAAACACACTAAGCCATGTTAGAAGCATTAAATGTAGCGTCGCCTTCGCAAAATCACGATATACAGGATGAGAATTCCGAGCTGACCAAGCTCTATGATTCAGAGTCTTATACCGCCTACACAGAAGATTTGGAATTTATGTGGCGGTGGACTATTTATCGAGACAATAAGCTGGTTCAAGAGGGTTGTTCATTGACGTTAGACGCATCCAGGCGTGCGGTAGATCATGTGATGGCATTTTTCAACATGAGTAGCAAAAATTACACGGTAAAACAGGAGTTATAGTTAATGGCAAGTACACACCAAGTCACAATTATTACCCAAGATAACGAGTCAGTTTCATTTGAATGCCGTTCGGATGAAGACGTTATCACTGCGGCGGTACGGCAAGATATTTATTTAATGTCCTCCTGTCGTGAAGGCGGTTGCGCCACTTGTAAAGGACTCTGCACGGAAGGCGATTATGTTTTAGGGAAAGTGAGTTCCCAAGCTTTGCCTTATGAAGAAGAGGAAGCGGGGGAAGTTTTATTATGCCGTTGTTATCCCAGCACCGACATTGAAGTCGAAGTACCTTACGTTTATGAGCGTGTCTCTTTTTCGCCGGAGGGTTTGTCTTTTGAGGCGGAAGTCATTGAAGTCTCGAAAATATCCAGCAACGTCATGCGCTTGCTGTTAAAACGCACAGGCGATGACAAACAAGTCAAATTTGAATCTGGACAATTTTTTGATTTAGAAATTCCTAACACGACCACAACGCGGTCTTATTCTCCTGCCAATATAGCGAATAAAAAAGGTGATTTAGAATTTTTAATTCGCATTGTTGATGGCGGTAAATTTTCAACCTATTTGAAAAACGACGCTCACCTTGGACAAAAAATAAACGTTAAAGGTGCGTCAGGTATTTTCGGCTTAAAAGAAAATGGCTTTACACCGCGTTATTTCGTAGCAGGCGGCACAGGACTAGCCCCGATTTTGTCGATGGTCAGACACATGCACGAATGGAGTGAGCCACAAAAATGCGTTATTTATTTTGGCGTAAACACGGAAGAAGAAATATTTTTCTTGGATGAGCTGGAACAACTTGCTAAAGAAATGCCAACGTTGGAATTAAGAAACTGCGTATGGAAATGCACCGATGAATGGCATTGCGAAAAAGGCAGTGTGGTGGATATTTTACGCCGCGACTTGACTGAAACCGGGGCAAAACCTGATATTTATTTATGCGGCCCTCCGGGTATGGTGGATGCGACATTCGCCGTTTGTGAAGAGCTAGGCATTCCAAAAGAACGCGTGTATTTGGAAAAGTTTCTACCTAGCGGATCGTAGTCAGTGAAGCCCGAAGACGAAGAGTTTCTCCATGACATGGTCATACAACTGGATGAAACGATTAGAAAGTTAGTTATTGAAGAGCGAGAAATCTCTGAAAAATTGGGAGCGGTGCGTGTTGAGGAATTAAAAGAGTTCTGGCAACAAGCGTTATCTGAAGAAGAAGAGCGATTTTTCAGAATAACACTGGATTACTGGGACAGAACACTGATTCGCGTGTGGGCGCATAGTTCTCGTGCCCATGATACGCGAGTGAGAGTAGGCCATACATTAATGAAATTGAATTCTAAATTAAAGGCATAGACAGAAAACCATGAGCAAACAAATTATTTATAATCCCGAAGCCCTTTCGAGAATGATACACGGTATTGACAGTGTGGCACGCGCGGCTATTGTGACGATGGGCAGTGCGGGGCCAGCGGTGATGATTCAGCATCGTACCGATGGCATTATGCCTGTGTTTACCCGCGATGGCGTAACGGTTGCCAGATCAATTAATTTTGATGATCGAATCGCTGATTTGGGGGCGCGAATGTTGCGTGATGTCGCAGGTGCAGTGTCTCGACAAGTCGGTGACGGTACAACCACGGCTATTGTATTGGCACAAAAATTGGCTCATGAAAGCGTGCGGAGTGTCGCAGCAGGTTTTCATCCCTTGCAATTGAAAAAAGGCTTGGATTTAGCGTTGGCTCTGGTTGAAAAACGGTTGTTGGATAAAGCGGTGACAGGCGTAACCGACGATTGGATTGAAAAAATGTCGGCGGTTGCCACTAAAAATGAACCCAAAGTAGGACAATTATTGGCTCACGCTCTGAACGAGCTGGGACTTGAGGGTCAACTCACTTTTCAATTGGGCAATGGACGTGAAGATGAATTGGCTATTGTCGATGGCATTCACTATGAACAAGGTTATTTATCGCCATATTTTATTACCGATAAAGCGCGTGCAGAAGCGGTACTCGATAATCCGTATATCCTGCTCTATGACCGTGAAATCAAGGATTTAATGGATTTAATTCCGATATTGGAAGAAGTCAGAGCCGAAGGACGTTCATTGCTCATTATTGCCGAAAATGTCATTGATAAAGCCTTGACAGGCTTATTGCTCAATCTGACGCAGGGCGTGTTTAAAGTCGTTGCGGTCAAACCGTCCGGGTTTGGTGATAGACGACTTGACCGCTTCAAAGATTTGGCTTTATTAACAGGCGGACAGGCGATTTTAGATGATTACAGCAGCCCAAAATTAGAACACGTTACTGTGGATATGCTGGGGCAAGCAGAACGTGTTGTCGTTACAGAAACCAGCATTACTATCATCGGTGCGAAAGGTGATAAACAACTTGCTAAACAACGCATTGAGACACTACGCGCCCAAGCCGACTTTATTCTGGCAATAAAACCCGGCGAGGGTTCAGCCTCAGGCAATAAACACGATTTTGACGAATTAGAAGATCGTATCGCACTATTAACCGCTAAAACAGGCGTGTTCAGTGTCGGCGGTCTGGCGGATTTTGAAATCAAAGAGCGCATGGTGCGCATAGAAAACGCCTATATGTCCGCTAAAGCCGCACTGGAAGAAGGCGTACTGGCAGGCGGCGGTGTCGCGTTGTTTCGCTGTATCAAAATGCTTGATAGCGTGATTGCCGAAAATGCCGAGCAACAACAGGGCATTAACATTCTGAAATTGGCACTGGTTGCACCGTTGGAAAGTGTCACGCGCAATGCGGGCTTAAATCCCGAAGCGGTTATTGCTCGCTTAATGAGCAGTGATGACGAGCATTTAACCATTGATACGCAAAGACAACTTTACGGCAATTTTTTGGACATTGGCATTATTGATCCTGTGAAAGTCATGCGTTTGGCACTGCGCAATGCGGTGAGCGTGGTAACAACGTTAATCACCACCGAAGCCGTGGTGATGAATGTCCCCGATTTATCCATCATGGATGGCTATTCACCCGAATGGGCGGCGGCAACGCGTGAAGATCCACGTTCATAAACAAATGAATACTGGGTATTTCTATAAAGCGAGTGATTGGAATACAAACTTAGTAGTCAGTCGATTTTATTATGACGTGTGATAAAAACCTCGCAGGTCTAGCAACTTTACCCGTCATATCAAGCTATCAAAAATCACTCAATGTTTAGAACTACCGAATACTGAAAGATTACCCTCTTGAATAAACTACATTGTTCAGGTATTTATCCCGTTTTATCCTCCTACCCAGCTTCCTGATAAGAAGCTCCTTCCCTATTCCCACACATGGAATAAAGGCAATGCGACATCATGTCGCGTTGCCTATTTTTTCTATTTTGCTTATCGTGTTCGTTTACACTGAAAAAATCAAAAAAGGTTATGAAAATCAATTATTTTCGTGACTTTTAGTTTTTAGTCGAAACAATTTAAACCGCAAAAAAGGAAGCCCCATGGATATAGCGTTCAACATTTCCAGTCAAGTAAAGCTCATCCATGACACTTTGTTGTTGAGACACCGTGTTGAGTTTGAAATCGACAGACCTATACAGGCATGGCAATGGATGAATCAGACCCGAACTGTTCCTGAGCAATACGACTGGGTAAGACCTGAAGTGCGTGATGCGTGGGAACGCTGTTTGGATGACTATCATTTGCCATTGGGTAATTATGCTAACTGGGATGATTATCCCGTCATTAATAACCACGTTGAAGCGGGTAATCCTGCCACACCGATTAAAAAACTTCTGCAAGACCTCAGTCATAACTTTTATATTTTTTTAAAAGAAGCGGGCGTGATGATGGTATTAATTGCGGCTGACGGTCGTCTGTTATACACCATTGGAGAGCAACGATTTTCGCATTCTTTTATGAGCCAGATGTATGAGACGGGTGCGAACTGGTCGGAAACTATTTTGGGCAATAACGGCATCGGCAGTGCGGCTATGCTCAAAAAACCGATTGCGTTTCAAGGCATGGAACATTTTCTCAATGTGCTGCACCCGTTTACGACCGTAGGTTATCCGTTACTGGATGACGACGGCGAATTACTGGCAGTCGTCGGTCTGGTCAGTAATCAGCAGGAAAGCATGAATTCATTATTTGCCTTTCTGCATTTGATCTGTGTGCTGGTGAATAGCAATCTTCCATTAGCGCAAAATGCACAAGCTCAAGAGCGGGTATTAGAAAAAATCCACTTTAATGCGGCTAAAAAACCATTACCACCTGTTAGTCATTCGGTTATTTCTAACGAATTACAGTTATTGCTTAACAAAGCGGTCAAATTACAGCACTACAAAATTCCTATTTTAATTACAGGCGAATCGGGCGTAGGTAAAGACCATTTTGTCGGCTTATTAAAACAGGCAGGCCCCCGAAAAGACGCACCGCTGATTGCCATTAATTGCGCGTCTATGCCGCGTGATTTGATTGAAAGTGAATTGTTTGGTTATGAAGCAGGCAGTTTTACGGGCGCAAAATC
>JAUYMY010000017.1 GCA_030699385.1 Methylobacter sp.
ATTATTCGCGGCCGGGTGGCCGCTCCCACCTCAGCTTTACAAACGGAGACATCCAAATGATCAGAATCAAAGCGCTAAAAAACGGCTTTCGCCGTTGCGGCATAGCACACCCGGCTACGCCGGTCGAATACGAAGACGGGCACTTTACCGCCGCCCAGCTGGCCGCGCTGCAAGCTGAGCCGATGCTGTCGGTGACAGTGACGGAAGACAAGCCCGAAAAGACCGGCAAGGCTAAGTAAATGCCGTACTGCACCAAACAAAACCTGATTGACCGCTTCGGCGAGGCCGAGTTGATCCAGCGCACCGATCGCGCCGGCACCGATGCAATCGATGACGAGGTGCTGAATGAAGCCATTAGCGACGCGGATGCCGAAATCGACGGCTATTTAACGGCGTATCCATTGCCGTTAACGACTGTCCCGGCCAATCTGGAGCGCATGGCCTGCGACATGGCCCGTTATTACCTGTTCGGCGACGGCATGATCGAGCAGGTCAAGGTGCGCTATGACAATGCGATCAAGTATTTAAACCTGGTCGCAAAAGGCGTGGTGCTGTTGGCACCGTCGACTGACGGCGTATTGGTCGATCCTGCCAGCGACAACGTGCAATTCGGCTCCAGCCCGTCGGTATTTGGACGCTCGTCATGCAGTTAGCCCCGGTCATTGCGCGCATTGATGCGCAGCTGCCCACGCTAAAGCTGGTGACGGCGGCGGCCACTGTGCCGCTGGCGATAACGGCGCTAAAGGTTTACCCATCGGCGTGTGTGGTGATGCCGCGCGGCAGTGCCTCTGGCAATAATCTGCTCAACGGTGTCAGCCAGCAGGTCAAAGACGAGTTTTTAGTGGTCTTGGCTTGTCGCAATGTCACCGATATGCGCGGGCTGGCAGCAATGGCGGAAATGGATGCGTTGCGGCCGTTGCTGAACGCGGCGCTATTGAACTGGGTGCCAGCCGCCGCGTATGACCCGATTGAATATGCGGGCTATCAGATGGTTGCCAGCCAGGACGGGCTGCTGTTTTGGGCAGACCATTTTACCAGCAGGCACTTTGTGCGGTCAGTGTAGACCCACAGGACAATTAATTTTTGGAGGCATTATGCAAGATAAATACGCAGGACAAGCCGGGGAATTTGTCAACGACCCCGATACCGGCACCCGCATTCCGTTAGCGGAATGGGAAGCCAAACAGGCTAAAGCTGCAAAGCCCAAGCCGCTTACTAAACAACCTAAAGAGGAATCCTAATGTCCTTGTCACAACGAAAACGCGTCATCCTGGTCAAGCCGGAAGGCACCTACGGCACGGATTCAGTGCCCACGGCAGCGGAAGCGGTGCTGTGCAGCAATCTGGATATTACCCCGCTGGACGGCTCATCGGTCGAGCGCAACAACATCCAGCCGTATTTCGGGCAATCCGGCTCAATCCGGGTGGAGAATTTTGTCTCGATGACCTTTGACACGGAAATTGCCGGATCAGGCACGGCAGCGACTGCGCCGGAATGGGGGGCATTGCTCAAAGCGTCGAACTTTAGCGAGACCGTGACTGCGGCACCGATTACCGGAACCGGTACGGCGGGCACAACGTCATCAATTACGCTGGCGGCCGGGGCATCGGCAGTTAACGATTTTTACACAGGCATGAGCATCAGTATTACCGACGGCACCGGTGTCGGCCAAACCCGCGAAATTATCGGCTATGTCGGCTCAACCAAAGTGGCGACAGTCGCCACGCTGTTTACGGTAGCGCCTGATGCAACCAGCGCTTACAGCATTGGCGCTAACGTGATGTATTTGCCAAATTCAGATTTCGGCACATCAACCGCCAACACCTCGGTATCGATTTATTTCAACGTCGACGGGGTGCGTCATGTATTGCTCGGGGCGCGCGGTACGCCGAGCTTTGATCTGTCGGCGAAAGCCATTCCGAAAATCAAGTGGAAGTTTACCGGCTTGCTGGGCACCATTGCTGATGCCACGCTGCCATCAGCCGACTTTACCGGCTGGCAAACGCCTGTCACCACCTCGACCGCCAACACCACCGACATTAACCTGTTGGGCTACACCGGCGCAGTGCTGCAAACGCTGACCTTCGACATTGCCAATGAGGTCAAATACCGGCAGTTGATTGGATCTGAATGGGTGATGATCGGCGACCGCAAGCCGACCGGCAATGTATCGATTGAGGCTGTGACGGTGGCGACAAAAGACTGGTGGACGACGGCGAAGACTGCGGGAACTGGGGTGTTTTGCGTTAAACACGGTCAGGTTGCCGGGAATATCGTTGGCTTTACCGCGCCGAAAGTGCAGCTGACAAATCCAAAGTACAGCGATTCGGACGGCGTGACCATGTTGGATTTCGGTATGGATTTTATCCCATCGGCCGCAGCAGGCAACGACGAAATACGTATTTGCTGTAAGTAGAAAAACAAAACTGTGCCGGACGGGGCATGTTGCCCCGTCCGAAACGTTTTATGTTCAAAACGTTGCAACGGGGTACATACCCCGTCGCGCGTTAGGTCTCGCAGAGTTTTTTAAATCCTTTGCGTAACTCTGCGCCGCACTCTGCGTAACTCTGCGGTTAAAAAACTAATTAACACTATAAAGAGATAATGAACGAAAAAATTAGAGTTTTGCCAAATAAGGAGGTCGATCAATTTCAGCAAATGATTGATTCCAGCGAAAGACAGCTTTTACAGCGGTCTCAGCTTATGGCGCTAGTCGCTAAAGAAAGGAAAATATCGTTTGATGCGCACGTTGCAGCTGGCTTTACCCAAATGCAAGCGCTTGATTTGTGTCACAGATAATCTGGCAGTGTGGAATCACATCGAATTCCACTGCTTTTAAATCGCGGCTAACCCCGCAAACCCTAACCTTAACCAACAAGAGAAAATAATCATGGCATTCGCATTAAAAAAAGGCAGTAGTAAAACTCGTAAAATTGACGTTATTGCTAAAGAATTGGGAGATTTTGATGAGGTCATTAGCACACTTAAATTTAAGGCTGAATTTACTCACACGGGATCAAAGCAATGGGCGGTCGATACTGACAACATGACGACTGAGGAGTTGCTGCGCGACAAGTTGGTCGATGTTACCGGCGTTAAAAACGAAGACGGCACACCTGCGCCTTTTACGCCTGAACTGGTTGACGCACTGCTCGCTGAAAGTTTTATCGCGAACGCGTTAGTGCAGGCCTTATTGGTCACGCAAGGCGGCGGCAAACAGGCCGATTGGCACAAGCAGGCCAAGCTAAAAAACTAAGCGACGCGGGTTACTTTTGGATCAGTAATAGCCAAAGTAGCCCCACCACTGAGGCACTGGAAGATGACGCCTTGCTGCTGGGTGTTATCTTGCCGGAACTGCCTGAACCGCCCGAGATTGAAGCCTTTGAATACTGGCACGAATGCGACGAGGCGGTGCGCTGTTATATGGATGTACACGGGCAATGGTTGTATAGCTTTGATGGCATCGCGGGAATAAACATTCAAGGCATGATGCCCATTATCGCCCTGTATCAGCCTGATGAAAAAAAGCGCTTGGAGTTGTTTCGGGAAGTTAAAGCCTTTGCCAGTGGGGTTTTGCAGTGGATTAATGAACAGCGGGAAAAAGCGCGTAAATAGATTATTTCATCTTGCCGAACGCCGCATCGGCGATTAGCCAGATCACTTTAAGCACAATAATAAAGAGTCCGGCAACGCCTAGTAATAAATCGAACAGGGACATTTATGAGCGACCTCAGTTTAACTTTACGCATTAGAGCCAATGCCGACGGCACTGTGTCGGTGTTGAATGGTACGGCAAATTCAGTCAGAAATATAGGGGCGGAAACCGGACGCGCCCGCGATGCGATGGAGCGCTTGACCAGCTCCATTGCCCGTGTCGGCCATTATGCCGGGCTTGCCTTTGGTGGTGCTTGGCTGGGCGGCAAGGCCAGAGACGTTATCATGCTGGCCGATCAAATGACGCTACTGGACGCTAGGATCAAAATAGCAACCTCCAGCATCAAAGATTATCAAACCGCAAACGCCCAACTGACGCAAATATCCCTGCAAACCGGCAGTTCCTTAGAAGCCAATGCCCAATTATTTGGCCGCTTGAATAAAGCGGTTGAGGGCATGGGCGGCACCGTTAACACTACGCTCGGTTTGACTAAAACGCTGGCCCAAGGTCTGAAAGTATCGGGCGCATCGGCAGGCGAAGCCACCTCAGTAATGATTCAGCTCTCTCAAGCGCTCAGTTCCGGCGTGTTAAGGGGCGATGAATTTAACAGTATCATGGAGAACGGTTCGCGCATTGTCGACGCCCTAAGCACAGCGACCGGCAAAAGCCGTGGCGAACTGCGCAAAATGGCCGAAGATGGCAAGCTCAGTGCTCAAGTCGTGGTTGAAGCATTACAAAGTCAGGCCGGCGCTATCGATAAAGATTTTGCCAAAATCCCGTTGACCATTGGCATGGCGATGGAAAACATCAATACCAGTTTTGCCCGCTACGTTGAAAACGCCAATCAATCGGCAGGCGCAACCGGCTTTTTTGCACAATCACTGAACGGCCTCTCGCAAAATTTAACGCCTGTCATCGACAGCTTGTTGACACTGGGTCAAATCGGCGTAACGGTATTTGTGGCACGGCTGATACCCGCGCTAACCGCCTATATCGCCGCTAAATACAGCGCGATTACCGTAGAAATGGCACACGCCGCCGCGATTACCATGGATTTGGAGCGCACCGTGGCTTTAACCGCAGTACAAGCCGCCAACACCACGGCCACCGTGGCATCCTTGCAGGCCCAGTTGGCGGTCACGGCAGCCATGGGGCCAAGAATGGCGTTGACCAACTCGCTCAACATTGCCCTGGTTGCGCAAACCTCAGCCACAGCGGCAGCGACCGCCGCCACCGAAGCTTTGGCAGTCAGCACAGCCAGCGCTACTTTGACGCTGAAATCATTACTGAGTGTCACGTCGTTGGTTAATGTCGCCCTGGCCGGTTTGGTTGGCTGGGAGATCGGCGGCTGGCTGAATAAGTTTGAAACGGTGCGTCGGGTGGCCAATGATGCGCTGTACTCCATCTTAACCGTGCTGGAAGAGGTTAGTTATCGGTGGGATAAGGTGTTTAGTAGTAAAGGCAGTGCTGAGATTGAAACCGCTCATGCCGCTACAACAGCATCGTTACAAGATTTAATTTCAGAAACCAATAGCTATGTGAAAGGCAGTAATGACGCAGCAAAAGCCACTACACAACAGGCGGCAGCACTTGCCCCGCTTGCAGCAGGACATGAAGCCATAGGGAAAGCGGCCAAAGCTCATGCAGCCGGATTGAGCGAAGCTGAAAAAGCAGCAAAGAAATTGGCACAAGAAGAAGAAAACTTCCAAGCCAAGGCGATCAGTTTTTTAAACGGCCAGGCCGAACAGCTACGCCTGCTCAAATTAACCGGCAAGGAGCGCGAACTGGAAGCGAAAATTTCCAGCGATTTAAACTCGGTATTGGGCGAACTGTACGATTCAACAAAGATCTACACCGAGGCGAAAGCCATGCTGATTGCCGAGGTGATGAATAACACCATGGCGATTGCCCGGGAAACCGAAGCGCAGGAGCGCCAAAATGAAGCGTGGGCGGAAGCGGTCAAACAAGCCAATGAACTCTACGACATCAAGCGCGACACCAGCGACACGCAAGAACTCGCCCGGATGGCCGAATCGCTGCACCTGATGGGCGCGACCAATGCCGAAATTAAGCAGCGCATCGATCTGGAAAAACAACTCAGCGATGCAGTCAGGGCGCACCCCGATCAAGACCCGCAAGTGATCCGCGACCAGCTGATTGCACGGCAACGCGCATCCGACGAAATAGCCCAATACACCGACAGCAACACCGAGAAATCCGCCGAATGGATGGAAGCTCAGTTTAAAAAAGCAGCGGAAAACATCCAGGACAGTTTCGCTGATATGTTTGAAAGCATGTTAAACGGCGATGCAATGGACAGCATTGAGGCGTTTGCTCAAAACATCCGTAAAACCATCAATCAGGCGATTAGCCAACAACTCGCTTTAGATTTGCAAAATCTATTTTCAGAAAACGGCAGCATTGTTAATGTGCTGAAAAGTGGCTTTATGTTTGCCATTGCCGCCGCTGTGAATTGGTTTAAGAAAGCTCCAGCCGTACGCACCGCCGCACCGTCTGAAGTCGGCAATAGCACTGTTGCTGGCACAGGCGCAATGCACATAGCTGATAGCCTCGGGCGGGATCGTGGTTTTGAATGGCAGACTCAGACGGTTATCGAGTTTAATAAGAATCTTGATAATCTGACTTATACACTAATGTCCACGGCTAAAATGGGCATGGCAACCTTTAGCAAAGAGATTGCATCGTTTAGCAGTTCTCTAACTAATAGTCTGGTAATGTCTAAGATTACCGACTTTTTTAAACCGGTCGCCGACATGGTGTCATCAGCGTTCACAGCGACAAAAGATTTATTTAAACCTGTGGTTGATGTTGTTTCGAGCGGTCTAAAGGCTGCTGGCGAAGCACTTGGCATTGTCGCTAAGGAAACCACCACGGCTGTTGTGGGCGGGGCAAAAGAATTGGCGGGCGGGGCTATTAAAGCCGCAGGACAAGTGGTCGCGGTGGTCGGTGCCATTTATACCGCATTCGAGTATTTCTCTGGACTGAGCGACATGATAGAGCGCGGCAGCGTCACTGAAATCATCAGCAAAACAGGTATGTTGATCGGTGCAGGCATGATGGCAGCAGCAGCGCTGATGGCAACTATCCCAGTAGTCGGTTGGATTGGTGCGGCCATTGCCCTAATTGCCTCAGCTATCGGCTTAATGGGTAAGCCCAAAGTGCCGAATTTTTGGATGAATAACTACAATCCAGATCAAAGCGGCGCTGATTATAAATACAACGCAGGCGCACCTGAATATACGCACACAGGCAACAAGGACGCGCACATAGGCCGTGAAACGCCGTTCGGTATGTTGGTGTTTTCTAGTCACGAAATGAGCCTAACCGTCGATCAAATGCGCTCACAATTTGGCGAACTGTTAGACACGGTGGTGCAGTTCGATACCTCGCTATACAACACCATTATGGGCTTGGATGAAGCCGCCGGTGAAGCGGGTAAAACTATGCTTTATTTCAACAATCTGTTGAAAGACGGCAATCAAGGCGTAACCAGCATAGCCACCAAGCAAAACTCCAGCGATTTAAACACCGGCGATATGCTGCAAGTCCGTTATACATGGATCGTTGATAAGCTGGCTGAATCCGGTAGCGAAGTCGGCCAGTACATCAACGCCTGGTTCGATGTGATTACCGAAAAATTCATTGATGTGTCACAAGATAACTCGATGTTCGTGGTCGGCGTTATCGGCATGTTGGCGGAAAATGTTGAAAAGTTTATGGCCTTGCCGCTGGAGCTGGTGGACTTAATCGGTCAATCAGTTAAAGCCGTTTCAGCCGGCGGCACACCCGACACGGTACGCGATGAAATCAATGGCGTGTTAAATGCCTTTGTTACCGTGCAGGCAGGACTCGCCATGCTGGATTTATCGGTTGATGATAATCGCGTTATTTCATTCTTGGCCGGGATCAATAAAATCGGCTTTGGTGTCGAAGATGCGGCGGTTAATTTAGTCTCCTACGGCATGGCGATTGAGCACCTCAACGGCTCACTGATTGCATCAGGCGACGAACTGATGGCAACGGTAGAAGCCAAGTTTGCCAGCCTTAAAGGCCACGGCTTAGACAACGCCCAAATCAACGCCTTTTTCGGCTCGTTCGGCTTAATGTCTAAAATGTTTGCCGAGGCGGATGTGGCTTTCAGCGAGGCCGACTTAGACAATGCTGCACAAAGCATTCATAACTTAGCAAAAGCCTCGGTCGAAGTCGCAAAAAACAGCATCGATCATTTGATAGCCACTGAAAAGCTAACCGCTGTTACCCGCGAATCCGCCATAGCCACGTTGGTTAAAACCGGCAAGCTGGAAGAAGCCACCGTAGCAGAAGCCGAATATGGCGCGTCGATCATGACAGTGACCAAAGACTTGCTGTCACAAATGGGCTTTATCCAGCAGGTCGGTTATTTGGCAGGTCAAACGCTGGGCGAAATGGGCATCAGTGCCAACACTTGGGTGGCCGCCGCGCAAAATGTGGTCAACGTGTTTGGCGACATGGAAGCGGCCATGCAATGGCTCGACGCGACAGCAAAGAATTTCCTAAACCCCACCGAATACAGCCAATACAACCTGGACACCGCACAGCGCAGCATTGCCGGTATGGTGGCGGCCAATCCCGCACTGGAGGGCATCACCGCCGATTCCATCCGCGCGGTCTTGCAGTCGGGCGCTATCGAAGGCTTTATCGAAAGTTTTGCACAAGGCAATGGCGATCTGGCTAAAGAAATAGTCACCATGATTAACCTTGTCGGCAGGCAAAGCTACGCACAACGCGCCTTAAATGAAGCTATCACCGCCAACGTGCAACTGGCACCGGCGCAAGTGTACGCGCTGGATGCAGTCAAAGTGGCCACCGAGGACAACACCAACGCCACCGACGATTTAGCCAAAGCGGCCGCCGATGCGGCAGCGCTGGCCAAGCAGTATCGGGAAATGGAAATTACGCTAATGGGCTTGCAAGGATTAACCCACCAAGCTCTGATTGAAAAGCGCAACGACGAACTGGCGGCGATGGACAGCAGCTTGGTGAAACTGCAAAAACAAATCTATGCGCAGGAAGATGCCAACAAGACCCGAGAGCTCGAACACAAGCTAATGACCCTGCAAGCCAAAGAAGCCGAAGTTTTAACCGCGACACGGGCAAAAGAATTGCTGGCGTTAAGCGGCACCGATGCAGCCATCCAGCAGCTTATCTGGGGCTTGGAAGATGCCGCTAAGGCAGCGGAATTAGCCAAAAACGCCATTGCTTTATTCTCGACGCCAGAACAAAAACAAGCCGCTCTAGGCCAGTCATTATTTGACAAGTTAAGCGGTGTATTTGCCGCATCAGAACTTGAGTTTATGGCTAAAGGCGGTAATAAAGCCGTTATTGAGATGTACAACTGGCTGTTATCAACAGGCGAACAAGGTGCGGCTAAAATAGCGGCATTGAATGCAGTAGCACCTGATGTTAAAGCCTTTACCGATAATGTTGATGCCGCGACTCAAGCAATAAAATCTGCGATTGATTTATTCTTAACGCCTGAACAAAAACTGGCTAATTTAGGCCAAGAGCTGTACGACAAACTGTTACCCGCATTCGGCGATGACTTGCTGGTACGCATGGCTGAAGGTGGCACGCAAGCGGTTGTCGACGTGTACAACGAACTCGGCAACATGGGCGCAGAGGGCAAGGCATTGCAGGCCATATTGCTTGCCAATGCCGGTGCTATCAGCGAGTTTTCAAATGGCGTAGGCGATGCGTCTATTGCCTTGCATAAGGCCGCTATAGACCTGTTCTCAACACCTAAACAATTACATGCATGGTCAGGTGACAAATTAGTAAATGAATTGGGCGCTTTATTCTCGCAATCAGATATTGAACTGATGGCACAAGGCAAAGATTCAACCATTGCCCTTTATAATTCGCTGTTAGATTTAGGGGGTGACGGTAAAGACAAAATAGCGCTGTTAGATAAGTTGCATGTTGAAATCAAGGCATGGCTGGATTACGAAGAAGCCATTTTAACTAAGCGGCATGAAATGGAAATGACCTTGCTGGAAGCGCAAGGCTACAGCTTTGACGCGCTGATCTTAAAACGGCAGGCCGAACTTACTGTGATGGATGAAAGCTTGGTTGACTTACAGCTCGCGATTAACGCCGCTCAAGACGCGGCCAAAACCCGCGCCTTAGAAATCGAGCTGCTTAATCTAGCCGGTGCGGATATTAAAGCCCTGGCCATGACCCGCGAAGATGAATTAAAAGCCCTGTCGGCCACTGACCAGGCCATTAAGCAACAAATCTACTTGTTGCAAGACCTGCAAAAAGCGGTTGATGACGCCAAAACAGGCACCGATACCGCCATGAAAGTGCTGCAAAAAGCCGTTGAAGCTGAACGCAAAACCATCACCGAAAAATACAACGCCGGTATCAAGACCACTCAAGATGCCATCGACTTGCTGGGCAAATCAACCGACAAACTGAAAGGCCTGTCCTCGGCACTCAAATCGTTTTTGGATAACTTGGTTATCAAAGGCCAGGAAGCGTTCTACCGGGCTGAAGCGCAAGCACAGCTTTCAACAGCGTTAATCATTGCTAAAGCAGGCGGCGGCATTAACAACCCTGACGAATTGATTAAAGCGATCAATACAGTTGCAAGACCAAGTGAAGATTTGTTCGGTAACTTCATCGACTACCAGCGCGACTTTTTACTGACCGCCAACACGATCAGCGAGTTAAACGATTTAACTGACGTGGCGTTGTCGGTTGATGAGTTGCAGCTTAAAGCACTAAAAGATTCACTAGACATTGACAAAAAATGGTATGACGCTGAAATGTCTCGGCTTGACGACATTGTAGATAACGCACAGGCGCAAATCGACGCGGTTAATGGTGTGACCGTGGCAGTGATGACTGTTGACGCAGCTATTAATAATCTGGCCGTAGCTATGAGTGCTCAGGCAGCTGCACAGACCACATTGGTAAGTGCTAAATCGGCAGCAGGTGGCGGCGGCGGTGGCGGTATAGCCAGAAATCCAGCGCCAATTTATGATCCAATCTATGGAGGCATAGACCCCAATTACGGCAATGTCATAGCGCCAGTAACGCCTGCGCCATCAACTCCAGCACCTGCACCAGCGGCAAAACCTTACGTGCCTAGCGCAGCCGTATCTGCCGCATTGTCATCAGGACAAAACTTTGCAGCTACCGTAAGGACATTTGTCAATGACACCTTGGCTAATGGCAACCCTATCGACATTTACCGTTCTGCCATTGAGCAGAACGTAAAGGCTGGAACTCTTGATGGCATCATGGGCTGGGCTCCAGGTACATCTAATGCGTGGGCAACTGAAAATAACCTGCCAAAATTTGCCCAAGGCATCAATGAAGTGCCGTTTGATATGACAGCGCAAATACACCAGGGCGAACGCATCCTGCCAGCGGCGGACAACAAAGAGCTGATGCTGCGGCTGTCTGAGCCACGCGATAGCGGCAGCAAAGAGCTGGCGGCAGAAATACGCGCCCTTCGCGCCGAAGTGGCTAGTCTGAAAGCGAGTAACGAAGATTCTGCCCGGAGCAACCGCAAGACCGCTGACACGCTGGAGCGCGTCACCCGTGGCGGTGAAGCCATGCAAACCGAGGCGTACGTATGAGAGTGATACCCCCACTGGAAATAACCGCCGGTCGTTTTACCAGCAGCACGATTGCTGAACCGGATGCAGGTGAAACCGCATGGAACGCGGCCACCAGCTACACGGTTGGCGATATTGCAATAAGAACCACCACGCATCGAAAATATCAAAACCTGATAGCCGGTGTCGATGCGACTAACCCCGAATCCGCGCCGACGCGCTGGCTGGATGTAGGCCCAACCAATAAATGGGCGATGTTTGACACGATACGCAACAGCGCCACGATTAAAGCCACCACAGTAACCGTAGTATTAACTCCAGGCGTTCGCGTCGATGCAGTTGCATTGCTCGGTGTAGTCGCCAATTCAGCCGTCATTAGCATGACCAGCGTCACCGGCGGCGGCACGGTCTACAACAGCGGCACGATTAATCTGAATACCCGTGAAGTGCTGGATTGGTACGACTATTTTTTTAAAGCCTTCAGTACGCAACCCAGTATTGCCTTGTTTGATTTGCCGCCTTATTCGGACGGCATCATCACCATCACACTGAATGCCACTTCGGGCAATGTCGAATGCGGCGCTTGTGTCATTGGCTCACAGTTTTACTTAGGCGGCGTGCAATACGAGGCCGAAAACGATGTGCTGAATTTTTCCAGCGTCACCCGTGATTTCGCCGGGGGTACGGCAACCATGGTGCAACGCCGCAATGTGCCCAAAACCATCCAAAGTATCTGGGCGGATAAAAGCCGCGTTAATGCCATACGCGATCTACGTGATTCACTGAACGCTATGCCAGCCGTTTGGTCTGGTCTGTATGACGATACCGATCAGTATTTTGAAGCGTTATTAATCTTGGGATTTTATAAAAAATTCTCTATCAATTTGCGCTATCCGCAACATGCAATTATTAGTTTAGAACTAGAGGAAATCTAATGGCACAAACCAACCCCACGGCTATTTCGGCGCTGCCCACTGCGCCAAGTACCGCTAATCCGGCAAGCTTCGCTACGCTGGCTGATGCGTTTATTGCGGCGTTGGCTACGTTACGCACTGAAACTAATGCCATTTCAACCGTCAATTACAACAATGCGGTCGATGCGTTTAACAATGCGGTTGCAGCGGCGGCAAGTGCTGCCGACGCGGCCACACAGTTTTCTTTAGCCACGACACAGGCCAATAACGCCGCTGCCAGCGCTTTTACTGCTGTCAATGCACCTGGCACATCAGCGACATCAACTACATCACTGACGGTAGGGTTAGGCAGTCAATCACTTACCATCCAAACCGGGAAAAGCTGGGTTATCGGCCAATTTGTCGTTATCGCATCAACGGCAAGCCCGGCTAATTATATGACCGGCCAGATAACCGCTTATGACTCGGGGACAGGCGCTTTAGCAGTGTTAGTTGACCGTTCCAGCGGTGCAGGCACTCTTGCTGCGTGGACAATCTCATTAACAGCGCCTGTCCATGACATAGAGCGCACCTTATCAATCGCGTCACTTAAACTATTAGGTTAAACAATGGCACTGAAAATACAACAACTCACCCCGGCGGCGGAGACATTAACCTCATTCGCCGCCGTCCCAGCCGGTAAGGAGTGGCTCTGGGACATCAATATATGCAGCCGTGCTCAATCTGATGTGACTATCAGACTGGCTGTCACGGTTGGCGCAACTACCGCTTATCTTGAATACGGGAGAGCGCTATCACCCGGGGAGCCGTTGGAGCGCACTAGCCGGAAGCTACCAGAAAATGCGCTGGTTAAAGTATGGGCATCCGAGGCGGATGTTGATTTTACACTTGAATATGTGGAGGAATAATCATGGCTATTAGTACAAGTAAAGATAAACCGGCTCGATTCAACAACCGACAGGCATTTGTGAATAGTTTTGGTGCAGAGTTCGTAGTACCGAATGGTGTTACTGATGTTTATGCCACACTGGTTGCAGCCGGTGGTAGGCATGGAACCGCAAATACCGCCCCGATTTCAGTAGGTGCTGCTGTAGCAATGGCAATTAGTGCCAATGGACGTTATACGATTTCATCGGTTAATTCTGGTGCTCCATGTGACCTATTATTAGCTGACCCAGTTGGCCGAAAGCTGGCAAGACGAGCAACGTCTGCGGCAGTAACTACTGCGCATGGTGGATACCAAACAATCGCATTGGACAATGGTTTTTTCATCACTGCTGGAAGTGCAACTACAGGTTCCTGTAGTTTAAATGCCGGTGTAACTGTATCCGCTGACATCGGCACTTTGCTAACTGGCTATAGCACCATTGCCGCTGCGCCTATTATGGAGTTTGCACCTACCGCGGATGTTAGGGCGTGTTACGTCAATTCTACCACCACGACATTAACACTATGGAACGGTACAAATTGGACTAATGGCTATGGAGCATATTCAGGAAAATCATTCGCTTCTATGTCCTATGCAAACGGCTTTTTTATTGCTGGGGAAAATAACGCTACCAGCAAAACCAGCCTTTATTACCAGACAGAAGCCTTAGCCAACACGGCGGCTGCATGGAGCAATGTTGTTATTGATGCAGTTGATAATGTCATCATCCGCGATGTGATTTACGGCGGCGGATTATATGTTGCAGTAGGTGCAGGTGGCAAGATTTACACCAGCGCAACGCTAGGAGGAACATGGACGGCGCAGACTTCAAATACTGCTCAGGATTTGTATGCTGTTAAGTATGCTAATGGCCGTTACGTTGCTATTGGGTCAAATGGGGCTACTACCACATCTATTAATGGCATAACCTGGGTAGCTACGACAGCAAGCGCACTTGCCAGATACCGAAAAGATTTATGGTATTGGAAGGCGCAAAGTGTTTGGGTTTTAGGAGCAGGTGCATCATCAACATGGTACTACTCAACTGACGCAACCTCATGGACTGTCGGGCCGGTTGCGTCTACTTATGGTGTTTGCGTAACAACAGCAGGCCTCATTTATGCAACCGGTAGCGCAACGCAATTCATTACAACCAATCCTGCCACGCCTGGAGCAGTGCTCTCTACATCAAACGATGGGGGCAATGCAGCGGTTAGTAGTGCAACGAGAGGAGTGCTGGTTTCAGTTGCCGGTGGCATCATAGGCGCGGCTAATGTCGGTGGAGACGGAGGCTCCAGCACTGGTACTGCCATGAAAGGTGGTCAATCCGCAACTGTCCCAGCACAGGGTGATAATGGTAATGGTGGCATCACGACCACCATCATTGCTACTGGAACAGGAGGCCCAGCAGGTGCAGCTAATCTGTATGGTGGAGGTGGTGCGACGCTGCTATCAACAGTGATGGAATGGCTAGAAGGCCTGTTTATTCCTGGAGCTGCCGGAGCTTGGTGGACAACATCTGCCTTATCTGGTGGCGGTGGCTCTGCGCTTGCTCGTGGTGGTGTTGCTGGTGGTTCCGGTATGGGGCCAGGAGGTGGTCAAGGTAGTACAACTGCTGGTGCGGGTGGTGGAGGTGAAGCCGTTGTCCGCTACAAACTCACAGTAACGCCGGGGGAAATTCTTTCGGTATCTACTGGTCTGGCTGCCCAGAACGGTGCTGAAACTATTAAACCTTTTTGCGGCTGGGCTGCATTGGAGTGGTAATCATGTACGCATACATTCGTGATGGAGTGGTTGCCCATATAGCAACTAGCAATGGGGAATATTTACAGGGCGTGGAAGCAGTTGTTCCGTGTGATGAGTTGGTTACAGTGGGTATGTTGTGGGATGGCACAGCATTTGGCAGACCAAGTGTTGTTGCGGCTTATCCCAAAGTATCCCCAGTGGAATTTAAGTTGCTGTTTACCTCGTCCGAGCGGGTGGCCATTAAAGCCATTCGGCCAACCGACGCTATTGTCGATGACTTCTACGACATTATGGACGACCCACGGTTGACCGAGGTTGATTTAGCCTTGCAGTCGGTACAGGCTGCACTGGGTTATCTAACCGCGCTGGGGATGCTGGCGGCGGGGCGCAGGGAAGACATCCTGTTAGGTGTGGTGCAGTAAACCAGTCGGGTGGCGTAACAGCTACCTGTCAATGGGGCGTGCTGGTGTAATTTTATCCGGTTAAAACGTTGATGACAGTATTGTGACTAATGAAAATAGTTATCACATTATGAAAGTGATGGAGCCGCCAAATATCGCACAAATTAACGCCAAATATCGCGCGGCGCTACAGATGGGTTAATAATCGACTGGCTAGGGCATCCGGCGCGCGTCAATTAATGCGTACTTTTTACGGTTGCATCGGCGTTGCAATATCACATTCAGTCTTTTTAGCGCCTAGATTGACGGGTTGCAAACTTAAGCCCGTGCTGCGTACCTCTGGACACAAAAAAGCCGCTTGGTTAGCGGCTATAGTTGCTTAAAAATCTGGTAAAAATCTTTCTTCTTCCCCTCGGCTTGTTCGGCCATGCTCTTGATAAGGGTCTGTGAAAAAGGTGCTTTAGGACAATCGACAGTTACCTTGTACAACCTGCCTTGTTCTTCTTTAACCCATTGCTCGTGTGAAGTGCCTTTTGTGGGACGGGAAATAAAACCTAAGTAAGCGAGAATCCTTTTAACGTCTTTACACGTAAGCGGCGGATATTCTCCACTCATGCCGGAATTAGCGGCATGGTTTCATCAAATACATGCTCTGCGCTATGGAACATCGCTATCTTCAGTTTAATAAAGTGGTATTTAAGCCAGAAAGAAAGCGGCGCTCGCCTTGATAATAATTGAGCCGCATAGGGCTTATCTTCCCCCGCCAATGCGTCATAAACATATTCGGCAATCATAGCTTCCAGCTTGCTTTTAACTTCTTCAAAAGAATCACCTTGGGATGCCAGATTAAAATCAAGGCATACAGCAACCCAGCAATCCCCTTCTTGTTCAGAGTAACATCTTACAATTAGTTCTTTTGGATTCATCGCATCTTCTCCATGCTCGTTGAATCAAGCATTAGGTTGCAGTTTGAACGCTTCGCCTTTCTTTATTTTTTCGCTGATTTCACGACCACGCGCTAACGCCGCCAATGCCAACGGGTTAGTTTTATCTTCGTTCATGTGCTGGACGAACCTCGCCGCATCTTTACCACTTAACTCGATACGCCCAAACGTGCTGCTTTTGATTGCCATAGAATTCACGCCCTGATAAATAAATTTCTGGCAACCATTGTATTATAAACAACTGCCGATATGTACAATCCGCTACAAAAAAACCGATAAAGCTACTGGCTAAGACTCAATATGGATTAATCCGTTAAATCTCAGTTTCGCTCAATCGCCACTTGTGCGCTTAATATTGATTTTATCTTTTCTATTGCGCCTGAGACTTGCAGTAGTGTACATTGCGGCTTCTGTTCCTCCGTCGTTAGAGTTCCATCCCATAGCAGCTAAAGCTTGTGTCATATAAAGGTACTTGGAAGCGGCTTACTACAGGCGTATAGTGAATAGGCAGGAACTAACGCGCTATATTGCTCAGTTAGTTTAGTAAATACAGTTTCATCAAGTCTATTGCCATGCGAGACTTGGAGTTGAATATACCATATCCTTTAGTTAACTGATTCTTATACTGCGGTGATAAATAAATATGCAAGTCTTCGATAAATTTGAAAAAAAGTTCTTATTTGGTTTAACTAGAATATTTGCGATGCTGATTATTTTAGGCATATTAATCGCTGTCGGAGTTGGTGGCATAATGTTTGCCGATCTGTCTAAAGGTATTGATACCAAAGTCACAGCAATTGAAGTAACCAATGCAATAAAGCCGCCAGCCGTTGTGGATATGGTATCAATCCCTTCTACACAATCACCAGAAAATCAAAACCTTCTACCGTTTGTAAAACTGCCTTTTGTCTTACAAAAGCACTTTAACGAACCTGGATCCGTTAAAATCCTAAAAGGCTGGTTAGATGCTTTACCTCTTAGTGCGCATCAAAATTTTATCGATGAAATGGCAAAGACAGTCACAGAATCCGATAAATTAAAACTTCCATATGCTGAGGCAATCGACAAGTACAAGCAGTTGAAGTTTAAAAAGCTTAACGAGGAAATATCAGCAAAAGCTGAACGTCGAACACAGCAGTTATATTTTATTGGAGCTATTTTTGGTGCAATAGCTTTGATTGCTTTGTTCAGCTTGATTCTTGTATTGTTAGCCATCGAACGAAATACCAGACGGGTAGAAGGATGAAATTCAGTTTTTTTACTGTAGTTATGCCGTTGGCATTAATGCTGACAGCTTGCGATAAACAAGAAGAAAAGTTTGCTGGATTTTCAGCGGTTAGTATGGATCAAAAAACCGCTAATTTTTTTATTGATACCAATACCATCAAACGAAGCCGTAACGGTACAGTTAGCTTTAACATGATCAGGAAGTTATCTGAAGGCTATGTAATTCAAAACGCTTCAACAGATTGTGAAAACGACCTCAAGAGCTTGGAAGGTGTCAAGTACCTTGAAGATGGGACAAGCCAAGAAAGGTTTGCTTCTGAAACCTTTGCATTACCGCCTAATAAAGATAATACAGAAGTTGTTGCACTGGTAACATTGGCCTGTGATAAAGCAGAAAAAGATCGAATTATTACGGGAGATTTCGATGAGGGTAAAGCCCTAGAAATTTTACATGACGAATATCACCCTATTGACAAAACGGCAACATGGAAAAATATCAACCCGCCAAGCAGTATAGAAGGTTATGAGAAATTTCCTAATAATTCTGGGATAGTAAAGATTCTAGCCTCTGAAAATTTCACACAAGATGATAATACAAAACATGTATTATTAACTTCAACATCGAACAGATTAACTTCTGATGTTTTATTAAGTGCTACAGTTTTTGTCAAGAAAAGTGATGAATGGCTGATTGAAAAAGATTATCCATACTTGACAATAACTAAAGAAACTACAATTGCACACTGGCAGCGTATTGGTAAAAATAGTTATGGAATAGTTGTAGAAGTTAATGATTACATGGGAAATAAAAATGCTTTTTTATTCGATGTTAATAATTCCGAAAAATTACTAGAATTGGATTCATCAAGTTATGGAAGTTTAACTTTTTCTAATTATGACAAAGAGCACCCTGATTTAACGGTAACCATCGGCAGTAATGAAGATATTTATCGATTCATAAATGGAAAATATGAGTTTTTAGGGAGTGGTAATTTGAATTCGTTTCAAACAAGACTTTTGAAAGAGTTCGAAAAAAATGGGCGTACTAAAATTTGGATTGAGCAGTCATTTAAAGATGAAAAAAATGAGGAGTTACATGTAGTTTTCACTGAAACACATCCAATAGAAAATGGTCGCGATTGTGATTATAACGCATGTGCTGCTAATATTGGGCAAATAACCTACAAACAGATAAATGGTGCGTGGATAGTTATCTCTCAAAAACAGAAAATAGCAGAAATTGGCGGATCTGGTCAAGCTCCACTAGTTGAAAAACCTTTACAAATACTCAAATTACCGTCAAATAAATTACTCTTTTTAGCACATAACGAGGTTGGCTACCAATACCAGGATCATACTAGTACAATTCACTATTTATGGGTATTTTCCAAGAATAACTGGAGTTTTGTTGGTTATTTGATCTCTAGTGTTGAATATATAGGGTGTTCATATTCAACAACTAAATGTTTTAACTACAAAGGAACATTGTCAATTATTCCTAGTAAAAAAGAATATCCTGATTTACTGCTAACAAAAACAGGAACAGAACTGGATGATAATTCTAATACTGTTACCGCAAAAAATAGTCTTTATATTTACAATGGAAAGGAATATATAGAAAAAATAAATAAAAAAAATCCATCTGTCAAAAATGAAAATTTAAGTAACGATAATAGAGCCATTGTTACAGATTCGCCTGCTAAAAAATAAAAATAGCAAATATCCTGTGCGTAGATATTTATTAAGTAGAATAATAGAATAATAGAATAAAAATTCTAACTCCAAGCACATTGGAAACAGGCTACCACCACTACTGCACATCACTTTTTTACTTGAATAAATATCCTCGTTTAATACACCAAAGAGCCGACAAGTCAGTTAAAAAATACGTGCTGAGCAACGATTAACCCGCAAGCCATTTATCCTAAGCCCTATCATGAAATATAGCTTAAATCGGCCTATATAAAACCTTAGTATTTAGTTGATATATACCAATAGCATTGCGTTAACATATCCATCATTGAAAACAACAATAAGTCTCCTGCGTGACTACAACCATATAGATTAAATGGTATTTATATGAAGACTATTTATAGTAGTGACAGAATTCAACAAGATAGGAATTATAAACAGTTAATTATTAGCTAACTTTATCTTCTTTTTAATGATCTGTTTACAAATATCAATTTCTTCAACTGGAGCGCCTATAGCAACATCCCCTTCTTCATGAATTTGTTTTCTTTGATCTGCAGTAGTTACGCCTGACCAAGACTTATTATATGAATTAGCTACAGACTTAAGTAATGATACTAATACCGTTAAATTTAATTCATGCAAATTTTCTGGATGTTTTAGTAAATTACTTCTTCTTTCAATTAGGTTTCTATTAGATACAATTCTATTAACTTTTTTAAAATAAGTTATTCCTTCTTTTTTTGCTTTAGCCACAGTCGCTGAAGTAAACTTTTCATAAAAGCCATTATTTTTAATGTTTTTAACAAAAACTTCTTGAATGGTTCCACAATCAAATTCTGCTAAAGTTTTATTTATTATATCTACAATAAACAAATGTTCAGCATCAGTTGCAGGACGCCGTTCTTTATTTTCTTTTACTACAATAAAAGTCTTTCCCCATATAATGTAATGTCTTTCTTGCAATGAAAGCAAAGAATTAGAAAGTGTTTGTTTCAATCTACTATTGCTCAATACGGCACATTCCCTATCTAATCTGTAAAAATCGATATAAATATCCTCTGGCCTTTCTATGTCAGTAAAATCTACTTTATCCCATAAATTAGTAGCCGACATCCCAAGCTGTAATATTAACTCCTCATTTGATCTATAAATTTCTACTGTATCCGAACCTTTTTGTAGGTTGACTGAAAGAATATTCATAAGTAAAGGTTCGATGTACTTTGTATATTTTCCAGTTGGCTCATTCGGTAGTGGTTCTGGATATACATGAGTAATAGTTATTTTATGACTGCCTTCATGATTTTTGAATTGAAAGTATCTGCTCATAAGTTTTTTATAAGTAGCTTTAGCCCTAGAATCTGTCCTATTGTATGGTAAGTTTAATGCAACACATAACTTCTTCCAGTTATCGAACACCATTCCTTCTTTTATTGCATTACAATTCAATGCGCTATATATTATTTTCATACCTTAAAAATGTATGCTAAAAATTATTATATAAAAAAACCATATAATATAATAAAAAATTACATACATTTTATAGCCTCTCTTTGGTTAGTATTAGCAATGTTTTATGTTGTTACCTATCTATAAAACAACCTTTGACAACTTTGAAATTCAGAAATGTTGGTCATGTTACTATTAAATTAAGCTAATTGTAGTTAGTTTATTACCTTTTAGTGTGACTTATCCACTGTCGATAAGTCACACTAATTTTTCGTTTATATCTATTCTTGAGGAAGAAAGTTATGTCTAAGTATTTTTTCGCGTGTGTTACTCCTACTATTAACTGAAGTTAATATAGACAATTAAGAACTGAATGTATTTATTCATTTGGCTAGTGAATATAAATAATTAGTTCTCGCCTATTCCCTATACGCCTATAGTAATATCTTGCCAAGTACCTTTTACTGTAGAACAAATTATCTTATAAAAAACTATTATTCTGATCTTCCAGCCATAAGAAGAACTTTTCTTCATTGATAAGAACGCGCCGACCATTTCTGATAATTACACCCGATTTCTTTAGTCCGTTGGTTTCTTCGTTGAATATCCTGTGACGTAGTCCACCAATAGGAAATGCAGGATGCTTTTCTGAGAATTGTTTAACTGTTGATAGTGTTGGTGTTGTCATAATTGCCCCTTGATTGAGAAGTTCCACAGCGTTGTGCTTTGGCTTGTGAAGAACTATATACCGATAAATTTAAATATGTTCTTAGCACACCTTGTTTCTGTTCTTTCTGCTATCGCCGCCTTAGTACCGTCTTAGTGCCGTTTTTTAGACATAAAAAAACCGACTTAGTGCCGGTTTTGTGTTGATAACTACTAAAGTTTAAATCGCTTTCGATATTTCTCTAAGAAGTCGCTTCTTTCTAATGGTGCTCCATCTGAAAGAGTAATAGCCTTTCTTGTTGCTGAAACAGCTTTTATATACTCACTTGAAAATTCACTTGATACGATTCTACCCCAAGCATCCACTCCAGATAGCTCGTTTAAGTAAACAACTTTGTAATGTTTGAAAATATCATAAAGCAATAAAAGAGCTGTATTGGTTTCTCGCTGAATTGGTATTAACTTTTTTTGCAGTTTACTTTCGATTTGTTCCGGCATGACTTCTAATATTTTATTAAAACTGTTTATTTTTTCCAAGTTGTATTCAATACCTACTTGACTATTTTTATCTACAATTAACGTTGCTTTATTATTAACTAGCAAAGTTAATTTATTAAATTCAGCAGCAGGAGTATTTTTTAATTTCGTAGACAGAACAAACTTTACATCCTTATATTCTCTATCCTCATTATAAACAGCGTTTCTTGCTATACTTACTTTTAAGAATTTCCATTCATACATCGGAATAACGGTAGGATAAGGGTTATCAATGTCGCTGTAACCAAAAGCTACAAAATGCGCATTTTTACCGCGTATCAACAACTTGCACATTTCACCTTCCCTTATACCGGCTTCAATTTCTTGAGGTGTCTCGAATATAAAATCAGATTCTTGATAAATTCTGTTACGGGAATAATAATCGGAAGAGTTTTTTAACTTACTACAGTTATTGTGTAAATCAAGAGCTTCACCGATCATTTCAATCTGATTTTTATCAAAAATGCTAGAAGGTATATAGTCATCAACACGTTTACCTGCTTCATCATAAATAACATTAACATCTAACATTTCATAAAGGCTAAGACCGCCATTGTATAATTCCTTTATAAAGTCCATTAGATACCGCCGAAAATCTTTTCATTCATCGAAGCAACCACATTGCTAACATGTGTGTCTGATAGATGTGAATAACGCTTAACCATCTGTAGTGTTTTATGCCCCAACACTGCCGCTATATCTGCCATACTTGCGCCATTCATCGCCAGATATGACGCGGTGCAATGTCTCAGGTCGTGCCATGTAAAATCCGTTATCCCTGCGTTTTTCCGCGCTGTCTCCCAAGGTGTCTGTAGGTCAATCGGGTTCAATGGGTTTTTAATGCCGGGGAATAGCAGAGGTGTGTCAAGCCGCCTAACTTTGGCATGGTCGCGTAACAGCTCCAGACAATGCCCGGTTAGGGGAACGCGCCGCCGGTCGCCGTTTTTGGTTTCATGCAGGATTAAAAAACCGTCCTTTAAATCCACATCCGCCCATTTAAGGCCAAACAGTTCAGCTTGCCTCATGCCGGTAGACATCGCCAGAACCACGGTCATATAAAGTAGTTTGTTTCTGGATTCCTTGCAGGCGATTAACAGGCGTTCGCGTTCGTCATCATCCAAGAACCGAACCCGCCCACGCGCCGCCTTGGGTTTTTTGATGTTCTTCATTGGGGAATCTTCCAGCCACGCCCAATCCCGAACCGCTGTCGTAAATGCCGTACTCAGCGAGGCCATATATCTCAGTACCGTGGTCGGGCTGCGATACTTGCCCCTAACTTGCTCGTTCAAGAGCTTTTCTTTAACCAGTGTTAAGGTGTCGGCGGTCACATCCGCCAGCAACATATAACCGATTTCATCCTTCCAGCGCCGTAAGTGCAGGCCGGTATGGTCATCTTGAACTTTATTGAGTTTTGCGCCGGTTAAGTAGCGGTCAATCATTTCCGCCACGGTGTGCTTTTTGGCCTCAGCGGTTTTGAAGTGCCTGCCCTCCCTGATTGCGGATTCGGTGTCTTGAATCCACTTTTTGGCATCGGTTTTCCGTTTGAATGTGGCTCGTTGCGCTGGATAGCCTTTTAGCCGGACTTCTGCCCGATAATGTGCCGTTCCATCTTTAGCTGTACGTTCTGTAATAGTTGCCATGATTGCCCTCTATGGGATAGCAACCGGCTTTTTGATATGATGTATCGGCCATTGCTTAACCCTGTTCGTTAAGTGAATTGGTAAGGCCTTGTTGGGTGCTGATACACCTGCAAGGCCGCTTTTTTTCTAGGGTTACAGTATAAACCTGTGGCGCAATTTTGGCGCAATTAAGTATAAAAAAGGGCAATAAATGACAATAACGGGCAACACAACAATACAGTTAAGTTATTGAATTAATTGTTATTGTTTGTTGTGGCGTGTTGTGGATTTTGCTGTTTTTGGGATTCATAACCCCGGGGTCGGTGGTTCAAGTCCACCTATCGCCACCATATAAAACAAGCACTTAGGTGAAAACCAAGTGCTTTTTTTATGCTTGGAATAAAGTTTCCTCATTCCTGCTCCATTTCTAAAAAAAAATCACAACACTTGCAATAATTCAGCCACAAAAAAACCGGTATTCTTCGTGGTGATAATCTTTTTACCTGTCATTAACGAGACGTTACAAATAGAGTGGGTTATTATCCGGTGCCGAAAATCGTTTCGTGCGTCGAACCTAACACATAGCTTACATGGCTGACAGGTGGCTGTGCCGCGTTTAATCAGGATCCCAGTACCGCCATTAGGGCCGCCGCACGCAACTGAAACGCTCGCTCCAATAACGGTTTTTAAGGCTGGACACCAGCACTTTGCCGGTGCGCTGGCTAGGTGCATGAATGAAGTTGTCACCATTGACATAAATGCCGACATGAGAAGACGGTTTGCCGTTAATGTCAAAGAAAAGTAAATCGCCGGGATAAAGTTTATGTTTAGGCACCGGTGACAGCGCTTGCATCATGCCTTTGGTTGAACGCGGCAAGGTGATGCCGTGACGCCCGTACACATGCTTAACAAAACCGCTGCAATCAAAACCTTCTTCGGGCGAACTTTTGCCGTAACGATAAGGCGTGCCCTGCAAGCTTAAGGCATAACCGACGATAGGTGAATGACCCGCCACCGGTTTGTTTTCCGAAACGCTGGCGCAACCGGAAAATAAAACCATCCCGCCAAGTAACGCGCCTCGGATAAGCAAACAGCGACAGCTTGCAGTAATGAATAAGCCCAATTGAGTCATAACGCCTTTAATAAATGCAGCAGAAATTGTTTACAAGCATAGTTAAAAGCAGGGAAAGGTGAAGGGTTCAAGGCCAAAGGCGCAAAAATCTCGCCCCCAGCAGGGTGTGCAGATAGAATAGGCGACTTTCTTCTTGGCTATCGAGAACATTTGTTATGAAATTTAATGCCTTTTTTATCAGTCTCTGCCTGCTTGTATCGGCCAACAGTGCGGCCGCAGAGAAAACCATTATCCGCATTGGCGTCCAGGCTTCCGGCACGGTTGATTGGGAGCTGGCGGCTTTACAGGAGAATCCTCAAGCTGATTTTAAACTGGACATACAGCATGTAGCCAATGCCGAGGCGGGCAAGATTGCCTTGCAATCCGGCGCGGTCGATATGATTGTGTCGGACTGGATTTGGGTATCCAGACTGCGCGTTGCCGGTTCCGATTTCACTTTTTACCCGTATTCAACCACGTCGGGCGCGTTGATGGTGGCAAAAGACAGTCCGATTCATAGCGTAAAAGATCTCAACGGCAAGCGTTTGGGCATTGCCGGGGGCGAACTGGACAAAAACTGGCTGTTGCTGCAAGCCTTGGCCGGACAACAACAGCTGGATTTGAACGCGTCGGTGGAAAAGGTGTTTGGCGCGCCGCCGCTGATTAACGAGCAGCTTAAACAAAACAGGGTTGATGCGGCGCTTAATTACTGGCACTTTGCCGCACGGCTTGAGGCTGAAGGTTACCGCCAAATTATCGATGGTAAAGCGATTTTAAAAGGCTTAGGCATTGAAGAGGCTGTGCCTAATTTGGGTTATGTGTTTAAACAAAGCTGGGCCAATGAGCATAAACAAGCGCTCAAGGGATTTTTTAGCGCCGGCAAACAGGCCAAAAATCAGCTGTGTACAGATGATGCCGCTTGGAAAAAAATCATCCCGTTAACCAAAGTTGATGACGCCGCTACTCAAGCCAAATTGCGCCAGCGTTATTGCGAAGGCGGTATTGAGCAGTGGGGCGAGGCACAGCAGCAAGCGGCGGGGCGGATTTATGCGCTGTTACGTAAACTCAGCAACAATCGGCTAACCGGACAAGCGGACAACCTGCAACCCGGCACTTTTTGGTCGGTTGAATAAGGCCGGCGTTATTTCATTCACCACGAAGATCACGAAGTCCACGAAGAATGAAACTTCGTGTTCTCCGTGGACTTTGTGGTGATAATCTTTTTACTCGTCATTAATGAGACATTACCTTCACCTCAATAAATGCTTACCAACCCTGTCCGCGCTGGCTTTTTTGGCGCTCTGGCAAGGCTTGGCGGCCTATTTAAACAGCAGCACCTTGCCGATGCCGGAAGTGGTCGCCAAGGTTTTCTGGCAAGCCTGTGTTTCCGGGCAATTGCCTTATCATTTAGGCGTGACTTTGCTGCGGCTGGTGGTCGGTTTTGCCGTCGCTATGTTGCTCGGTTGCGCCATTGGCATCGTGCTGGGGCGCAATAAAAAACTCGATGCGTTCTTCGACAACTGGCTGGTGATGTTCTTAAATATCCCGGCGTTGGTCACTATCATCCTGTGCTACGTTTGGTTCGGCCTGATTGAATCGGCGGCGATACTAGCGGTGGTGGTCAACAAACTGCCCAATGTCATCGTCACCATCCGCGAAGGCACGCGCACACTGGATCAGGACTTGCTGGAGATGGCGCGCTGTTACCGTTTCGGCAAACGCAAAACCCTGATTCATGTGATTTGGCCGCAATTGCATCCGTTCGTGATGGGCGCGACCCGTTCCGGTTTGGCCTTAATCTGGAAAATCATCCTTGTGGTCGAGCTGTTGGGGCGCAGTAACGGCATGGGCTATCAGCTGCATTTATTTTTTCAGTTGTTTGATGTCGCCAGTATTCTGGCTTACACCATCGCCTTTGTTGGCGTCATTCAGCTGATCGAGTTGCTGGTGTTAAAACCGCTGGACAAAAAAGCCCTACGGTGGCGCCGATGACCGACATACACATCAATATCCGCAGCAAGCTCTACCCGACAGCAACAACGCCGAGCATCAGCAATTTTAAGCTGTCGCTACAATCCAATGAGTTTATTTGCCTGGTCGGCCCATCCGGCTGCGGCAAAACCACGCTGTTGAATATTATTTCCGGTTTGGATGAAGATTACGACGGCGATATTTTGGTTGGCGAGCAGCACACGCAGCCCAAAATCGGCTACATTTTCCAAAATCCACGCCTGTTGCCCTGGCGCACTGTCAGGGAAAATATCGAGCTGGCGCTTGATGCGGCTGTCGATGCAGCCGTCATTGATGAATTGCTTGAGCTGATGCAATTAACCCAGGCGCAACACAGCTATCCAGAGCGATTGTCCCTGGGCATGAGTCGCCGTGTCGCCATCATCCGCGCCTTTGCTATTGATCCTGAGGTCTTGCTGATGGATGAGCCGTTTGTATCGCTGGATGCGCCGACAGCCCGGCAAGTCAGGGAATTGTTGTTGAAATTATGGCTGCAACGCCCACATACTGTGTTATTTGTCACCCATGACTTGCGTGAAGCGATTGCTTTGGCCGACCGGCTGATTTTTTTATCGGCTTCGCCGATGCAGGTGGTCAGCGAAATCAGTGTGCCTATCGCCCGCGACCAGCGCGATGATGAGTCGGCGATTGAAGCCTTCCGCCAGCAATTGCTGCAACATCATCCCGACATTAAACAACTTTTGTAAGCCGCGCTTTGTGGCTCGAAAAACAGTTGCGGATTGCGCCAAAATACCCGATACTTTTTGCCCGTCAAGCCCTAACCGGCCTGTACATGGCGTGTTTTTTCAATCACTAATCCCACCACCTAACGACACCAAGGTTAATAAGCCTATGAAAAAAATAATTATCTTAGGACTGGTAACGACTGTTATTAGCTTAACTTCATTATCTGCAGCGGCTACAAGCGATGAGCAATACCCTGCTGCAAATTTCCAACCTAAAGTCATTTACCTAGACCAAGCCGCCGTCAAACCTTCATCAGACACATGCAAAAGCGAAAAAAAGGCCGAAAATAAAGTTGAGTTTGACCCGCAATACCCTGCAGCCAATTTCCAGCCCAAAGTCATTTATCCGTAAGCTCAAACGGGCTTTCGTCGATTGAAAAAGCGAAAGGCGATGTCGTCGCCTTTCGCTTTTTATTTGGTAATTTCTCATTAATGACAGGTAAAAAGATTATCATCAGAAGACCGCCGAGGTCAAAAGTAGGCGCTTTAGGCGACACGAAGGGTGAAGCTTCTTGATCTCCGTGGTCTTCGTGGTGAATAAAATATTTTCAATGACCATTCAGTGCTCAATGAATAGTCGATTTATAAGTGGGCGCACAGGAAAACGTTTAAATTACTGGATAGGCATGATGCTTAAGGAGAGTTACTGAATGCTAAAACAAACGCCGCTTTACCCGCTTCATGTTGAACTGGGCGCTAAAATGGTGCCTTATGCCGGTTATTCGATGCCGTTGCAATACGGTAAAGGTACGCTGCACGAACATCTGCATTGCCGCAGTCAGGCCGGATTTTTCGACATTTCCCACATGGGATTGTGCCTGGTTTTGGGCGATGACGCCGCTCATGGGCTTGAGCAACTGACATCTTGCGATGTCGCAGGACTCGAACCCGGCGAACAGCGCTACACGGTCTTGACTAACAAAAAAGGCGGGATTATCGATGACATCATCATTATCCGTCTGAATTCGGGCTTGCTGATTGTGATTAATGCCGCCTGCAAGGAAAAGGACTTTGATTATCTGTATCAGCATTTGTCCACCCGTTGCTGCGTTAATATGCTGACAGGGCTGTCTTTATTCGCTTTGCAAGGCCCTGCGGCAGTTGATGTAATGCAGCGATTTTCCCCGCTGGCCGCTAAATTGTATTTTATGCAAGCCTGCGGAACCCATATCAACGGCATAAAATGCAATGTTACCCGTAGCGGCTACACCGGCGAAGACGGTTTTGAAATCATGGTGGCTAATGAGTACGCCGAAGAGTTGGCTCGCCTGTTGCTGGCAGAAAAGGAAGTTGAGCCTATTGGTTTGGCGGCTAGAGATACGTTGCGTCTGGAAGCGGGTTTATGTCTGTACGGACACGAGCTCAGCGAATCGATTACGCCGGTAGAAGCCGGTCTGCAATGGTTGTTTAAAAAGAGCCATAACCCTTCCTTGGATTTGGCTCAAAACAGATTTCCCGGTGCTGCCAAAATTTTAGTCCAGTTGCAGCGCGGTTCGAGAAGAATCCGTGCCGGCCTGCTGGTCAACAGCAAGATACCGGTGCGAGACGGTGCTGAACTTTATAATAACAAAGATGTTGTGGTCGGCTACGTCACCAGCGGCAGTTTTTCGCCCAGCTTAGGTCAGCCGATTGCAATGGCTTTGCTTAAACGCAAGGAGGCTAAAATCAATAATAGGTTGTACACCAAGGTACGAGATCATCGGATTGAAGTGACCGTAACATCGTTACCTTTTGTCCCGCATCGCTATGTTAGACAGTCGGTGCAAAACGATAAACCAAGCCTTAATTCAACCATATAGCTGGACACTGCCGATGACTATCATTCGCCAAAACGACCTGATTCAAAGTATTGCCGATTCGCTGCAATATATTTCCTATTATCATCCGCTGGATTTTATCGAGGCCATGCATGCCGCTTATCAAAAGGAAGAAAATCCGGCGGCTAAGGATGCTATTGCGCAAATCCTGATTAATTCGCGGATGTGCGCCGAAGGGCATCGCCCGATTTGTCAGGATACCGGCATTGTCACGGTGTTTTTAAAGGTCGGCATGAAGGTGCAATGGGACGCCGATATGAGTCTCGCGGATATGATCAACGAGGGGGTGCGCCGCGCTTATTTGAATGCTGATAATGTGCTGCGCGCATCGATACTGGCCGATCCTGCGGGTAAGCGCATCAACACCAAAGACAATACGCCGGCGGTGATACATACAGAAATCGTGCCCGGCGATACGCTGGACATCGAGATAGCGGCCAAAGGCGGCGGTTCCGAAGCCAAGGCCAAGTTTGCCATGCTCAACCCTTCCGACAGCATTGTCGATTGGGTGCTGAAAACGGTGCCTACGATGGGCGCGGGCTGGTGTCCGCCGGGCATTTTGGGCATCGGCATCGGCGGCACGGCGGAAAAGGCCATGATTCTGGCGAAACAGGCATGCATGGGTTCGATAGATATTCAGGAGCTGATTGCACGCGGTCCTGGCAATGCGTTGGAAGAGTTGCGCTTGGAACTGTACGACAAAGTCAATGCTCTGGGCATTGGCGCGCAAGGTTTGGGCGGTCTGACCACGGTGCTGGATATTAAAATCCTGGATTATCCGACCCATGCGGCCAACAAGCCGGTGGCGATTATTCCCAACTGCGCGGCGACCCGGCATGTGCATTTTGTGCTGGACGGCAGCGGTGCCGCCGAATTTAAGCCTCCGCGTCTGGACGATTGGCCGGAAATCACCTGGAATACCGGCGCGACTGCGCGCAGGGTCAATCTGGATACGCTGACGCAACAGGATTTGGCCGACTGGAAAACGGGGGAAACTTTATTGCTGAGCGGCACCTTGCTGACCGGCCGCGATGCCGCGCATAAACGCATGGCCGAGATTCTCGGGCGCGGCGAAGCTCTGCCGGTTGATTTCACCAATAAATTCATTTATTACGTCGGCCCGGTTGATCCGGTGCGCGATGAAGTGGTAGGGCCTGCAGGTCCTACCACCGCAACACGGATGGATAAGT
This sequence comes from Methylobacter sp., assembly GCA_030699385.1. Lineage (GTDB taxonomy): Bacteria > Pseudomonadota > Gammaproteobacteria > Methylococcales > Methylomonadaceae > Methylobacter_A. The sequence continues at coordinate 30,278 of JAUYMY010000017.1, forward strand.
TCACCGAAGTGATGCTGGATAAAACCGGCTTGCTCGGCATGATAGGTAAAGCCGAGCGTGGGCCGGAAGGTCTTGCCGCGATTAAAAAGCATCAAGCCGTATATTTGATGGCGGTTGGCGGCGCGGCTTATCTGGTGTCCAAGGCTATCCGCAAGGCGCGCATTATCGCTTTTGAAGATTTGGGCATGGAAGCGATACACGAGTTTGTGGTTGAGGATATGCCGGTGACGGTAGCCGTCGATACGCAGGGCGTTTCGGTACACCAATCCGCGCCCAGCATTTGGCAGGCCAAGATTGGCAAGATTCCGGTTGTGGTTGAGGGCAAATAGCCGTAAAAATGACCGTGTCGGCAATGATAAGCGCGCTTGAATTTATAAAAATGCACCCCACTGTGTTGTGTGATGAATCAGTAAAATCAGGCAATACACGGTTTTAACGAAAAAAACAGCCGTATTGATTTGTGTTGGTTTGTAATTGCAGTTATCTTAATCAATGGTTTTAAATAATAAGGAGAAATAGGATGTCAAAAGGTCAAAATTTACAGGACAATTTTTTAAATGCACTTAGAAAAGAGCATACGCCCGTTTCTATTTTCCTGGTCAATGGCATAAAGCTGCAAGGCAAAGTCGATTCGTTCGATCAATACGTTGTGATGCTAAAAAATACTTCAAGTCAGATGGTTTATAAACATGCCATATCGACCATCGTGCCGAGCAAAGCGGTAAAAATGCCGCATGAGCATGAGCAAACCGAAGAATAAACCTATTCAATAGAACACCAGAACACCGATTTAAGGCGAGCCCCGGTGTTCTATTGTTTCGGCTGCTGAACCCTCTCTTCTTTTTACACGCTATCTCTATGGGGTATTTAATTGTTTGATCGTCCCGAATCGGGTGAACGGGCTGTTCTCGTTCATCTGGCACTCCGTTCCATGCAGGAGGATATTTTAGAATTAAAAGAGCTGGCCAAATCAGCTGGAACCGATCCGGTCTATGTGCTGACAGGTAGCCGCAAAAAACCTGACGCCAAGTTTTTTATCGGTAAAGGCAAGCTTGAAGAGCTTAAAGTCATTATCGAAACCTATGAGGCCGACATTGTCTTATTCAATCACCCGCTTTCACCCAGCCAAGAAAGAAATCTTGAAGGTTATTTAGGTGTCCGCGTGGTTGACAGGAATGGGTTGATTCTGGATATTTTCGCCCAACGCGCACAAACCTTTGAAGGCAAGTTACAGGTTGAACTGGCGCAATTGCAGCATTTATCGACCCGCTTGGTACGCGGCTGGACGCATTTGGAGCGGCAAAAAGGCGGTATCGGCTTGCGCGGGCCGGGCGAAACCCAGCTGGAAACCGACCGGCGTTTGTTGAGTTTACGCATCAAGCAGATTCAGCAACGTTTGGATAAAGTCGACAAACAACGGCATCAAGGCCGCAGCAAACGCAAAAAAGCCGAAGTGCCGTCGGTGTCTTTGGTCGGCTACACCAATGCCGGTAAATCGACCTTGTTTAATGCACTGACCGGTGCCGATATTTACGTCGCCGATCAGCTGTTTGCGACCTTGGACCCGACTTTGCGCAGTTGTCCGTTGCCCAATAACAGCGAGGTTGTGCTGGCCGATACCGTGGGTTTCATCCGGCATTTGCCGCATGAGCTGGTGGCGGCGTTTAAATCCACCTTGCAGGAAGTCAGTGAAGCGGATTTGTTGCTGCATGTGATTGATGCCAGCAGCGATGACAGGGTCGAGACTATTTATCAGGTTAATCAGGTGCTTGAAGATATTGAGGCCAATGAAGTCAGGCAGCTTGAGGTATTCAATAAAATCGACTTGTTGACCGATATTCAGCCGCGCATTGAGCGCGATGATGTCGGCAATCCGACGCGGGTCTGGCTATCCGCCGAGACCGGCGTCGGTGTCGATTTGCTTTATCAGGCACTGTCGGAAATATTTTCCAATACCAAAGTCAAAAGAATCTGTCATTTGCAGCCGGATCAAGGCGACATCAGAGCCAAATTATTTGCTTGCGCCAAAATCATCAGCGAGAAAACCGATGAATTTGGCGGCTGTGAATTGGTCGTCGAAATGGACACAAAATATTTGGGCTTGCTGAAAGCGGTTGATATTTCCGACATCACCTGATTCCCCCGCGTCGCTTATAATACCGCCCAATTTTAACCAATTTTCTCAATGGCACTTTCACCCATGGAACAGTTTATCCCCGGCCAACGCTGGATCAGTAACACCGAATCAGAGCTCGGTTTAGGCCTTATTCTTGAGGCGGTACACAAGCGCGTCACCGTGCTTTTTTTAGCCTGTGACGAAAAACGTATCTACGCACAAGATAACGCACCGTTAACGCGGGTGCGTTTTTCCGCAGGCGATGTGATCGAATCGATTGATGAAGAAAAAGTCACCGTCACCGCTTTGACCGAACAGGATGGCTTGATCACTTATCTGGGCAAAAACGAGGCGGGTGAGGAAGTCGAACTCGATGAAGTCGAACTAAACCATCATATTCAATTCAATAAACCCCAAGACCGGCTGTTTATCGGCCAGGTTGATCCTACCGCCTGGTTTTTGTTGCGTTATGAAACTTGGCTCCGATTGCAGCAACATCAACAATCGCCGGTTAAAGGCTTATTGGGCGGGCGCGCTTCGCTGATTCCGCATCAGTTGTTTATTGCCCACGAATCGGCTAACCGGTCGGCGCCACGCATTATGCTGGCGGATGAAGTGGGGCTGGGCAAGACTATTGAAGCCGGGTTGATTTTGCATCATCGGCTGATTAACGGCTTGAGCAAACGGGTGTTGATTATCGTGCCGGAAACGCTGTTGCATCAATGGCTGGTGGAAATGTTGCGGCGCTTTAATCTGCGTTTTAGTATTTTTGATGAAGCGCGCTGTCTCGACACTTATGCCGAAGACGATATGCTCGCCGACGCCGATGAAGTCGATAACACAGGCGATAATCCGTTTTTAACCGAACAATTGATACTGTGCAGCCAAGGCTTTTTTTCCAACTATCCGCGCCGCCAGCAACAGGCGATAGCCGCCGGTTGGGATATGGTGATTGTCGACGAGGCGCACCATTTGCAATGGAGCGAACAAGCGCCCAGCGCCGATTATCTGTTTGTTGAGCAATTGGCGCAAATTTCCCCCAGCCTTATTTTATTGACGGCAACGCCCGAACAATTGGGTAAGGAAAGCCATTTTGCCCGTTTACGTTTGCTCGATCCCGACCGCTTTTACAGTTTCGCGGCCTTCGTTGAAGAAGAGCGTTTATTTGAGCCGGTGGCCAACGCGGCTAAATTGCTGCTGGCGGAAGAAGCGCTGGATGAAACGGCGCAGCAACATTTAACCGCGCTGCTTAAAGATGATAATGTCGACGGTTTGCTGAAAAATGTTATCGCCAGGGATGGTGTGTATGCCGCAAACCTGCCGGGAGCAGGTGCGGCAAATGATGCTGAAAAATCGGCGGCAGCGCGTGATGCGTTGGTGAATGTGCTGCTCGACCATCACGGCACCGGGCGGATTTTGTTCCGTAATTCGCGGCAAACCGTGCAGGGTTTTCCTGAGCGGGAGCGTTACGGCTATGCCTTAAGCGGATCAGCGAACAGCGATGATTTGCAACAAGACCCGCGTTATTTGTGGTTGGTGGACAAAGTTAAGCAATTGGCCGGTCAAAAAGCCTTGGTGATTTGCAAACAGGCGCAGACCGCGATTGATTTCGAACAAACGTTGAAGAACCGCGCCGGCATTGCTTCGGCGGTATTCCATGAAGGCATGAGCATTATCGAACGCGATAGGGCGGCGGCGTATTTTGCCGATCCTGACAGCTCGGCACGCTTGTTGATTTGCTCTGAAATCGGCAGTGAAGGCCGCAATTTCCAGTTTGTGCATCATTTGATCTTGATGGATTTGCCGACTAATCCCGATCTGTTGCAGCAACGTATCGGCCGTCTTGACCGTATAGGGCAAAAACATATTATTCAGATTCATGTGCCCTATCTGGAGCAGACCGATAACGCGGTGCTGTACCGCTGGTATGATGAAGGCCTCAATGCCTTTGCCTGTAACAGTTCATCGGCGCAGCGGGTTGCGGATATTTTGCATGATGAGTTGGCGGCGGTTTTAGCGAGTAATATCGCCAGGGATGGTGTGTATGCCGCAAACCTGCCGGGAGCAGGTGCGGCGCAGGCCGATATTGACGCACTTATCGCAAAAACCCGGTCACTCAGCACTGAGCTGGAAACTCAAATGCATAATGGCCGCGACCAATTGCTGGAGTTAAATTCCTGCCGCAAGGAATTGGCTAGCGAACTGATTGCACAGCTGAATGCGTATGAAAAGGAAGGCGTGTTGTGGCCGTATATGGAAGATGTGTTTGAATGCTACGGCGTCGATACCGAGTTTCATTCGCCCAATTGTTTTATAGTGCGTCCTAGCGATCATTTGCGCGTGTCGCATTTTCCCGGTTTAACCGAAGACGGCATGACCCTCACCGTCGACCGGCAGATTGCGCTGGCGCGTGAAGACATGCAGTTTATGACCTGGGAGCATCCATTGGTGACTGCGTCGATGGATATGGTGCTGTCTTCCGAAACCGGCAATGCCGCAATCAGCGTGATTAAACACAATGATCTTAAAGGCGGTCAGTTCTTGTTGGAGTGTTTGTTTATTGTCGAATGCAGCGCGCCTGCCGAACTGCAAATCGGCCGGTTCCTGCCGCACACGCCGATTCGGGTGTTGATAGATCAAAACCGAAAAGATTTAACGGCGGAAATAGAGCATCGCGATTTGCTTGAAGCCGGTATCAAGTTTGATAAACATAAGATTATCGCCTTTTTGAGCAGCCAACGGCCTTATCTGATTAATATTCTGGGCGTAGCCGAACAAACCGCTAAAGCTGAAATGCAGCAGTTGGTTGAACAGGCCACCCAGGCTATGCTGGAATCGCTTGGCAATGAGATCAAGCGCTTGGTCAGGCTGAAAAAAGTTAATCCGACCATCAGGACTGAAGAAATCGAGCTGTTAAAGGACATGACCCTGTTGGCGCATGAAAACATCCAGGCCGCGCAGTTAAGGCTGGATGCGGTCAGATTTGTGATTACCAGTTGAATTTGTAATAAATTATGATAAATATCGGCAAAATAAATAAGCTGAACGTGGTTAAACAACAAGGTGCCGATGTCTATCTCGACGACGGCACTTCGGGCAAAGTGCTGCTGGCGGACAGACGTCTGCCTGCAAACTGCGAAGTCGGCGACAGCCTTGATGTGTTCGTTTATGTGGATTCGGACGGCCATTTGGCCGCTACCAGCAAAAAACCGTTAGCCCAAGTAGGCGATATTGCCTGGCTGAAAGTGGTGGCGCTCAATTATGTCGGCGCGTTCCTGGATTGGGGGCTGCCGAAAGATTTGTTGGTGCCGTTTAGCGAGCAATATCACGAAATGGAAGTGGGGCGGTTTTATCTGGTCAGGGTGTTTTTGGATGAGCAAAACCGCATTGCCGCAACCACCAAGATTGATAAAACGCTGAGCGATGAATCGGTTGATTTTGAAGTCGGTCAAAAAGTGTCGCTGATTATTGCCGGCACCTCCGATTTGGGTATTAAAGCCATCATCAACAACAGCCATTGGGGCATGTTGTATCAAAACGAGCTGTATCAGCCGGTCAAAAAAGGCCAGAAACTGGACGGCTACATCAAGCAGATACGGGAAGACCAAAAAATCGATCTCAGTTTGCAGCAGCCGGGCTACGGCAAAGTCGTCTCGCTGACCGACAGCATTATAGCCAAGCTGAAAGCCAATGACGGCGAGTTGATGCTCAGCGATAAAAGCCCGCCGGAAGCCATTTATGCCGCATTCGGGGTCAGCAAAAAAGTATTTAAGCAGGCGATTGGCGCGCTGTATAAGCAGCAGCTTATTACCATGGATAAAAGTGGAATTAAGCTGATAAGTTAACGCTGAATGGCTAAACTCAGAACTCATTATGACAATTTAAACGTATCGCGTGATGCGCCTGCCAATGTGATCAGGGCGGCGTATAAGGTGCTGTGTCAAAAGTATCATCCCGATAAATATACCGGCGGCGCTGAAGAAGCTATTCGGATTATGAAAGTGATTAACGGCGCTTATGCGGTTTTATCGGATACCGGCAAAAGGCTGCAATACGATCACTGGATAACGCAGCAAGAAAGAAGACAAGCGAGTGATGATGCGCGGCGGATGATGCAGGTGATTGCCAACAGCTATGCGGCGCCTTTAGCACAGATGAAAAAGAAATCATTGGTTTTGGTAGCGATCGATAAATGTCGTAAACAGGCTGGCTTGATCTGGGATAGCTGTTTTCAAGTGTTTAGAAAAATACGCTGGATATTGTTGCTAACGGGCATTGTATTGATTGCTGCATTTTTTTATCCGTCTGATTTACCGACGACGACAGCGGCCACCGTGGTGGTTAATCAACAGGCAATCGCGCAATTACAAAAGGCCAAGCAATGGCTTAATCAGGGGCAAGCGGCAAAAGCATTGCCGCTGTATGTGCAGCTGGCGCAGCAGGGTCATGCCGAGGCGCAGTTTCAGCTTGCTATGATGTATGCCGATGGTCGTGGCATTGCCAAAGATTACGAGCTGGCGGCTAGCTGGTTTGATAAAGCGGCAAAGCAGGGGTATATCGAGGCGCAAACTAAATTGGGCTTTATGTATGCGACCGGAACCGGTGTGGCGCAAAATGATAGCTCAGCGGTTTATTGGTGTTATCAAGCGGCCGAACAAGGCAATGCAATTGCTCAATATAATTTGGGTTTGATGTATGCAGCAGGGCAGGGTGTAGCGCAGGATAATAAGCTGGCGATGTCTTGGTACACTAAAGCGGCGGCGCAGGGCGAGGCTTACGCGCAATATCATTTGGCCGAAATGTATGCAAAAGGTGTCGGAGTGGCTATAGATGACAATAAAGCGCTTGGTTTGTATCAAAAGGCGGCAAAGCAGGGTGTGGCGGAGGCTATCGTGGCTTTAAAACGGTATCCGAGGTGATGAATGTGTGCAGATGTGATGGGTGAAAATAAAAAACTTCCAAGTCTGTTAGGGCTTGGAAGTTTTAATTGGCGTGCTTAAGGCGTTCAAATAGTAACCTCATTTGCATAAAAATTGATCAGATTTGATTCTTTTCCGGTTTAAGTTAACGTTGCTGACAATAGCCGCCGATGCGAACAAGGTAGATGAGATAATGAATTCACCGGAAATAAAGCCCAGTAGGCCGGTTACAAATACCGTTCCAGTTAAAATATCTTTGTGAAAGTCGCTCATGATGAAGCCCTCATATCAGTTGAAAGGTTTTTACTACGACTTCACTATAGTGAAAGCCCCTATTGTTGACAATAACACTAGGGATACATAGATTGTTTCTTCATTTGATACATTGGGTTCACAAGTTATTCATGTAAGTCGTGTAAAAGGTTGAAAATTTAATCAGCTGTCGGCTGCATCAATAACTATTGCCACTGCGCTAAAATAGGGCGCAACGCTTGATTCGAGAAAATTGTTAATGACCCAAACCGCATAATCTCGTAAAATTAGCCATAGTTTTGTTTTTTTTATAACGGGGTGAGTCCTTAGGGAGTCATCCCGTTTTGCACATTTGAGGTGACGTGTTTGACTAGGTCTGCTTTATTGGTTTTGGAAGATGGAACGGTGTTTTACGGGGCGGCTATAGGTGCAGATGGGTGTTCCGTAGGTGAGGTGGTTTTTAATACGGCAATGACCGGCTATCAGGAAATTCTCAGCGATCCCTCTTATGCCCGGCAAATTGTGACCTTGACCTATCCCCATATTGGCAATGTCGGAACCACCCACGAGGATGACGAGTCTGTCGGTGTTTTTGCCAGTGGCTTGGTAATCAGGGATTTGCCGTTATTGGCTAGCAACTGGCGTAGCGAAAAAACTTTAGAGCGCTATCTGCTGGATAACAATGTGGTTGCTATTGCTGATATTGACACCCGGCAATTAACCCGGTTGTTGCGCGATAAAGGCGCACAACGCGGTTGCATTATGGCGGGCGAGTCGGTCGATGTGGACGTGGCTAAAAAAGCGATTGAAGGTTTCCCCGGCTTGAAAGGCATGGATTTGGCTAAGGAAGTCACTGTCGATCAACCTTATGAATGGACTGAAAATATCTGGGATTTGCAGCGGGGGCATACGCCTGCCGAGAATCTGACTAAGCATGTGGTGGCCTACGATTTTGGCGTTAAGCGCAATATCTTGAGATTACTAGCCAATCGCGGTTGCCGGGTTACCGTTGTGCCTGCCACCACGCCTGCTGAAACGGTATTGGCGATGAATCCTGATGGCGTTTTCTTATCTAACGGCCCCGGCGATCCTGAACCGTGTACTTATGCGATAGAGGCGATTAAAACGATATTGGAAAAAAAGATTCCGGTATTTGGCATTTGTCTAGGGCATCAGTTATTGGCGTTGGCCAGCGGCGCCAAAACCGAAAAAATGAAATTCGGCCATCATGGCGCCAACCATCCAGTTCAGGAAATAGCCACAGGGCGGGTCATGATCAGCAGTCAAAATCACGGCTTTGCGGCTAATGAAGCCAGTTTGCCTGATAATGTAGTAGCGACTTACCGGTCATTGTTTGACGGCAGTTTGCAGGGCATCAAGCGCACCGATTGCCCGGCGATGAGTTTTCAGGGGCATCCCGAAGCAAGCCCTGGGCCGCATGATGTGGAGTCTTTATTTGATGATTTTATTGAGATGATGGAGCAAGTTAAATAGATTTAGTGGTAAATGATTGGAACTACAGCAGGAGATATTTATGACGCCATCAACAGCTATTCAACATCATTTACTGAGTGTTAGCGATTATTACCGTATGGCAGAAGTTAATATCCTAGCCGAAGATGAGCATGTCGAATTAATTAACGGAGAACTGTTCGATATGGCGCCTATAGGTAGTTTTCATGCGGGTTTAGTGACTCGTTTAAGTCGATTACTGATTAACCAGTTAGGCGAGTTAGCCATCGTTACCGTGCAAAATCCATTGTATTTAGCTGAGTTTTCTGCACCTGAACCCGATATTGCCGTGTTAAAACCGAGGGCTGACGACTATATGCAGTCGTTACCTACTGCACAAGATGTGCTGTTGCTTATTGAAGTTGCAGATACATCGTTACATTATGACCGTAACATTAAATTGCCGCTGTACGCTAAATATCAAATTCCTGAAGTTTGGCTAATTGATGTAAAAGAAAAACGCTTAGATATTTATCAACAGCCGGATAACGATTATTACCATTTACATTTACGCCCTAAAGCCAAGGCAGAAATTAAACCGCTGTTAGTTGCATCGGTTAGCCTGGATTGGCAGGCTTTATTTAGTTATTAGGCGCGTATTTAATTTGTACAAGAATACCCAGTGATTTATTTTAAAAATCGGTCATTTTAATCAACAGACAAAGTAACAACATGCCAAAAAGAACCGACATAAAATCCATATTATTATTAGGCGCAGGTCCTATTGTTATTGGTCAGGCCTGTGAGTTTGACTATTCAGGCACGCAAGCCTGCAAAGCGTTACGGGAAGAAGGTTATCGCGTTATTCTGGTCAATTCCAATCCGGCAACGATTATGACCGACCCGGAGATGGCCGATGCGACCTATATCGAGCCTATCGACTGGCAAACCGTAGAAAAAATTATCGCCAAAGAGCGCCCGGACGCCATTTTGCCGACTATGGGCGGACAAACTGCGTTGAATTGCGCACTGGATCTTGATGCTCACGGCGTGTTGGAAAAATACAGTGTCGAGATGATTGGCGCGACCAAAGAAGCGATTAACAAAGCCGAAGACCGCGAACTGTTCAATCAGGCGATGCGGAAAATTGGCTACGAAGTCGCCAAATCAAAAACGGCGCACACTATGGAAGAAGCGCTGGCGGCGCAGCAGGAAGTGGGTTATCCGACCGTTATTCGTCCTTCTTTTACCATGGGCGGCAGCGGCGGCGGTATTGCTTATAACAAGGAAGAGTTTGTTGAAATCTGCGAGCGCGGTTTGTATTTGTCGCCAACCAACGAGTTGCTGATTGAAGAATCGGTTCTGGGCTGGAAAGAATACGAAATGGAAGTGGTGCGCGATTCTAAAGACAACTGCATCATTGTTTGTTCGATTGAAAACTTCGATCCGATGGGCGTGCATACTGGCGATTCGATCACCGTAGCGCCCGCGCAGACGCTGACCGACAAAGAATATCAGATTCTGCGTAACGTCTCTCTGGCGGTATTGCGCGAGATCGGCGTTGATACCGGTGGTTCTAACGTGCAGGTTGCCATTAATCCGAAAGACGGCCGGATGATCGTGATTGAGATGAATCCACGGGTATCGCGTTCGTCTGCGTTGGCATCGAAAGCGACCGGTTTCCCGATTGCTAAAGTGGCGGCAAAACTGGCGGTCGGTTACACGCTGGATGAATTGAAAAACGAGATTACCGGCGGCGCCACACCGGCTTCGTTTGAGCCGACTATTGATTATGTGGTCACTAAGATTCCGCGATTCACTTTTGAAAAATTCCCGCAAGCGGATGACCGTTTGACCACGCAGATGAAGTCTGTCGGTGAAGTCATGGCGATTGGCCGGACGTTCCAAGAATCATTGCAAAAAGCTCTGCGCGGCTTGGAAATCGGCATCAGCGGCCTCGATGAAATCATCGATTTGAACCGGGGAGATGCTCGGGAAAAGATGCAGCGCGAAATGCGCCACCCGGGGCCGGATCGTTTGCTTTATGTCGCCGATGCCTTTCGTAGCGGCATGAGTTTAGATGACGTGCATGAAGCCAGTAAAATCGATCCGTGGTTTTTGGCGCAGGTTGAAGATTTGGTTATTACCGAGAAATCATTATCGACTAAAACCTTGTCGACTTTGAAAGAAGGCGAATTGTATAAGTTAAAGCGCAAAGGTTTTTCCGATATACGTCTGGCCAAATTGCTGGATACGTCCGAATCTGAAGTGCGCAATGTGCGCCATAAACAGAATATCCGTCCGGTTTATAAACGCATTGATTCTTGTGCGGCCGAGTTTTCCTCCGACACGGCTTATTTGTATTCGACTTACGAGCAGGAATGCGAAGCGCGGGTTTCCGATAGGGAAAAAATCATTATTCTCGGTGGCGGGCCTAACCGTATCGGGCAAGGCATCGAGTTCGATTATTGCTGCGTGCATGCCGCATTGGCATTGCGCGAAGATGGCTATGAAACCATCATGATTAATTGTAATCCTGAAACGGTTTCCACTGATTTTGATACGTCTGACCGCTTGTATTTCGAGTCGTTGACATTGGAAGATGTGTTGGAAATCGTGCATATCGAAAAGCCCAAAGGCGTGATTGTGCAGTATGGCGGTCAAACGCCGTTAAAACTGGCGCGTGCCTTGGAAGCGGCCGGTGTACCTATTATCGGCACCTCGCCGGATTCGATTGATTTGGCCGAAGACCGTGAGCGTTTTCAAAAACTGCTGGAAAGACTGAATTTAAAGCAGCCGCCTAATGCCACTGCGCGCTCCACCGAGCAGGCGATTAATGCGGCAAAGGAGCTGGGTTATCCATTGGTGGTTCGGCCGTCTTATGTTTTAGGCGGACGGGCGATGGAAATCGTCTTCAATGAAGAAGGATTGCAGCGTTATATGAAAGAAGCGGTCAGTGTGTCCAACGATTCGCCGGTGTTGCTGGATCGTTTTCTTGACGATGCGGTCGAAATGGATGTCGATGCTATTTATGACGGTGAGCAGATTTTGATCGGTGGTTTGATGGAACATATCGAGCAGGCCGGTGTGCATTCGGGTGATTCGGCGTGTTCGTTGCCGCCCTACGAATTGGCGCCCCATCTTCAAGATAAATTACGCGAACAAGTCACCAAGATGGCTGAAGCGTTGGGAGTTGTCGGTTTGATGAATACCCAGTTTGCGATTCAGGGCGAAGATATTTATGTACTTGAGGTCAATCCAAGGGCTTCACGTACCGCGCCTTTCGTTTCCAAAGCAACCGGTTATCCGTTGGCTAAAATTGCCGCGCGCTGTATGGTTGGGCAAACTTTGGCGCAACAAGGCATTACTGAAGAGCGTATTCCTGGTTATTATTCGGTTAAAGAAGCGGTGTTTCCGTTTGTTAAATTCCCTGGTGTTGATCCTTTGTTGGGGCCTGAAATGAAATCAACCGGCGAAGTGATGGGCGTGGGCAAAACTTTCGGAGAAGCGTTCGCCAAATCCCAGCGTGCTGCCGGCGTTAATTTGAATCACAGCGGCAAGGTATTGATCAGCATTCGCGATGTTGATAAAGCTAAGGCGCCTGAAGTTGCCAGAATGCTGGTCGATAAAAAATATGAAATTGTTGCGACCGGCGGCACGGCCAAGTTTCTAAAAGAAGCGGGTATTCCTTGCGAAGTGGTTTATAAAGTTAACGAAGGGCGTCCAAATACCGTTGATATGATCAAAAACGATCAGATTCAATTAATTATTAATACCACCGAAGGCACCAAAGCCATTTCGGATTCATTTACTATGCGCCGGGAAGCGTTGCAGCACAGGGTAACCTATTACACAACGATGGCCGGCGCGAAAGCTGCCTGTTATGCGTTGGGCGAATTGGAAGCGGGCGATGTGAACTGTTTGCAGGATTTACATAAGAGTCTTATTTAGGACTGAAGGCTAAGGGTGAATGGAGCGGCTAGTTTCTTCGCCCTTAGTCTAAAAAATAATTACTGGAGTTTTAAAGAATGATTAAAGTGCCTCTCACTGTCAAAGGTGCGGAAAAATTACGTGCTGAACTAGAAGAATTAAAATCAGTGGTGCGTCCGCGTATCATTAACTCAATTGCGACAGCTCGTGCGCACGGCGATTTGAAAGAAAATGCCGAATACCACGCGGCAAAAGAGCAGCAAAGTTTTGCTGAAGGACGCATTTCTGAAATTGAAGGGAAATTGTCTAACGCGCAAATTATTGACGTGACCAAGGTTGACGCCAATGGCAAGGTGGTATTTGGGGCGACGGTAGAAATCGAAGATATTGAATCCGAAAGAAAAGTGATTTATCAGATTGTTGGCGAGGATGAGGCCAATATCAAAGAAGGGCGGATTTCAATAGGCTCGCCCATTGCCAGAGCTTTGATCGGCAAAGAAGTTGAAGATGTGGTGACGGTGAAAGCGCCGGGCGGCAATGTCGATTATGAGATTATCTCGATTGAGTATATTTGAAGTGCAAGGTTCAAGTTTTTATTCTTGAACCTTGCGCTTACTTCATTTATTGGGGTTTAATCGGTAAATAACTGCAATTTGACCGATGCTTTGAATCGGCTCGGCACCGGTTTCGGCACATATTTTTTCGCCAATCAGTTTGCGCTCGTCGCGTTCGGCGCGAATGCGCACTTTAATTAATTCGTGGGCATCAAGAGCTAATTCAATCTCTGCCAGCACGGCTGCCGTAAGTCCTGATTGTCCAATCATGATCACGGGTTTTAAGCTGTGCGCGTCGGCCCGGAGTTTTTTCTTATCTGCAGCATTCACTCTTTCAATTCCTAAGTAAAAATTGCAAATTTTACACTAAATACAGTTATGGCACGAAGTAAAAGTAGTGGGCGCTGGATGCAGGAGCATTTCGATGACGAATACGTCAAAATGGCGCAAGCGCAGGGTTATCGCTCGCGTGCGGTTTTTAAGCTGAAAGAAATTCAGGAAAAAGACCAATTGATTAGGCCGGGGATGACGATTGTCGATTTGGGCGCAGCTCCCGGCGGATGGTCGCAGTTTGCGCGGCAGCTTGTTGGTAAAAAAGACAAGATTATTGCGTTGGATATTCTGCCGATAGATCCGCTCGAAGGTGTCGATTTTATACAGGGTGATTTTCGCGAACAAGTTGTTCTGGATCAGCTCTACGCTACTTTGGATGCGTCGCCGGTTAATCTGGTGATGTCGGATATGGCGCCAAATATGAGCGGCAATAAAGGTGTAGATCAGCCCCGCGCTATTTATTTAGGGGAGTTGGCTTTAGAAACGGCGAAGGCTGTGCTGACAAAAGACGGCGTTTTTTTGGTTAAATTATTTCATGGCGCGGGTTTTGAGGATTTCTTTAAGGAGGTTCAGCAGTCTTTCACCAAAGTCGCCATCAGGAAGCCAAAAGCGTCAAGACCTCGCAGTAATGAAGTTTATATTTTAGCGAAAGGCTTTAAATAATCATTTGCAGCCCTAATAGTTGTCATATTGGGCGTGTCAAGACGGTGAAATAGATGAGTGCGCTCTAAATAACGATAATCAGGACTTAACTCCTGATATAATTACTCAGTTTTTAAATCGAGAGCCGTTCAGGCCCAGGGTGTGTAAGTTGAACGATATGATGAAAAATATAATCCTATGGGTCGTCATTGCAGTTGTTTTGATGTCCGTGTTTAATAATTTTGGCCCGCAAACTGACAGGGCCGATTCGTCGATGTCTTATTCGCAATTTATTGATGCAGTAAAAGCAGGTCAAGTTCAGCAAGTGATGATTGAAGATAAAATCATCAAGGGCAAGATGCAGGGCGGTCAGATATTTAAGACTTATGCACCGTCTGATCCGCATTTAGTCGATGATTTGCTGGCAAATGGTGTTGAAATTAAAGCGGTTCCACCCGAACAGCCTTCTTTGTTAATGCAATTGCTGGTGTCTTTTGGGCCGATGCTGTTGCTGATTGCGGTCTGGGTTTTCTTTATGCGGCAAATGCAGGGCGGCGGCGCTGGCGGCCGTGGCGCGATGAGCTTTGGTAAAAGCAAAGCGCGTATGCTGGAAGAAGATCAAATTAAAGTGACGTTTGCTGATGTGGCAGGTTGTGACGAAGCGAAAGAAGAAGTTGTCGAAATGGTCGATTTTCTTAAAGATCCGGCAAAATACCAAAAATTAGGCGGCAAAATTCCGCGTGGCGCTTTGATGGTTGGTCCTCCGGGAACAGGAAAAACTTTGTTGGCCAGAGCGATTGCCGGCGAGGCTAAGGTGCCGTTTTTTACCATTTCCGGTTCCGATTTTGTGGAAATGTTTGTCGGTGTCGGCGCGTCCCGTGTGCGTGACATGTTTGAGCAAGCTAAAAAACATGCGCCATGCATTATTTTTATCGATGAAATTGATGCGGTCGGTCGTCAGCGTGGCGCCGGTTTAGGTGGTGGCAATGATGAGCGTGAGCAAACACTCAACCAATTACTGGTTGAAATGGATGGCTTTGAAGGTAATGAGGGCATTATCGTTATTGCGGCAACAAACCGTGCCGATGTGCTGGATAAGGCCTTATTGCGTCCAGGTCGTTTTGATCGCCAGGTAACGGTTGGTCTTCCTGATGTCAGAGGGCGTGAGCAGATTCTTAAGGTACACATGAACAAAGTGCCGGCTGCCGATGATGTCGAAGTTAAATATATCGCCCAAGGTACGCCGGGGTTTTCCGGTGCCGATTTGGCTAATTTGATTAATGAAGCCGCTTTGTTCGCCGCCAGAATGAACAAGCGTGTGGTTAATATGTCTGATCTGGAAAAAGCCAAGGACAAGCTGATCATGGGTGTTGAAAGGCATTCGATGGTCATGAATGAGAAAGAAAAGAAAATGACGGCTTATCATGAGGCGGGTCATGCCATTGTTGGCAAATTGGTGCCTGAGCATGACCCTGTTTACAAGGTGAGCATTATGCCGCGAGGCCGAGCGCTGGGCATTACCATGTTTTTGCCCGAACGCGATCAATACAGCGCTAGCAAGCAAAAATTGGACAGTATGATTTCCAGTTTGTATGGTGGGCGTATCGCCGAGGAGGTGGTTTTTGGTCGGGAGCAAGTCAGTACCGGTGCCTCTAACGATATTGAGCGCGCCACTGAGTTGGCTAGAAATATGGTGACCAAGTGGGGCTTTTCTCAGCGTCTAGGGCCGTTATCCTACAGCGAAGAAGAGGGTGAAGTGTTTTTGGGGCGTTCGGTGACACAGCATAAAACCGTTGCTGAAGAAACGTCCCATACTATTGATGAAGAGATTCGTTCTTTTATTGACCGCAACTATGAGCGAGCTGAAGCTATCTTGAAGGAAAATATCGATATTTTACATGCCATGGCTGAAGCATTGATGAAGTATGAGACTATCGATAAATATCAAATTGATGACTTGATGGCGCGCAAGCCGGTAAGAGATCCTCAGGGCTGGGACGATAAACCGCCTTCTCATGGTAGTGTTGTCGCCGATGATATTAAAAGCAAGGACGGCATAAAAACCGAGAAATCGATTGGCGGAGCTGCTGAGCAAAGTTGATAATTTTCTAAGCTAAAATTAAAGGAGAGGTGTGATGCCTCTCCTTTTTTTGTGTTTAATCTTTTTACCTTGTTAGGTTAGGGGCATGACAAAAAAATATTTTGGAACTGATGGTATTCGGGGCAGGGTCGGCGAGCAGCCAATAACGGCAGATTTTTTTCTGAAGCTGGGCTGGGCTGCTGGCCGTGTATTCGCCAGTGAAGGACATGGCTTTGTTTTGGTAGGCAAGGACACACGAATTTCCGGCTATATGTTTGAGTCGGCGTTAGAGGCTGGATTGACTGCTGCCGGCGTCGATACGCGTTTGTTAGGGCCTATGCCAACGCCGGGTATAGCCTATTTGACGCGGACGCTAAGGGCGCAGGCAGGTATTGTGATTAGTGCCTCTCATAATCCTTATTATGATAACGGCGTTAAATTTTTCTCGGTACAGGGGACGAAATTACCCGACGATATAGAGCAAAAAATTGAACGTTATATCGATGCGCCAATGACGACGGTGGATTCGTCAAAATTAGGCAAGGCAAAACGATTAGTTGATGCGGCCGGTCGTTATATCGAATTTTGCAAGGCGAGTGTGCCGACGCGGCTCGACTTTAGCGGCATGAGGATTATTATCGATTGCGCTCATGGCGCGACTTATCATATAGCGCCGCATGTGTTTAGCGAGGTCGGTGCTGAAGTGGTTACGATTGGGGCGGAACCCGATGGCCTCAATATTAATGATGAGTGCGGTGCAACCAAGCCCGAAAAGCTGGCGGCAACGGTGTTGGCTTATCGTGCGGATTTTGGTATTGCCTTGGATGGTGATGGCGATCGCTTGATCATGATTGATCATAAAGGTGAAATCGTTGATGGCGACGAGCTTATTTATATTATTGCCAAAGCCAGATTGGATAGAGGATTAATGGCTGGCCCTGTCGTCGGTACCTTGATGAGTAATCTGGGTATGGAGCATGGCTTGAATAAGTTGGGTCTCAGTTTGCTTAGGGCGAATGTGGGGGATCGTTATGTGATGGAGATGCTGACAGAACATAATGGGATTTTAGGTGGCGAAAATTCCGGGCATATCATTTGTCTGGATAGAACCACTACGGGCGATGGCATTATTGCGGCCTTGCAGGTTATGGCAGAGATGCAGGATAGCGGTAAGAGCTTGCATGAATTGAAATCGGGGATGCAAAAATACCCACAAGTTCTGGTTAATGTTAAAACTAATAAAAAAATAAATCCAGATCAGGACGAAATCATACAAAAAACGGTGAAGGCTGTTGAGAAAAAGCTCGGCGATAGTGGTCGAGTATTGCTTAGGGCTTCCGGAACAGAGCCATTAATTCGTGTCATGGTAGAAGGGCGGCAAGGCGATTTGGTCAAAAACTATGCGCATCAAATTGCTGATGACGTGAAGAAAGTAATGGGGGCTTGAATTAGATGCTATTACTATATATCATAAGCGGTTTGATTCTATGTGAGGAGTAGTGATGCGTCAGTCTCTAGTTGTAGGAAATTGGAAGATGAATGGAACCCTTGCCAGTGCTGAGTCGCTTGCAAAAGGCATCATTGCTGGGTTAGGTGAAAGTAGTGCGGCTATCGCAATCTGTGTGCCTTATGTGCATATGCCTGCAGCCAGTGTATGGGTAAAAGATACCGCCTTGGCATTAGGTGCGCAAAATATTGCTGACAAAGCTTCGGGCGCGTTTACCGGTGAAATTTCAGCAGCAATGTTAGCTGAATTTGATTGTAAATATGCTATTGTGGGTCACTCTGAACGGCGTTCTTATTATGGCGACACCAATGAATCAGTCGCTGCGCGTTTTTGTCAGGCGCAAGAACAAAATATTATTCCTGTGTTATGTGTAGGCGAAACACTCGAACAGCGCGAACAGGATCAAACCTTTGCGGTCATTGATGCCCAGCTTGATGCTGTCATTAATTTAGCTGGTATAGCGGCTTTTAATGCAGCGGTGATTGCTTATGAGCCGGTTTGGGCTATCGGCACAGGCAAAACGGCAACGGATGAGCAGGCTCAGGAAGTTCATCAGTATATAAGACAGTATATTGCTGCTAAAGACCCAGCCATTGCTGCTAAAATACAAATTTTATATGGCGGTAGCGCTAAGCCGGATAATGCAAAAGGCTTGTTTGCTATGCCGGATATTGATGGCGGTTTAATTGGTGGGGCTTCGTTGGATGCGGAATCCTTTTTAAAGATTTATCATTCAATTTAAGTAGTTTAGATTTTATTATGTATCAGGTAATTATTGTTGTTCATGTGTTGTTAGGTTTAGGCGTTGTTGGCTTGGTATTAATGCAGCAAGGCAAAGGAGCTGATGCGGGTGCAGCTTTTGGTACAGGGTCTTCTGGTTCCGTTTTTGGTGCCCAGGGCGCAGCATCATTTCTGTCAAGAGCTACAGCGATTTTGGCAACGTTGTTTTTTATGACAAGCTTAGGTTTGGCCGTATTAAACAGTAAGCAGGGTACAAGTTATGACTTTATGAGTAGCACGCCTAAGGTTGAGCAAGATACGCTTGGTATTCCTAATGTGGATGGGATAAAAGAGGGTAATGGCCTGTCTCCCGATATTAAATCCGAAGATATGCCAGTGACTGTTCCGGCGCCTTCTGCAAGTCAGCCTATTGAGAAAAAGTAATAAATATTGTTTATGATGCTTGCATACGCTCTATCTAAAAAGATAATTAAAGCAGTGTATTAGTAGTATCTTACAATCATGTTTTAGCCGATGTGGTGAAATTGGTAGACACGCCATCTTGAGGGGGTGGTGACGTAAGTCGTGCCGGTTCAAATCCGGCCATCGGCACCAAATATACCCCGCCAGGGATTCTCCCTAGCGGGGTGTTTTTTGTCTGTTACAATGGAAGTATAGAAATGACTTTCTATATTTAAACCGAGTGCGATATGGCAAAAAATAACTAGACTGTAATCGAACATAGGGTGCTGTAAATTTAGCGTGGGTTTTGCTTTGGAAATTAGAGATTAATGGAGAAAACAATGGCAAGTATTCTTGCAGTTGACGATTCGGCTTCAATGAGAAAAATGGTTTCATTTACGTTAAGAGCTGCTGGATACGATGTCGAGGAAGCAGTCGACGGGGTTGATGCTTTAGAAAAAGCACAAGCCAGGAAATTTGATTGTGTGGTAACCGATGTCAATATGCCAAATAAAGACGGGATTACTTTGATTAGAGATTTACGTGCTCTGCCCGATTACAAATTTATTCCCATGCTGATGCTGACTACTGAGTCAGGCATAGAAAAAAAGCAAGAAGGCAAAGCCGCTGGCGCAACAGGGTGGATGGTCAAGCCTTTCAACCCCGATCAACTATTAAAAACATTACTAAAAGTTTTGGGCTAGTTAATAGTATCGATCCTAAGTGTGTTAAGCGCGCGTAGGATTCTGTTTGTGCGTATCTCCACGCAAAATATGTAGATTTTAGGTGTTTATCCAGACAAAAAGACTAATAACAAAGTTTTGGGTTACGTTGATCTTGTTTAAATGAATTTAGGCGCATACAGGTAAGTCTATGTCTATTGATATGTCACAATTCCATCAGGTTTTTTTTGAAGAATGTTTCGAAGGCCTGGAAGCAATGGAGTCAGGGTTATTAACTCTTGATATGGGGGATATTGATTCGGAAATAATCAATACCATTTTTAGAGGCGCGCACTCGATAAAAGGTGGCAGTGGGACTTTCGGTTTTACCGTTGTTGCTGAATACACCCACATCATGGAAACCTTGTTGGATGAAATGCGCGATGGACGCAGGAAGGTGACTCAGCCGGCTGTAGATGTTCTGCTTGGATCTGTTGATTGCCTTAGAGAGATGTTGACTGCAATACAGAATGAACAAGATGTTAATAACGCTAGCGTAGCAAAGCATAAGTCAGCCTTAGAAGTTGTGCTTAATGGCGGATCAGCCCCCCAAGAATCAGCGACTTCAGTTGAGCATGAACCGGTAAAAGAAGAGGTAGTAAGTCATATTGCCGCTGAAGTTGTTGAAGAGAAATCGGTTGAACCTGAATCTGAAGAACAAGGCTGGAAAATAGCCTTTTGCCCTTATTTGGATTTGCTTAAAACCGGCAATGACCCTGTCAGGCTATTTCGGGAACTGAATGAACTCGGCGAATTAACAACGACGGTTAATATTCAGGATGTTCCGGGGTTTTATGAGCTGGATCCTGAAGAATGTAATATTTCTTGGGATTTAAAGGTTGTCGGGGATATTTCTGATGATGACATCAGGGAAATATTCAATTGGGTTGAAGGCGATTGTGAGATGGAAATTCAGCCTCTTGCTAAAACGGTAAAAGCTGCAGCCCCCGCAGAAGAAAAAGCCGATCCAGAACCTGTCTCAGCAATGCTGGAAAGCAATGTCCCCGCTTCAAAACCTATAGAAACTAAGCCTAAAGTAGTCGCAGAAACCAAAAAAGCTGACACTCCAGATTCAGATAACGAGGCCGCAAAAGCCACGACAGCAAAAGCTAGTTCCATTCGGGTAGATACTGACAAAATAGATACGTTAATCAATATGGTGGGCGAGGTGGTTATCACTCAGTCTATGTTGGGACTAGTGGGTGAAAACTTTACCATGGATAAGGTAGGGCAGCTTAAACGAGGACTTGCTCAGCTAGAGCGGCATACGCGTGATCTGCAACAAAGTGTCATGAATATTCGGATGCTGCCGATTAGTTTTGTTTTTAGCCGATTCCCGCGCTTAGTGCATGACATTAGTAGCAAGTTGGATAAAAAAATTGTCCTGAAACTGGTGGGTGAAAATACCGAAGTTGATAAGGCTGTTGTCGAGTTGATTAACGATCCACTGGTTCATTTGATTAGAAACAGCCTGGATCACGGCATAGAAATGCCTGTGGACAGGGTTGCCGCAGGTAAGCCGGAAACGGGCACGATAGAACTGAAAGCCTATCATCGCGGTGGCCATATTGTCATAGAAATTATCGATGATGGTCGCGGCTTGGATAAAGAAAAGCTGCTGTCGAAGGCTATAGAAAAAGGCCTTGTTGAAGAAAGTAATTTGCTCACCGAAAAACAGATATTTGAACTGATTTTTATGCCGGGCTTTTCTACCGCAGAGCAACTGACTGATATTTCCGGTCGTGGTGTCGGTATGGACGTGGTACGAAGAAATATCCAGTCATTAGGCGGTAATATAGAAATTATTTCAGAATTGGGTAAGGGCACAACGATTGCAATTCACTTGCCGTTAACTTTAGCCATTCTTGATGGACAATCGGTTGCCGTCGGTGATGAGACCTATATTGTGCCGCTAGTTTCCATTATTGAGTCGATTAATATTACCGAAAGAATGCTAAATAAAGTCGCTGGCAAGGGAGAGACTTTCCGTTTGCGCAATGAATATTTACCGGTTATTAGGATGCGCGGCATATTTAATGTTCATTCGGGTAATCCGACTAAATCGAAAGAAGGCGTACTTGTCGTTGTTGAAGGTCAGGGCGAGCTGTGTTGCTTACTTGTCGACGAGTTATTGGGACAGCAACAAGTTGTTATTAAATCATTGGAAGCGAATTACCGGCGGGTAGAAGGCGTTTCAGGAGCAACTATTTTGGGTGATGGTTCCGTTGCCCTTATTCTTGATGTTCCAGGTCTGGTGCGATTTTCAATTCGCTAATACATAGTAAAAGCACAATAGATAAGAAGCAGATATGGCACAAGAAGAAGCTGAAAATAAAGATATTGACCAATATCACTACAGTAAAAATCTGGATAATGCAGTGCAATATCTGAGTTTTGCCTTAGGTAAAGAAGAATATGGCGTTGATATTCTTCGTGTCCAAGAAATAAGAAGCTGGGAGCCTGTGTCCAGAATACCTAATGTCCCTTGTTATGAGAAGGGCGTGGTTAATTTACGCGGTTCTATTGTGCCGATTCTCGATTTAAGGGAACGGTTTAATTTGAGCAAAGCTGAATATACGCCGCTGACGGTCGTGGTGGTATTGCAAACGGGTGATAGCAACAAGACGCGTATTATGGGTGTTGTGGTTGACTCGGTTTCTGATGTTATTAATGTCGATAAAACTGAGATTCAGGGAGCACCCGACTTTGGCACTAAAGTCAGTAATGAGTTTATCAATGGCTTGGTTTCGGTTAATGAGCGCATGGTGATGCTGCTTGATGTCGATAAGTTACTGAAACTAGAGGAACTGGATCAGGATGAGAGTTAATAATTTTCTGGTATCCTTCAATGATTAATATATTTCATATGGCTTGTGAGATTTTAAGAGGTAGCGTAGCGTGAAAATTAATATGCCGGTAACGAACAATGAACTCGTTCTGAAAAAAGGGCAAATCCTGGTTTCAAGAACCGATTTGATGGGGCGTATTACTTATGTTAATGATGCATTTGTTGAGACCAGTGGTTTTACCCGTGAAGAATTGATTGGGGCGGAGCACAATATTGTCCGCCATCCTGACATGCCTGCAGCCGCTTATGAAGAGTTATGGAAAACTTTAAAGCAGCTTAGACCTTGGCAGGGTTTGGTGAAAAATCGCTGTAAAAATGGTGACTATTATTGGGTTGAAGCTAATGCTATGCCGTTATTTAAAGACGGAAAAGTGTATGAATATCTTTCCGTTCGGCATCCACCAAAGCGCGATCTGATTCCCGCCACTGACCTGTTGTACAAGAAAATCAGTGCTGGCGAAGTTAAATTAAACCCTACCGGTTTGGCTTCGATATTTAAAGCTATTGACGAAATAGCCATAACGAAAAAGAATAATTTTGTGGTCTGTGCTTTTCTGGTGCCTATCATTTACCTGATGTATAGATTGTTCATGGAGCAAAATTACATCTTGTTAGCAGGCGTTGTCCTGTTAGCCACGATAGCATCGGCACTGAGCATTAATACGATTAAAGTAATAACCGATACTCTGGAAACGGCCATTACTATTTGTTACCGATTAAGCAGTGGTAGTTTCGGCAATAAGGTGAATTTGAAACGTGAAGATCAGTTGGGTGATTTTTTACGCGGCTTGTATTGCATGGAAGTTAAGCTGGGCGTCGATTTGGCTGATTTCAAACAAGGTCTTGCAGAATCCAAACGGATTACTCAGGCTCTGGATAATGTTCAATCTCCTGTCATGGTGGCGAACAAGAATTTTGAAATCATTTACATGAACGATAGCGTTAAGAGGATGTTCGAGGTAGCAGAGAACGATCTTCGTAAAGAGTTACCTCATTTTTCTGCCAATAAACTGATGGGTTCAAATGTTGATCTATACCACTCTACAATTAAAAGTGGGGCTTTACAAAAAACACAGGAATCTGTTAAAGCCAATTTAGTTATTGGTGGTCGACATATGAGTATTATTGCTAGTCCTGTGAATAGCGACGGCGAGCGTATCGGCTATGTTGCCGAATGGCAGGATAGAACCCATGAAGTTTTAGTTGAGCAAGAAATCGATCACCTAGTGCAGGGTGTTAAATCAGGTGACTTAAGCACCCGTATAAAATTAGCAGATAAAGAGGGCTTTACCAAAACACTGTCTGCAGGTATTAATGAATTGACCGATGTCATTGAAAGTGTGTTTGGTGATGTTAACCGAGTTATGGAAAACATGGCTGAAGGTGATTTAACGACTTCCATTACTAATGAATATCAAGGTGTCTATGCTGAATGTAAGAATAATATTAACGACACCTTGGCAAAACTCAGTGAGTTTATTATTCAAATCCGGGATGCCGCTGATTTCATCGACAGTTCATCGCAAGAGATGGCTAGCGGCAATAACAATCTGTCGCATCGGGCTGAGCAACAAGCGGCTAGTCTTGAAGAAACTGCTGCCAGTATGGAACAGCTTGCCAGTACGGTAAAAAATAATGCACAGAATACAGTCCAGGCAACTGAGGTCGTTAACTCTGCCAGTCAGTTAGCACAAAAAGGGGGGGGCGTCGTGCAATCGGCTATTGCTGCGATGCAGGAAATTAATGAAAGTAGTAATAAAATCGCTGAAATTATTGGTGTGATTGATGAAATTGCTTTCCAAACCAATCTACTGGCATTAAACGCTTCAGTAGAGGCGGCTAGGGCAGGGGAGCAGGGCCGTGGATTCTCGGTTGTAGCAACCGAAGTTCGTAATTTGGCGCAACGCAGCGCAACGGCGGCACAGCAAAGTAATGAGCTGATTCAAAATAGTGTGCAGAAAGTTCGCGCGGGTACGGCGTTTGTTAATGAAACCGGGGCCGCGCTCAATGAAATTGTTGAAAGCGTTGCCAAGGTTGGCGATATTGTTGCGCATATTGCCAGCGCCAGTTCAGAGCAATCGGCGGGTATCGAACAAGTCAATCAAGCGGTTTCTCAAATGGATGACATTACTCAGCAAAATGCGGCTTTGGCAGAACAGGCAGCCGCAGGCAGTATTGCTATGAGCGAGCAGTCTACCAATATGACTCAGTTACTCAGTTTCTTTAGGGTGAATTCAAAAAACGGATCGGCTTCAGTCAGGCCGGTTGCGCGCAGCAGCAGGGTGACCCCACCACCGACAAGGGCACCGATAAAAACAGCGCCAGCTTTGCCTGTGAGTAAGCCAAAAGTAGATAGCAGTGATGAATGGGAAGAGTTTTAAAGTTGCAAACCATATAACCGGCAGGAAACTATAACAATGACAACAGATGTGCAGTCAACTAATAGTCGGGTAGAGCAATTTCTTACCTTTCAACTCGCAGATGAAGCATACGGAGTTGAAATTTTAAAAGTACAAGAAATTCGCGGCTGGGAAGCCGTTCGTATAATACCGAATACACCGGCTTTTGTTAAAGGCGTGTTGAATTTACGTGGATCCGTCGTGCCTATTATCGACTTACGTGAACGATTTTCTTTGGAACACTGTGACTATTCGCCCAAAACGGTAGTGATAGTACTTTGTGTTGAGCATGGTGCAAGCCAGTTTGTTATGGGCATAGTGGCTGATGCGGTTTCTGATGTGCTGGATATTAATCTGGAAGACATCAAAAAAGCGCCGAATTTTGGTTCAAAAATTGATACCCGTTACATGCGCGGTATGCATGTTTATAAGAAAAAAATGATCATGCTTTTGGATGTAGATAAATTGCTCAATCCTGATGAGGTTGAGGGTATTGATAATCTGGTGTGATGGTGAGAATTGTAGCAATAATTAATCAGAAAGGTGGTGTTGGCAAAACAACGACGACTGCAAATTTATGTCACGCCATTGCAGAATCTGGTTTGAAAGTCACCGCCATCGATCTTGACCCGCAAGGCCATTTGGCGGTTTCTTTGGGCGTTACTGCGCAAAATATCGGTGGTATTGATGAAGCTATGCTGAAACAGAAAAATGTTCAGCAGCAGTTGATTCCAGTCAGGGATAACCTGCAATTAATTACAGCAGGATCCAGGCTTAAGGAGATTGAGCATCTAGTCGCCAATAATTCGCCCCGTGGTGTTTTGTTAAAAAATGCGTTGCATGACACGCTTAATGATCAGGACTTTGTTTTTATTGATTGCCCGCCTTCTTCAGGCTTGCTGGTTGCGAATGCGCTGATTGCTGCTGATGAAATATTAATTCCTATGGCCAGTGATTTCCTTGCTTTGCAGGGCTTGTCTCATCTAATGGGCACAATCAAGCGATTTGAAAAGGCTTTGCAGAGGAAATATAAAACATTATTAGTAATGTCGCGCTATTCGCCCAATAGAAGAATATCGGTTCAGGTGTTAAATGTTTTGCTTGCGCATTTTCCAGAGCAAATATTAGCGACAGTAATTAGGGAAACGGCATTGCTCGCCGAGTGCCCCAGTTTCGGCAAAACAATTTTAGAATATAGTCCGAAAAGTCGTTCGGCAAGGGATTTTCGTAGTCTTGCTCATGATTTTCTTGAACACAGGGTGATGTATGGCAACAAGTGAAGAAAATGATTTAATTGGTTATGATCCTCTAGCTTGGATGGAGGGGGGCGCCGATAAAAATGAGGCGTTAATGGATGACGACGCTCAGCAAGAATGCCAACTTATTGATGCTGAAAGCAGTATAACTGATAATTATGCAGACGATGTATTGGAAAATGTCGAAGAAGATTCGACTTTATCGGCTTTAAATGATGCCGAGGACAGTGTGGCTGAAGAAGATTTATCAATCATAGATGAATCCGAGGATGAAGGCGACAGCGTTATTATGGATGAGACCGTTGCCGAAGACTCGGCGACAGAAGAAGCAGATAGTTCTCAGGTTGATTTAGATGCGACACTGACTATTCAGCATGTCGTCAATTTGCATGAAAAGCTCAAGCAGGTTTTGGCTGCGCATGATCAAATCGAAATCAATGCCTCCGATGTTGCCTCAATAGATACAGCCACGCTGCAATTATTGGTTTCATTGAAGAAAGATGCTGTTAAGCTACAAAAGACAGTAAGTATTATTTATCCATCGCCACGATTTGTTGAGTCTGCCCGGTTATTAGGTTTGTCGGATGTACTCGACGTTCATGATGTGTGATAACTGACCCACAGGGAAGTAGCTTAAAATGGCCATTGTTGAGAAAGCTCGTGAATTTAAATTCACAGCCGACGACTTTAATTTTTTAAGAAAACTATCTAATGAGCATTCCGGTATTCAGGTACCTGATGAACGTTTTGATATGTTTTATTCCAGGCTGTCCAAGCGGGTAAGAAAGCTTGGTTTAGCGGATTTTAAGGCCTATTGCCAGTATCTTAATGATTACCCGGATCATGAGTTTACTGAATTCATTAATGCCATAACAACTAACTTGACGGCTTTCTTTAGAGAAATGCATCATTTCGATTATGTCCGTGATGTCGTTATTCCTGAAGTCTTGATTAGAAATAAAACTTCCAAGCAAATTAGGGTGTGGTCTGCCGGTTGTTCTACCGGTGAGGAGCCTTACTCGTTAGCGATTACTTTGTTAGAAAATGTACCCGCTGACTGGGATATTAAAATTTTAGCCACCGACTTAGATACTAATGTTTTAAAAACGGCATCCGAAGGCGTTTATACTGAAGATCGAGTGAGTGATTTGCCTGAAGAGGTACTTAAACAGTGGTTTATGCGCGGTAAATCATCACAGTCGGGCCAGGTCAAAGTAAGGCCTCAG
Organism: Methylobacter sp.; assembly: GCA_030699385.1. Taxonomy (GTDB): domain Bacteria; phylum Pseudomonadota; class Gammaproteobacteria; order Methylococcales; family Methylomonadaceae; genus Methylobacter_A. The sequence continues at coordinate 57,696 of JAUYMY010000017.1, forward strand.
CTACAGCAAATTATTCAGTTTAAAAAGTTAAATTTAATGCAAGATTGGCCGATGAAATGTCACTTTGATTTTATATTTTGTCGCAATGTTTTGATTTACTTTGATCGTGAAACCAAGACCTTACTGGCAACAAGATATGCTCAGATGTTGTCTAGCCGGTCATGGTTATTTATCGGACATTCGGAATCATTAAACCAGCTTTCAAATGAATTTGAGTTGGTTGCATGTACCAGTTATAGGAAAATTACGTAAATACTCATGAGTGCTAGTAATGATATTGGGCCGCCTTCAATTGACGGATTTGAGCATATTAATCGGTATTTAGATAAAGAGCGTGGCGTGATCGCTGCGAAGATTTTACCCGGTGAATACTATGTCACTCAAGAAGATGAATTAATTACCACTGTGTTAGGTTCTTGTATATCGGCTTGTATTCGGGATAAGGTATCGGGTTTAGGTGGCATGAATCATTTTATGTTACCGGAAACCACCGCCGATAAGCTGAGACAAGGCAATGAATCTGTAGTCGGCAATGCAACTCGCTATGGAAATTATGCTATGGAACATTTAATCAATACTATTTTGATTAATGGCGGAAAAAGAAAAAATTTGGAAGTCAAAGTATTCGGCGGCGGTAAAATTATTCCAACTTTGACCGATGTAGGACTTAAAAATATTGACTTTATTTTGGAGTATATCGATACCGAGGGTTTGCCCTTATTATCCCAAGACTTGGGCGATATTTATCCGAGAAAAATAATTTATTTCCCGAAAACAGGGAAAGTCGGCATGAAGAAAATTGAGCATTTGCATAACGATACCATTATAAGAAGAGAACGGCAGTACTTTAATAATATCAAAAATGCGCCTGTTGAAGGTGACGTTGAGCTTTTTTAAGAGCATACAATGAATAAAATACGTGTATTGATTATCGATGACTCATTGTTAATCAGAAAGGTTTTGACGGAAATTTTAAACTCGTCTCCTGATATTGAGGTGGTTGGTACTGCAGAAGATCCTCTTATTGCCAGAGAAATGATAAAGGAATTAAATCCGGATGTATTAACCTTGGATATTGAAATGCCGCGTATGGATGGAATTACTTTTTTACGTAACTTGATGCGTTTAAGGCCTATGCCTGTTGTGATGATTTCTGTATTGACAGAGAGTAATGCTGAGGTGACTTTAACGGCTCTGGAATTAGGTGCGGTAGATTTTATCGCTAAACCGGTAGTTGATGTGGAGAATACATTGAATGATTATGCCGAGGATATTATCGCCAAAGTCAAGGTAGCCTCTCAGGCTAATATTAGAAGGCTGACATAATGAAGGTTACAGTAATATAAAGTAAAGCGGCAGGAACATAAAAATGTACTTATTGGCACGGTGCGATGAGTTTCTTTTAGAGTGGAGTTATGGGTAAGATACGCGTATTAGTTATTGATGATTCGGCATTAATCAGAAAAATACTGACCGAGGTTTTAAGTTCGTCGCCGGAGATTGAGGTTATTGGTGCAGCTGCCGATCCTCTTATTGCCCGGGAGATGATAAAGCAATTAAATCCGGACGTATTAACGCTGGATATTGAAATGCCGCACATGGACGGTATTACTTTCTTAAGTAACTTGATGCGCTTAAGACCGACTCCAGTTGTGATGATTTCAACACTGACTGAGCACGGTGCCGAGGCCACTTTGAATGCGCTGGCGCTAGGCGCGGTTGATTTTATTGCCAAACCTAGAGTTGATGTTGTTAATACGCTGAATGAATATGCCGAGGAAATTATTTCCAAAGTTATTGGTGCGGCGCAGGCTAAAGTCGGCAATGTTTATAACAGGGCAGTCAAGCCGCCTAAAAGTCCTGTTGCCGCAACGGTTGCTGAGGTGTCAGAAAAGCATTCAGTCGATGTGATTCTAAAAGCCGCTCCGGTAAAAACTCATATTAGCCCGACCAATAAGATTATTGCTTTAGGTGCGTCAACGGGAGGCACTGAAGCCATTAAAGCTGTGGTTAAAGGTTTTCCGGCCGATACGCCGCCTATTTTAATTACCCAGCATTTACCCGCCGCTTTTAGTGAATCCTTTGTTCGTCATATTGATCTTGCCACGGCAATGTCGGCTTGTATTCCAAAAGATGGTCAACTGATTGAGCCGGGTAATATTTATCTTTCACCGGGCGATAAGCACATGCTGGTGGTCAGGGAGGGCGGTAAATATATGATTCAATTGAATGACGGCTTGCCGGTTAACCGCCACAAACCTGCTGTTGATGTGCTGTTTCGTTCAGTGTCGCAATGCGCCGGTGCGAATGCTATTGCGGTGTTATTAACCGGCATGGGCGCGGACGGGGCAATGGGTATGAAAGAAATGCATGATGCCGGTGCTAAAACCGTGATTCAGGATGAGCAATCTAGTGTAGTTTGGGGGATGCCGGGGGCTGCATTTAAGTTGGGCTGTGCGGACTATGTGGTGTCGTTAGAGGAAGTCGCGAATAAAGTTTTAAGTTTGGTCAAGCCGGGTGGTGCTGGCAAGGGTAACTAACATTATCTTGCCAACTTTTGCGGATATAGTTGGCAAGCTTATGCCAAGTATATAATTTAAAAAATATTACTTTTCACGCGGTGTAATTAAATATGACTAATCAAACTAAATCACAATTTATTGCAGTCGCTTCGATTACTTCGGAGTTAAGTGCGGTTATGGTGGTTGCTAAAGAAATATCATTAGCAGCAGCTAATGCTAAGGCTATTGCCTTCAGGGCGGGCGATAAAGCAAAAGGATTCCAGCCAATTACCGATTTTATTAATGAATTGGCTAAAGAAACTATCGAATTGGTAACGAATATCAATATCTATGCGTTGGTGTTATATCGATTAACTGTTAATGAATTTCAAAAAACGGTAGCTTATAACAAGTTTGAATTGGCGGCAAAACTGGCTGGAGATGCTGTTTATGCTAAATCGATGCAAGAGCCTGTTGAACATGCAAAATTGTCGATGCAGGATTGCCAGCGCCAATTTAAGCGGGACGTTTCGCAACTGCTAGGCCAGCTTGAAGCGGTCATGCATCATGCACGCGCGGCACGGGTTATTGCTGCAAACTCAAGAATTGAAGCATCACAGGCGGGTGAGTATTTACAAAGCCTGCAAGCCGTTGCTGAAAGTGTGGATAAAGCCGCACATACCATTCATGATAATGTGCAGCGCTGCAGAATCGCATTATCCATTTATCGCAATAGTTGAACAGCTTAACTCAAAAGGTATTGTTTTTTATGAAAATGACCAAAATATATGAAGGCTCGCATCAATGGATTATGTTTGGTAGAGATGAGGGCAAGCCTAGCAATATCATCGACACCAATCAATATGTAGTACGCACGGCTAACCGCTGTCTGCTGTTGGATCCGGGCGGTGCTGAGTTGTTCGCACCGATGATGGCCGCTGTTTTGCATCATGCGCCGGTTGATCAAATAACCGATTTGTTCGCCTCGCACCAAGATCCTGACGTGATTTCTTCATTGGGTTTGTGGGATCAGGCCTTAACTAATGCCAAATTGCATGCACCGGCTTTTTGGGAGGGTTTTTTGCGGCATTACAGTTGCGAATCGATAGAATATGTGGGCATTCCTGATAATGGCGGAACCATTAAATTAGAATCAGTGGAGTTACAACTGATTCCTGCGCATTATTTACATTCTTCTGCGAATTTTCATGTGTATGATCCGCAAGCTAAAATTTTGATGACGGGTGATGTTGGTGCGGCTATTGAAGGGCCCGATACACCTGTGTTTGTCGAAAATTTTTCTGCTCATGTGGAAAAAATGCGCCATTGGCATCAGCGCATTATGCCGTCAAATCAGGCTAAAAGAGTCTGGATTGAGCGGGTAAGAAATCTGGATATTGATATTTTGGCGCCGCAACACGGTCGGATGTTTAAAGGCGATGATGTCAAACGCTTTTTAGATTGGTTTGATGCCTTACAGGTCGGTACCGCCGTTTAATTCCTTAAAAAATCCCTACGCCTTTCGACTTTATTGGAGAGCCTTGTCGAAAGGCGCTACGCGGCTTTTTCGTCAATGATATAGCGTTATTCCAGCCATACCTGATAGGTTTTTCTGCCGTCTTCGAACACAAATAATTGCTGCGGCGTAATGCCATTAGCACGAAGAGAGGCGTCCACTTGTTTAAGGTCAATCATTCCCGATGCTACAATGCGCGCCAGCACATCTTCGGGAATAAGATGTTCCAAATCCAGCACCGCTTCGGCGGGCATTTTGACTGAAACACGCTGTTCCCCGTCTTCATTGACACGCACACATAACAAGGTTGCCTGCTGGTCAAAGCTTAATGCTGTTAATCTCGGCTGCTCGATTGTCGGCAAATTATAGTTTGTAGCCTGCCGGATAAGTTCCGCACCCACAGCCTGTTGCAGCAATGGCCACCACGGCAAATTGACTTCTAGCCGTTGCAGTTGCTGGATTAAGCCTTGAAATGCGCGCATCAGCAAAAACAAATCGGCAGGTCCTGCCGAACGAAACCACCAACGATAATCGCCCAGCAGCTCATTTACCGACTGCCCCAACTGCCATTGGGCGGTATCAAACGAGTGGTTTACTAAAAAAGGTTGAAATAATAACTGGCACAAAGCGGGTAGGGCGCCACTGATAGCCGCCAGTTTCTTGCTGTCGAAACCCAGCGCCGCAAAGCACTCCAGCGGTTTGGTCGGGTTGCGTTCGCGGCAACCGACAATCAACTTGAGCAGCGCCAATCTGCGTACTTCGTCAATGCTAATCGTGCAACCGTAATCGAGTAAGGTGGCTTGCGGCTGACCGTAGTCGTCATGCGCATAAAAGACATTACCGGGGTGCGGATCGCCATGTACTTCACCGGCAACAAACAGGCTTTTGAACAGCGTCAATACCAGTATTTTGCCGACTTCCAGGCGATCTTGTTCCGACCATTGAGCAATCTTGTTTATCAAGACACCTTCCGCCCGACTTTGCACTAACAGCCGTTCACTGCACAAATCTAAATACACGCTCGGCACTTTTAGCCCCGGAACCTGTATTATCCGGCCAAAATAATCCTGACGCAGGGCTTCCGAACGGTAATCCAGTTCGCGCTGCATATTGTTGCGCAGGCTGGTTTTATAAGCATCGAGATCAAAACCCCAGCGTTTCACCGGCCCCACGCCGGGCATCAGGCCAACCAAGCGCAATTCGGCATCGACGGCATCGGTAATATCGGGGTAGCGGATTTTTATGGCGACTTTTTCGCCGTTTTTAAGTTCGGCCAAATGCACTTGGCCTAAGGATGCGGCGGCAATAGCAGGCTCGATAGCGCGAAAAACGCTTTTGACTTTTCGCCCCAGCTCTTTTTCCAATAACGGAATCATGGTTTTTAACGGCAACGGTTCTATGCCTTCGACCAGTTCCTGAAATGGCGTCGCGCCGTCGTTGCCTGCAAACAACTGGCCGACTTTCATGGTGATGCCGCGCGCATCGGCAAACAATCCGGCAAGCGCCTTTTTAGCAAGCAGACGCTCGGTCTCGTCCTGGGTGCGGTGCAGTTTTTTGGCCGCCAGCCCGATGCGGAAAAATTTTAGGGCGCGTTTTGCGGTTTTAAAGATAGTCACGTTGATCGGGCTTTACAGGTTTTATAATCAGATCGGGCAGCAACTTTTCATTGCCTGATATTTCATCGTTGGTAATTGAATGGAGAGGAGTATAGCCGAAACCGACTGCTGCGTTTGAAAACGCAGCAGTCGGTCATACCTGTTAGCTAGATATTACAATTGCCTGTTTTGGTTACATCAAGACATCATTAACCCTAATCAATTTTTATTAGCCCTGTCGGCGCCTCTCGGATGAATAACGGCACCATGTTGATACCAATCCAGTTCCGCGTATCGGAGGGGTCGGTGTCGGAAACCACGAGCAATGCAAAAACCGAGTACATGCCTTGGGGTTCGCCACCTTTGGGCGAGTACTGAATACTTTGTCCCAAAATGCCGGATATACTGAATGTAGAGTTTTGACTCATTTCAATGCCATGCGCAATGGGTGTGAGACCGCCTTTTAGGCTTTGCGCTCCAGCCTCCGCCACCCAAGTGGATGCGCCATCCTTTCCGGGTGGAATGAGGCCAAAATAAACATCGCTTTTGACTGGATAGTCTCCAAAAAACGCCCCCGGAAAGGAGATGGTGGCATTGAAGGAGTAAGCGAACGACGAGGGCCTGACAACTGCGTCGAAAGTTTTGAAACCAGATGCAGTAACATCGATGGAGATAACGGGTGGGGATGTCATCATCTCACTAGAAGATAAACTACTTTTATATATAGGGTAATATGCAGCCCGATCAGGGAATCGTGATAGGAGCATCCTCACAGCTACCCCCGCCTGGAGGGAGCCTGTAAATGAATGGACTGGCATTATGATCAAATCCGGTTTTACGCCTTTTTCGACCTTGGCGATTTTTCCTTCAATGATGAGTTCCGTGTCCCCCGCTACTAACATCTGATCCTTGCTAGGCACAAAGATTACTATCGAATCGGCTAACAACGCTGGATCCTGGGTAGCATACGAAGTGGCGTTGGCGAACGATGAAAATACAAGCATAAGTACGAGTGTATATATTATTTTTCTCATTAAAAATCCTTCATGTTTTGTTTGAACTGCAATTATTCGACGAAGTAAGCAGACCCGGTCAAAAGAAAAATAACATCTTTGCCACGCCGCCATCCGGTTCGATTATACTGCACTGCCCGCTATAATAAACAGACTGCCGTCACCAAAAAAATTGGCCCAGCAGCCATGTCTACATTCACAATAAGTACAGAGAAACCACTTCAGTATTCTTGCAACCCGTCCCTAACGTTTTGTTCGCTCCATCAGGCAGAGAAATTATGCAACTTGAGGCCTAGCGCATTAATTACCTTCAGAATCGCAGCAAAACTGGGATTGCCGTCATCCGATAGTGCCTTGTACAAGCTTTCGCGACCCAGGCCGGTATCTTTAGCCAACTGCGTCATACTCCGCGCACGAGCTATCGTGCCTAATGCTTTGGCTATAAAAGCCGCATCATCTCCCGCTTCTTCAAAGCACGCCTGTAAATACAGTGCAATATCCTCTTCTGTTTTTAAGTACTCGGCGGAATCCCACCGTTTTAATACCAAGGTCAGCCTAACAGGTCATGGGGACGCTGTGTGCGATTTCAGTGCGTTTAAAAACGGTACATGAGCCATTCGGTTATTCACAAGATAGCTCTGAGAAGCCTCTTCCGTTATGCTACGAGTTCCCCGATAACGCAGCCCTCATCAACTGCTGTCACCACGCAGTCAAGCGTCCGGTTCTCCACCGACACATCGCTGTCGATCACACAACCGACCTTAAGATAATTCGGCGTGTAACCGAACACCCGTTGTTTGTCATCGGCCAACGCCTCGCTGTAGCCTTCCCATAACACCGGAAATTCATGACCCACATTACCTTCAAAAAACTTCAGTTTCATTTCCTCGGCCAGCTCGTGCAGCTGTTTGCTGCGCTGTTTTTTGACGTCATTGCTTAGCTGATCCGGCAGGCTGGCGGCTTTAGTGCCCTCACGGCTGGAATAGGTGAAAATGTGGGTATGGCCGAAGCCGGTCTGTTTGATAAAGTTAAAGCTTTCTTGCCATTCCTGCTCGGTTTCGCCGGGGAAGCCGACGATAATATCGGTGGTGATATTAAAGTGTGGAATTTGCGCACGTAACTGGCTGACAATAGCGGCGAATTCTTCGGTTTTACAGCGCCGTGCCATGCGCCGCAGCACCGTGTCCGAACCGCTTTGCAGCGGTAAATGCAAATGCGGCATCAATCGCGGATTGCGGAACAGTTCGAAAAAATCACCCGGCAATTCCCACGGTTCCAACGAGCCTAATCTTAGTCGTGGAATATCCGTTTCCACCAAAATGGCTTTGATTAAGTCGGACAAATTGTTGCCTAAATCGCTGCCGTAACCGCCCAAATGTACGCCGGTCAAAATGACTTCGGTGATGCCTTGCCGGTGCAATGCGTTGATTTCGTCGATAACCACCTGCACCGGGCGGCTGTGCTCGATGCCGCGCGCCACGGTGACGATACAAAAGGTGCAGCGGTAACGGCAGCCGTCTTGCACTTTGACGAATGCGCGCTGCCTACCGCGCGTGAACAGCGATATTTCGCCAGGTTCGGTGGACAGGGCGGGCATGGTGTCCATGTTCAATTCGGCCAGGGTTTTTTCAACCAGCCGGTCTTTGTCCTTGTTGCTGATGATCAAATCAACGCCCAATAAGGCGGCGGCTTCCTCTTCATTCAAGGTGGCGTAACAGCCGCTGACGACCAGTTTGGCTTGCGGATTATCGCGGTGAATACGCCGTATCAATTGGCGCGATTTTCTGGCGGCGTCTTGCGTTACCGCACAGGAGTTGATGACGATAAGCTGAGCGGCTTCCGTTTGCCGGGTGATTTGGTGGCCGTATTTTTGGAAGGCTTGCGCCCAGGTTTCCAGTTCGGCTTCGTTAAGGCGGCAGCCGAGTGTTTTAAGGTGAATTTTCATTTGGGATAGCGGTAAGAAAAACAAGGACTCTCTGGCGAGGTAAATTAAGCAGAATTACGAATAACATTTTTTGCGCACTCCCTACATTAAGGATCACCCCCTATACATGGTATTTATCTTCTAACCATCGTAAAGGGTTATTCTGAATATATTCAGCGATTTTTAAATAGGATTCTTCATTGCGAATAACATGTTCATGGTATCGTGGCTGCCAGGAAAACTTAGTATAAATCTTCCTCATTTCAAAAGTGCATCTACCCTTATACCAGTGTATAAAACGAGGTAAATTCTCATGCAACATTGGATTATTATCCCCCGTAACCCCGCCAATTCGTCCATCAGTAGAGACGCGATTTATCGCGTCTTTTATTGCGTCTTTTATCGCACCTGTATTTTCAGCGCTATTTGAGACGCGATAAATCGCGTCTCTACTGATATTAATAATTCCATGTATGTGATTTGGCATAACTACAAAATGGTCTAAAACGACAAATGGAAATTTATTTTCTATCTCCAGCCAATATTTATTCGCCAGCTGTCCTAAATCCGACAAGTGCATTTGCCCTTCTTGAATATTGCCGAAATACGATATTTTGTTACCTGTACAAATAGTCACAAAATAAGGCGCGTTCGAGCCATAATTCCAGTTTTTTAATCGCGCCGAAGATATTCTATATTTGCCTTTATATCTATCAATCATAAATTAATTATCCGTACAATCATCCGTAGAGACGCGATTTATCGCGTCTAAATAACAATGCTGAGACGCGATAAAAGACGCGATAAATCGCGTCTCTACCTTGGAATTAGCCAAAAAACCAATAGGTGACAAAAATGGAGGCAACGATACCGGCTAAGTCGGCTATTATCCCACAGGCGACGGCATGGCGAATACGTTTGATGCCGACTGCGCCGAAGTAAATTGCCAGCACATAAAAGGTGGTTTCGGTGCTGCCCTGCACAATCGACGATAGGCGTCCGGCAAACGAATCCGCGCCCAGCGTTTTCATTGTGTCGATCATCATCGCTCGGGCGCCGCTGCCGCTGAACGGCTTTATTAATGCGGTAGGCAGTGCATCGACAAAGCGGTCGTCGAGCAGAAAATAATGCACGGTGGCGCGCGCCAAATCGGCCAGTAAATCCAACGCGCCGCTGGCCCTGAACACGCCGATGGCCGCCAGCATTGCGACCAAATAAGGAATGAGGGTAATCGCGGTTTGGAAACCTTCTTTAGCGCCTTCAATAAAGGCGTCGTAAGCATTAATTTCCTTGTTGATCGCACCGAGGATAAAAGTGATGATCAGCGAAAACAGGATGAAATTGCTGATGCTGGCCGATTGTTCCAGCATTTGCTGTTGCGGCAGACTGGAAAAATACGCCAATATACCGCCAATCAACAGCGTAAAGCCGCCTAAATACGCCAGGATGACCTTATCCAGCAGATTGATTTTTTGCACGAAGGCGACGGCAAGCAAACCGGCCAGCGTCGACATATAGGTGGCTATCAGAATCGGGATGAAAACATCGGTCGGATTGGCCGCACCCAGTTGGGCGCGGTAGGTGAAAATCGTCACCGGAAACAAAGTTACCCCGGAGGTGTTGAGTACCAGAAACAGAATTTGCGCGTTGCTGGCAGTTTCGGGATGCGGGTTAAGCGTTTGCAATTCCTGCATCGCCTTGATGCCCAACGGCGTTGCCGCATTATCCAAACCCAGCGCATTGGCGGAAATGTTCATCACCATAGCGCCCAACGCGGGATGGCCTTTCGGCACCTCGGGCATTAGCCGGCTGAATAACGGCGTCAGGCTTTGCGTCAATAACTGAATAAAGCCACTCTTTTCGCCGATGCGCATGATACCGAGCCATAAGGCTAATATGCCGGTTAGGCCGATGGAAATTTCAAAAGCCGATTTCGACATGGCAAATAGAGCGGCCATGATGTCCGCAAAAACCTGCTGGTCGCCCAAGAAAATCAGTTTGAACAGCGCCATACAAAAGGCGGCGAGGAAGAAGCTTATCCAGATGATGTTTAGCACGATAGCGGGTAACTTCTCATTAATAACAGGTGAAAAGATTATCACCACGGAGGATACAAAGAATGAAGCTTAAGTGGGTAGTTTAATCGTATCTGACGCATGTCCTTCCAGAACACACAATAATCCCCTGAGTACCAAATCCGGATCAATAAGGCAGGGTATTTTCAGTTGTCGGGCGATCAATTCAGCATCCCCACCTGTTAAAATTAGCTGCCTATCAGCGGGTTGTTTTGACCATACATGTTCAATCAAACCGATTGCCGCCGCTAAGGTGCCGTTATAAATGGCGGCCTCGGTCATATTAGCGGGGCCAAATGGATAAATAGTTTCAGTAAATGTGAGGGCATCCGTGCCCTGATCCAGTGATTTTTTCATCAGCGTCAAACCGGGGCTAATCAGTCCGCCTTGATGCCTGCCATCCGCATCGATTAAATCGACAGTAATGGCTGTCCCGCAATCGACGATACAAGCCGAGTGATGATATTGTTGCCAAACGGCCACTAAAGACAGCCAGCGGTCAACACCCAATTTTTCCGGTTGCGGATAAGCGTTAATAACACCATAGGCCTGGGCTTGCGCTTTGACCAGAATAATATCGACATCAAGCCAAAGTTCCCGCGCAACAGCCTGCACCAAATCAAGCGATTGCTTTGCACCGACGCAGGATATGACAACCCGTCTGGGAGGGCGATAGCGGTTTCTCCAGAGTTTAATCAGTTCCTCGCGGTTAATTCGGCTATTAACCAGCGGTTGGCCGGTAATAAGTTGACCGGCGGTGGTGATGGCCCATTTTAGCCGTGTGTTGCCCATATCAATTAGAAAATTCATGGTGCCGCCACGCTGTTAAAACTGACTTCGCCGGACGCAAAGGTTTGTATATTGCCCTCTGCACGTTCCAGTAATAACATGCCGTTAGCGTCGATGCCGCGCACGATGCCTTCAATGCTTTGCTGGCCGATAAATAAGGTCGCGAAGTTTCCGCTCAGGCAATCATAGCCACGCCATTCATCAAGATACGCATCGAGCCCTATGCTTTCATAGCCTGCGATAACCGGCAACAAATGGTTTAATAACATAGCGGCCAAAATGTTCCTGGACAACTGTTTTTGCCCAGTGATTTTGCTGACATCAGTCCAGGCTTGAGTAATGCCTTTTGCTTCCGTTTCCGCCATAAACAAATTTAACCCCAGCCCCATAACGGCGGAGCAGGGGCCATCGGATTCGCCTGACACTTCAACCAAAATGCCGCCCAGTTTTTTGCCCTGACTGTAAATGTCATTAGGCCATTTTAGGCCTATATCATCAACCTGATACTGATTTAAAGCCCTGATGACGGCGACACCGATTGCTAGGCTTAAACCCGAAATGGCGGCGGGGCCTTGCTGAAAATGCCAGAGTATCGACAGGTAAATATTAGTGCCATAGGGTGAAACCCATTGTCGTCCGCGCCTGCCTTTGCCGGCTGTTTGATGTTCGGCAAAACAAACCGAACCGGATGGCGCGTTATGTTGAGCGGCTTCTACTAAATAACGGTTGGTCGAGTCGATTTGCTGGTGAATTTCCAGTGTTGAGATCAAGGCGCTGGTTTGCGGATTAAGCGCTGCATTGATGCTCGATGCAGTCAACAGTTCCAACGGTCTATCCAGCCGATAACCTTTACCGCTGACGGCCGCATGATGTATGCCCCATTCGCGCAGGCCGCTCAGTTGTTTCCATACTGCTGACCGGCTAATGCCAAGCGTTGCCGCCAATTGCGTGCCGGAATGAAATTCTCCGTCGGACAATAGGCTAAGAAGTTGTTTTTGTTTATCTGAAATGTTCACAAGCGCACTGCTATTTTTTGTCCCTAATTTGTTGCAATTGCTTTTTAACGACGTATTTAATCAGCAATTCCCTATCATCATCACCCATATTGATAAAATCGACACCGACAAAATGCGGATGCTTACTGTCATTTGAAGTGCTTTTTTTACAAAAAACAACGCGTGCGTAAGTCACTATAACCGCCATGCTGGATGCCAGAAGCAGTTTTATTTCCAGGTAATCACCTTCTTTAAGTGCATCTTCACAATCAAAAGCAATGCCTGTGGCACTGATATTGACATTGCGGGTTTCGCTTTCCTCGGCATGAAAACTCTGCATCATGATGGCTTGGGCAAGCAGTTCAAACTTGGTGTTAATTAACCTTAAGTAATCCGCTACATCCGGCAAATCTTTTTCTATCCGGCGCAACAGCACCGCCGATTCCTGCGAAACCATGTCCAACGCTGTCGATAATGAGCAATTATTCAACATGCTGCCAGAACCATGATGTGCTTCGGTTACCGTTACTTCATTTATTTTTTTATAAAACAAATTGATTTCGTCATCAATGCGAAAAAAACCTCTTCGCTCTTCAGGCCTCGTCATATTGAGTTTATCCATTATTTACAACCTCTAAAACTGACTATTATTATGGTTTAATTATACTCATCGCCGTTCAACATTCGCCAATTTATTGTTAGTCACACGCTAGACCCTTGTGTGCAATACGCGTTAAACTTGGCACAGCGTTATAACAGGACAAAAAATTATGCATGACAAATTTGTTTGGAATAAATTTGCACTTGCCCGAAGGGGGGATTGCAAGACAGTCATGCATGACAAATCCGCCGGGAGCGGATTTGCACTTGCCCGAAGGGGGCATGGCAGGGATAGCCATGCATGAACTTTCGCTCTGCGAAAATATTTTGCAGGTTTTAGAGCAACAAGCAGAGAGCCAGCAATACCACAAAGTTAAAACAGTGTGGCTGGAAATTGGTGCCTTAGCCTGTGTTGAGATTGATGCTTTGCGTTTCAGTTTTGATGCTGTCGTACAAGGCTCGATAGCCGAACAGGCCAAACTTGAAATCATCGAAATACCCGGCCAAGCCTGGTGTACAGCGTGCCGGCGCAATGTGGCCGTGCAGCAGTTATACGATTTATGCCCACATTGCGGCAGCTATCATTTACAAGTCAACAGTGGAGATCAAATGCGAATCAAAGAACTGGAGGTAGAATAATGTGTGGTGTATGCGGCTGCGGCGAGGGCCATTCCCACTCGCATGATCATGAACATGACCACGAACATCCTCATGACCATGACCATCATCACGAACATGTTGCGGAACATGCTCACGCGCCGGGTTTAAGCCAGTTTCGGATGGTGCAAATTGAGCAGGATATTTTGGCGAAAAACAACCGTTATGCCGGTGAAAACCGCCGCTATTTTGGTGAACGCGGCATATTGGCGTTAAATCTGGTGTCCAGTCCCGGTTCCGGCAAGACCACGCTGCTGACCGAAACCATCGCCCAGCTGAAAGATGATCTTGACATCGCGGTCATTGAGGGCGATCAACAAACCGCCCGCGACGCCGAACGCATTCGCGCCACCGGCGTAGCGGCTGTGCAAATCAATACCGGCAAAGGCTGTCATCTTGATGCGCACCGTGTCGGTCATGCGGTCGAAAGCCTGGAGCTGAAACAACACAGCCTGCTGTTCATCGAAAACGTCGGCAACCTGGTTTGCCCGTCATCATTCGATCTGGGCGAAGCGCACAAAGTGGTGATACTGTCGGTCACCGAAGGCGAGGACAAACCGATTAAATACCCCGATATGTTCCATGCCGCCGATTTGATGATATTGAACAAAACCGACCTGTTGCCGTATCTGGATTTCGACAGCGAGCAATGCATACAGTACGCAAAACAAGTCAATCCGCGCATCAAGATATTGTCGTTATCAGCCAAGACAGGGGAGGGCATGGACAGCTGGCTGCGCTGGCTGAAGGCCGAATTGGACTTGCAGCGTATTGATTATGCGTAGCGACATACGGAAAAACACCATCTAAAAGGTAAGTTTATGACGATTACAGAAATAAAATCCCTACCGGTTTCCGAGCGTATCATGTTGATGGAAGAAATTTGGGATAGTCTCTGTCATGAGCATGAACAAGTAGAATCGCCGCTTTGGCATCAGAATATACTGAACGAAAGATTGGAGCAGCTCAATTCAAAGCAAGCGACTCTGATTTCTTTGCAAGAACTAAAAAACATTAACCGATGATAAGTAAAGAGCTGGTTGTCTTAGAACAAGTGGCTTTCGATTTGCGCCAAGGAAAGCGGTTTTATGACGATAATCAGCAAGGAATTGGCGATTATTTTTTTGACAGTATCATTGCCGACATCGAATCACTTAGATTATATGCAGGCATTCGCAGTAAGTAATTCGGGTTGTACCGGATGCTGGCAAAAAGATTTCCTTTCGCAATTTATTATGATGTTTCTGTAACATCCATTGTTGTGGTCGCCGTACTTGATTTACGACGAAACCCGAAATCGTTACATCAGCAATTAAACAGAACAACTTATTCCAAAAAACTTAATCAAAACCAAAACTATGTGCCTAGCCCTCCCCGCCCAAATCATCGCGCTTGATCCTGCCAATAATATGGCGACCGCATCAGTCGGCAATGTCAAAGTCGAAGTGTCATTGGCCTTGGTCGATGATGTCGTGCTCGGCGATTATGTGTTGGTGCATGTTGGCTATGCGCTAAATAAAATCGACGAGGACGAAGCCTTAAAAACCTTGGCTTTGTTTGCCGAAGCCGGATTAATGTCAGAAGTATGAAATACATCAGCGAATTCAGACAGCAAGATCTCGCTAAGCAACTGTCCAAGGCTATAGCGCAAACTGTCGATCCCAACCGGCATTACCGTCTGATGGAATTTTGCGGCGGTCATACCCATGCTATTTTCCGCTACGGTGTCCAGGATCTGATGCCGGACAACGTCGAATTCATCCACGGCCCCGGCTGTCCGGTCTGCGTGTTGCCGACCGGCCGAATCGACAACGCGATACAACTGGCCGAGCGCCAAGACGTGATTCTCTGCACATACGCCGATTTGATGCGGGTTCCGGCTACTGGCCGCAACAGCCTGCTGAAAGCCAAGGCGGACGGCGCCGATATTCGGATGATTTATTCGACGCAAGATGCGCTAAAAATCGCCAGGGAAAACCCCGAAAAACAGGTGGTATTTTTCGCGATTGGCTTTGAAACCACCACGCCGCCAACTGCGGTCGCGATCAAGCAGGCGCAGGCTGAAGGGTTGGCGAATTTTTCGGTGTTTTGCAACCATGTGCTGACGCCGGCTGCGATGCAGGCGATATTGGATGCGCCGCAACCGGTCGCGATTGATGCTTTCCTTGGGCCGTCCCATGTCAGTACGGTTATCGGCAGCCAGCCGTATGAAATATTTGCCGAACGCTATGCCAAACCTATCGTCATCGCGGGTTTCGAACCATTGGACGTGATGCAGTCGGCGCTAATGCTGATACGCCAGCTCAACGAAGGCCGCCACGAAGTCGAAAACGAATACAGCCGCGCCGTTACCCGGCAAGGCAACCAGAAAGCGCAAGCACTGGTGCAGGAGGTGTTCGCGTTACGCCCGCAGTTCGAATGGCGCGGTTTGGGCTTAATCCCCGACAGCGCGTTAAAACTTAAAACCGCTTATGCCGATTTCGATGCCGAGCTGCGTTTTAACATGCCGGCGATTCAGGCCGGTGATGTCAAAGGCTGCGAATGTCCGGCCATTTTGCGCGGCGCGAAAAAGCCGCAAGATTGCAAGTTGTTGGGCACGGTTTGTACGCCGGAGAATCCAATGGGCTCTTGCATGGTGTCGTCGGAAGGCGCTTGTGCTGCGTATTGGTCGTATGGACGGCTTAGAGCTTAAAATCACTTTACTGAACATGAATGGAACACGGATGACACTGATTAAACGGATAATCACTGAATTAAGGCTATTTCCTGAAAACGAAATACCAAAAATTGTCCACGAAAAACACGAAAGCCACGAAATTTTCGTGTTTTTCGTGCTTTTCGTGGACTTTATTTTTTACATGCCATGATCATTAAGGGATGTTATTTCCCGGAAATAGCCTAAAAATACAGCCCAGTTTAAAAAATCCGTGCTTCATATAATCTTATTTAGCTGCAGCCTCTGCGCAGTTATCATAAAATTTTCTTTATAATTTAGCTGGTTAAATTAATTTCAACTATGACCCAATCTAATCTGGTTTCTTCTATTTTTCGCAAAGAAGTGCAGGCCATGTCTGCGTATAAAGTGGCCGATGCCACCGGTCTAATCAAGCTGGACGCAATGGAAAATCCCTACAGCTGGCCCGAAGACATCAAAAAGAACTGGCTGGAAGCATTAAAAAGTTGCCCGTTAAACCGTTATCCCGATCCTGAAGCCCGGCAATTGACGGCAACCATTAAGCGTCTGAATCAAATACCGGATCAATTCGACGTGTTGCTAGGCAACGGTTCCGATGAAATTATCCAATTGCTATTAATGGCATTGCCGCCCAGCGCCTCGGTGTTAGCGCCAGATCCCGGTTTCGTCATGTATAAACAACTGAGTCTGTGCTTGGGGCTTGAATATCACGCAATTCCCTTGCTGGCGGACAGCTTTGACTTGGATTTTCCAGCCATGCTGAAGGCGATAAAAACACATCAGCCATCGGTTGTTTTTCTGGCGTATCCTAATAATCCTACCGGCAATTTATTTTCCGAAGCATCGATTAGGGGCATCATAAAAGCCTCCCAAGGTTTGGTGGTGATTGATGAGGCCTATGCGCCGTTTGCCGATGCCAGTTTTATCAATAGCCTGGGGCAATACGATAATTTGCTGGTGATGCGCACAGTGTCAAAACTGGGGCTTGCGGGCTTGCGCCTGGGCTACATTGCTGGGCTGCCGGGCATCATTGAGCAGCTGCATAAAATTCGTCTGCCCTACAATATCAACAGTCTGACTCAAATTAGCGCCGACTTTGCGCTGTCTAACAAGGCTTTATTCGATCAGCAGACTCAGCAGATTTGTGCTGAGAGAGCCGTCATGTTTGAACGGCTTAATGCGCTTAATGGTATTACCGCCTATCCTAGCGCGGCTAATTTTATTTTATTTAAAACACCAGAAAACAAAGCGAACGACCTCTTCATTTCAATCAAACAACAAGGTGTACTTATTAAAAATATGAGCGGGCAAGGCGGTCTGCTAGCCGATTGTCTGCGCGTCACCATAGGCACACCGGAAGAAAATACTGCGTTTATTGCCGCATTAACAAAAAGTCTGGACGCCTCATAAACAAAAAAATTAACACGATGAGTATGTTTAGTAAATTTACTAAAACAACAATTTATCGCAATATCATGGAGTTGTGTATTACACCTGGTATTAAGGCTGTTTTAATACTAATACCAGCGCTATAAGCACTTCAAATCTTATAACCGCTAGTGGTATATTGGCGGCGGAAAATAATGCGCCCTTAAGAAGCGCAGAGACCTAATCAGGAGAGTTCTATAATGAATACTAAAGGCGTAGACCAGTCCAAACGCCAGTTTTTAACCACGGCTTTAACCGTGGTTGGTGCCGTCGGCACAGGCTATTTGGCGGTTCCTTTTCTTGCTCAAATGCAACCCAGTGCCAAAGCCATGGCGGCTGGCGCGCCTGTTGACGTTGACCTTAGCAAAATGGAACCCGGTCAATTAATCAGGGTGGCATGGCGGGGAAAACCGGTATGGATACTCAACAGAACCCCCGAGGTTCTTGAAACATTAAAAACACTGGATAATGAGCTGAGAGATCCGTTGTCACAGGAATCTATACAGCCGGAGTCAAGCAAAAACCCAGTACGTTCAATTAAACCGGACGTTTTTGTCGCTGTCGGTTTATGTACCCACTTAGGCTGCTCGCCGACATTCCGTCCAGAAATAGCCCCTAACGATCTGGGTGACAAGTGGAAAGGTGGCTTTTTCTGCCCGTGCCACGGCTCTTGGTTTGACTTGGCCGGTCGCGTTTATCGTGGCGTACCTGCGCCGACCAACCTGGAAATTCCCCCTTACCGCTATGTCACCGATACCCAGTTAATTATTGGCGAAGCCCCAGAGGAAGAAAGCGTATGAAACGTAGCCGCATAACTGAATGTAACGATTGGTTTTTGGAGCGCTTTCCGCTGACCAAGCTCTGGAACGAGCACATGACGCATTATTACGCGCCAAAAAACTTTAATTTCTGGTATTTCTTTGGTTCACTGGCTTTGCTGGTGCTGGTTAACCAAATTCTGACCGGTATCTTTTTAACCATGAACTACAAACCGGATGCCAAACTGGCCTTCGACTCCGTAGAATACATCATGCGCGATGTAAACTGGGGCTGGCTGATTCGCTATATGCACTCGACCGGTTCATCAGCCTTTTTTATCGTGGTTTATCTGCACATGTTCCGAGGCCTGCTGTACGGTTCGTTCAAGCACCCGCGTGAGTTGGTATGGATTTTCGGTATGCTGTTGTTTGTCGCCCTAATGGCTGAAGCGTTCATGGGCTATCTGCTGCCTTGGGGACAAATGTCCTACTGGGGGGCGCAGGTTATAATCTCGCTGTTTAGCGCCATTCCTGTGATTGGCGATGATCTGTCACTCTGGCTCAGAGGCGATTATGTGGTTTCCGATGCAACGCTGAATCGTTTTTTTGCTTTTCATGTGATTGCGGTGCCATTAGCTTTAGTCATGCTGGTATTTTTGCATATCGTGGCCTTGCATGAAGTCGGCTCAAACAACCCTGACGGCATTGAAATTAAGGAGTCGAAAGACCCTTGGGGCCACCCTGTCGACGGCATCCCATTTCATCCTTATTACACAGTAAAAGATTTAGTCGGCGTCGGCGTATTTTTATTGTTTTTCGCCACGATTATTTTTTATATGCCGGAAATGGGCGGCTATTTTCTCGAACACGCCAACTTTATCCCGGCTGACCCGATGAAAACGCCGGAGCACATTGCACCCGTTTGGTATTTCACCCCTTTCTATGCCATTTTAAGAGCAATTCCCGATAAATTTGCCGGCGTTATCGGCATGGGCGGCGCGATTGTAGTGCTGTTTTTGTTGCCTTGGCTGGATCGTAGCCCGGTTAAGTCAATCCGTTACCGTGGCGGTATTTACAAAAAAGCCCTGTTTCTGTTTGTAATCAGTTTTCTGGCCTTGGGTTATTTGGGCACGCAACCGGCGACACCGACAGCGACCATCGTGGCACGATTTTTTACCGCGATTTATTTTGGCTTCTTCCTGTTGATGCCGCTGTATACCCGTTGGGAAAAAACCAAACCGGTGCCAAAACGATTAACCTCGGTTCATAGCATTGAGGAGCAATTGCCTGCATTAATTGAGGAAATCACCCACCTTAAACAAGGATCGACTGAAATCGGCCATCATGCGTTTAAAAGTGCTTTTTTCACCAGGACTCCTAATCCTACAGGCATAAAAAACGTTATTAGCCGCTTAGCAAAAAATGCAAAAGGGAGTTTGGATTAATATGAAAAATTTAACAGCATTGCTTTTATTGTTAGCACTCTCTTTTGGGGCTTTCGCCTCGGAAGGCATTGAACTGCAAAAGGCGAATATTGATCTTTCCAATAGTGCGTCACTGCAACGGGGGGCAAAAAACTTTGTCACCTATTGCTTAGGCTGCCATTCAATCAAGCATATCCGTTATTTGCGTATTGCCCTTGATATTGATGTCGACCCTAAAAAAGTGCTACAAGATATTGCCCCGGAAGGCGCTAATATTTACGATCAGTTGCACAGTGCGATGAATGCGCATGACGCTGAAAAATGGTTTGGTACGCAGCCGCCCGACTTGTCTTTAATTGCCCGCTCTCGTGGTGCTGATTGGTTGAACAGCTATTTAAAAAGCTACTATATTGATCCGAAAAGTCCTAGAGGCGTCAATAACCTGATTTTTGAGGATACGGCTATGCCTAATCCACTCTGGCAGTTGCAGGGTGAACAACATGCAGAGCACAAAAAAAATATATGGGGGGATGAAGATACGACTTTGGTTATTAAAGAGCCCGGCACCTTGTCCGAAGGCGAGTTTGATATTTTTATCAATGACTTGGTTAATTTTCTCGTGTATGTCGGCGAACCTGTGCAGCTTGAAAGACAGCGCATCGGAAAATATGTGATATTTTTTATTTTAATGTTTATTGTCTTGGCTTATTTGCTAAAGAAAGAATACTGGAAGAATATCCATTAATCCTGAAAACCTTATCGTGTCGGCAAACAGTACCAACATAAGGCGCTTTACGACGGTATGGACAGAATTCCCCACATCCTTGTGGGGAATGCAGGAGCCATCGCCGGGGCGGCGCTGTTTGTCCACCCTTAATATCTGCAAATAACAACCTCGACAATCATGTTATAATGACCCCTTTTTTACTGCCCTACACGTCTTAAAGAGGTTGTTATTCGTGACAAATATTACTCGTAAATCTGTAATGACGCTTTTCTCGTCTCCAACATGCGCCATGAGTCACTGCGCACGCTTCGTCTTACATGAAAAAGGAGTTGTCGCAGACATAGAATATTATGATCCGACAGAGCCACCTGAGGATTTAATTGAACTGAATCCCAATGGTACGTCACCTACACTGATAGAACGCGATCTGGTTCTTTATGATTCGCGCATCATCATGGAATATCTCGACGAACGCTTTCCGCATCCCCCTTTGCACCAAATGGATCCGGTTTCTCGAGCAACAGCCAGAATGCTGATTAAGCGTATCGACCAGGATTGGTATCAATTGCTGGACGAGATTTTGTTTTCCGGCGAGAAAAAATCTGCCCGAGCAAAAAAACTGCTTAGAGAGGGTATCTTGTCCGCCACACCTATTTTTGCCGCCAGACCCTATTTTATGAGTGACGAGTTTTCGTTGATCGATTGCGTCATTGCACCATTATTATGGCGTTTGCCCAGTATCGGCATTGATATATCAACACCGGATGAAGTGATCACCAATTACGCCCAGCGCATATTCAATAGAGCTGCGTTTAAGCGCAGCCTGAGTGAAGCTGAAAAAGAAATGATTGAGCCCTTAAAATAGCCCCCTAGTAACATGACTTCTCTAAAGCCTTATTTAATCCGCTCAATTTATGAGTGGATTGTCGATAACAACCTGACGCCGCATCTGCTCGTCGACGCAGAAAATACCAATGCAATTTTACCGATAGAATTTATTGAAGACGGAAAAATTGTCTTAAATATAAGGCAGGAAGCCATACAAGGGCTTTCGCTCGGCAACGAAGAAATTGAATTTAATGCCCGATTTAGCGGAAAACCCATGCACATTGTTACGCCTGTCAGCGCAGTGTTGGCGATTTACGCTAAAGAGAATGGCAAAGGCATGATTTTCGACCAAGAAGACAGCGATAGTGACGAACCCCCGCCGCCCGTAAAAAAACCAACAAACAAACCCAATTTACGCGTCGTAAAATAAAAGTCTCGTTAATTTGGGCGGGTCTACCTTGCAACGCGCTTGAGTTAATTCGAACAATAAGCGTCTACGAAAGCAGTAAATACTTATTTTCATATCATCCAGGCGCCTGCTTTGGGTTTTCGTGGACAATTTGGCTGGATTCACAAAATGGCTTAAATTAGCATTATTAAAACATCGACCTAGCCTCGTTCATATCCCGTTAACTCGGGATTTTTAATAGCCCTTTTTTCACCACGAAGAACACGACGTTTTAGTTCTCGGTGCTGCTCGTGCCGTCATAGTGATCATCTGTTCAGTTTAAAATTAAGCATATCGATAACATTGTGATTCATAAAGCCGATTTGCCAAGCCGTTCTGATAAAAACCCATATTTAGCATCGTTAACCCTATTAACCTCACTGTTTTTTATCTGGGGATTTATCACCTGTTTGAACGACATTTTAATTCCGCATTTAAAATCGGTGTTCAGCCTGAATTACACCGAGGCTATGTTGGTTCAGTTTTGCTTTTTTACCGCCTATTTTGTCGTGTCCGTTCCTAGCGGCTATTTGGTCAAAAAAATTGATTACAAAGGCGGCATCATTGCCGGATTAACTATCGCAGGCATCGGTTGTTTGCTGTTTTATCCAGCCGCCTCCTCACATTCTTACCCGCTATTTTTAGCCGCGTTTTTTGTCTTGGCTTCCGGCATTACCTTGTTGCAGGTTGCCGCTAATCCTTATGTCACCCTGTTGGGCAAGCCGGAAACGGCTTCCAGTCGCTTAACGCTAACCCAGGCATTTAATTAATGCGCTCGGTACCACGCTTGCGCCTTATTTAGGTGCATTATTTATCCTTGCCGCCACCGTTAAAACGGCCGATGAAATAAAGCGACTAAACGTCGATAAGCTATCGGCTTACCAAGCTGCGCAGGCGGCCGCCGTACAAAGCCCTTATTTATTACTGGCGGCGTTGTTATTTTTTATGGCGATTATCTTTGCGCTGATCAAATTGCCCACTCTTGCCGTTGCCAACTCGGGAGCTTCAGGCATTGCAAATGACGGTCACAACAGCGCTTGGCATTACAAGCATCTGGTGTTGGGCGCAATTGGTATTTTTGTTTATGTGGGCGGCGAAGTGTCGATTGGCAGTTTTTTGATCAATTTTTTGGGCGAACCGTCCATTGCCGGCTTGGCCGAACGCGATGCTGGCAAATATGTATCATTTTATTGGGGCGGCGCTATGGTTGGGCGATTTATCGGCGCGGCAGTCATGCAAAAAATACAGGCCAACAAAGCGCTGACGTTTAACGCGATAACGGCGGCGCTGCTGGTATTAGTCACCTTGTTTGGCAGCGGAAAAATTGCAATGTCGGCGATACTTGCGGTCGGCCTGTTTAACTCGATTATGTTTCCCACCTTATTTTCGCTTGCGCTAAACGGTCTGGGTAAACACACCGGACAAGGTTCCGGGATCTTATGCGCGGCCATCGTTGGCGGTGCTATCATACCGCTTGTACAAGGCTTATTTGCTGATCGCTTTGGCATACAGCAGGCGTTTTTTATTCCGTTGCTTTGTTACAGTTATATCGCTTATTACGGATGGCGGGGGTACCGACTTTAAACTATAAGCGCTTGAACGAAAAAACCTTCAACTCAAAGCTCTATCAAGCAAAAAATACCGGTAGAAATAAAGTCGTTGCTTTATTTTGAGGCGCGAACTTTTTAGTTAATTTGTTTGGCTTGCTAACGGTAATTTCTCATTGATAACAGGTAAAAAAGAGTATCACCACGAAGAACACGAAGTTTCATTTTTCGTGGTGAATTGAGATATTTGATGTTGCCTGTAACTAAGGTTTTACAGGTTTTGATTTGGCGAGTTGTGCGCGGCCTTTGCCGCCTGTTCTTTTTGCTGTTGCGACAAATAAGTTCCGCCTAGCACCACGGCCATTATCAACAGATACACCACCGAAGCGATGCGTCTGGTTTTTTTGCTTTGCTCATAGCTGTTCATAATCGACTCTGTAAAGGTTACAAAGTTGGAATCATACAATACTTGCTAATGCTATTGATGAAAGAATCAGAAAATTAGCTAAGCCGCTATTTTTTATTTCTGTAGTTAGGAGGTGCGATGAAAATACATCAACTCACTGCCGATGAGGCGCTTGCAAGCCTCCATAGCAGTCATGAGGGCCTACTTCAGAACGAGGTCGAATCTCGCCTGGACGAGTACGGGGCGAATCGGGTCGAGGAAGTGCGTGGCGAGTTGCTGATACTGCGTTTTTTCAAGGAATTCGTGCATTTTTTCGCGTTGATTTTGTGGCTGGCGGCGGGTCTGGCGTTTTTTGCCGAATCCCGGCAACCGGGTGGCGGCATGGCGACATTGGGCTATGCGGTACTCGGCGTGATTTTGATTAACGGCCTGTTTTCGTTCTGGCAGCAATACCGCGCCGAACGGGCCATTTCCGCGCTGCAAAAACTGCTGCCTTCTTATGTCAAAGTGCTCAGGGGCAATAATGTCGCGCTGATTTTAGCGGCTGGTTTAGTGCCCGGCGATGTGATTTTATTGCAGGAAGGCGACAATGTGCCGGCTGACTGCCGCCTGCTTGAAGCCTTTTCGCTGCGCGTCAATAACGCCACGGTCACTGGCGAATCCAGACCGCAGGCGCGGGATGCGGAACCTTCATCCGAAGAAAGCCTGGAGCGTAGCCGTAACACCTTGTTGGCCGGAACCTCAATCGTGTCCGGCGAGGGCCGGGCGGTGGTGTTTGCAACCGGGATGCATACCGAATTCGGCAAGATTGCCCATCTGACGCAAACCGCCGTCAAAACCGTTTCGCCGTTGCAGCTGGAAATCGTGCGCCTGAGCCGCCTTATCGCGATGATGGCGCTGGCGCTGGGCGTGGTGTTTTTCTTTATCGGCCAGAGCATGGGCCTGTCGTTTTGGGAAAACTTCATCTTCGCCATTGGCATTATCGTCGCCAATGTGCCGGAAGGCTTATTGCCGACGGTCACTTTGTCGCTGGCGATGGCGACACAGCGCATGGCCAAGCGTAATGCGCTGATTCGGCACATGCCGTCTGTCGAAGCCTTGGGCTCGGCGACGGTCATTTGCACCGACAAAACCGGCACACTGACCGAAAACCGCATGGCGGTGCAGGCGCTTTATTTGGATGGGAACATACAGACGGTTACGGCGGTGCAGCGGCAAGCGCAATTGGCGCTGACCTACCGGCGTTTTTTCGAGGATGCGCTGCTCTGCCATAACCTGAAAGAAACCATGACGGCCGGAAAGTGGCAAAGCTTTGGCGATCCGATGGAAATCGCACTGGTGCGAATGGCCAAGACCTGTTTGGGCGAGGCCCCGGCTTATCCCAAGATCAATGAAGTGCCGTTCGATACCGACCGCAAGCGCCTGTCCACGATCCATCAAACGCCCAACGGTGTGGTGCTTTATTGCAAGGGTGCTTTGGAAATGTTGTTGCCGCTGTGCAAGCAGGTGCAAATCGGTAGCGAAATCATCCCGTTGACGGAAAAAGTCCGGCAGGAATTTATAGCCGCTCAGGAACAGATGGCAAATCAGGGCTTGCGGGTGCTGGCCTTTGCCTGGCGCGAACTGGAAGTGGCGCATGACAGCGTAGCGCAGGAGCAAAACTTGATTTTGTGCGCGCTGGTCGGTCTGGAAGATCCGCCCAGGGCGGAGGTGCCGGAAGCCATGCGTAAATGCCGGGAGGCGGGCATCAAGGTCATCATGGTGACCGGCGATCATCCGCATACTGCGCTGGCGATAGGTCGGCAGATCGGGCAGGTTAAAACAGACAATCCGACAGTGATTACCGGCGATCAGTTGCGCAAGTTGTCGGAAAACCAACTGCGTCTGGCGCTCAATGCTGAAGACATTATTTTTGCCCGCGTCGGCGCCGACCAAAAAATGCGCATCGTCGCCGCGTTGAAAAAGAAAAAACACATCGTCTCGGTGACCGGCGACGGCGTGAATGACGCCCCGGCGCTAAAATTGGCCGACATCGGCATCGCAATGGGCATCAGCGGCACCGATGTTGCCAAAGAGGCCGCCGATATGATTTTGTTGGATGATAATTTCGCCAGCATTATCGCCGCAATCGAGGAGGGCCGCGCTGTTTATGGCAATATCCGTAAGTTTCTGGCTTATATCCTGACCTCCAATATCCCGGAAATCGTCCCTTATTTGGCTTTCGCGCTGTTTAAAATACCGCTGCCTTTGACTATCATCCAGATTTTGGTGGTTGATTTGGGAACGGATATGCTGCCGGCTTTGGGCTTGGGTGCGGCTAAGCCGGAACCGGGCAGCATGAGCCGCCCGCCGCGGCCGCGCAATGAACGCTTGCTCGACTGGCGCTTACTGCTGCGTGCTTATCTTTTTTTGGGCGTGCTGGAAGCAGCGGTGTCGATGGCGGCTTATTTCTTTGTGCTGCACAGCGGTGGTTGGCAGTGGGGCGAGAGCCTGGGCAGCCAAGAGTCTTTATATCTTGAGGCCACCACGGCCTGTTTGAGTGCGATTATCGTCACCCAAATCGTCAATGTGTTTCTCTGTAAAAATCCGGATCGCAGCGTGTTCGCTGGCGGCTTGTTCGACAACCGCATTATACTTTGGGGCATCGCGCTGGAAATTGCGCTAATCCTGATTATTGACTATACCGCCTGGGGCAATATGATTTTTGGCACCCTGCCGATTGCGCCCGAAGTCTGGTTGTTTATACTGCCTTTCGCGTTAGTAATGTTGCTGTTGGAAGAGCTGCGCAAGTTTATGGTTGTCAGGCTGTGGCGGTAAGGTGATTGTCCACGAAAATCACGAAAGCCACGAAAAAAAACGTAATTATACTTAGCTCCCTACTAAAAATAATTAAATGGAACACGGACGACACGGATAAGACGGATTTACACGGATATATTTTAATCAGTGATTATCCGTTTCATCAGTATCATCCGTGTTCTATTTTTTTTCTGAGCAGTTACAAAAAAACAGTCAAAATAATAGCTTTGCTTATTTTCGTGTTGCCTGGAGATGCCTACTTTTGGTTTTTCGTGCTAAGCGTGGACAATTATTTGTGGCAAATAGCCTAATGCCCGTAATTCTGCGCCAGATAATCAATGATAATCCGTTTGTCGGCATCATTGATTGGAGCGCCCATGCTATTGATCATCTTGCCGACGGTTTTTTCCCAACCGGCCCTATCCAGAAAGGTGGCGTGTTGGGTGATGTAGTCCAGGCTGTGACAAACGGCACACTGGGCAACGACTTGGTTTTTGCCCGGCCGCTCTTTTAGAAATATCCGGTTTTCCCCGGCTGTCGCGGTCGCGGCGAAAAACGATAACAACAAAACCAGCGTTCGCATCCTATTCTCCTCAAGCCAAGTGAATGGTCATTTTTTGCACAGCGTTATGGTGGTAGCCGGAAGGGTTAGAAATCGCCTCCAGCGGTTGAGTGGCGCCGGAAGCGCTGGTTGCGCGCGCCATGATGCGGTAGCTGCCGGGCTGTTTAGGCGCAAAGGCGAAGTGCCATTGACGCCAGGAAAAGCGCCCGTAATCCTGTTTCAGCGTGGCCTGCTGCCAATTGACGCCGCCATCGATGGAAATGTCCACGCGGGCGATGCCGTTGCCGCCGTCCCAAGCGACACCTTTGATGTCGATAGTTTTGGCTTTGGGTAAAGATTGCCCGTCTTCCAGATTGGTGATTAATGAATTGACCACTATTTCCGTGATCGGCATAGCCGTTTCGGTTTCCTGCGAGCTAAATTGCCCGCTGGGGAAACGGTCTTTGGGGATGCGGTAAGCGGTCTTCATCCAAAAGCCGTCGAAGGGTTTGGCGATCACATTAAGCGCAGTCAGGTGTTTAAGCCAAAAGGTGGCCGTCCAGCCGGGAACAATCAGCCGTGCAGGAAAGCCGTTCCAGTGCGGCAGCGCTTCGCCGTTCATCTCGAAAGCGATCAGGGTATTTTCATCCAGCGCTTTCGCCAGCGGCAGGCTTTTGACAAAGTTTGGCGTGGTTGGCAATACGCCTGAATCGGCACCGGCCAAACTCACTTCCAGCGCAGATTTGTCGATTCCGGCTCTTGCCAGTACATCTTTCAGGCGAACGCCGCGCCACAGCGCATTGCCCATGGCGCCCGAACCCCACTGTAATCCGGGGGCAGGCGGTTCAAACAAGCCCCTGCGATTACCTGAGCATAAACACAGGGCGGCGATTTCGACCTGTTCAAAATCATTACGCAATTGCTCAAGTGTGAATTCTAGCGGCGAGTTAAGCGCATCGCCGCCGATACGCAGCCGCCATTCGCTGGCGTTTATCTCGGGAATGACCGCGTGATGGTAGCGTACAAAAAAGTGCTTGTTAGGCGTAAACGGCGCATCGAAATAATTAACCGGCGTTTCGTAATTGGGCGGTCGGTCGGTCAAGTTAACCAAGCTCTCTTTACCGGAAAGAGCCGTTGTGTCGGCAGCGGCGGCCAAACCCGAACGTTGCAGTAAAGCCAAGCCGCCAAGCGCTGCCAGACTGCCTGCGGATTGTTTGATAAAGTGTCTTCTGTCGACCATAAACTATCTCCTCGGTTAGATGTGCGGCTATATTACTGCTTTTTTTTGTGGCTTTCGTGATAAGCGTGCTTTAGCCTGATATCTCAAATTAAAGGTTATTCCCGATTGCGCGGACTGACCACACTATAATTGACTGTGAATTGAAGCTAATGCACAGTATGCGTGGTTTTTTGTTCAACATTAACAATTATTTTTGAGGTGCGACAATGTCAAAAAAGCCCATAGCAATTGAGGATGATGATAACGAGGATTTGCCGCGTAGAACGGAAGAATTTCTCGACAGCAGTCTGTTATTCTTTGAGTCGGCAGAGTTGTCGCCGGCATTACGCGAACAATTCCGGGACTATGTGTTGAATTATGAAAATGCTGAACGGGTTTCGCCTTTTACTTTGCTGGAGCAGGGCGGGATGACCTTGCCGGCGCCGGACACCTTGGATGATACGCAACTGAGCGCTAAGTTGTGGGAAGTGATTCGTGGTTTGGCGATGTTGCGCATGTTTCTGCATAGCACCGATCATCTCAGTGACCGCGAATTGTATGAGGACTTGTGGCATGATTTGTTGCGGGAGGAAGGTCAGGCGACACCGATTGATGCCGATTCCGCCTGGCACCTGGACATATTAGGCTACGAGAGTAATGAGGATAACGATCTTTATCTTCGCTACTATGCGGATGAAAAAACCCGCCAATCTTGGGCTAAAGATTGGCCGGATGATGTCATACCGCCCCACGAAACGCCGCCCTATGACCGCGACCGGCATTTGCCCGATCGCGATCAGTCCGAGTGGCGCGATTTTCCTCGGTCTTGTTGAGTTCGCTTGCTTGTTCGTAATGTTGCAAGTTAGACCTTCTAGGTTTTAAAAAACTGGAAGGTTTGTTGGCGGGATTTTCGTTTAAGTCTATTTCCTGAAAAAGACATACCAAAAATTGTCCACGAAAAGCACGAAAAAACACGAAAATTTCGTGGTTTTCGTGCTTTTCGTGGACTTTATTTTTTACAACCTATGGATCCAAGGGATGTTATTTTCCGTAAATGGCCTAATTAAATAACTCCAATACAAAAGACAACGTTTTCAACAAATAATGCTCATCTTCGTCAGCATAAGCTCGGCGCTTAATGGATGCACGATGCAAGTCAATCGGGTTTTCCTGCTGTTTTTGCTGACTTTTTTGTTGATTGAGCAATTGGCCGCCGGCTTTTTTCCACTCCATTAAATGGGTGATTTCGCCGTTATCCAGCCAAATGCCGTGTTTGTGGCATTGATCGATAACCACGCCACTACGATGACCGAAAATTTGCCGGTTCATCAATATCCTGCACACCGGGCACTTGATATATTTGACTTCTTTGGCTTGATAGCGGTCGGTATTGATATTTTGTATCTGTTTAAAATTGATGGTCTCGACGTTAGACACGGCGCTGTTCAACAAGATTTCAATTTCGCCCGGATCAAAAAACAAGCCGAAACATTCGCTGCAACGTTCAATATACAAATGGCCGTCGACTTGAAGACTTATGGTTTGCAAGGCGATATTGCAATGCGGACAGATACGGTCGGAATACGGGTTATCGACACTGAAATGCTCTGTCGCGCGCAAGTCAATGTCGTTGCGGACGCCGCAATATTGGCAACGATTGATGTTAGGCTCTAATGGCGCAGAGCAGGTTTTGCAGATCACCATAATTAAAAATTATCCAGAAGTTGCTGTTTTTTCGCCGCATATTCCTCGGCGGTAATCAACTGCGCATCGGCCATGTTTTTTAGTTGTTCAAGCTTGCTCAGTGTCGTGTTGGCAGGTTGCCCCGGCACTGTTTGATTGACGGGAAAAGCTTGCGCCATCGTCTGTCCTAAACCCATGCCGGCACCGATGCCCACACCAATACCGGCGGCGCCGCCTTCATTTCTGGCGGCTTCGCGCATCGCTTCTAATTGTTGCAGGCTGGCATAATCGAGACCAACCACTTGCGCGGCTTGAGCCTCGGCGGTCAAGTCGGCAATGCGGTTAATGCGTTTAACGGTGTCATCATCGAAGCTGGTGCCTTCAATGCGAAAATCGGTGATTTCAAAACCGAGCTTGCCAAATACGGCGGCTAACTGCTGATTTAAGCCTGCGGCAATTTCGTTGCGGTTGGCGTCAATGTCGGTATAGGTGAAGCGGTTGGTGGCGAGAAAATCAGAGATCGGGTGGATCATCCGCGTGGACATGACTTTTCTCAGGTCATCGGTAAAAAAGTCGCTATGATGGCCGACGACATTGACGAAAAAATTTTGCGGGTCGGAAATGCGATAACTGTAATTGCCAAAAGCGCGCAGTGCGACCGGAAATTTATAGTGGGGATCTTCGTATTTGATCGGCGAAGTCGTGCCCCATTTTTGGTTTAATATCTTGCTGGTTTTGAAAAAATAAATCGCGGCTTTATGTTCGCTGTCAAAAAACTGCATAAACTTGCTGATCGTTGTCCAAAAGGGAATGTTATCGGTTTGCAAATCGACCATGCACGGCTCGGTGATCACCGTTTTGACCTTTCCTTCATAGATGAAAATGCAGCCTTGCCCCGGTCCTACAATCAGTTTGGAAGCATTTTTAATCTCATCGCCATTTTCCGTCCATTGGCTAAAAAGAACATCGGTACGCGGGTTAGTCCACTCAATGACTGAGCGCAGTTGTCGTTTTATGCCGTCAAAAAAGGTCATGTCTTAAGCTCTCTGTTTGTTATGGCTGGGGGCTGATTTTCATTTTAATGAGCAATGCAGGCAGGCGCAACGGATTAATGAAAGCTAAAAATATTATTGCCACGAAGAGCGCCAATAGCCGAAGAATGAAACTTTGAGCGGTTTAATGTTGTCCGTGGGGCAGATTATTCCGGCTACAATAAAACATCTGTTAAAATTACAAAAAAAGAAGGGGATTTTAATGCTGAAAAAAATTTTACGCTGGCTGTTGACCTTGATTTATAAGGTAGAAATTAACGGCCTGGATAACTACGAAAAAGCCGGTAAACGTGTGCTGATTATCGCCAATCACACGTCTTTTCTTGATCCCTTATTGTTGGGTGTATTTTTACCCGATGACATCACTTTTGCGATTAATACCCAAATTTCCCAGCGTTGGTGGTTAAAGCCGTTTTTGGGGCTATCGCATGTATTCCCTATGGACCCCACGCATCCATTATCACTAAAGGATTTGATTCATCATTTGCAAACGGACACCCGCACCGTTATTTTTCCTGAAGGCCGCATTACCGTGACTGGTTCGTTGATGAAGATTTATGACGGCACCGGCATGGTCGCTGATAAATCGGAAGCGGCAATATTGCCGATACGCATACACGGCGCCGAATACACGCATTTTTCGCGCTTACGCAATATCGTTCGTTTGCGCTTATTCCCAAAAATCAGTATCCAAATTTTGCCGCATACTTATGTCACTCCGCCACCGGAATTACGCGGTAAAAGCCGGCGCAAATACAGCGGTCATGTACTGACCGATATTATGACCGAAATGATGTTCGCCACCAGTCATTACCGGCAAACCATTTTCGCCAGCTTGCTGGAAGCGCGCAGAATACATGGCGGCAATCATGTTGTGGCTAACGACATGGAGCGTTCCCCGCTAACGTATGACAATCTGATTACCCGCGCCATCGCCATTGGCAATGCGCTAAAACAGCTCAGTGCCGAGTCTGAAAATGTCGGGGTGTTTTTGCCCAATTCGACTAAAACCTTGGCCGTTGTGCTGGGTTTGCAGCTTTATGGTCGAGTGCCGGCCATGTTGAATTATTCGACCGGCTCAGCGGGTATGGCATCGGCCTGCACTGTTGCAGGCGTTAAAACCGTGCTGACCTCCCGCCGTTTTATCGAGCTGGCCAAGTTAGGGGAGGACGCCGAACATTTGGGCGAACAGGTCAACCTGGTTTATCTCGAAGACATCGCCGAAGCTCTCACGGCAGTCGACAAAGTGCAGGCGGCGCTGCAATGCCAAACTGCCAATATCTGGTATAAACACAATCAATACAATCCTGATAGCCCGGCGGTGGTGTTGTTTACGTCGGGTTCCGAAGGTACGCCAAAAGGCGTGGTGTTATCCCATGCCAATATTTTGTCCAACCTGAAACAACTGGAAGCGCGCATCAATTTTAATGCGCAGGATGTGGTGCTGAATTTTCTGCCGATGTTCCATTCTTTTGGTTTTACTGTCGGCACGATGCTGCCGATGCTGCACGGCATGACCACGTTTTTTTATCCGACGCCGCTACATTATGCGGTCATTCCCGAAATCGCTTATGAAATCGGCGCGACTATCATGTTCGGCACCAATACTTTTTTAGCCGGTTATGCCAAAAAAGCCAACGCCTACGATTTTTTCAATATGCGTTATGTGGTTGCCGGTGCGGAAAAATTGCAGGAAAGCACCCGCCAGCTTTGGGCCGATAAATTCGGCATCCGTATTTTGGAAGGCTATGGCGCCACCGAAACCACGCCTATCACTTCGGTCAATACGCCGATGGATTTTAAGGCCGGTACGGTCGGCCGCTTCATGCCAGCGATGGAATATAAATTGGAGCCGGTTGAAGGCATTGAAGATGCCGGCAGATTGCATGTCAGCGGGCCGAATATCATGAAAGGCTATTTGTTGGTCGACAATCCGGGCCAGCTGGTTCCGCCCAAATCCATCTACGGCGATGGCTGGTATGACACCGGCGATATTGTGCAGGTCGATAATGAAGGATTCATCAGCATACGCGGCCGCAGCAAGCGTTTTGCCAAAGTCAGCGGTGAAATGGTTTCATTGACTGCGGTCGAACAATTAGCGTCGAATGCCTGGCCTGATGCACA
This sequence comes from Methylobacter sp., assembly GCA_030699385.1. GTDB lineage: Bacteria > Pseudomonadota > Gammaproteobacteria > Methylococcales > Methylomonadaceae > Methylobacter_A. The sequence continues at coordinate 91,040 of JAUYMY010000017.1, forward strand.
TCATGCGGCCATCAGCCTGCCCGATGCCAAAAAAGGCGAGCAGGTTATTTTATTGACTACCCAAAAACAAGCGACGGTACAGGAGTTGGCGGCGGCGTCCAAAGGCGTGGCGGCCATTGGCTTGCCTAAGAAAATTGTGCTTGTCGATGCCATTCCGGTGATGGCGACCGGTAAAACCAATTATATTGCAGCGACAGAATTGGCGAGCGCTAAAATCAAAGACCAAATTTCTTAGATGATTTCCAAGAAAATAATGTCCTCTGGTGATCATGAGTTGTAGAAAAATAGAGTCTACGCTTATCACGAAAGCCACGAAAATTTCGTGTTTTTTCGTGGCTTTCGTGGACAATTATTTAGGGCTATTCTTTTCAGGAAATCACCTTAAACCTTAATGCAGGGCATTTTTGCCTTTCGCTCGTTGCCTTAAATTATGAACAAACAAATCTACCCGCTATTGCTCGCCCAATTCCTGTCTGCGTTTGCCGATAACGCGGTCTTGTTCACCGTGATTGCGATGGTGATGCAGTCGGCGCAGTTGCCTAGCTGGTATGTTCCGGCTTTGCAAAGTATGTTTCTGATTGCTTTTGTGCTGTTGGCGCCGTGGGTGGGGGGCTTTGCCGATCATTACCCTAAATCCCGCGTATTGATTATTGCCAATTTGATTAAGGCGGCGGGAGCTGTGCTATTGCTGTGTCATGTTGAGCCGCTGATTGCTTATTGTGTGGTTGGCATTGGCGCGGCTCTTTACAGTCCGGCCAAATATGGCATTTTGCCTGAGTTGGCCGGACATGAGTTTTTGGTGAAAGCCAATAGCTGGATTGAAGGCTCGACTATTTTGGCCATCTTATTGGGCATGGTGGTTGGCGCTAAGGTGGCGGATGCTTCGATAGTGTGGGCGTTGGGCGGAACTATCGCCATGTTTATCGTCTCGGCGTTGATTACGCTGGCGTTGCCTGCTCAAGTCTTGGCCTATAAGGCTATTCCCGGCTCCAAGATTGTTATTTTCTGGCGGCAAATCGGCTCGTTTTTTATTACCCCGCGCTCACGTTTCGCCATTTTGGGCGGCTCTTTGTTTTGGGCGGCGGCGGCAACATTAAGGGTGATTCTGGTGGTGTGGGCACCGCTGGTTTTATTGTCCAAAAACGCCACCGAAATTGCCGAACTGACCTTGTTTCTCGCCATCGGTATTGTAGTCGGCTCGGCTTTGGTGCCCCGCTTGATTCCGCTGGAGCATTTGCGCCGCGCCAGAATCCCCGCTTATTTAATGGCGGTCTTTATTGTGGTGTTGAGTGTGACCGGCACTATTTGGCTGGCGCGTTTAAACCTGTTTTTTATTGGCATGATGGGTGGGATGTTTATCGTTCCGGTAAATGCAGCGCTACAGGAATTAGGGCAGCAAAGTATAGGTAGCGGCAGTGCCGTGGCGTTGCAGGGTTTTTTTCAAAATCTGGCTATGCTGCTGGCGGTAGGTGGCTATACTTTTGCTGCGGCACACGAGGTAGACCCTGTGCTGGCTATGCTGGTGCTGGGTGTCTTGGTATTTGGCGCCACATTTCTGGTATCGTTGCATTTGCCTGATAATCCGAGTCCAGATGACGGGCATCAGGATTCAGGGGTTGCATAAATAAGCACCCGCGACACTACGACTAATCCATTGGATGATGGATTACAACAAGATGAGGAAATACATAATGAAGCTGTTTGAACTCGGACAAATAACCATGACACCCTCGGCGATTTCTATCATTGCCAGCTTTAAGGTGCCTATTGGTGAATTGTTGGATAGGCATGAAAGAGGCGACTACGGCGAAGTATCAGAGGTCGACTGGCGCGAAAACACGCTGGCATTATTGCCCGAATCAGTGGAAAGGGTGATGTCGGTTTATAACGTCGGCAATCAAAAATTATGGGTGATCACCGATCCGGACAGAAAAGTAACAACGTTATTAACGGAAGCGGATTTTTAACTGCAGAATATTTAACCGTAGAGTTACGTAAAATATTTAACCGCAGAGTTACGCAGAGTTCAGCGCAGAGTACCGCAGAGTTTTTTTAGTGGCTATTTTTCAAGGATTGAAATTGATCAGATTTTACAAGTTATTTAACAATGATTCTTTACTCTGCGAGACTCTGCGCCTAACTTTGCGTAACTCTGCGGTTAAATATCCTGCGTTTATACAGCTTCAAAACGGAGTTCAAAACTGAATGTTTACATGGTTTAACAATTTGCTGACTAGCACCAGTGATTTTATGCCTCACGGGGCTTGCTATTTATGGTTGCCGTCACTGGTATGGCTGCATGTCATCAGCGATACCCTGATTGCCTTGGCCTACTATTCGATTCCATTTGCCTTGTTTTATTTTGTCAGAAAACGCGTCGATTTAGCCTATCGCTGGGTGTTTGTGCTGTTTGGCGTGTTTATTTGTTTGTGCGGCACCACTCATTTAATCAGTATCTGGACAATTTGGCATCCTGATTATTGGTTGGACGGTTGGGTAAAATTGCTCACCGCGCTGGTTTCGATAGCTACCGCCCTACTGATTTGGCCGTTGATTCCAAAATTGCTACTCCTGCCCAGCCCCCAATCCTTACAAAACAGCAAGACTTATCTGAGTGCTATTTTTGACGCAACACCTGACGCCATGCTGATCAGTGATGAACAGGGCATTATTACCATGGCGAATAAGCAGGCTCAGTGCTTATTGGGTTATTCTGTCGATGAACTGTTGGGCTTGTCGATTGAGGCCTTGGTGCCGCAACGTTTTCGTGATGAACATCCGGCGCTGCGGGCGCGCTTTGCTGCGGCCTCAGAGGCAAGGCCGATGGGCGCAGGGCGGATGGTCAAGGCCTTACGCAAAGACGGCTCGGAATTGGATGTGGAAATCAGTTTAAGCCCGATTCAAACGGCCCAAGGCTTGTTTTTTGCCAGTGCTCTGCGCGATATTACCGAGCGCAAACGGGCCGAGGCTAGCTTGCAGGCCAGTGAGGCGCGTTTTCGCCGGATGGCTAACAGCTCGCCGATTATGATTTGGATTACCGACGCTATCGGCCATCCGACCTTTGTTAATCAATCCTGGCTTGATTTTACCGGTCTTGATTCGGCACAAGCCAGCCATGAGGACTGGATCAGTAGCATTCATCCTGATGACCAGAAAACTGCTTTTTTGGCCTATTATCAGGACACCGACGCTCATGTTGCCATTAGCACCGAATATCGGCTGCGTAATGCGAAAGGCGAGTGGCGCTGGATTTTAGACAAGGGTACGCCGCTGTATGATGAAAACGGCACGTTTAACGGCTATATCGGTTCGGCCATCGACATTACCGAGCGCAGGCAGGCACAGCAACTGTTACAGGACAAAGAGCGGATGCTGTCCGAATCACAGCGTATTGCCCATATCGGCAGTTGGTCTGTGAATATGATCAGCGGCTGTACCTGTTGGTCGGACGAAATGTATCAAATTTATGGCGTTAATCAGCAGGACTTTGAACCCTCCATGAAAGCCATTCTTGACCTGACTTATCCTGATGACCGCGTTGCAGCGAAAAAATGGATGAGGGATTGCTGCACCGGCAAGGGGGTGCAGGAACTGGATTTCCGTATTAATCTGCCGGATGGCACGGTTCGTTTTATCCGGGCTAGCGGCGGATTGCAATACGATGAAATGGGCAAGGCGATATATATGGTGGGCAGCGCCCAGGATATTAGTGAACGCAAACAAATAGAACTGGATCAGCGTATTGCTGCGGTTGCCTTTGAATCTCAGGAACCTATTGTTATCACCGATACCGAAAGTATTATTCTGCGCATTAACCAGGCCTTCACCGAATCGACCGGTTACTCGGAAGCCGAGGCGGTGGGGCAAAAAATAAGCTTACTTAAATCTGGACGTCATAATGCGGATTTTTATGCGGCGATGTGGGACAGCATAAACAGAACCGGGGCGTGGCAAGGAGAAATCTGGGATCGGCGCAAAAACGGCGAAATTTATCCCAAATGGCTGTCCATTACCGCAGTAAAAGGCGGCGATGGCGTAATCAGTCATTATGTCGGTACCCATAGCGACATTACCGAGCGTAAAACCGCCGAAGAGCAGATTAAACAACTGGCTTTTTATGATCCGCTGACCCAGCTGCCCAACCGCCGTTTGTTGCAGGAACGCCTGAAACACGGCATTAACGTGGAGCGGCGCGAGGGTAAGCAGATGGGCTTGTTGATGTTGGATTTGGATCGTTTTAAAGCCGTTAACGACAGTTTGGGTCATCTGGCCGGTGATGAATTGTTGTTGCAAGTTGCGACCCGCATCACAGCTAGAACGCGCGATGTCGATTTGGTGGCGCGTTTGGGCGGGGACGAATTTGTCGTATTGCTGGAAGATATTGCCCAGCCGGAAGATGCCGCACGGATCGCCAAAGAAATTATTACTGACTTATCTCGGCCTTTTTGTCTGCCTCAGAATGACAATGTCCTGATTGGTGTCAGCATTGGTATCAGTTTGTACCCGCAACACGGCGACACCCCTGAGGCCTTGATGGATCATGCTGATGCCGCCCTGTATCAGGCTAAAGATGCGGGACGCGGCTGTTTTGCTTATTTTTCAGAAGATCTGACCTTGGCCGCGCGTGAGCGTATTGAGCTGGAAACCCGCTTGCGTCGGGCGATTGAGCAGCACGAACTGCGTATGTTTTATCAACCGCAAGTGGATATTGTCAGCGGTCGTATTGTCGGTGCCGAGGCTTTGGTGCGTTGGCAAGACCCGCTTGAAGGCTTGATTTCGCCGCTCCGTTTTATTCCTATCGCCGAAGAAACCGGCCTGATTCTTCCGCTGGGTGAATGGGTATTGCGGGAAACTTGTCGTCAAGGCCGGGCATGGTTGGATGAAGGTTTGCCGCCGATAACCTTGGCGGTCAATGTGTCGGCCTATCAACTGCGGCGTAGCGATATTTGCACCTTGGTGGCGGAGATTTTAAATGAAAGCGGTTTTCCCGCTAAACAACTGGAATTGGAAATAACCGAAAGCGGTTTAATGGAAAATCAGGATAATGCCACCCAGATTCTGAGTTGTTTGCGGAGTTTGGGTATTCGCCTAGCGATTGACGATTTTGGCACAGGTTATTCGTCGTTGGCTTATCTTAAGCATTTTCCGCTGGATCTGTTGAAAATCGATAAGCGTTTTATCGATGATATTCCGCATTTGCAGGACGATATGGAAATTACCGCCACCATTATTGCCATGGGCCATATTTTGGGCTTTAAGGTCTTGGCTGAAGGCGTGGAAACAGCTGAGCAACTGGCCTTTTTACAGGAAAAAGGCTGCGATATGTATCAAGGCTATATCAAAAGCAAGCCGTTGCCGAGTGACGAATTTATTGGTTTGTTGCGTGGGCAATAAAATACTGGCTTTTCTGGTTATCACGCGTTGTACTCCTCGTTATACACAAGTGTTTTCATCATGCTTTGGTTCACCGTTTTAAGCGTTTTGGAACGAGTGCAAATGGATAAAAGTTGTGGGAGCGGTCACCCGGCCGCGAACAGCGCACGATTGTTCGCGGCCGGGTGGCCGCTCCCACAATTTGTGTAAAGACAAGCGCGGTGCGAGGGAAGGCATAAATGGGAATGAGAAAATACGTATTTCGGAAATAGTCTAAGCACTTAACGAAAAAAAATCATAGCCAGGACAACATAATAATAACAATGATAAATATCCAGATGTCCCAACTGCTAAAGCCGCTCGGCCTGGCAGCGGTTTATGCGCTGCTAGGCTGGCTTGTGTACGCCTGTTGTTCCGGCAATGCGGTTGTCAGTATTATTTGGCTACCGGCCGGAGTGGCGTTGTCGGCGCTGTTGTTAGGTGGCAATCGCTATGCCGGCGGCGTCTTTATTGGCGCGTTATTGATTAATCTGGTCATGATCGATTCGTTTGCTGTGGCGGCAGCCATCGCGTTGGGTAATACGGTGGAAGCGCTGCTGGCGGCCTGGTTATTGAAGCGTGGCGACGATTTTCAACAAGCCGCGTTATCGATGCACGGCTATTTGTGGCTGCTGACAGTTAGCGGTATCGCCAGTGCCATAGCGGCATTGTCAGGAACGGCAACGCTGGTTTTTTTCGGGTTGTTGAGTGGGGACAATTTTTTTAGGGAGCTGGGTTATTGGTGGATGGGGGATACCTTGGGTATTATCCTGATGACCCCGCTGATTTTGGTCTGGCGAACACTACCCGATAACCTGCTCAAGCCTAAACGTTTGGCCGAGTTTATGCTGTTGTTAGTGCTAACGGTTGTGGTCGGCCAAGTCGTTTTTATGGGGTGGTTGCAAGATACCGTGGGCTCTCTCAGTAAAGGTTACTGGATGTTTTTGGTTATGACCTTGGTGGCGGTGCGCCTGGAAACCCACGGCGTTGTGCTGATATTGGTGATGTCGGCGTTTATGGGATTACTGGGCGCGCAGCAGGGAACCGGCTTTTTCGCTCAGGATATGGCGCAAACCTATTTGGCCAATTATTGGTTTTTTATGCTGATACTGTCCTTGGCCGGGATGACGCTGGCTACCTATTTCGTTGCCCGTCGGCAAGTCGAGCGCAAACTGGTGGCAAAAGAACTGTATCAGCGCGATATTTTTAATGCCACCCCCGATGCCATGCTGATTAGCGACAAGCAAGGCATTATTACTCAGGTTAACCAACAAGCCGAATTGCTGCTGGGTTATAAATTGGGCGAACTGCTTGGGCAGTCGATTGAGGTTTTGATACCTGAAGGTTTCCGGCCCAAACATCCTGAGTTGCACGCCAAATTTGTTGCGGCGCCGGTTGCCAGGCCGTTGAGAGGCGGGCGTTCGGTCAAGGCGCGACGTAAAGACGGCAGCGTTTTTGATGTTGACATCAGTGTCAGTCCGATTAAAACCGAGCAAGGGTTGTTTTTTGCCAGCGCCCTGCGCGATGTCACCCTGACTAAACAGGCGGAGGAGCGCCTGCGCGTTGCCGCCATTGCTTTTGAGTCGAATGAGCCGATGGTCATTACCGATGCGGCGAGCATTATTTTACAAGTCAACCATGCTTTTACCGAATCCACCGGCTATAGCAAGGAAGAGGCGGTGGGGCAGCGGGTAGGGATGCTTAAATCGGGCCGTCATGACGAGGCTTTCTATGCCGAGATGTGGGCGAGCATAGAACGTGACGGTACTTGGCAAGGGGAAATTTGGGATAGGCGTAAAAATGGCGAAATTTACCCCAAGTGGCTGATTATTTCGGTGGTCAAAGGCGATAATGGCGAAGTCACCCATTATGTCGGCACCCATATCGACATTACCGAGCGTAAGGCGGCCGAAGAGCAAATCAAACAACTGGCGTTTTATGATCCGCTGACCCAATTGCCCAACCGCCGGCTGTTGCAGGAACGGCTGAAACACAGCATTGATGTGGAGCGGCGCGACGGCAAACAGCTGGCCTTATTGATGCTGGATTTGGATCGCTTTAAAGCCGTTAACGACAGCCTGGGCCATTTGGCCGGCGACGAATTACTGCAACAAGTGGCGACCAGAATTACTACGCGCTTGCGTGATGTCGATATGGTTGCTCGCTTGGGTGGCGATGAATTTGTCATCTTGCTGGAAGACATTGCTCATCCTGAAGATGCCGCACGCGTCGCTGAAGAAATTATTGCCGAATTAAGCCGGCTTTTTTGTTTGGCCCAGAACGAGGAAGTTCAAATTGGCGCCAGTATCGGCATTAGCTTGTATCCGCAACACGGTGACAGTCCGGAGCTGTTGATGGATCATGCCGATGCCGCGCTGTATCAGGCGAAAGATGCCGGTCGCGGTTGTTTTGCCTATTTTTCCGAAGACCTGACGCTGGTTGCGCGTGAACGCATTGCTTTGGAATCGCGTTTACGCAGAGCCATAGAACAGGGCGATTTACGGGTTTTTTACCAGCCGCAAATGGACATCATTAACGGTCGCATCGTCGGTGCCGAGGCTTTGGTGCGTTGGCAAGATCCGGTTGAAGGCTTGATTCCACCGTTCCGCTTTATCCCTATTGCCGAAGAAACCGGACTGATTATCGCGATTGGCGAATGGGTATTGCGGGAAACCTGTAGGCAGGGTCGGGCATGGCTCGATGCAGGCTTGCCGTCGTTGACGCTGGCGGTTAATGTGTCGCCGCATCAGTTCCGGCGCGGCGACATTTGTGCCTTAGTGGCAAGGGTGTTAAGTGAAACCGGTTTTCCGGCTAGGCAACTGGAGTTGGAAATAACCGAAAGCGGCTTAATGGATAATCAGGATAATGCGTCCGCTATTCTCAAAGATTTGCGTAAACAGGGTATTCGGCTGGCGATTGACGATTTTGGCACCGGTTATTCCTCATTGGCTTACCTGAAGCATTTTCCGCTCGATCTGTTGAAAATCGACAAGAGCTTTATTGATGATATTCCCCATTTGCAGGACGACATGGAAATTGCCGCCACTATTATTGCGATGGGCCATATTTTAGGCTTTAAAGTCTTGGCTGAAGGTGTCGAAACTCTCGCGCAACTCGAATTTTTGCAGGAAAAAGGCTGTGATAGTTATCAAGGTTATATCAAAAGCAAACCGATACCGGCGGAAGAGTTTGCCCAGTTATTGCTCGATCAACAGCGTGAGATAGATTTATGACATTACATTTTATGTTCTCATGCGACTGATTGTATGGGTTGCGGGACGCGGCAATTATTTCAGACAAAAGGCTGACAATTCTTTATCATAGCGGCCTTTTAAACGACGAAAAAGGTTTTATCATGCAAGTTGCTGACAATATGGCTGTTTCATTTCACTATACTTTGACCAACGATGGCGGCGAAGTGCTGGATAGTTCAATAGGTGATGATGCCTTGGTTTATCTGCACGGCACTGGAAATATCATTCCCGGTTTGGAAGAGGCTTTACTCGGTAAGGCGGTGGGCGAGAAGTTTAATGTGCGCGTTGCGGCTAAAGACGCTTATGGCGAACAAAATGACGAGATGATTCAGGTCATTCCGCGTGCGATGTTTGAAGGCATTGACGAGCTTGAGGTGGGCATGATGTTCCACGCCGATGTCAGTTCCGGTTCCGGCGAAGTGACTATCGTTAATATTGATGGCGATGATGTGACTATCGACGGTAATCATCCGCTGGCAGGCGTGGATTTGACCTTTGATGTCGAAGTTGTCGATGTTAGACCGGCGACTGAAGAGGAACTGGCGCACGGGCATATTCATGGCGCAGGTTGCCATCATTAATTGGGTGGCGCTGAGCGGAAAATATCCGCTCAGTGCTATATTCTAACCGACAAAAGCTTTCAATAATTCAGCGGTGTTCGCCATGCCTTTGTGCAGATGCCGCTCGATTTCTTCCATAGTGATTTCCCCTTCCGATTTTCCTGCGGCCCAATTGGCGACGACGCTGATCGCGGCATAATCCATGTCCAGTTCCTTGGACAGCGCGGCTTCCGGCATACCGGTCATGCCGACGAGGTCGCAGCCGTCCCTTTCCATGCGCTCAATTTCTGCAGTGGTTTCCAGGCGCGGGCCCTGGGTGCAGCCGTAAGTGCCGAGCGGGCTGATTTTGATGTTGGCTTTGGCGGCCGCGCTGATTAGGCGGGCGCGTAAGTTTTGATTGTACGGATAGGTGAAATCGATATGCTGCACCGTCTCGTCGTCAAAAAAAGTATGCAGCCGGCCATAGCTGTAATCAATAATCTGGTCGGGGATGGCGATATGCGCCGGCGCCATCTCGCTGGTGATGCCGCCGACTGCAGCCACAGCAATAATCTGCTTGATGCCGAGTTGTTTAAGTCCCCAGATATTGGCCCGGTAATTGATTTTGTGCGGGGCGATGGTATGCGGGTTGCCATGTCGGGCCAGGAAAATAATCCTACTGCCGTTCAATTCGCCGGTGACAAATTCGGCAGAAGGCGCGCCGTAAGGGGTGTCCAATTGTTCGCGTTTGATGATAGTCAAATCGTTCAATTGAGTCAGGCCGGTGCCGCCAATAATAGCCAGTGTGCTCATCTTTTAGTCCTTGCAGGCGTAAATGCCCGGTGCGTTGCGTAAATAGCCTTTGTAGTCCATGCCGTAGCCGAACAAATAGCGGTTTTCTACGGTCAGGCCGATAAAGTCGGCGCTGATGGGTTTTTCATGATCGAGAATCTTGTCCACCAATACCGCGCTGTAGACGGCTGCTGCGCCTTGTTCGCGGCAATAGTCGCAGATGGCTTGCAGGGTAATGCCTTCATCGAGGATGTCATCAACAACCAAAACCGTACGGCCGTTAAGCGGCGTTTGCGGTTTAAGCAGCCAGTCGATGCTGCCGCCCGAAGTCTGGTTTTGATAGCGGCTGGCGTTGATTGAATCTATGGTCAGCGGCATGGTCAAGCGGGTCAGCAGTTTGCCGAAAGTCGGGATGCCGCCGTTTAGAACGCAAAGTAACAGTGGGTTGCATTCAGCCAATGCGCTATTGATGTGCTGAGCCATGTTATCGATGGCGACTTCCACTTCTTGTTCGCTGTGCAGTAAATCGGCGCTGGCCTGGACGTGTTTGATTTCTTCAAGCATGGTGATAAGTTTGGTTAATGAGGGTTGATAAGTGTTGCCATTTTTCGCTGTTCATCAGCTGCTCGCGGTTTAGCTGCGGCTGGCCTTGCATACGCTGAAGGCGCTGTTCTCGGATAGGATCATGCGTAACCGGCAAGGCTTCAAGCACCCGCTCGGCGGCGGCCGGATTGTTGCACACCAAAATCATATCGCAACCGGCATGTTGCGCAAGGCGGGCGCGCTCCGGAAAATCACCGACTGAGGCCGCGCCTTCCATGCTCAAATCGTCGCTGAACACGGTGCCGTTAAAATTCAATTCTTTGCGCAGAATTTCTTGTATCCAGAACGGCGAAAAACCGGCCGGATTCGGGTCGATGCGGGGATAAACAACATGCGCCGGCATGATGCCTTCTAGCCCTTCTGCGATCAGTTGTTTAAACGGCAATAGGTCTTTTGCCCTGATTTCGTCTAAATCCCGTTCGTCTATCGGTAAGGTCAAATGCGAATCCAGAGCCACTGCGCCATGTCCCGGAAAATGCTTGCCGGTTGCGGCCATGCCAGCCTCATTCATGCCTTTTCTGAATGAACTGGAAAGACGCGTTGCCAGCGCCGGATCGGTTGAAAACGAGCGGTCGCCGATGATTTCGCTAACGCCGCAATCAATATCCAGCACCGGCGCAAAGCTAAAATCGACGCCGACCGCCAGCAGTTCGGCGGCCATTAGCCAGCCTGCGGGTTCTGCCAATTCCGGCGTTTGCGCATAGCTTGATGCCGGCGGCAGGCGGGTGAAGCCTTGCAAAAAGCGTTGTACTCTGCCGCCTTCCTGATCGACTGCAATCAGCAGATCGCCATTGCGCGCCGCACGGATGCAGCTAATCAGCTCGGTGACTTGTTCGGGATTTTGATAATTGCGCGAAAAAAGAATTACCGCTCCGGTGTTGGGATGGTTTAGTTTTTCTTTTTCATCTTGTGCCAGGGTTAAGCCTGCGACATCGAGCATGATTGGGCCGATGGGAAGTTTTGTCGTCATTACCTTGTTATTATTGAGTGTCGTTTTAAAATTGATGGGCTTCGCCTATACTAGAAAATTATTTTTTAATCATGCGGAGCTTGTTATGCGTTTATTAGTAGTACTGTTAAGTTTTTTGCTTATGTCTGTTGCGGTTGCCAAAGATGAAGAGGCTGGGCCCGTTATAGAATATCTGGAAATGACTCCTAAGTTTACCGTTAATTTGGCGGAACCGAAAAGATTCTTGCTGATTAATGTGCAATTATTGGCTGAAGGTGCTGAAGCGATTGCTGCGATAAAAAAACACATGCCGGCGTTAAGGCATGAGCTGGTGATGCTGTACAGCGGCAGACCGTCTGCGGACTTGCAAACCACAGAACAGCGTGAAGCATTGCGGCAAGAAACCACGACGATTATCCGAGCGACACTGGAAAAAATGGAAGGCAAGAAAGCAGCGGCGACTAAAGGTTTTCAAGAAGCTTATTTCACTGAGTTTTTAGTTGATTGATTTTAACCGGTCTTTAACACGGGCTACATGCTCCGCAATTTGCTGGTCTGTGTAGGGTTTGGTAGCGAATTTGCCCCAGACCGGCGCAGGCCAAGCTATATCGTCCCGATAGCGGACGATATGATGGATATGCAGCTGCGGAACTAAATTACCGATAGCCGCAATATTCATTTTATCCGCGTTATAAAGTGCGGCCAGATGTTCGGCAAGATAGCTCGATTCCTCGGTCAATAATTCGCGTTCTGCTTTATTTAGTTGGTAAATCTCCTGCACATCCGCCCGTTCCGGCACCAAGACAAACCACGGGTACTGGCTGTCATTCATCATTAATAACCGGCATAAATCAAAGCGGCCAATAGCAATGCAATCCTGCTCCAGTCGCGGGTTTAGCTGAAATATCATGGTATTATCCCTCCAAAAAAATTAAAACCAATGCTTGAAAATAGCAGGCTAATCAGTTTAACTTAACAACTGAACTGAGAATATAACAATAATAAGAGGATGGTTTTATGTCTGTCACAACCCTTTCAGATCAAACACTTTCACTGCAAGATAGAGCCGATGACAGGCAGCTGAAGGTGTCGTTTCGGCTGTTGTTGGGCTTGTATTCAATCATTCCTTTGTGTGTGTTGTTGCAATTAGCCGACACCTGGTTTTGGCAGGGCGTTTTGCAGCAAAATTTGCCCAGCAGCCCAAAGCAGTTTTTAGTATTCCAGATTCTTTTTGGCACGCCGCATATCATTGCCAGCTCGATTTTACTGGCCAGTAGTACCGAGTATTTGAACCTGTATAAGCTGAAACTCATCGCGATGACAGTGGCGATTATGTTGGTTTTTGGTGTCGGCAGTTTGTTCATTTCTTATCGGGCGCTTTATGTCACGGTGGCCACCTGGACTGTCTATCATGTAATAAAACAGCAATGGGGCGTGGGGCGCGGCGTGTATCGGCTGCCTGATTGGGCTTTTCACCTGTTATTGTGGCTGAGTGTGGCGGCGGGATTTTTTGTTTATATCGGCATCTTCCTTAAAAACAGCCTGGAAGTGCAGCAATTGGAGTTGATCAAGCTGATTGCCGGCGGTTTATGCGCAGCGCTGATTTGCAGCGCATTGTTATGTCAACGCTATGCGACCACGGCTGTCGGCAAGTGGTTTTTATGGTCTAACGTGATGCTGGTATTGAGCAGTTTTTATCTGTTCGTACAGCAGTATTATTTTCTCGCGATTTTGGTGCCGCGACTGGTGCATGATGCGACTGCCTATATTTTCTATGTGGTGCATGATTACAACAAGCACCGGCTGCAACCGCAAAACTTTATCTATCGCTATGCGGCGCGTTGCCGTGTGCCGGTTTTTATCGTATTGCCGGCGGTTTCATTTTTGCTGGCCTTTGTGCTGCAATCTTACGGGGATGGCGCGGTTAATGTAGCCGCCAATTTCCTGTTTGGTGTAGAGATTAATAAGGCGATTAGCTTGGGATTACTCGGTTATCTGGCGCTGATGCATTATTACACCGAAGCGTTTACCTGGAAGCAGGGTTCGCCTTGCCGGCGTTTTATTGCGTTTTCTAAATAAGTTGTGGGAGCGGCCACCCGGCCGCGAATAGCACACGATTGTTCGCGGCCGGTGACCGCTCCCACAATTTTATCCATTTGTACGCGCTCCCAAATATATATCACGATGAGTGATCATCAATACATATTCGGTCCAGGAAATTCTTAGACCATGTTTTTCAGTTGATAAAGTAAGTCCAAAGCCTGCCTCGGGCTGAGTTCATCCGGGTTCATGTCTTCCAGCAAAACCACCGCCGGATGGCATTCTTTTGATGAAAACAAATCCAGCTGATTAACGCCGCTTTCCGCCTGCTGTTCGCTATAAGCATGGTCTTCCAAATGGCGCAATTTGGCTTTGGCTTTATCGATCACCGAACGCGGTACACCGGCTAATGACGCCACCTGCAAGCCGTAACTTTGGCTGGCTGGGCCGTCTTTAACCGCGTGTAAAAAAATGATTTTATCGCCGTGTTCCACTGCATCCAAATGCACGTTTGCGATGGTTTTTTGCTCATCAGGCAATGTGGTCAACTCAAAATAATGTGTCGCAAACAGCGTAAACGCCTGGGTTTGTTTGGCTAGATGATCGGCGCAAGCCCAAGCCAATGACAGGCCGTCAAAAGTGCTGGTGCCGCGTCCGATTTCGTCCATTAAAATCAGGCTTTTTGAAGTCGCGTTATGCAGGATATTGGCGGTTTCCGACATTTCCACCATAAACGTGGAACGCCCGCTGGACAGGTCGTCCGATGCGCCGATACGGGTAAAAATCTTGTCGATAGGCCCGCAGGTCAATGTTTTGGCCGGGACGTAACAGCCTATATGAGCGATCAATACAATCAGCGCGGCTTGGCGCATATAAGTTGATTTACCGCCCATGTTCGGGCCGGTAATCACCAACATCCGGCGCTGGCTGGAAAATGACAAGTCATTGGGCACGAACGGGATATCCGAAACTTGTTCGACGACCAAATGCCGCCCGGCTTCAATGGTAATGCCGGGTTTGTCGGCCAGCGTCGGTTGCGCCAGATTTAAGGTCTCGGCGCGCTCGGCAAAATTGACCAGCACATCCAGCTCGGCCAGCGCGGCGGCGCAGTGCTGCAACGGGATTAACGACGCACCGATAATGCCCAGAAGTTCCTCGTACAAGGCTTTTTCAAACGACAGCGATTTGCCTTTGGCGCTGAGCACCTTGTCTTCAAACGATTTTAATTCCTCGGTGATGTAACGTTCCGCGCCTTTTAAGGTCTGTTTGCGGGTGTAATGCGCCGGAACTTTTTGCGCGTGCAAGTTGGAAATTTCAATGTAATAACCATGCACACGGTTGTAATTGACCTTTAAGGTGCTGATGCCGGTCGCCGCTTTTTCGCGGTTTTCCATATCAATCAGGAATTGGTCTGCGTTCTGGCTCAAGTTACGCAACTCGTCCAATTCAGCATGATAGCCCGGCGCAATCACGCCGCCGTCGCGGATCAGCACCGGCGGGTTGTCAATGATGGCGCTTTGCAGCAGCTGTAACAACTCAGGCTGTTCGCCGATTTGTTCGCATAAAGCGCTAAGCTGCGGATTATCGCCGCCGGACAATGTTTGTTGCAGCGCAGGCAGCACCGCCAGCGTATTGCGCAACACCAGCAAATCGCGGGGCCGTGCCGATTTTAATGCGATGCGCGAGCTGATCCGTTCAATATCGCCGACTTGGCGTAAATGGTTTTGAATATCGCGGTACAGCAAGACATTCAGCAAAGTATCGATACAGGCATAACGGTTGTTCAAAATGCCATGATCGCGCAGCGGCCGGTTAATCCAGCGCCGCAAACAGCGGCTGCCCATTGCGGTGGCGGTCTTGTCCAGCACGCCGAACAGCGTGTATTGCAGCTGGCCGGATGGATGAAAATCCAGTTCCAGATTACGGCGGCTGGCGGCATCCAGCAAAATACTGTCATCGCTGCTTTCGGTACGGATGCCTTGGATATGCGGCAAAGCGCTTTGCTGGGTGTCTTTGACATATTGCAGCAAAGCGCCGGCAGCGGCAATCGCAGCGGCCATGTTCTCGCAGCCGTAGCCTTTTAAATCCAGCGTGTTAAATTGCTTCAATACCAGCTGTCTGGCGCTTTCCGCGTCAAAATGCCAGGGCGGCCTGCGGCACAAACCGCCGCGCTGCTTTAAACTGGCAGGCAGCGGCCAGTCTTCGCCAAACAGCAATTCGGCTGGATTCAGGCGGCCGATTTCGCTTAATAATTGATCTATCGATTCAACCTGTTGCAACACAAAACGGCCGCTGGTTAAATCCAGGCTGGCGATGCCGTGTTGCGAGTTTGGAAACGAGCACACAGCAACCAGCAGATTATCCTTGCGGTCTTCCAGCAAGGCTTCATCGGTGACGGTGCCGGGCGTGACAATGCGCACCACCTTGCGTTCAACCGGGCCTTTCGAGGTTGCCGGATCGCCGATTTGCTCGCAGATTGCGATGGATTCGCCGTGTTTTAACAGCTTGGCCAAATAGCCTTCAGCCGAGTGATAAGGGATGCCCGCCATAGGAATAGGCAGCCCGCCCGATTGCCCCCGGCTGGTCAGTGTAATATCCAGCAGTTGCGCCGCTTTTTTGGCGTCATCGAAAAACAGTTCGTAAAAATCCCCCATGCGGTAGAACAACAAGGTGTCAGGATGATCGGCTTTGATGCGCATAAATTGCTGCATCATCGGCGTGTGTTTCATGGTCTCGACTGGGTTAGCGTCTTGATTTTTCTGGGGAATCATTGTTAAGTAATTGAATAAAAATGACAGGTTAAGAATTACCACGAAGGATGTAGTTTCGTACTCTCCGTGTCCTTCGTGGTAATAATCATTAATCAGGAAGTGGCTATTTTTCCAAATAAGTATAAGAGGTCAATCCGGCAAGCAATTCTTGCTCGTAATCCTGCCGCTGTTGTTCGCTCAGGTTGCTGTTTGCCAGTTTTGTCCGGTAGGCGGTTTTCAGTTCTTCGCTGTTGATATGCACATAATCGAGCAAATCCGAGACATGTTCGCCTTCATGCAGGTCGTAAAAATGGTAGCCCTGGCCGTCGAGTTCGATGTTGATGGAATGGGTGTCGCCAAATAAATTATGCATGTCGCCCAATATTTCCTGATACGCGCCGAGCATAAAAAAGCCGATCAGATACGGCTGCTCGTTGTCGATGTCATGAACCGGCAGGGTTTTTTCAATATTTTGCCCTTCAATATACTGGTCGATGCGGCCATCGGAATCGCAGGTTAAATCCTGTATCACCGCGCGGCGCGTCGGTTGTTCATCCAGCCTGTGTATCGGCATGATAGGGAAAATTTGGTCTATGCCCCAGACATCGGGCAAGGATTGGAACAAGGAAAAATTGCAAAACACTTTGTCGGCCAGTTTTTCATTCAGTTCCTGCAATATCGCGGCTTCGCTGTGATTATTAGGATTCAGTTTGGCCTGAAGCTGATGGCATAACAGCGCGTAATTATTTTCCGCTTCGGCTAGGCCTGTCATGCTCAATTTGTCCTGGGTAAATTGGGTTCGGGCTTCCGCTAAATTGAATTGCGCATCGTGATAATGCTCGACCAAGTTATGCGGCTCCGGCAGCGCTTGCAGCTCGCTGTGGTTGCTGTAGATGGCTTCAATATCGGTCACGTTGGTGATTAACACCGCATGATGCGCGGTTAGTGCGCGGCCCGATTCGGTGATGATGTCGGGCTGCGGCACTTGTTTTTCCGCGCAAATATCGGCAAAACTGCGCACGATATTCTGGGCGTATTCATCCAGGCTGTAATTGATCGAGGACTCACGCCGCGAATGGCTGCCGTCATAATCGACACCCAAGCCGCCGCCGGCATCGACGACCTTGATTTTCGCGCCCAAACGGTGCAATTCAACATAAAATTGCCCGGCTTCTTTTAGTGCAATTTTGATGTCGTGGATATTGGCGATTTGCGAACCCATGTGAAAATGCAGCAGTTTCAGCGTATCCAGCAAACCGGTTTGTTTGAGGCGGCCGATTAATTGCAGCAGTTCATGGGCATGTAGGCCGAATTTGGATTTTTCGCCGCCGCTGTTTTGCCATTTTCCCGCGCTGATGCTGGACAACCTGACCCGAACGCCCAGTTGCGGGGTAATGTTAAGTTTCGCCGCTTCCTCGATAATCAATTCCAGTTCCAGCGGCTTTTCAATGACCAGATACAGATTCAAGCCCATTTTCAGGCCGATCAGCGCCAGCCGGATATAAGCGCGGTCTTTGTAACCGTTGCAGACCACTACGCCGTTATTGGACAGCGCCATAATCGCCAGCAATTCCGGCTTGCTGCCGGCTTCCAGACCGATATGGTCGGCCGCCAAAATGCCTTCCACCACCTTGCGCTGCTGGTTGACCTTAATCGGGTAAACCGGTGTGTAGCGGCCTTGATAGTCATTATTGGCACAGGCTTTGTCAAAGGCGCGCGACAGCTGGGTGACGCGGTCTTTTAAAATATCGGTAAAGCGCACCAGCACCGGCAACGACAGCTGTTTGTCGCCCAGCGATTGAGCGATTTCGTATAAATCCAGCGCCACATCCTGATCGGAACTGGGTTTCACTGAAACATGGCCGTCGGCATTGATAGAAAAATAACCTTGCCCCCAGCTGTTTATGGCGTAGGTTTCGGCGGATTGCTCAATAGTCCAGGTTTTTTTCACTGTTTATCTCCATTTGGGTAGATGTTCTTGCTATTGTTGTCATGTCCCACAAGCAAGCGGGGAATGCTTTTGGTGTATCAGATTTTCTGAATATTGGGTGATAGTTTACAATACCCGGCTGAAAATTCGGCCCTAAAACGGGGTCTTAAGAGATTAAATTTAAATGACATGAAAAAATTAAAATGCGCTGTTATCGGTACCGGCTATTTGGGCAAGTTTCATGCAGAAAAATATGCGTCGCTGCCGGATTGTGAACTGGTCGCCGTAGTTGACATTAATGAGGCGGCGGCTAAAGACGTCGCCGAAAAACACGGCGCAGTCGCCTTGACCGACTACCAATCTTTATTAGGCGAAGTCGATGCGGTCAGTATCGTGGTGCCGACGACGCTGCATCATCAGGTATCGCGGGATTTTCTTAATGCCGGGGCGCATGTGTTGGTTGAAAAACCGATTACGGTGACGGTGGCGGAAGCCGATGAATTGATTGCGATTGCTAAGGCAAAAAACTTGATTTTGCAGGTCGGGCATTTGGAGCGCTTTAATCCGGCGGTGTTGGGTTTGGACAAGGAAGAAAAACCGCTGTTTATCGAGTCGCATCGCTTGTCGCCGTTTAATCCGCGCGCCAATGATGTCAGCGTGGTGCTGGATTTGATGATCCACGACATTGATATTATTTTGGCGCTGGTCGATTCCGAAGTGGAACGCATCGACGCCAGCGGCACGGCGGTGTTGACGCAAGGCACCGATATTGCCAATGCCCGTTTGTTGTTCAAAAACGGTTGCGTGGCCAATGTCACCGCCAGCCGTATCAGCATGAAGATGGAACGAAAAATGCGCATGTTCAGGCCGTGTTCTTACGTCTCGGTCGATTTTCAAAACCGTGTTTTAACCAAGCATCGCACCGGCAAAGGGGAAATGTTCCCCGGCATTCCCGAGATAGAAACCGAAGAATCGGTGTTTGAAAGCGGCGATGCGTTGCTGGAAGAAATCAAACATTTCGTCAACTGTATCCATACCGGCGACAACCCTTTGGTGTCGGGTGTTGCGGGAAGACGGGCGCTGGAAACCGCGATAGCGATTACCCGGTTATTGGGCGATAAATAACCCATTATAAATTTCTGTAACATGCTTCAACAGCCGGACGGGGCATGTTGCCCCGTCCGAAACGTTTTGATCTGGCTTGAACAGCCGTTTGGTTCGGGGCTGGCGAAAACGTTAGGGACGGGGTTGCAAACCCCATCCCGCTTGAGCACAATCAATCGATAAACATAAAGGCAATACAACATGATACCAATGGTAAACCTGAAGGCCCAATACGCTGAAATTAAAGACGAAGTTGAGCGTGGTTTGATCGAGACAATCGAAAATTGTTCGTTCATTTTAGGCCCTAATGTTCAGGCTTTTGAAAAAGAAGCGGCGGCTTATTTGGGCGTCAAACACGCGATAGGCGTGGCTTCGGGCACTGACGCGCTGCATTTGGCTTTGATCGCCGAAGGTATCGGCGCAGGCGACGAGGTGATTACGACTGCGTTCACGTTTATTGCCACGGCGGAAGCGATTAAATATGTCGGCGCCATTCCGGTGTTCGTCGATATTGATGCTAAGACTTTTAACATTGCGCCGGACGCGATAGCCAAAGCCATTACCCCGAAAACCAAGGCGGTGATGCCGGTGCATTTGTTCGGCCAACCGGCCGATATGACTGCGATTAAAGCACTATGCGATCAGCATAATCTTAAATTGATTGAAGATTGCTGCCAGTCTTTCGGTGCAACCATTAACGGCCAACAAACCGGCGCAATCGGTCACGCGGCGGGTTATAGCTTTTTTCCCAGCAAGAATCTGGGTGCTTTTGGCGATGGCGGTCTGGTGGTCACCAATTCCGATGAGACCGCAGAAAAACTCAAAATGCTGCATAACCACGGTTCGGCGGTGCGTTATTATCATGATGTAGTCGGCTACAACAGCCGCCTTGATGAAATGCAGGCAGTGATTTTACGCGCCAAACTGAAACGTATCGATCAATACAACGCAGGCCGCCGTCATGTTGGACGGCTGTATTCGGAATTGCTGGCTGATTTGCCGCTGACTACGCCGTTTGAAGACGGTTTGGGCGAGCATGTTTATCATCAATACACGCTGTTATGCGAGCGTCGCGATGAAGTCATGGCCGCGCTGCAAGCCAAGCAGATTGGCTGCGCGGTGTATTATCCGGTGCCCTTGCATCGGCAAAATGTGTTTAAAGACGACTATGCGGCGGTGAATTTGCCGGTGACCGAAGCGGTGGCGGCGAATTGTTTTTCATTACCGATTTGTCCGTTCCTTGAGGATGACACTGTCCGCGAAATCGTGGCGGTGATTCGGGGTGTTTTGGCTTAATTTCCGAAATGGCTCACTCATCTTTATACATAAATTGTGGGAGCGGCCACCCGGCCGCGAACAATCGTGCGCTGTTCGCGGCCGGGTG
>JAUYMY010000023.1 GCA_030699385.1 Methylobacter sp.
GGTTTCGCCCTTGAGCTTGAGTATTTCCTGCTCCAGCTTGTCTATCTGCTTTTGCTGCCACGCAAGCAACTCCAACAGCACATCAACTAGCGGTGTACGGTCTTCATCGTTAATCTTGGGTAATTGTGGCTTGAGTGAATCCATTCGCGTATTTTAACCGATTTCTAAGATGTTGCCTGCGAGTAATGAGAAGTTACAGAGTTAGTACGTGTACTCAACAAAAAAATACCCGACATTGAAGCCAAGGATGTAGAGTTGGCTATCAATTGCATGTTAGAGCAAATGATGACCGCCTTGGAGCAAGGGGAGCGCATTGAAATCAGGGGCTTTGGTTGCTTTAGCTTGCACCACATACCGGCTCGTACTAACCGTAACCCCAAAACAGGTGCAGCAGTACAATCATCAGCACAAACAAAAATTCATTTTAAACCAGGTAAGGAACTAAAAGATCGAGTAAATGCAACTCATGGCAAGTTCCCTATTATCGATTGATGCTGACTATCGAGCGCTTGCTTATTGGCCTATAGCAATACTTTGCCAAAGCGCCAAATAACACCCAGATTCAGAGCACACACGCTGAAAATCTTGGAAGCGTAGCATAGCGAAGCGAAGATTTTTAGTCCCCAGAAGCGATAGTGCATGTGTTTTCACGGAGCGCTTTTTGCGTAGTGAAAATGCAGGCTTTCCGAAATCGCGTCGAGTCATTGCGAGAATGATGTTGGATACCCCTTGCTGGGTATCCAACGAATGAAGCAGGACGGCTGGGGCCGCCGGAGGCATTGGCTGCCGCGTGATTTTTGCCGCTTGCTTGGGCTGGGATGCCCAAAACAAGCTTTCGCAAAAATAGCGGCACTATCATTACTTATGTTAATTGGTTTTAACATAAGTGATAATGGTCTGCGCACCAGCGTATGCTTTTGAATTAGCTATGCTTTACTGTATGTAACCATCAGAACTTACCGTTGGTTGTGGAATTGAGTAAGGTAACGAATAATCCAGCAGAATTAGCCTAAGGGCTACAGAGCAGCGCAAATGGCTCAAATCAGCCCTACTTTAGCAGTGCATTAAACTGCGCTGCATGTTAGAGTCAACTCTAAGGTGACAAAAAGCCATTGCTAATCACGAGTTCATCATCTACTGATAATCTTAGGATAACGAACCACTTCGGTAATTTCCGAAGCGCTGCAGATTAATTAATTAATTGGCTGACAGACAAATTACAAACAGTTTAAGTCAGAGACAGAATACGCTTACCAGCAATGATCAAAATGGATTATGCTCAATAAGTAACCAACCTTAGAAGACCTACCTAAGCTTTCTAGCGGCAGTTATACACATCCCTGGATGTAGAAATGGCAGAAGAAACGACATCAGGCAACATTGTCACAATACGCGTCCTTGCAATTATTGAAGTATCGCTGGGTGTGGCTGTGCTTTGCGGCTGGGCATTTAATATCGAGACACTCAAAAGTATACTGCCAGGCCTGCCTAGCCTAAAAGTCAATGCTGCCATTTGCTTTGTCTTATGTGGGGTTAGTCTGGGTCTTTTTGCCCCAAAGCATCCATCAGTCACAGCGCTTTTTGCCAATGGCTTAGCCGCTAGCCTAGCTATGTTAATCGGAGCGCTGACGCTTGCCGAATATGCCTTCGATTGGGATGTAGGCATCGATCAATTATTCTTTAATGAACCTCCTGGCATGTCATTTACGGCAAGTCCAGGGCGTATGGCTATTATCGCTGCAGCAATGTTTATGATGCGTGGCTTTGCATTGCTGCTGATGATTTTGCGTCGTTATGACCTATTTGTTCAATGGTTCGCGCTGCTTTCCGGAATCATCGCGCTGTTACCGATCGGCGGCTATATGTTTGGCGACCCGCTGTTCCCCCATATTGGCCAGTCTTCAGGCATTGCCCCACATGCAGCATTGGGTCTATTAGTATTGTCGATAGGCATATTGCTAGCAACTGCGAACCGTGGTTTCATGTTGCAACTCCAGCCTAAGATGAAAATCATCAGTTCGATGCTGTCATTCACCCTATTAATAGTTTCTATTGTGGCGCTACTCCATAATAACCAAGAATCTAGGAGTGCGACATCGCAACTGCAACAAATTTATCACTATCTAAATCTTTTAGAAAGCTTGCAATCTGACTTATTTGAGCACAAAGCAATTAACCGATCTTACTTGCTGACGGGTAAGAAAAGCCTTACTGAAAGCGGAAGCCAAATTCAAACAAATATCTTTAAAAAATTAAGGCAATTGCAGCAGCAAACGCTCGGTCAGACCTCCTTGCAGCAGCGATTAAATTCACTTTCATCCACACTCACCCTGCTTTTCATTTCGACAGATAGGTTAATTGAATTTCAACAACAAGGTACTTACAGCGCTGCAGCGCTAGTAGAAAAAAGTGATACGGATCATTTGCACAACGATGTGATTAAGGTGCTTTATAGTGGACCCCGAAATCCAGACAATAATTTAAGATGGTGCCCATCATAAAAAGGTAGGCAAAAATGAGTGAAAAAAAGCGCACACTGATGACCAGTACACAAAAAGCTAAAGTGGCATTAGAGGCCGTTAAAGGGAGCAAAACAGTCAACGAAATCGCTCAAGAGCATAGCGTCCATCCGACACAAGTGGGGCTATGGAAGAAGGCTTTATTGGAAAATGCCAGCCAACTGTTTGACGCAAAGCGTGGCCCTAAAGCCATTGATCCACAAAGCGATCCGGAGCGCTTATACGCCAAGATTGGCCAGCTCAACATGGAACTGGACTGGCTTAAAAAAAAGTCCGGGATGAGCCTCTAAGCGTGCGTCAGGGCTGGATTAATACAAGTGATGAGCTGTCGGTGGCCGCCCAGTGCCGGTTGGCTGGCATTGCACGGTCAACGGTATACGCAGACAAAGTCGAGGTGGATGAGGTCGAGCTGATGTTGCTACGCTTACTGGATGAAGAATACACCCGGCATCCCTTTTATGGCAGCCGGAAAATGACGGTTTGGCTGCGCGCCCAAGGCCATGCCGTAAACCGAAAACGTGTACAGCGCTTAATGCGGATATTGGGCCTAATTGCGATGGCTCCAGGGCCGAACACCAGTAAAAAACATCCTGAACATAGGATTTATCCGTATTTGCTCAGAGGGTTAAACGTGGCTCGCCCGAATCAGGTTTGGAGTACAGATATCACCTATATCCGGCTCGCGCATGGTTTTGTGTATCTGGTTGCAATCATTGATTGGTACAGTCGTAAAGTCTTGGCTTGGCAGGTGTCAAACACACTGGATGTGGGTTTTTGTGTAGACTGTTTAACGGCTGCACTCAAGCAATACGGGATACCAGACATCTTCAACACCGATCAGGGTTCGCAATTTACCAGTGACAAATGGATTACAGTGTTACAGGAAAACGGCATCAAAATCAGCATGGATGGACGCGGCCGGGCATTAGAGGGGTACGGCAACGATTCCTTCAATGTTGGGCCATAGGCAATAATTTCAGTTGCCAGCATGTGTTCAAATAAACGACCGTTATTATGGTACCGTGGCTTAAGCGCGTAAAAAGCCAAATTTAAGCCGTTTTAACGACCAACTTTATACCATAAAACCCGTATACTAAATCAACGTACCAATATTTTTATGTGGGTTGAGTTTCGTGGTACAAGATGGCTGTCGAAAAGGAGCCGCTTTTATGTTCGTTGGCTATGCCAGGGTTTCAACTGCCGACCAAAATCTTGATCTTCAGCAAGATGCACTCTTAGCTGCAAAATGTGGGCGCATTTTCACCGATACGGCCAGTGGCGCCAAAGCGCAACGACCAGGATTAATTGAAGCGCTTCAATGCTGCCGACCTGGAGATACACTGGTTGTTTGGAAACTTGATCGGTTGGGACGCTCTCTTCCGCACTTGGTGGAGACAGTACGTGATCTTATTGCCGGGGAGGTCGGATTCAAAAGCTTACAAGAAAATATCGATACCACCACTTCCGGTGGTAAGCTTATTTTTCATATTTTCGCTTCGCTGGCCGAGTTTGAGCGGGACATCATCCGCGAAAGAACCCATGCCGGGCTTTCATCTGCACGGGCACGCGGCAGAAAAGGCGGCAGGCCAAAAGGGGTGGATGAAAAAAAACGTAAAGCAGCGCTGGCATTAAAGAAAGATCCAGGACGGAGCGTTAAGGAAATTTGTGACATCCTGAGTATCTCACGCAACACCTATTACAAATATACGCAGCCAGAGAACAAATTAGCCGAGGCTCCACCAAAGAAAATAAAACACTCAGAGGGTAGCGCGAGCACAAATATCACCAAAGTGATGAAAGTTGAATTATGTTTGCAGGTTGAAAACAACAGTAAGTTTGTGCGCGGAAAAGGCAAGGTACGGAATGAAATTGAACAGTTCATTCTTAGTCAGTTTGCTATGGAAAAATTGGATAAGAATAACTGCCGATATATTCTTTCGATCCCCTATACCTCAGATGAAGAGCTCGACAGTATTATCTACGATGAAATAATGGCTGAAGCCGAACACACAGCTGACATGCGTCATTGTTTTATTGAGGCGGATATTTTTTCTGTGGACGATCCAGAACGAAGCTGGTGATGGTCGCATGAGTCCAAAATTATATCAATGCAACCTTATGGCCCGAAAATGAAGGAATCGTTGTCGTACCCCAACAAGGACTTCAGAACTATCCTAAAGAAAGGATTCGCCGGGAAGGCGCAGGCCGACCCACGTTAAAAAAAAGACACGAGCATTGAGCGGGATTTAGTTGGCCTGATTGAAC
Source organism: Methylobacter sp. (assembly GCA_030699385.1). Taxonomy (GTDB): domain Bacteria; phylum Pseudomonadota; class Gammaproteobacteria; order Methylococcales; family Methylomonadaceae; genus Methylobacter_A. Next base: position 4,785 of record JAUYMY010000023.1, read on the forward strand.
CGGAAACGGGAGGCGATCCCGAGAACCG
>JAUYMY010000028.1 GCA_030699385.1 Methylobacter sp.
GGCCACCCGGCCGCGACTAGTGTGCGATTGTTCGCGGCCGGGTGGCCGCTCCCACAAATTTCATCGTTCCCACGCTCCGGCGTGGGAATGCTTGAGTACCGCTCCAGCGGTACGGGACGCTGGAGCGTCCACCACTTATGCCCTCGGGTGCGCTAGAGCATGGGAACGATGTGAAATATTAAATCACCACAGAGGCACAGAGGCACAGAGGAAACGGCTGAGGGGGATTTTTTTAATTTTACTCTGTGTTCTCCGTGCCTCTGTGGTGAAAATGTTTTAAAAGCACTTTTAATCAAATGGACATCAATATGTTAATCAGACGCTTTTTTTTAACGGGACTGTTTTGGCTTGGTACCAGCGCAGTATGGGCGGAACCGGCTCAGGATAATTTAAGCTCACACTTAAAAAACCTGCAAAGCGAATATCAAGCGCATTTAGCCGGTTCTTCAGGCTCAGTGTTTACGCCCCAAGAAACGGCTGTGCAGCTGGTTAGAAACCGGTATGTTGCAGTGGATATTTCTTTAAAATTTAGCAATCCCGGTGAAATCGAGCGCATAAAAACGAATCTAACTAATTTGGGTATGAGCCAAATTAGTCAATATAACAATTTGTTATCCGGTGTTTTACCGATTGATAAGCTGTCTTCGTTGCAACAACTGCCGGAAATCAGCTGGGTCAGTTCCAATAAAGCGACCCGGCGCGGATTGGGAGCGCCGGGCGGAGCCGCTTATAATGCCGCCGATGCCGCCATGTTTACCGATGTGGTCAGAAAACAATACGAAATTGATGGCAGCGGCGTAGTTATCGGCGTGTTATCAGACAGTTATAATTGTTTAGGCGGCGCGGCCAATGATATGGCCAGTGGCGACTTACCTCAAGAGGTCAGGGTATTAAAGGAATATCCCTTTTGCGAGGATGGAGCCAGCGACGAAGGCCGCGCCATGATGCAACTGATTCATGACATTGCCCCCGGCGCCAAATTGATGTTTTATACCGCCTTTGTTAGCCCGGTCGACTTTGCTCAGGGCATTCAGGCCTTAGCTGATGCCGGTGCCCATGTTATTGTTGATGACGTTGGCTATCTCACCATGCCCTTTTTTCAACCCGATCCGATTGCCCAGTCGGTGAATGCAGTCAAAGCCAGAGGTGTCAGCTATTTTTCTTCTGCCGGTAATAACGCCCGTTTATCCTACGAAAAACCTTATACAGCGGGCTTTGAACCGCTTTCTCACGATAAAGCGCATGACTTTGGCAAGGCTGCCGGAGGCGCATCGGATTTTTATCAAAAAATCACTTTGCCACCCAATCGACCCATCACTATTACCCTGCAATGGGATGATCCTTCAGAAATTGCCGGCGGTGTAGGCGCACAGACTGACCTGGATATTTTTCTGCTGGATCAATTTAAGCGCCGGATTGTCACTAGCAGCCAGGATAATAATATCGGCCATAATCCGGTCGAATTTATCGGCATTAAACACAATTCCGAGGTGACTGATTTTTATCTTTATATCAATCATCGAGCCGGGCCTGCGCCTACGCATGTGAAATATATTATCAATGGCCCGACAGCGCCGTGGCCGGAGGCGGGTGCTAACGAATTGATACAATTGAATATTGCTATCAATAACGGCGTACCGTCGATAGTGATGCCGGATGGTGCACCGTTAAACGGCGGAAAGGCAGTTGTGTTATTAGATGGAATCACCGATATAGGAACGCCCGAGTTGCCTATTTTTGTTGGTGCTAACGGCAAGCCTTTGATTAAAGTGGGCGACAGCGTTCGTGAAATCGGCCCCGGCACCAGTTACCCTATTTGGTTTATCCCTACCGGTTTTAGCGCAGCATTAGGCCCTAACGGCATTGAACTCTATCGGGAAAGAGACCAATTCATCCCGGTCTCCATCGACCAATACGCCACCTACAGCAGTACCGTATTCGGTCATCCCAACGCTACAGGTGCGATGGCAGTCGGTGCGATACCTTACAGCCAAACCCCCTGGTTTGGTTCCCCGGTTAGCCAAAGCAAAATCGAAAGTTTTTCCTCGGCGGGCGGCACGCCTATTTTATTTAACCCCGACGGCTCACGCCTTGCACAAGCCCTGCTGCAACTTAAACCCGAAATTGTCGCGCCGGATGACTCCGACACTACTTTTTTCGGCACCGATACCGACTTAAACGGCTTGCCCAATTTTCAAGGCACGTCTGCTGCTGCGCCCCATGCCGCAGCGATGGCGGCATTGCTGTTAAACGCTTACCCGCATTTGTCGCCGGACGGTGTTTATCAGGCGATGAAAAAAGGCAGTATTGATTTGCACGATCCGGCTAAAGTGAATGAAGCATTGCCCACTACGCAAGATTGCGCAATCTACACAGTGATTGATTTAGCGACCGGTTGCGGCCTGATACAAGCGGATTTGGTTTTTGACAGCATTAAACAAATCGGAACCGGCGGCGTATTTTTAACCGTGTCGCCATTGGAACCCGAGATCAAGGCCGGTGTTGAATCGACTTATCAATTCCGTTTCAGCAACCTCAGTACCAGCTGGTTGGAAAACGTCCGTTTTCGTTCGCTGGTTTTTCCTGAATATCTGATTATCCGTCATCTGGAAGGGTGTCTTGATGATCCTCGTTATCCCGGATTATGTGCTATCGGCAACGTAGCGCCCGGCGAAACAAAAACAGTAACCGTCATTGCCACAGCAACCAACAACCCGACCGGCGAGCTGAAGATGGACATCGAAACCTTAGCCGACACCTGGATTGACTTATCGCAGGCGCACCTTAACGCAACCATACCGATGCGGATCAGTGTGGGCGACTTGAATCATGACGGTTGCACCGACAAGACCGATTGGGGGCTATTGTTTGGCCGATTCAGAGCTGGAGGCGACCTTTTGCCAGGCTACGACCTGACCGGCGACGGCAGATTGGGCGCGGATGATTTAACCGCATTAGAGCAAGCCTATTCCAACCCGCCCAGCGGCGATACCTGCCGATAAGCGCAGTTAGCGATGATTTACTCAATGATTTATTCAACAAAAGCGGGGCGACGCGCCATGTTTTTACACCGACCACTGGCTATTAACTCAATGCGTTCAACAGGCTTTACCCTGATTGAAATGACCGTGGTCTTGCTGTTGATCACCCTAATGGCCAGCGTCGCCGTGCGCGAAACCGCCGAATTGGGTTTTCAGACCCGTTACGAGCAAACCAAAGACCGGCTGGAGATGATCCGGCAGGCGATATTGGGCAATCCGAGGCAGATTATTAATGGGCAGCAGGCGGTTAGCGGGTTTGTGGCGGATATGGGGAGGTTGCCGGATAACCTCCGAGAACTCCTGCAAATGGGGTTTTGTGTGACTTCTGGTGCGGCAACGCCGCCGCTGCCAGCCCAAATTGTACCGGCGGCAAGAAACCCCAATGCTTGTACTGGGACTAACGAGTGGCGCTGGGCAAATAACTCCTGCACAGATGGCGTTTCAAGTTTTTCAGCTTGTACCGGGGGACATCTCTGGCTGGCAAGACAATCCGACCCGACTTTGAATTCTGGATTAAATTCTGGATGGAACGGGCCGTATCTGAGCGTTTCTGGAAGTCCGTTCGATAGAGACGCCCTAACCGATGGTTGGGGGCGATTAGCGCAAGGTTATTGCAACAGAATAAATCACACGGATCAAAGCAGTTGCGAGACAAACGGGTTTATCTGGGCGAGTATTGACAATAACTATGGTTGGTATTTTGATTCGTGGAGTTTTCCTAATTCCCAATTAATTATTCAAAGTTATGGCAAAGATCATTTGTTTACTGGCTCTGATTATGATGCCGACTATCCAGCATCCGCAAGTCAACCCACTGTAAAAATTCAAGATTGGCAAGTCGATATTTCCGGTGGCATCAGTGTCAATTTTGCCAAACGCTTTGGTGCAAATGCCCACTGCGGTTTTATCGATGCGGACAAAGCCAACTTCACTACCAAGCAGAAATGCGAAAACGCTGGCGGTAACTGGTCAGGTTCTGCGTGTACAGTGGTTGATGAAACAAGCTGTAAATCTGTTGGAGGTAAGTGGCAAAGTTGTTTTTTCTCGCCGTCCGCTTGTACCAATACTGGCGGAACAGCAAAAATAGATTGTCAGTTTACCCAAAAAGCTTGCGATGCGGCCGGGGGAAGTTCTCAGTACATCTCTCAGCCAACATGCGAAACAGCCGGGCTTTACTGGAATACGGTCAGCTCAAAATGTCAGGCATGGGATGGCAATAATACCAATGCAACTTATAGAGCCTGCCTGACTAACGCCAAACAAACGCCGTGCGTAAATGCGGGCGGATCGTGGAATTTAACAACCAATCATTGTGATTTTACTTCGGCATCCTGTTCGCTTGCCAGTGGCGTATGGATTCAAGATTGCTCCTTCGCGCAAACGGCTTGCACGACAGCAGGGGGTACTTGGCAAAATACCGTTAAACCGGATTCATGCGCATTCAGTCAAGCTGCATGTACGGCTAAACAGGGCGTATCGAATGGTAGCGATTGCTATATGAGTCATGCTGATTCGGTCGGGGCAAAGTACGACGCGAATAGCTGCAAGGCTTCTTCTGGTAATTGGACTGGTCGTATTTGCATGAATGTGTTTTATCGCAATAACGGTAATATCAATGTGGCAACCAGCTTGCCGACTTTGATTGAGGAAGATGGGGCTTATCAAACCGTGCAATTTAATTTTACCAATCCTCCTCCGATCCCTATCGGGCAAAACGCCATAGGTATTTACGAATATACAGACAATGATGGAGATGGAATTTACTGCGAACCGGGCAGCGATAATATTTACCCAGCTGACCGCCAAAATCCCATTCAGGTGGATTTTCACGCTAACACCACTTTGCCAGTGATCAATTGGTAAATGAAAAACGGAATAAACCACAGAGACACAGAGTACACGGAGAAAAACAAGTCTAAAAAATCTCTGTGCTCTCTGTGTCTCTGTGGTAGATCAAAATGAAAAACGAAATAAACCACAGAGACACGAAGAAACTATATCGTTCCCACGCTCCGGCGTGGGAATGCAGTCCTGTGGTCGCTCCAGCGTCCAGTCTCACTAAACCACAGCGTTAAAAAATCATTATGGGAAGAAGCCGCTACACGATAACCGAAGCCGGTAAACCGCATTTTATGACCTGTACGGTACTGGAATGGCTGCCGGTTTTTACGCGCGCCGAGACGGTACAAATCGTGCTCGATTGCTGGCGTTACCAAAGAGAACACGAAGACTTAAAACTCTACGGCTACGTTATTTTAGAAAACCATTTGCATTTTATAGCGCAGGCAAAAAACCTGAATAAATGCGTAAGCAGTTTTAAGGCTTATACGGCACGGCGGATTATCGATCATTTACAGGAACAGCGTGTAGAGCGGTTATTGGCACATTTGCGTTTTTTCAAGCGAGCTCATAAAACAGACCGCGAGTATCAGTTCTGGCAAGAGGGCGTTCATGCCGAACTGGTCTTTAGTGAGGCAATGATGCGAGAGAAGTTGGACTACATTCACGCCAATCCGGTGAAACGCGGTTATGTGAATCTGGCGGAGCATTGGCGGTATTCGAGCGCTGCTAATTATGCCGGGTTGACGGGGTTGATTGAGCTGGACTCTTGGTGAAGTCGACGCTGGAGCGTCTGAGACTGCATTCCCACGCCGGAGCGTGGGAACGATAAAGACTGGAGTGTGGAAACGATAAATAAAAATATAGGTGAACTATGACGCGAAAACGATACGTTAATGCTTTACAGCAAGGTATGACACTAATAGAAGTGTCGGTGGTTTTGTTGATGCTGGTTGCACTGGCCGGACTGGCGGTGCCTTATGTTGGCGGCATTGGCAGTTCGGCCAGTTGCCAGACGACCGATGCCACGATGCACACGGTTAAGGACGCGATTATGGGCGGGGCTGCGGGGGCTGGTTATTATGCGGATACTTTGGGCAAATTTCCGCAGGATTTAAATGGCTTAGCAACTACTACCAATCCTGAGTATGGGCTTTACTATTTGTTTTCATCTCAGAATTTACAAGAATATATAAAACATCAGATATTTAATGCAAAAACCGGAGTAGGTTGGCGAGGCCCTTATTTAACGACTGGCGTGCATTTAAATGAAACTGCTTTAAATGCGCTGGATGATAGTTTTGGCAAGGTTTTTTCTTCCAGTACGCCAACAGTAGCGGCTTATGTGCATTTTGATATAAAGCAACATGATGGTAATGATGCTGACAGCGATAAGACCCCTACTGAAGCGGAATTGGTCACTCATGTCTTGGATGCCTGGCATCGACCCATTATTTTGCAAGTGCCATACAATACGGTAACGGGTAAATATGTTTCAGACTATGCCCGCCTAGTTTCAGCTGGACCGGGTAACGGCACGAATCCAGGCGATGCGGCTATCGATACAAAAATACAAACACAGGATGCCAGCGACCGTGGCGATGACCGGGTTCTCTATTTAAAAATGCCCGATCCTTTGCCCGGCGGCAACACGCCTTGCAACGAAAGCTAACACATTAACCGTAAAAACTCAGAGCCAAAAAATATCAATCTCTGTGTGCAACTGCTTTTTAAGTTTAAGTCTATGGAAAATCATCTCAAGCCGTCGGTTTTACTGCTGCTGTTAAGCGCAATCGGCTTGATTACTTTGCCGCATGTCGCTCATCTTCCTTGGCCATTATGGGGGGTGTTTTTTGCTTTACTGTTGTGGCGGTTGCTCGGGGTTTGGCGGCCGCATTATCTGCCCAATAGCACGGTCATTTTTGTGTTGCTCCTGCTTAGCGTTGCTTTACTGGTTAGCCAACACACCGGAGTATGGGGTCGTGATGCCGGAACGGCGGTGTTTGTTGCAGCCTTGGGCATTAAGTTGCTGGAGTTGAACAAGAAACGCGATGTGTATTTGGTCAGTTATTTGGCGTTTATCGTTGCCGCCTCGCAGTTTCTCTATCAACAGACTATTGCTATGGCCGTTTATAGCTTGTTGGTTTGCTGTGTTTTGCTGGCTGCACTGGTGGCAGTGAACAGCGACCGGCTACAAAACAAGGCGGCGTTACGCACGGCGGCGACGATTATGATGCAGGCGCTGCCGTTGACGGCCATTATTTTTGTTCTGTTTCCAAGGGTGCAGGCACCGACATGGGCATTGATGGATAACGACAATAAGCAGGCGCAGTCGGGGTTAAGCGAAACGCTGGAGCCGGGTTCGATTAACCGGATGGCGTTGTCACCGAAATTGGCGTTTCGGGTTAAATTTAACGGTGAGCCGCCGCCTAAAAATCAGCTTTACTGGCGCGGCCCGGTTTTTTCTTATACTGACGGTACTGTCTGGACTATGTCGCACAATGATAATGTTGTGTACTATCAGGACAAGCTGACATTTTCCGGGAAAGCCTATCGCTACACGCTGTTGCTGGAACCGCAAAACCATCAATGGGTTTATGCGCTGGACATGCCGGAACAATTCGACGCTACCTTGAGGCGCAACGGCAATTATCAGCTCATCAGCCGGACTAAGCCGGGCAATGCGGCAGAATATACGCTGGTTTCTTATCCGCAATTCAATACCGGTTACCTCACCAAAACCGAATACCGGGAAAACCTGCAACTGCCGGATATGTCTTCTCAGCGTATTGTCGATTTGGTTAAGCAGTTGCACGGTTTTGAAGCTCAGCCGGAGTTGTTTATTCAACAGGTGCTGGACTATTTCCGTCAACAACATTTCAGCTACAGCTTGCAGCCGCCGTTAATGAAAAATAATCCGATTGAGCATTTTTTGTTTGAGACCAGAAACGGATTTTGCGAACACTATGCGACGGCGTTTGTCTATTTGATGCGGGTTGCGGGTATTCCAGCGCGCGTGGTGGGCGGTTATCAGGGCGGTGAATTTAATGCGGTCGGCCGGTTTTTGGAAATCAGGCAGGCTAATGCTCATGCCTGGGCAGAAGTGTGGTTGGATGGCAAGGGTTGGAGCAGGGTTGACCCGACGACGGCGATTGCGCCGGATCGGGTTGAGCAGGATGTTAATGTCCAACAGCAGGTTAAGACGGGTAGCGTCAGTTTATCGCCGATAAAAGCAAAGTCAGGGGACGAGCAATTTGGATTAAAACAGGCGGAACAACTCTGGAATAGTTTGGATTACCACTGGCAACGCCGGATAGTCCGCTACGGTACAGAAAATCAGGCAATGCTGTTTTCATTCATGGGCTTAGTCAGTCTGGTTGAAATTGTGTTTTGGATGACGGCCTCAATTGGTCTGGCGTTGCTGTTGCTGGCCGTTTTTTTGCTAAGGAATCTTCATAAACAGGAAGCTCCCGCTGTTAAAGCATACCGTCAGTTTTGCCGAAAAATGGCAAAAGCTGGAGTGGTTATCGGAATAGGTGAAGGTGCTAATGATTTTGCAATTCGAGCCAAAATAACAAAACCCGAGCGTGCTGATCTCATTGATGATATTACTCAAATTTTCGTTAGGCTGCGCTACCAAAGATCTGTCTGCAAGCACGATTTAAAATTGCTGAAAAAACGGATTAAGGCGCTATAAGTTCTTACTATCAACTTGTAATTATTGACATTATGAAATCACAATCAGACTTTAAAGACCAAGAAAACTACCGAGACTATCTAAGAAGTTACTACGCGGGACAAATTCTACAAGGATTAGTTGTCGCGGCAGATAATAATTTATTTACAAGGCAAGTCATGGCTGACAAAGTTGATAAAGCCGTTTATCTTGCTGATCGATTGATTCGAACCTTAGAACATAAGGCGGATTCAACTCCGAAGTGCAATCCTAGTACTCATGCGGCTTCTTGCTCAGACTCAGCAAAAAAGACCGCGTGAGGTGTTTTGTAGTTGAGTGTTTTTCGTGGACGGTGATTGAGTTTTTGCATGACTACTTCAACCTCTTCATCAGTTATGGTCTCAAAACTACTGCCTTTGGTAAAGTACTGCCTGATCAAACCGTTCGTATTCTCGTTTAAGCCGCGTTCCCAAGAATGATAGGGATGGGCAAAATACACATCAGCGTTCCGCTTTTATCTGGGCCTGTTTCGGGCGATAACCTCTTTTACCTTTCCCGGCACACGGTTGATCCTGACACGCCCAGCAACTCCGCTATCTTTTTCTGGTTTTTTCCTGCTGCCTTTAGGGGTCCTGTGGAACAACCCCCATAAGTGTTCGTTCTGAGTGAAGCCACTTTCAAGTGATGTGTCAACACTTTTCCGGACACAAAGTTAGGCAGATTTTAGCTGCAATTCGTAGTCCACTGGCGACACATAGTCATTGGCCGAGTGAAGTCGTTCACGGTTGTAAAACACCTCGATATATTCAAATATATCCTGC
>JAUYMY010000037.1 GCA_030699385.1 Methylobacter sp.
ACCACCGGCGTGACAGGCCGGTATTCTAACCAACTGAACTACCACTCCAAAGTCTGGTGGGTGCTGAGGGGTTCGAACCCCCGACCCTCGCCTTGTAAGGGCGATGCTCTCCCAGCTGAGCTAAGCACCCGACTAAAGAAATGCTAGTTTACAGCATCTTTTAAAGATTTACCAGCTTTAAATGAAGGAATTTTTGCAGCTTTAATTGTAATCTCAGCCCCAGTCTGTGGATTACGACCTTTTCGCTCCGCTCTTTCCTTTACCGCATAAGTTCCAAAGCCCACTAAAGCAACGGAATCACCGCTACTTAATGCTTTTGTAACTGCGCCAATAAAGCCGTCTAATGCGCGACCTGCGTCCGCTTTGGTTAATTCAGCAGACTCTGCTATAGCATCAATAAGATCCGATTTATTCATTATTCCCCCTTAGGAAGTTATTTTTTAAAATTATATTTTAGAAGACCCGCGCAACAATTCTTAATGCCTGATGATTAGCGACACAAGAAACGCCGGTATTTATAACAACAGCACCGACACAGTGTCAAGCATTAACAAGCCTGGAGGCCAGTATTTTTGCGGTTTTGCCCGTCTTTTCGCCAAACCGCAAATTAATTAATGCGCGGTTAAACCCTGCTTTACTTTTTTAGCTGCATGCGCTTTATTTTTTCCTTGTTCATCGACCTGGCTTTTTTCAATAGGAACCGGCATATATTGCAACGCAACCTCCAGCACTTCATCAATCCAATGAACCGGCTTTATTTCCAAGTTTTGTTTGATATTATCTGGAATTTCCACCAAATCCTTCTCATTTTCAGCCGGGATTAAAACCGTTGTGATGCCGCCACGGTGCGCCGCCAGCAGCTTTTCTTTTAAACCGCCAATAGCCAGCACTTCCCCGCGCAAGGTAATCTCACCCGTCATCGCCACACAAGCGCGCACCGGTATCCTGGTCAACGCGGAAATAATGGCTGTACACATACCCACGCCGGCACTGGGGCCATCTTTAGGCGTCGCGCCTTCAGGTACATGGATATGAATATCATTCGCCTGAAACAGCTCGTTATCAATACCCAGGATGTCCGAGCGACTTCTAACCACTGTCATTGCCGCCTCGATAGACTCTTTCATCACCTCACCGAGCTTACCGGTTGCCGAATGCTTGCCTTTTCCAGGAATAACGGCGGTTTCAATGGTTAATAATTCACCGCCAACCTCAGTCCAAGCCAAACCGGTGACTTGCCCAATCTGATCTTTTTCCTCAGCAAGTCCGTAATGAAAGCGCTTGACACCCAGATACTTATCCAGATTTTCAGCATCAACCTCGACTTTAGTTTTTCTTGGGTTCAGTAATAAATCCTTGACCACTTTACGGCAAATTTTTGAAATTTCCCGCTCAAGACTACGAACACCGGCTTCCCGTGAATAATAGCGAATGATGCCTCTGACTGCCTCTTCATCAATTTGAATTTCTCGCTCTTTAAGGCCGTTATTTTTAACCTGCTTAGGAATCAAATAGCGAATGGCAATATTGATCTTCTCATCCTCGGTATAACCGGCGATGCGTATGACTTCCATTCTATCGAGCAATGCCGGCGGAATATTCATCGTGTTCGCCGTCGCGACAAACATCACATCGGACAAATCAAAATCGACTTCCAGATAATGGTCTGAAAAAGTATGATTCTGCTCGGGGTCCAAAACTTCCAATAAAGCCGACGCCGGATCGCCACGAAAATCAGCCGCCATCTTGTCAATTTCATCGAGCAAAAACATCGGATTGCGCGTTTTCACTTTAGCCAAATTCTGCAAAATCTTACCCGGCATTGAGCCGATATAAGTCCGGCGATGCCCACGAATTTCCGCCTCGTCACGCACACCACCTAAAGCCATGCGCACATAACTGCGATTCGTTGCCCTAGCGATAGACTCACCCAGTGAAGTCTTACCCACGCCTGGAGGCCCTACCAAACACAAAATCGGCCCTTTCAGCTGCTTTACCCGCTGCTGAACAGCCAAATATTCAAGAATGCGCTCCTTAACCTTTTCCAAGCCATAATGTTCGGCTTCCAAAACCTGCTCGGCAACTTTCAAATCATGCCGAACTTTGGTTTTTTTCTTCCACGGCACATTCACCATCCACTCAATATAATTACGTACCACCGTCGCCTCAGCGGACATCGGCGACATTTGCTTAAGCTTGTTCAGCTCGGCATCCGCTTTTATTTTGGCTTCCTTGGACATCTGGGCATTTTCAATTCTTTTTGCCAACTCCTCAACTTCATTAGGCACCTCGTCCAGGTCGCCCAACTCTTTTTGAATGGCCTTCATCTGCTCATTCAAATAATATTCCCTTTGATTCTTCTCCATTTGCTGCTTGACGCGAACACGGATTCTTTTCTCCATCTCCAACAAATCAACCTCGCCTTCCATTAAGGTCATTAGACTTTCAAGCCGCTGTTCAATGTCGGCGGTTTCAAGAATAACCTGCTTTTCACTGACTTTTAAGGTCATGTGAGCCGCCATGGTATCGGCAAGCCGACCTGGGTCATCAATGCCGGACAATGCATTCAAGACTTCCGGCGGGATTCTATTATTCAACTTAACGTATTGATCAAACGAATTAATCACTGTCCGCTGCAATACATCCTGCTCTTGCTCGGTTAGCTTTAACACATCATAAATTTCTGTCACCATCGCAGAAAAGTAATCGTCGGTTTCTTTGTAATGCAATACCTTGCTGCGCTGAATACCTTCAACTAACACCTTCACAGTACCATCGGGCAATTTCAACATTTGCAGGATATTAGCCAGCGTACCGATCTCATACAGATCAGCAAGCTCCGGCTCGTCGACTTCCGCTTCTTTTTGCGCGACCAGCAAAATCTGTTTATTGTCTTTCATCGCCGCATCTAGCGCATCAATTGACTTTTCCCTGCCGACAAACAAGGGAATGACCATGTGCGGATAAACGACGACATCCCTGAGCGGCAAAACCGGAATCAGCATATTTATTTGTTGTATCTCTGTCATTTTTTGCGTTTCCATAAATGGAACCTTTAACAATTTTCTGAAAAAAAGGTTATGGGGGCATTAGTTAAAATAGCAAGGATGGCTTGCAATCAAAAATGAGGCTTTTTGCTTATCTACAATGCAAAAAAAAGGAGCTTTAATAAACAAAAGCTCCTCTTTTTTACATCCATGAAGTTGAATACGCTTTAAGATTCTGATGCGACTTTTTTCTTTTCGGCTTCATAAACCAAAAGCGGCTCAGACTCGCCCAAAATAACGCCACCATCAACAACAACCTTGCAAATATTATCCGCAGACGGCAATTCATACATAGTGTTCAACAGCACATTCTCAACAATTGTCCTAAGCCCTCTAGCACCGGTTTTTCTTTCCATCGCCTTACGGGCAATGGCAACCAGCGAGTCATCACGAAACTCCAACTCAGCGCCTTCCATCTCGAACAAATGTTGATATTGCTTGATTAACGCATTTTTAGGCTCGGTCAATATCTGCACCAAAGCACTCTCATCCAGCTCTTCCAATGTAGCGACAACAGGAAGACGACCAACAAACTCAGGAATCAAGCCATATTTGATCAAATCTTCCGCTTCAACTTCGGCAAACAGCTGACCAATATTTTTAGATTCATCTTTGGTTTTTATTTCAGCGGAAAAACCTATGCCGCCTTTTTCCGATCTATCTTTAATAACTCTATCTAAACCGGCAAAAGCACCGCCCACTATAAACAGGATATTAGCGGTATTAACCTGCAAAAACTCCTGTTGCGGATGTTTGCGTCCACCTTGAGGCGGAACCGAAGCAATGGTGCCTTCGATCAGCTTCAACAAAGCCTGCTGAACACCTTCACCAGAAACATCACGGGTAATGGACGGGTTATCTGATTTTCGGGAAATTTTATCAATTTCATCGATATAGACGATACCGGTTTCAGCCTTTTCGACATCATAGTCGCATTTTTGCAGGATTTTCTGGATGATGTTTTCTACGTCCTCGCCCACATAACCGGCCTCTGTCAACGTAGTTGCATCGGCAATAGTAAATGGCACATCCAGCAAACGAGCCAAGGTTTCAGCCAACAAGGTTTTCCCTGAACCGGTAGGGCCAATCAACAAAATATTACTTTTTGCCAATTCAATTGAGTCTTTTTTAGACTTATTGCGCAGGCGTTTATAATGATTATAAACAGCCACCGCCAAAATCTTTTTCGCATTCTCCTGCCCGATTACATAGCCATCAAGCTCTTCTTTTATCTGCTTTGGCTTAGGTAATTCGCCACCGCTAAAAGAAGAATCATCCTGTAATTCGTCTTTTATGATGTCATTGCAAAGCTCTACACATTCATCACAGACATAAACTGATGGCCCTGCAATAAGCTTTCTAACTTCATGCTGACTTTTACCGCAAAAAGAGCAATAAAGTAGCTTATCCTCATCTTTGCTTTTTTTGTCATTACTCATAAATTGGACTCCCGCAAACACCCAGAGATGATGTTTTTACTTTTAATAAAAGCAAAGAATATATCGAAATACAAAAAAAATACCAACGTTATTTAGTAGCAATTGCTGTCCGGCTGGACAACACTTGATCAATCAGCCCGTAACTCACAGCATCATTAGAGCTTAAAAAATTGTCTCTGTCTGTGTCCAGACGAACCTTTTCTATCGGTTGACCGGTATGGTCAGCAAGAATCTGGTTCAACTTTTCCCTGATTGACAGTATTTCTCTGGCATGAATATCAAAATCAGAAGCCTGCCCCTGAAAACCGCCTAAGGGCTGATGAATCATCATTCTCGAATGAGGCAAACAGTAACGCTTGCCTTTTGCGCCACCGGTCAACAGCAAAGCGCCCATACTGGCAGCCTGACCAATACACATGGTACTGACATCGGGCTTAATGAACTGCATCGTATCGTAAATCGACATGCCGGCCGTCACTGAACCACCCGGCGAATTAATATATAAATGGATGTCTTTATCAGGATTTTCCGATTCCAGGAACAATAACTGGGCGACAACCAGATTAGCCATGTAATCTTCAACCTGCCCCACTAGAAAAATAACCCGTTCCTTTAATAACCTTGAGTAAATATCAAAAGAACGCTCGCCCCGCGCCGTTTGCTCGATAACAATAGGCACTAATCCACCTGCCGCTTCCGGCGCGATCATTTGATTTTTTGAGTACTGACTATACATTTAAGCCTCTTTACGCTTGCTTGCTCATAGCATCACTAAAACTGACAGCCTCATCAGACACCTTAACTCGTGCAAGTATCCAATCAACGGCCTGATTTTCCAGCACCATCTGCCGCACACTGTTCAACCGGCTTTCGTCGGCATAATGCCACTCAATAACATCTTGAGGTCGTTCATAACTTTTTGCCATATCTTCGACAGTAGAACGCACTTTGTCGGCGTCCAGTTTAATATCATTTTTATCAATAATCTCGCCTAAGATTAAGCCTAACGCAACCCTTTGTTTTGCTTGACCTTCAAATACATCTCTAGGCAACTTCAAATCTTCCAATTTCAGTTTTTGTCTTTTAGCCGTTTCGATGTACGGCTTCATCATCGTTTCGACTTCTTGATCAACCAGTGCGTTGGGAACCGAAATCTGGATTTTTTCATACAGCGCGTGCAGCACTGCATTTTTTAGTTTGCCGCGTAATGCTTGCTCCAGTTCACCGGCCAGATTAGTTCTGATGTCTTCACGAAAAGCATCTACCGAACCTTCAACGCCATAAGCCTTAATAAATTCATCATTGATTTCCGGCAAGGTGGGTTCTTCAACACTAATAACATCGACATTGAACTCGGCAACTTTACCGGCCAATTTGTCATTACCGTAGACTTCAGGAAAAGACAGTTCAAACGTCTTATTATCGCCAGCCTTAAGCCCTAGCAGACTTTCTTCGAATCCAGGAATCATTTGCTTGGTGCCAATTTCAACCGGATAGCTGTCTACTTTGCCCTCGGTAAAATTTTCACCTTCACAAACACCCGAAAAACCGATAGTCACACGATCTTGATCCTGCGCTGCACGCTCAACAACAGCCCAGCTTTTCTTTTGCGCTCTTAACTTTTCAATCATGTCTTCAACGTCGACATCCTGAACGCTCGCTGTAGGACGCGACACCTGAATTTGCTCAAGACCTTCCAGTGAAATCTCAGGATAGACCTCAAACTCAGCGGTATATTTAAAACCTTCCGCTTCATCCAAGGGAAGAATGTGCGGGTAACCAGCAGGCTTTAAATCCTGTCCCTGTAACGCTTCATAATAAGTAGACTGAATCAAATCCCCGGTAATTTCGCCACGAACCCTTTCCCCGTACATTTTCTTGACCACATGCTGAGGCACTTTACCCGGACGAAAGCCATCAATTTTAACATCGCGGGCTAACGACTTTAAACGTGCAGCCATTTTTTCCTGAACAACCTCTTCAGGCACGCTAACAGTCATTTTTCTGCTTAATTCTGATGTCTTCTCGACAGAAACTTGCATTTCTTTACCTCACACAATTTAAAAAGATGTTTTATTTAAGATACCGGTAAACGGCTTCATAAGATATGAAGAGCCAGCGATTAATCACTGGCTACATGATTGGGTGGTGCGAATGGGGAGACTCGAACTCCCACTGGGTAACCAACTGGTACCTAAAACCAGCGCGTCTACCAATTTCGCCACATTCGCACTTTGATGAACCTGTAATTATATCTGTAATAATGCACATACAACAAGCAATAAATTTAAAAATTCGCAAACTCCATATAACTGCTTGCTGCCTAAAAAAATGCCCTAATGCTCACACTTCCCTCTTAAAGTTAACATTCAACCTTGGCATATTATCTATATGGATGTAGTATTAAAAGGAAGCCAATTCAATAGAGCAAGGGGCACGAAATGAACATTTCACCACTCAATAGCAGTGCAATCAGCATGATTAATACTGCTCAACAAAAATCAGCCGATGCCGCTCAAGTGATCGCTAAACTGCCGATGCAGAACAATGAAGTCGGTAGCTCAGAGTTCAATTCGGGTGACATCATCAAACCTGTACTCAGTTTAAAAGAGGCCGAACTAGAGAACTCTGCCGCAGTTAAATTACTCCAGGCAGATAGAGAAACACTAGGCTCATTACTTGACATCAGAGCTTAAGCCGAAACTGACACATCAAATCCTAACCGCATGATTTCACAGGCAAAACCATTCAACACCTCTATCGACAATCGCTCCAGTCGCACCGATTCGGGCTGGAGCGACGCTCGCGCCAAGGTATACAACATCACGCCATCCAATACACAACCTTCTGCCTTGATCGTTTTCAATAAATCAAGAAACGCGTTTTTTTCCTGCTCTAATAAGCCTCGTTTATCATAATCTAGCCAACACGTTTGCAGTTTTGTTGGACACAGTTTTGCAGCCAGCAATAGATTTTCCACGCTCGCCCGACAGCTTTGCCCCGCATTATTGATTAAAGCCCTGCCCTCTTCCGTCGCGCTATCAAGCTTAAACCAAACTTCACCGCCATATTCCTTTAACTTTTTCAATCCATTTTGGACATTAGGCCGATGCAACAAACTGCCATTGGTAATCAGCACAAAATGACTCTGCGGTAAAACGCCCGCTTCTGTCGCAATCTTGCCAATTAATGCCACCGCCAGATCAAAATCTTTTACGCTGGTCGGTTCGCCATTGCCGGACATGGCAATATCCTTAATCATTCGTTTATCTTCATCAACTTGAAACCGCTGATAAAAATCGCCATACAGCACATCATTTAAAAAAAACCTTAACTCATCTTCCAGCAACTGAAAATCCAAATCCGGCGCCGCGCCGATTGTTAAATCCGGCACTTGGCAATAAATGCAGCGCCAGTTACAGGCATTATTGGTATTAAAATTAATGCCGATAGACAAGCCGCCAGCCCGCCTGGAAATAACCGGATAAACATACTTTAGCCCGGCAACATCACGGTCATGATTGTTTACTGTCAATGTTGAAACCATAAGCCCTGCCAAGAAATAAGCCAAATCATGTTATTCTACGGCTTTCTTTATTTAAAATTCGGAGTTTTAATCTTATGAGCGAAAGAATCATATTCCGCACCGGCGAAGCACTGGTTGCCGGCGGCCCTGCTGGCACTGCCGCTGAACCTGAAATCATTATCGGCGAATTGGACGGCCCTGTCGGCACTGCATTGGCAACACTGACCGGCAATCAAGCCAAAGGCCATTCTAAAGTTTTTGCCATTTTAAACACCGATATTCAAGTGCGCCCGGTCACGTTGATGGTCAGCAAAGTAACGGTAAACAACAGCCGTTACACGAACATTTTGATGGGCACAGTACAAGCGGCCATTGCCAACGGCGTACTGGATGCCGTGCGCGCTGGCGACATCCCCAAAGAAAAAGCCAATGACCTGGGTATTATCTGCTCAGTCTGGCTAAACCCGAGCGTTGCGACAGATGACAATCTGGATCATCAAGCGCTCTTCGACATACACCGCAAAGCCATGGCGCTGGCAATCCACAAAGCCATGACTAACACGCCGGACATTGACTGGCTACTGGAAAACCAGGACAAAATCACCCACAAATACTTCCAGATGGGTTTAGACGGAAAAATTTAGCCCACAAAAAAGCCCCGGTTTAGCGGGGCTTTTTTATGCGACAGTGACAATTTTTTCAGCCTAGTTTAACCAGCACTTCGCCACGCCCCATTTCCGACATGTCCCCGGCATAACGCCGCACCCGGTTAAAGGCCACAGAACTATCGGCAAATTTGGAATTTAGCTTTTTGAACGAGGCAAACAAAATCGGCAAAAATGCCAGCGTGTGTGCGCCGCAATCATTAAAACGTGCCGATGGTTGCGGCTGATTCCACAACAACAAGGTTCCCCGGCGCATCGCAAAGCCCAAATAGCGGCCGGTTTGCCCCATCACCGCAATGGTACCCGCCGTCATTCTGGAGCCGCAATAATCGCCCGCATTGCCCTCAATCAAAATATTGCCGCGCCGCATGTGGTCGCCGGCGCGCTCGCCGACATTGCCTTTAACCAGAATAGTGCCGCCCTTCATACCCATTTTGTTGCCCGGCAAAGCCGCACCCAAAAAATCCCCGGCATTGCCATTAACTTTCAGCAAGCCCTTTTTCATTTCACAAGCAGCATAAAGGCCGACATCACCCGACACTTCAATTTCGCCGGATTTCATACCCAAGCCCAGATAAGCACCGGCATCACCTTCAACCGTAATGCAGCCGCCATCCAGTTCTTTGCCGATAAAATCGAGTTTATTAAAACTGTTTTTTATCACTATATTTTGCGTATCGGAACCGGCAACATTAAATAATTCATCGACACGAATTTTGCGTTTGCCATTTTGCAAAGTAATCGCGGCAATGTCTGCAAACTCCAGCCCCGCCAATTTTTGGCAAACCAGCGGCGACATATCCACCCGCTGGTCAGGCCGTTGTTTCAGCGTAAAGGTTAACGCGCTCATGCCATAATCTCCTGTAAGTGAAAGTGGAATGGCCCCAGTTTACCGCCGTAATTACCCGCACTGATGCGTTTGATGCCGTTCGCCGCACCTAAATCGCAAACCGCTTGAATGCCGACGCGCATGGCTTTATCGATGTCTTCTTTAGTTAATCCGTCGATGACGATTTCCATAACCGACTCAATTTCCGGCGACAAATCGGTTTGGGTCATGCCTTTTAAGGTCGGGCAGAACGCATCGTTGGTCGATGCGCCTAAAGCCTTGTATTTAGAGCCGACCTTGGAGCCTGAACGCACCACGCCGCCAGGAAACGGCATAATCACATTGGGAATCTTACGCATTTCTTCAATTGCCGCTTCGCACGCCGCCAACGCTTGCGGTTGCGACTCGGCCAACACCAAAAAGTTGCCGCCGCCAATGGCTTCGACTTGACCCGTGGTAGCTTCAGTTAAAAACTCGCCATCCATGACCGGAATACGCCAGTAACGCTTGCCGTCAATTAATTTTGCCACCTGAAAACCGTCGCCGAAATAACGCAGATTTTTACCCAAAGCGATACGCGTACCGCCATCAATCCCGGCAAACAAGGCTGAGGTCGGCGAGGTCAATACACACTGCCCTGCCCGAGTTTCCAGCTGTTTCGCCAAGCCTTTGCCGCCCATCGCAAAAATCATGATGGACACGCCGGGACGGCCGTCCGGCGTTTCGGAAGGGTCAAGCACCCGCTCAATCCCCGCTTCACAACCGCAGGCAATCACCGAAGTAGCAAAACCGGTCATGGCCTGAGCCGAAATCATCGCCCATTTTTCATTTTGCGCGGTGATGATCGCGCGAGTCGCTTTCATAGGAAAGGCCTCGGCAAAGGTCGCGTCTATGGTTACACCGTTAATAATCATATTGTTATGCTCATTGTTAATATTTTTCTGGTGCTGAAATTTGTAGATTAGCTTACAGCCGCTTTACTGCCATTTTGTATACCGCATTCCGCTCTCGCCTACCCACGGCGACAACCAATATCACCAGCTCTTGGTCACGCACTTCATAAACGAGCCTATAACCGGTCTTGCGAAGTTTTATTTTATAACAGTCTTTCATGCCGTTAAGAGCAGCGCTTTAACACGCGGACTATCCTTTAATGCTAATGCGCGTAATTTTTTAGCGAATTGTTCACGAATAGTAGGATCGAGACCATGCCATTCTTGGAGCGCCTACTCTTTAAAACGCAGCTTAAAGGTCATCCCAAGCCACGTCGATTTCAGCCTGTAACTTTCTTGATTCAACAATGGCAGCCAATTCAACATCTTCCAGCTTGTCCATCAGTATTTCATAAGCCTTAGCCGGGATACAATAAAAGGCCGGTTCATCATGATCAAGAATCGCCACCGGAAAACCATCACCCGCAGCAACAGTTGCAATCGGGTCATTTCTTAGCTCAGAGAGACTGGCCGCTGTTTCTGCAAAAAGGGTAGTAGGCATGTTATTTGTCTCGAGAAATTGTCACTACTCAGCGGTTGTTAAAAATACCTAAATGAAACGCGGCAATGACTCCTGCATTGCTCTACCTCCTGCATCCTTGCAGTCGACGGATGGCACTGATACCCTCTGGGGCACAAGTAAAACGGATAATTACTGATTAAAAGCACCGGTCTATTTTAAAAAATCCGTGTAAACCCGTCTGATCTGTGCTGCCCGTGTTCTATTTCTTTTTTCGCTGAGTAGTTACGAAAAATTTAAATCTAATTCAACAACCCGTTTTACCGCTATATTCCAGCACTCAACTTAAATTAGCAATGCGGCAATCAAAGCCGTTTGTAAAAATCCGGCACCAACAATCCAGCGTATCAAATCGGCTTTGGTTTCGGCAATTTTCAACTCCAGTTTTAGTTCGGACTCTCGAACATCCTGCTTGGTAGCAGACTCGGACAAATGCAACTCAAATTGAAACTGCTCAAAAGCCAATGTGGTCATTATTCAATACCCCTATCACGCGACATCCCCTTTCAACGGATGCACCGTCAAACTGCCGCGCCCATCTTCAGTAATCTCGTCATCGCTGATAGTAAAGTT
This sequence comes from Methylobacter sp., assembly GCA_030699385.1. Taxonomy (GTDB): domain Bacteria; phylum Pseudomonadota; class Gammaproteobacteria; order Methylococcales; family Methylomonadaceae; genus Methylobacter_A. The sequence continues at coordinate 11,592 of JAUYMY010000037.1, forward strand.
ACCCAATTTCATGGTCAGGAAGCGGTCAAAATAGCGTTGCAAATCTTTTTCCACCGACGCATCAAAGTCCGGTTTAACCACATGGGTCGTACCCCATGTGGTATGAACCACTTTGCCATCAACAACCACCAGTTCGCCGTCTTTAAACACATAATCCGGCTTTTCAAACATCTTTTGCCGGTCGGCGTTATCGGTGTAAACAGTAATATCCGCCCAGTTACCGGCGCTTAATCCGCCACGGTCTTGCAGACCGATTAATCTGGCCGCACCGGCGCGGGTCATGATGGCAATCTCCTGCAAACTGTATTCGCGCTCAATCGACGCTAACGTGGTCATTTTTTGCGCTTCAGGATGAAGCGTCGCCAACATGTCATTACGGAAACTTCTGTCCATCAGCAAACGGATCAAATGCGGATAACTGGTAAACGGCGCGCCATTCGGATGATCGGTGGTCAGAAAAATGCGCCAAGGGTCATCGACCAGCAGGAAAGTTTCCAGACCAATCGCCCATTGCAACGCGTTGACAAAATTCTTGTCTTTGTATTTGAATGGCACCACGCCACAACCGGCATCGCATTCAATATCCATGGTCACCCACTTATTCGGGCTGGCATGTTTATGATTGGCATGTTGGCGCATGTTGTCGCCGGACGCCGTGACGGTTTGCCCGAACAGAATTTGCCCGACATCGATAGTAATATTTTTATTTTTATTGATGGCTTCGGCAATTTGCGCGGCGCCGGACGAAAATTTGAAATCGCCTTCGGTGCCGTAACTGTGAAATTGGATATGGGTCAAATGCATCGGCAAGCCGCCTATGCCTTGAATCGTGTCCAGTGTAGTGTCCACGTTACCGGGCACACCCAAGTTACAGCCGTGAACGTGCAGCGGATGGGTCACGCCCAGTTCTTTAACCGCAGTCGCCAACACGCGCAAAATCTCACGCGGCGTCACCCCGTAATGACTGTTTTGCTCATCCAAATCCAGTTTGCGCTGATTAAATTTGAACGCATTGATGCCGCCGGGATTGACCACTTTAACGCCGATGGCTTTCGCCGCCTGCATGGTAAACGCGACATAATCGTTAATCGCTTTCTGGTCTTTTTTGGCGGTCAACATCCTCAGCAAATAATCATCACTGCCGAGCATGACATAGCCGCCCTTATCCAAAATCGGAATATCGGCCATTTCCATGTGCGCCTGCCGCGCGTTAATCGGCAATACCGCAGGTTCAAAACCGGCGGTATAACCCATTTCCGCATAACGGTAGCCGGTCACAAAGGTACTCGGCATCGCATGGCCGCAGCCGGAACGGGTAATATCGGTACGCGCAACCGGATCGGCGCGGTGATCTTCCGGCAACAAGATACGGGCAATGTTACCTTTGCCGCCGCCAATATGCGTGTGCATATCAATCGCGCCGGACATCACTATCTTGCCTTTCAAATCGTATTCTTTATCGACTTTGAAATCGCCGGCCGGCTTATCGACAATGCGCCCATGCTGAATATAAATATCCTGTTTTGCGCCATCAATGCCGCTGGCAGGATCATAAACCGCCCCGCCTGTTAATTTAATCAACATAGTCATACCTACAAAGCTTGTTCAATGGCATTGAGCACGTCGGCCGTGCTGGGCAAGCCGGATTCGCGCAATTTTTTTAACCGTATCGCAATCACATTATCCATCCGATAAGCATGACCGGCATGATCGATACCCGGCGTACCGACCGGAATAAACACATCAGGTTCCTTGGCAAAAGCCATACCGGAACGACCAACGACAATCATCGGCAAGTTTGTTGCAGGCGGCAACGCGTCAGTATTAAATGCCTGCACCCACAGCAAAGCGTCAGCTTCGCCATTAGCCAGCAAGGTATTACTATCGTATAAATAGGGATCGTACTCAGGAAAGCCGCTGGAAAAACGGGTGCGCGCCGGATAACCGGTAGTCCAACCGCATACTTGATTGGCCGTTTGATCGCCTTCTTTGCCGCCCAGCGGCAAACCGGAACTGCGGGTATCACGGTTGTTAATATCTTTGATCATTTCGGAAATAGTCTGCACCGTCAGTTCGGCTTGACGATAAGCCAGCGCGCCAGCCGCCCAGGTCACTACGCTATAACTGGCTGCCAGCAATTTATCGGCAATATTTTGCAAATCAGCCGCAGCAATACCACAGACAGAATCAACCCGAACCGGATTGCCTTTAACCAATGCCCGCAACACCGCGACAACTTCAGGCAAGTCTTCATTGGCGCATTCAAAAACCGACGCTTTTTGACCCTTTGGAGAAGTCGAAGCCTGACCGGAAGGCGCTTGGCCTAAATAGATAACCTCACGCTTGCCGGTATCCTCCAGAAACATCGATCCTTCATTCCATAGATAACGCTCGAAAAAGCGCGGCGAAAAACTTTCCAGATCAGCACCGACCACCAGCAACACATCGCAGCGGTTTTTGACTTCGGCCAGCGTGGTGTTCATCCAGCCGGAATCCTGCAAGGCCAAAAAATTATTGCGTGCGCCGGTAAAATTCATATTATCGACTACCGCGCCACTCTGATCCGCTAAGGCCAGCAACGCGCGCATTCCGTTAACATCGGTTGCGCAACCGCCAATCACCGGCTGATTGGTATTTTTTAACAATGCCGCCGCTTTCGCTATCGCCACCGCCAGACTAACTTCCTTGCCCTCAACTCTTGGGCTGGTATCGGTAATCGCCTGTTCAAAAGCAGGCGTATTCACCGCGCAGCCATTTTTAACCACTTTAAGCGCTACCCCGTCGACCTGAATAGTCAGGTCATCCGTGCCAATGCCGCAAAAAGGGCTAGGTACTTCAGTAATCTCAGCCATGGAGCTGTCCTTTTATGAGTCACAATGTGGGCGTTATTGTGACAGATGACATCTATTCGTACAACCGCAGGGATTTGCCTAAAAAGCGTAACTACTTAGCCCTCGACTAAAAGCAATAAAATGGAACACGGATGGCACTGATGAAACGGATAATTACTAATTAAAAGCACGGCATGTTTTAAAAAACCCGTGGAAATCAGTCTTATCTGTGTCATCCGTGTTCTATTTCTTTTTTCACTGATTAGTTACTAAAAAGCAGGCACAAGGCAAAAAAACCAGCGTCCGAATTACCACACCTTTCGCCCCAAATAAGTATTCCTACCAATTGTTCCACTCATGGCTTTCCTTTAACCTGAAGTTGTTCTTAGTTTTTTAACTGTTTTTTAGGCTGTAAAACTAGCCGCATTAATATCCGACCCCGGCCCTATCGGCTTAGATCGGCGCCTAATGTCATATTATTCTATTGATGCGGAACTCATTTCTCAGAATCCTTTAGGAGTTCATCATGAAATTTCTCAAAACGGATTTGTCATCAGTAAACTCACTCTTACCTGCCAATGCGGATCAATTTCGCATAGGCAATGAGAACACAACATGGCCTTTAGATAAGCCAAGTGATGACATGAGTTTTGAAAAAACCTTGTGGCAAAAAAAAGCCGCTCGTCTTTTGCCGCAACATTGGTCGCTTGCCGAAAATAAGCTAACCAAAGCCGTTATTGTCGGTCTGAGCGATTTAAGCCGTAAACTAACCCAGCAGTTTAAGCACAATCCATTATTGGGCGTGGGCTTTATCGGTTTTTTCGATGACCGCTGGCCCGGGCGCCTATCGGAAGACACACAACCGGAAAATTTATTGGGCGGCATAGCCGCAGCCGCTGAATTTGTCAAAACCCATAATATCCAACATATTTACATCGCGCTGCCCATGTCCGCACAGCCGCGCATTCTGGCATTGCTGGATGGTCTACACGACACCACCGCATCAATTTATTTCGTCCCGGACATCCTGTCGTTTAACTTGATTCAAGCCAGCTTCAGCAGCATCAACGGCATTCCTATCATCGCCGTATGCGAAACCCCGTTTATCGGCATCAACGACACCATTAAGCGCATCAGCGACGTACTGTTGTCGCTGTTGATTTTGCTCCCCATTACGCCGCTCATGCTGCTGATTGCAGCCGGCATCAAACTCAGCTCGCCCGGCCCCGTGCTGTTTAAACAACGCCGTTACGGCTTAAACGGCCAGGAAATTATCGTTTATAAATTTCGCAGTATGTCGGTAATGGAAGATGGCGAATGCGTTAACCAGGCGACCCGCAGCGATCCCAGAATTACCCGCTTCGGCGGTTTCCTGCGCCGCACTTCGCTGGATGAATTGCCGCAGTTTATTAACGTCTTGCAAGGGCGCATGAGCATTGTCGGCCCTCGGCCCCACGCCATCAGCCACAACGAAATGTACCGTAGCCTAATCAAAGGCTACATGATCCGGCACAAGGTAAAACCCGGCATTACCGGCTTGGCGCAAATCAACGGCTTTCGCGGCGAAACCGACACCGTAGACAAAATGCAGCGCCGGATTGATTGCGACCTGGATTACCTACGTAACTGGTCATTATGGCTCGACCTATCCATTATTTTTAAAACCATTGCCGTCGTCATTGAGGATCAAAATGCCTACTAATAAATACACCCTGTTACTCGCCGCTTTATTGCTGCTGCCCTTTCAACAAAGCCATGCCGCTTATAACATCGGCCCGGATGATGTGTTGCGCATCTCGGTGTACGGTTATGAGGACTTAAGAACGGAAACCCGCGTTTCCGCAGATGGCCAAATTACCTTTCCGCTGATCGGCAAAGTGCCGGTAAACGGAAAATCGAACATGGAACTGGAAGAAATCATTGCTGTTCGCCTGATTAAAGGCGGCTTTATTCACGACGCCCAAGTTAGCGTGACCGTACTCGAGCATGTCAGCCAACAGGTTTCGGTACTGGGCTATGTCAAAAATCCAGGACGTTATCCTCTGGATTCCAATAGCTCCATCGTCGACCTGATCGCCATGGCCGGCGGCATTGATGAATTAGGTGACAATAAAGGCATCGTCACCCGCACCGTCAACGGCAAGCCACAACGTCAGGAACTGGATTTAAGAACTTATCTGGAAGACGAAGGCAGTAGCGCGCCTTTCAAAATGCATAAAGACGATGTTGTGTACATCCCCAAAGCACCTCAGTTTTATATCTATGGCGAAGTACAGCAACCGGGCGGTTACCGCATTGAACCCAATATTTCGGTGGCCAAAGCCTTGCCCATCGGCGGCGGACTGACTCTGCGCGGCACTGAAAACGGCATTGTGATTAAACGCAAAAACAAAGACGGCGTCTTGGAGGAGGTTGATGTGGGGCTAAACGACCCAGTGTTAAAAGATGACGTCATTTATGTCGGTGAACGCTGGTTTTAAGCGGATCGAAACGTGTAACCCTTACCCAGATTGAACCTATACCCAAAAGGAACACCATGAACTTTTATCAATTTATCAATATTATCTGGTCACGCAAAGAGGTTGTCCTGTGGGCGCTGATGGTGACTGTCATCACCACGCTGACAGTCAGCTTGTTGCTGCCTAAACAATATCTTGGCACCACCTCTATCGTCGCCGAGCAACGCAGTATCGACCCGGTGACAGGGATGAACTTGCCGGTACAACTGTTGCCCAGCTATATGGCGACCCAGGTTGAGATGATTAGCAGCCACCATGTAGCTCGTAAAGTCGTGGACAAACTAAAACTTGACCAACTCCCCGAATTGCAGGAAGACTTTGCCAAGGCCAACATCAATGGCGACATTAGGGATTGGATTGCAGGGATACTATTGAAAAAACTCGACATCCGGCCTTCCCGTGAAAGCAGCGTGATGCAAGTTGATTTCAGCTTTACCGACCCGCAAGTGGCCGCCGATATCGCCAATGCCTTTGCCGCTGCCTACATACAAACCACCGTCGAATTGCGCTCACAACCGGCCAAACTCAACGCCGACTGGTTCGACACGCAATTGGCCGCCTTGCGCGACCGTCTGGAAAATGCGCAGTCGGTATTATCCAACTATCAGCAGCAACATGGCATCATCGCCACCAACGACCGCCTTGACCTAGAAAACTCACGTCTAGCTGATTTGTCCCGCCAATTAGTGGAAAATCAGGCGCGCACCCACGAACTGCAATCGAAAAAAGATTTACTGAGCACCACCGCTCAACGCGGCGGCTCATCTGGATCGTTACCCGAAGTAGTCAACAACCCGCTGATTCAATCGCTCAAAACAGAGTTGGCTCGCGTAGAAGCCAATTTTGCCGAACTGTCCAAACGCGTTGACGTTAATCATCCACAATACCGGCAAGCGCAAGCCGAAATGAACAATCTGCAACAAAAAATACACGCGGAAACCAACATGGTGCTGAACAGCATCGGCAGCGGCGCTAAATCATCTAACCAGCTTGACAAGCTATTAGCCAATGCTTTGGCCGAACAAAAAGCCAAAGTATTAGGCTTAAAACAACAGCATGATGAAATAGCGGTGCTTAACCGCGAAGTGGAAAATGCACAGCGGGTATACGATGCCACCATGCAACGTGCGGTGCAAACGCGCATGGAAAGCGAAATGAACCAAACCAATATTTCCATCCTTAACCCCGCCATTCCACCGCAAAAACACGCCAAACCCAAGCTGCTGCTGAACCTGATTCTATCCGTTTTTCTGGGCACGATGCTTGGCGTAGGCGCAGCCTTATTGGCCGAACTGATGGATCGCCGGGTTCGCTCTGCTTTTGATATTTCGGAATTATTGGCCATTCCCGTTTTCGCCGTCGTTGCCGCATCGACGACCAAACCCAAACGCATAACCCGGCTGTTTTATCTGGGGCATGAAAATTAACTGACTTAGGTGAGCTAAAACCAACCTTAAATAATAACCATCGAGGTAATGCCCCATGTACGCCGTAGAATCATTAATCCCCGACAAACTAAGCAAAACAGAAAATCCGACATCCATGGGTGCCTTATTCCTGGATGCCGGCAAAATCAGCATCACTGATGCCGAAGCCATCATCGCCCTGCAAAAACGAAAAGGCCTGCGCTTTGGCGAAGCGGCTAAAGCCCTGGGCTTAATCAACGATGACGACATACAAAAAGCCCTGTCGCAGCAATTTAATTTCCCCTTTCTGGTTGCCAGCGATCATGATTTCAGCCAGGAACTGGTCGCCGCTTACCACCCGTTTAGCCCGCAAGTCGAAGCATTGCGCGCAGTACGGGGACAACTCATGCTGCGGTGGTTTATCGATGCCCATAAAACCCTAGCCATCGTTAGTCCCAGTCGTGGCGATGGTCGCAGCCATGTAGCGGCGAATCTGGCCATTGTTTTTTCGCAACTGGGTGAACGCACCTTGCTGATCGATGCCGATTTACGGCAATCGCGGCAACAGGGCTTATTCAAAATACAAAGCGCTTACGGCCTGTCCGACATCCTGGCGGGACGCGCCGATATGGCGGCAATCACACGCATCCCGGCGTTTCGGGATTTATCGGTGTTGCCCGCCGGCACACTGCCGCCTAACCCGGTCGAATTAATCAGCCGGGGCTTAAAAAATTGCCTGAAACAATTACAGTCGCAATTCGACGTCATCCTGATCGACACTCCTTCAGCAGACCAAGGCATTGATGCGCAAATTATCGCTTCGCAGTGCGGCGGTGCCCTGTTAGTCGCGCGCCAACACCAAACCCGGCTGAATGATTTGCAGGCATTAAAAGACCTGTTGCACGACAGCGGGAATCAATGTCTCGGCGCCGTCTTGAACGACTTTTGACCGCATAATGACCATGACAAAAAACACAGCCATTAGCATTAACCGTTTCTTATCGGCCACGGGGCAGATAGCGGAATCGCGCTGTAATAGCCATAAAAACAGATACTTACTATCCTGTTTTATGTTACTGCTAGGCGGCGGGCTGCCAGGTAAAAGCCTTGCCTTACCGGGCGATACGCTCAGGCCCTACGTTGGCTTCAATATGCTTTACGACAGCAATTTTTTGCGCCTTTCTGACGATATTGATTCGGTACAGCTGACCGGCAAAAACAACAAAGACGACTTTATCAAACAGCTGTCAGCGGGATTTGACATGGATTGGAATCTCAGCAGACAGCATTTCATTATCAATGCCAATGTCAACCAAAACTGGTTCCAAAACTTCAGCAATCTGGATTACACCGGCTGGGACACACGAGCGCAATGGAACTGGCAACTAGGAAACAACTTTAATGGCGAAATTGGTTACGTCAACATACAAAGATTGGGCAGTTTCGCCCAACTGGGCGGCCTGTTCGATAACCTGCAAAATAACCAGCGTTATTTTGCCAACGGCGGCTACCTGTTCCACCCTAATGGCAAAATCAAGCTGGGTGTATTCAGGACAAAAAACAAGTTAGAGGGTGATAGCCGACAATTCAGCAACAACACCGAAGATAATGCCGAACTTAACCTGCAATATTTAAGCCCTACCCAAAGCATCTTAGGGCTTACAGTCATCGCCACTGACGGCAGCTATCCACAACGCCAATTAAGCACAGACGGCACTCGCGATACTGACTATATGCGCATGAATTATGCCGTTATCTGGGATTGGCGCGCCAGCAGCAAAACCCGCATCGATGGCTGGGTCGGTTACACCCAGCAAAACTTTGACCATTTCAGCGCGCTTGATTTTTCCGACATCATCGCGCGTCTCAACCTGCATTGGCAGACCACTGAAAAACTCCTGTTAGAGCTGTCCGGCAGACGCGAAATCAACCAAGCCCAGAACCTGTTTGCCAGTTTTGTCCTGACCCAAGGCGTGTGGTTTAACCTCCGCTGGCAGACCAGCCCCAAGATCACCCTGGAACTGCCTGTATCCTACCAAGAGCAACAGTATTTAGGCGGTTCGGGCAATAACACCCGAGATTTTGAACAGCAAAAAGATAAAGTCGGTATGGTCGGCTTAAATGTACTGTATCACCCCATCGACAGCATCAGTATCAGCTTGGTACTGAACTACGAAAAACGCGATTCCAACTACCCGATCGCCTCCTACGAAACCCAATCGGCCGGACTTAACTTGCAGATGTCCTTTTAAGTAATTGTTAATAAAAATCTTTATAATTCAAAAAATAAAAGATACCTTAAAAACAAGCGACTCCATTAACTGAAGTTTCCCAGAAATTGAAAAGTATAGTTGCTGTATCTATTGGGTTGCGGCTATTTTTGATGGGGTTTGCGCCAAATGTAGCAAACCCCATCAAATATACCCCTACATGCCCGGATACCCCCCTAAAAACTGGGAAA
>JAUYMY010000039.1 GCA_030699385.1 Methylobacter sp.
CAGGCAAAGCCTGTACGCCAAGCTTCGTTCTTCTTGGCTCAAAAAATGGATAACACCGCCTTAGCCCACTTTCTACCCTTGAGCACCTCTTTCAGCAAGGCCACGAACTTATCCCTTTCGTGTTAAGCGTGCCTTTCGTGGACAAATGTGCTTCCGCGTAACATCAGTTAAAAATTAATGACGGGTTAAAAGGTGATTGCCACGAAGACCAAAATTAGGCGCTTATAGCCTTATTTCTGCTGTGCCAGCACAAGTGCCATGGATAGTTGTTGGCCGAACTCACTGAGTAATGCGCTCAGCCCTTGAGCGGCGCTGCTATAACTGGCCTCGCTCAGCGGCTGTTCGAGCGTCGTTTGACCATTGCGCACTATCGTATGATTTTTTTCTTCCATGATGGCCCAGCTCGCTTCAAGGTTTACCGACTTGCCGAGCCGCGCATCGAAGCGGCTAATATCGATAATGACGCGATAATCAACATCACCGTAAACGCTCCACGGATAGGTTCTGATAATGGCATTCGGTTGCAGTGTTGCCACATTTTTGCTTAACACGGCAACGACGTTGTTGGATAACGGCGCCGCCCATTGGTCGAACTCGGCGATGTGGACGCTGTTGTTTTCGGCGCGCGTGACCATGCCCCGGCGATCAAGCAATGCCGGCAACGATAGCGGTCCTATGCCAATCACCGCTTTTGTTGTGCCAGTTTGGGGCAGGGCGATAGTTGATAGGCTCTGTGCCTCCAGTGTATAAAAATGAGTCGCTGTCGACGCGCAAGCACTGAGCAGGGTGCCAACAGATAGCAGAATGAGTTTGTTGATGTGCTTGTTTAACATGATGGCTATTTCTCTGTTTTACCGCGAATTAAAGATTCGGGATGCTCGGCCAGATAGTCGGAGAGCTGCTTCACCGAGCTTGCCGTTTGCGTGAGTTCTTGCATTAATTGATTCAGCTCGTACTGCGTCGTTGAACCCGGTTCCAACGTGGTCAATACTTTTTGTGCGGAACTCATGGCTTTATCGGCAGAGATTAATGTTTTGTCCGCCGTGCTCAAGGTGCCGTCAGCCGTGGTTAAGGTCTTGGTCGCCGCCTTGGAGGTCTGTTGTAAGGATTCCAGGGTTTTGTTGATTTCGCTGCTCATGGTTTCCAACGGCAGTTTGGAAATTTTATCCATAACCGCTTGTGCAGAATTAATAATCTGATTCATTGAGTTGGGCGTCGTCGGAAATTCAGGCAAGCCCGTTTCATTCTTGTGCATGACTATTTTGCTTTGCGGGAACAGATCCAGGGCAATGAAAATTTGCCCGGTTAGCAGGCTACCCGTTTGTAATTGCGCGCGTAAACCTTTGCTGACCAGTAGCGCTATATTTTCATTAGGTTTCATGTCGGCTTGCTGATTGACTATCTTGATGCGGTCCGGTTCTACTTCAACCACGACGGGAATTTGTATGTCCGCCGTTTTGCCATCTATTTCCAGATTAATATCGGTTACTTTGCCCACCGGAATGCCGCGCAATAAAACCGGGGCGCCGATGTTTAAGCCTCGAACCGATTCGCCAAAGTACATGACGGCTTTGACCGTTTTATGATAAATCACTTCAGTTGACTGGTCGTAACCATCAAATAATTGAAATGGCGTGTTTTCAGCGGCAGCCTCTGTCGCTTTATCGTTGGCATCGGTACGAAAAGCAATGCCGCCGGCCAATAAAGAAATCAGCGGCCCTGTTCTTAACTTAAAGCCATCGGCGCTGGCGGATAAATTAATGCCGCTGTCTATCCAGAAGCGGGTATTGCTTCTTACAAACCGGTCATAAGGCGCGTTAACAAAGACCGTTAATTTGATGTTATTGGCGTTATTGACTAATTCATAATTAAGCACCTCGCCGACAGCAATGCCATGAAAACTGATTTGCGTCCCAGGCCTCATCGAACCGAGATTAGTCGTCTCAAGTATGAAAGTCTTGCCTTGCGCATTCGCTTCCAATATCGGCGGTATGCCCAGCCCCTTAAACTGGTCTTCACTATCACCTTTTTCGGGCTTGATGGCTATGTAAGCGCCCGACATCAGCGTGCCTAAACCGGTTACGCCGCTTAAGCCGATTTGTGGGCGCACCACCCAGAACTGGGTGTTTTTTGTTAAATAGTCGCTGCTTTCTTTGTGCATTTCTGCAGTCACATCAATGGTTTTCATGTCTTCATTAATGGCAATATCGGTGACTTTACCAATTTCCACATTCAGGTATTTGATTTTGGTTTTGTCTATTTCCAAACCTTCTGCACTGGGGAAATTAATGGTAATTTCCGGCCCTTTTTCGGAAACGGTTTTGTAGATTAACCAGCCACTGACTAATAGCGTACACAAGGGCAATAACCAGATCAGCTGTAATTCGCGCTTTTTATTGATAGCCGCATCGGCCGCTTCGTAAGCAGGTTCGATAGAATCATTCATAAGTTTTGTTGGTTGTCCCAGAGTAAGCGTGGATCGAAATTTTCGGCGGCTAACATGGTCAATATCACCACGGCGGCAAATGCGGTTGCCGCTGGACCTGCAATAATCTGTACGCTGCCGGAATTCACTAAATTGACCAGAATCGAAATCATAAAAATATCCAGCATCGACCAGCGCCCGACAAAAGCAATCACACGATACATCACCGTCCAGCGGCGCGCATTGATTTGCCAGCGAAAATGCGCACAGAGCAGCAGCAAGCCGATGCCTACCAGCTTTGACGAAGGTACGACAATACTCGCCACTAACACCAACAGGCCGATAGGCACCATGCCGCCATCGATTAGTTCAATAATGCCGCCGATAATGGTATGTGGATCGCCGGCACCAAATTGATTCACGGTCATAATGGGGAAAATATTGGCTGGAATATATAGAAAAAAACTACTAAACAATAACGCGGTAGTGCGTTGTAAACTACGAGGGCGGCGAGCATGCAGATGACTATCGCAGCGTGGACAAAGTGAATGTTGATCAATTGTTTTGGTCAGATAACCGCAGTCATGACAGCGCATAAAGCCTTGTGCCAGCGCGTTTTTTTTAGCTTTCATGGCTGATTTTCCTTACCTAATTGATCAATGCGTTGCCAGAATAATGCCTCATCCAAATTGCTCGATAATAGCGTTGTTATGATAATCAGCGCGATAAACGCATAAAGCCCCCAGCCGAACTCAAGTGGCGCCAGTGCCATCAGCTTAACGCAGGCAACAATAATGCTCAGCATATAAACTTCCAGCATCACCCATTCGTCCAAATGGTGCATACAGTGCATCCATTTAATTAAATGACGATGAGGGCGATTAAAATAAAGGTGTCCGCTGATCAGTAACGATAAACAGATATGCAGCAGCGGAAACAGAATACTGGCCAGGAACACGACGATAGCCACCGCTATCATGCCTTCATTAAATAAAGCGATGACCCCGGACATCAAAATACCGGTGTTGGCATTGCCCAAAAGGGTTATGCCCATCATTGGCAATAAATTAGCGGGGAAAAATGAGATGAAGCCTGCTATGGACAGGGCAAAAGTACGCTCAATGCTTTGTTTTCTGGGGCGTGACAATAAAAATCCGCAGCGCGGACAATGGGCTTTTTCGCCGATGTTGGGCTGAGCCGCTCTGAGTAATAAATCGCACTCAGGGCAGGCATCGTAGTGTGTGCTGTGCATGAATTGGGTGAAAGATGATTCTGGAAAAGCAAAAATTATGCGCTATGGATTTCATTATTTCCTGTTATTTTTATAATTTTGTGAAACGCGATTGACGAATAAGCCAAGCCTAAAAGCGTTACTTTGTCCAGTAAAATGCCTACAATGCACCGCAATACGGAATAAAATTAGGCGTCTATATGAACTCAGTTAATGTCACCGAATTACGTCAGCATTTGCCTGATTACCGCAATATAGGCAAGCGCTAAGGCAACAACACATGACGAATAACCTACCAATATAGTACACTATAGCAACATCACCTGACGGCTTAAGCACATGACTTCAACACACAATGTACACGCGCACGAAATCCATAAATTCGGCTCCATGGCCGAACGCTGGTGGGATCTTCAGGGCGAATTTAAAACCCTGCACGACATTAATCCGCTCCGTCTCCAGTTTATTCAGCGTTATGCCGATATTGCCGGCAAACGCATCGTCGATGTCGGTTGCGGCGGCGGCATTTTGACTGAAGGCTTGGCCAAACAAGGTGCGGATGCATTGGGCATCGACCTGAGCGAAGACCTGATCGACATTGCCGATCTGCACGGGCTGGAATCCGGTGTTAATGCTCACTATCAAAAAATCAGCGCCGAAGACTTGGCCGCAGAACAACCGGAAAGCTTCGACCATGTGACCTGTATGGAAATGCTTGAACACGTACCCGACCCCGGCTCAATCATTTCCGCCTGCGCGAAAATGGTTAAACCCGGCGGCATGGTGTTTTTTTCAACATTGAACCGCAAACCCAAAGCTTATTTGCTGGCGATTTTTGCCGCTGAATACGTGCTGAAAATGCTGCCTAAAGGCACCCACGACTTTAAAACCTTTATCAAGCCGTCAGAACTGTGTCAGGCTGCGCGCGGCGCAGGTCTTGAGTTGCAAGGCATGGTCGGCATTGAATACAACCCGTTCAGCAAGCAGTTCAGTTTAGGCAAAGATATAGACGTTAATTACATCGCCGCCTTTAAACGCCCCGATTAAAATGGCTGCCGATTTTACCTTGTCTTGCGTATTGTTCGATTTGGACGGCACTTTGATCGATACCGCGCCGGATTTGATTTCATGCTTGAACCATGCGTTCAATGTTTATGGTTTTGCAGCGCCGGTGACTGAGGTCATTAAGCCGTTTATTTCCTACGGCGTGGCGGCGATGATTAACGCCAGTCGGCCTGATCTTGATGAGACCTTAAAGGCGGAAATTCTGGACACCATGCTCAATCATTACCAACATAATATCGCCGAACACACGATTTTTTTTGCCGGCATGGTCGACACGCTGGCGGCGATTGAAGCGCAAGGGCTGAAATGGGGGGTGATCACCAATAAGCGCAAGCGATTCACCGATCCGCTGATGGATGCATTAAATTTGACCGAACGCGCCGCCTGCATCGTCAGCGGCGACACCACGGCAAATTCCAAACCGCACCCGGAACCGATGTTATTGGCCTGCAAACAGGCCGCTGTCGACCCGAAACAATGCGTTTATATCGGCGATGCCTTACACGACATTACTGCCGGAAAAAATGCACAAATGAAAACCCTGGCCGCAGTGTACGGTTACCTTAAACCCGGCGATGCGCCGGAAACCTGGGGCGCTGATGCATTAATCGAGTCGCCCCCGCATTTATCAATCTGGATAGCCGAACAGTTATGCCGTTAACAAATCATGTCATCTTAATCACCGGCGCGGGTGGCGGCTTAGGCAGCGAAGCTGCTTTGGCCTTGGCCAAACACGGCGCGCATATCATTTTACTGGATAAAAATATCGCCAAACTGGAAGCGGTTTACGATGCTATTTTGGCCATTAAAGCGTCAGAACCCATCATGTATCCGTTCGATTTGGCCGGTGCCAATGAAAACGAATATCAGGAATTGGCCGACACGATTGAGCAAAAATACGGTGCGTTGCAGGGCATTTTGCATTCGGCAGTCGAGTTTAGCGCCTTTTCGCCAATCGCCACGCACAAGACTAAGGACTGGGGGCATACGTTGAATGTCAATTTGAATGCGCCTTTTTTGCTGTGCCGGGTGTTGTTGCCGGTGCTGCAAAAGAGCGAACACGCCTCCATTGTGTTTACTTCCGATTCTTCGGCCAGAAAAGCTCCGGCTTATGCCGGGGCTTACGGCGTGTCGAAAATAGCGATGGAAGGCTTGGCCAAAATACTGGCCGAAGAACACGAAGCGTCCGGCAAAATCCGCGTCAATACACTGATACCGGGGCCGGTCGATTCGCCGTTAAGAAAACGCGCCTATCCGGCGGAAGATAAAGCTAAGCTGCCGACGATGAAATCACTGGCGCCCATTTATCAGTATTTATTCGGTGCAGAAAGCATTGGCATCACCGGCCAAGCTATCGATGCCCGAACCTTCTATCTATAAACCGAATTATTATGGCAGAAAGAGAAGACGTTGTTTTAACCCGTGATGTCAACATTGTCACCATTCCCGACGGCAATACCGGTATTTTAAGTCAAGGCCAGATTGTCACCATTCATCAGGCGCTGGGCGATAACTATACGGTGGTTACCGAACACGGGCACATGGTGCGCATTGCCGGAGTCGATGCCGATGCGCTGGGCAAGGAGCCGCATACGCTGCAGACCTTGGTGTCGGAGACTGATACAGCGGCGGTGGAAAAAAACTGTTGGGAAGTGATGAAGACCGTTTACGATCCCGAAATTCCGGTCAATATTGTTGATCTCGGCTTGGTGTATCAGTGCAAAGTGACGCAAGTCGATGACGGGCTGAACGACGTTCATGTGATGATGACGCTGACTGCGCCGGGTTGCGGCATGGGGCCGGTGATTCAAAGCGACGTGGAAAAATGTATTCGCGCCTTGCCCGGTGTCGATCGCGTTAATGTCGAAGTAGTGCTTGACCCGCCTTGGTCGCGTGAGATGATGTCGGAAGTGGCCCAATTGCAATTGGGCTTGTATTAAAAGATTTTGGCTAAAACACATGACCACGTTTAAAGAGATTAATCTGCAAGTCGGCACGCGCCTACAATTAACTTTGCCGCATGGCACCATTTATTACACTGAATTTATCGGTTATGTCGACGGCGAATATCTGATTATAAAAACGCCATTCGAGAATGGCTTGTCGGTACGGATGGTGGTGGATCAGCCGGTTACCCTGCGGATATTATCAAGGGCAGATGTGGTCACCTTGACCTGCATGATAAAAACTATCTTCAGGGCGCCGTATTATTATATGCACCTGAGTTTTCCTAAAGACATTAAAACCATGACCTTGCGCGATGCGACCAGGGCTAAGGTGAATCTGCCGGTGCAAGTCAACGGCATTGCCGGCGCCGGTGTGATCACCGACATCAGTGTCACCGGTGCCGGCATCATCGCCGATAAAGCGCTGGGCGAGCTGAATGAAGAGGCGTCAATTTCTTTCGATTTTCCGATAAAGCCCACCAATCAGAGCGCGCATATTGATACCAGTGCGACCATTCGCAGCATTCAACAGGTGTCCAGCAAGAAGAAAGATGCACCAAACAAAGTGGCGCACGGTATTTTATTTCACGATCTTGAGCCCACCAGTCAGGTGATGTTGCTGAATCTGGTTTATGAATCAATGAACCGTTTGTAATAATGATTAGCTAAAATGAGCAGGTGCTTGCTGCGATGACAACGCTGCGCGAATATGGGGCGGCCTGGGCTGATTACGAATTGCTTGATGCCGGTGACGGCAACAAGTTGGAGCGCTGGGGCGCTGTCATCACCATCCGGCCGGACATTCAAGCCGATTTCAAGTCGGCGTGGCCGAAGGCACAGTGGCAGACGATGGCGCATTGGCAGTTTGAAGAGCAGTCCTCACGATCAGGCCGCTGGATCGCCATTAAACCGGATGCCCCGGAACACTGGACTATCACCTACGGCAACTTAAGTTTTGGCTTAAAGTTGACCAAATTCAAACATTTGGGCCTGTTTCCCGAACAGCAGGCAAACTGGCGTTTTATTGCGGAACACGTTAGTGCCGGGCACAAAATTTTAAACTTATTCGCTTACACCGGCGCCGCCTCGCTGATTGCCCGCGACAGCGGTGCCGAGGTGGTGCATGTGGATTCAGTTAAGCAGATGCTGACTTGGGCCAATGAAAATCGGGAGCGTAGTCATCTTTCCGACATCAAATGGGTGCTTGAAGATGCGTTAAAATTTGCCCGGCGCGAACTGAAACGGGGTAATCGCTACGACGGCATTATCATGGACCCGCCGGCCTGGGGCTTAGGCGCCAAAGGCGAACAATGGAAGTTAGAAAATCACCTGTCTGAGCTTATTGAAACCGCGCACGGATTGATGAATCCGGGAGCTTTTTTAATCGTCAACACCTACTCACCCAAAGTCGAACCGGCAGATTTGGCAACGTCGGCCGGGCAGTATTTTTCCGCCAAGCAAATGGATATAAAACAACTCTGGCTGCCGACAAAAACCGGTAAGGCGTTGTATTGCGGGAATTTATTGCGGGCGATTAAGTAGCATCTTGGGTTGTAATTAAAATCGGCATGAATCCCCTGTTGTTGGTAGTTAAACATCAGTAAAAACAATCTGTTAAGTTAATTTTGTGCCCTTTTGTGCTCGGCAGAATAAGCGGCAAAAATTCACCATAAATAATGAAATGTGCTTTTAAAAACAATTTGTTATCACTGTAGAAGATCGGCATGTCGTTATCCATGGAAGCACGGTGCTGTCAAGCTATGATTCATAGAAACGCCGAAAGGCGCGGTGTCGCTGCATTTTGGCAGTGACTCGCTGGAGCTGTTATTTCCACGATTATTCACAGAAAACTAGGCTTTTACCGCTGTCCTATGGCGCTTTACAGGCCCAATCACTAGCTCATTTGCGCATCCAAAACTGCATCCTGCATCAAACTCTGCGATAATAACGCGCAGAAATCGGCCTAAATGGCCGGTGACACTTATCCAATCAACAACGTAGCTATGAACGAAACAACAACATTCAAACCGTGTGACCTGGTTATCTTTGGCGCTTTGGGCGATTTATCCCGGCGCAAATTGCTTATTTCTCTGTATCGACTCGAAAAAGCGGATTTGATTGAAGCCGATACCCGCATTACCGGTATCGATCAATACGAAAACGATAATGCGCAATTTGTTGAGATTATTCATAACAGCTTGCAGGAATTTTTAAACGAACCGCTTGATGAACAGGTCTGGGCGCGGTTTTCGGCGCGCTTTGCCTATCTGAAAATCGACTTGACCCAGTTGGACCAATATCAGTTGTTGAATACGGTGATCAGCGGGCAAACGCGGGTGATGGTGAATTATTTTGCGGTGTCGCCGTTCTTGTTTACCAATATTTGCCAAGGGCTGGCCCGATGCGGGCTGTTAAACGCAGAATCGCGTATGGTGATGGAAAAACCCATCGGCCACGATCTGCAATCGTCAAAAGCGATTAACGATGCAGTCGCCGAGGTGTTCAACGAAGATCAGGTCTACCGTATCGACCATTATCTGGGCAAGGAAACGGTGCTCAATTTATTGGCGTTGCGTTTTGCCAATTCCATTTTTACCACCAATTGGGACCACAACACCATTGACCATGTGCAGATTACCGTGGCTGAGGAAGTCGGCATTGAGGGGCGTTGGGATTATTTTGATAAAACCGGCCAGTTGCGCGATATGCTGCAAAACCATTTGTTGCAGATTCTGACTTTTGTCGCGATGGAGCCGCCGGTCAATCTGGAGGCGCACAGCATACACAATGAAAAGATAAAAGTGCTGGCGGCATTGAGGCCGATCACCAAAGAAAATGCCCATATCAAAACCGTGCGCGGGCTGTATTCTGCGGGCGCGATTAAGGGCGTAACGGTGCCGGGTTATCTGGAAGAGGACGGCGCCAATACCCAAAGCACCACAGAAAGTTTTGTTGCCTTGAAGGTGGCGGTGGATAACTGGCGCTGGGCTGGCGTGCCGTTTTATTTGCGTACCGGCAAACGCATGAAATACAAGCGCACCGAAATCGTGGTGAACTTCAAGCAATTGCCGCATAACATTTTTAAAGAGAGTTTTGAGGACTTGCCGTCAAACAAGCTGATTATTCATTTGCAGCCGAATGAGGGCGTCGAAATCCAGGTGCTCAATAAAATACCGGGTATTGATGAAAATATTAAGCTGCAAAAAACCAAGCTCGACTTGAGTTTTTCCGAGACGTTCAAGAACAGCAAAATTTTCGGCGGCTATGAAAAATTGGTGCTGGAAGCGATGCGCGGCAATCCCACTTTGTTCCTGAGCCGCGAGGAAATTGAGCAGGCTTGGACCTGGGTTGATTCGATACAGGATGCCTGGGCGCACACCAATACCGCGCCGGTGCCTTATCCCGCCGGCACCTGGGGGCCGGATGCCGCCGACGAATTAATTGCCAGAGACGGCAGGATTTGGGAAGAATAAAAACAATTATTGTAACTACTCAGCGAAAGAAGAAATAGAACGCGGACAGCACGGATAGGACAGATTTACACAGGTTTTTTTAGAATGTGCTGTGCTTTTGATCAGTGATTATCCGTTTAACCCGTGTCATCCGTGTTCCGTTTTATGATTGTTACCCGTTGCTGAGTAATTACCAATTATTAATGAGCTAAAAGGAATCTTTATGCATCCTGTATTAGAAAAAGTCACCAACGAGATTATTGAACGCAGCCGCGAAACGCGCACTGCTTATTTGGCGCGTATTGATGCGGCGGCGAAAAACGAGCCGCACCGTGCCGAGCTGGCTTGCGGCAATTTGGCGCACGCCTTTGCCGCCTGCGGAGCCGGTGAAAAAAACGATTTGACCGGCCATAAAAAAGCCAATATTGCGATTATCTCTGCTTATAACGATATGCTGTCGGCGCATGAGCCGTATAAAGACGCGCCCGCGTTGATCAAGGCGGCGATCAAGGAAGCAGGCGGGGTCGCCCAGTTTGCAGGCGGCGTGCCGGCAATGTGCGACGGCGTCACCCAGGGCCGCCCCGGCATGGAATTGTCGTTGTTCAGCCGTGATGTGATTGCGATGTCAACCGCCATTGGTTTAAGCCACAACATGTTTGACGGCGCGTTGTATTTGGGCGTCTGTGACAAGATTGTGCCGGGTTTGTTAATCGGCGCGTTGAGTTTCGGCCATTTGCCCGCCGTGTTCGTACCGGCAGGGCCGATGCCCAGCGGCTTGGCCAACAAGGAAAAAGTACGCATCCGCCAGCTTTACGCGGAAGGTAAAATCGGTCGCAAGGAACTGCTGGAATCCGAATCGGCGTCCTATCACAGCGCAGGTACCTGCACCTTTTACGGCACCGCCAACAGCAACCAGATGATGGTTGAAATCATGGGGCTGCATTTGCCGGGCAGTTCCTTCATCAATCCTTACACGCCGTTGCGCGATGAGCTGACCAAAGCCGCCGCCAGACAGGTGCTGAAATTTACTGCATTGGGCGATGATTTCCGCCCGATTGGCCGGATGATTGACGAAAAAGCGATAGTGAATGCGATTGTCGGCCTATTGGCAACCGGCGGTTCCACTAATCACACTATCCATTTGGTCGCCATTGCACGGGCGGCGGGTATTATCATCAACTGGGACGATTTTGACACCTTGTCCAGAGCGGTGCCGTCGTTGACGCGCATTTATCCGAACGGCCAGGCCGACATCAACCACTTCCAGGCTGCAGGCGGTATGGGCGTGTTAATCGCCGAGCTGTTGCAGAACGGCCTGTTGCATGGGGACATTTTGACGGTCGCCGACCAGCCCGGCATGAGCCAGTATCATCAGGAACCCAAACTGGTCGACGGACAGCTGGTTTGGCAGCCTTGCCCCGAAGCCTCGCTGGACGTGGAGGTTATCAGTTCTGTCGCTAAACCTTTTGCCGTCGGCGGCGGATTGCATGTGATGCACGGCAATTTGGGGCGCGGCGTATCTAAAGTATCTGCGGTAGCGGAACAGCACCAGATTGTCGAGGCACCTGCTATGGTGTTTGATGATCAGGACGATGTGGTTGCGGCTTTCAAACGCGGCGAAATGAACAAAGATGTCATTGTCGTGTTGCGCTTTCAGGGGCCAAAATCCAACGGTATGCCTGAACTGCACAAACTGACACCGTCGCTAGGCGTGTTGCAGGACAAGGGTTTCAAGGTCGCATTGGTGACCGATGGCCGTATGTCCGGCGCTTCCGGCAAAGTGCCTTCCGCCATTCACATGTGCCCAGAATGTGAAGAGGGCGGGCCGCTGGCGAAAGTGCATAGCGGCGACATTATTCATCTGAATACCCAAACCGGCGAGGTCAACGTGTTGGTCGATGCCGCTGAATTTGCCGCCAGAATTCCGGCGGCCAATAGCGCTAAAGGCCATCATTTCGGCATGGGGCGCGAATTGTTCGGTGGTTTCCGTCTAGGCGCATCTTCTGCTGAAACCGGCGCTAGCAACCTGTTCCCCGTCGATTAATAACTATAATAATTTGGTAAAAAAATGACTCAATCTAACTGGAAAATCCAACCCCACATTATTTTAAATACCTGCCCGGTGATGCCGGTGATGGTCATCCAACATCTGGACGATGCCGTGCCTTTGGCGCAGGCCTTGGTTGCCGGCGGCATTAAGGTGCTGGAAATCACTTTGCGCACCCCTATAGCATTGGATGCGATCAGGTTAATTAGCCAGCAAGTCGAAGGCGCGATTGTTGGCGCAGGCACCATTACTACGCCGGAACAATTGCAGGCGGCGGAAGATGCGGGTGCTGTGTTTGCAATCAGCCCCGGACTTACGCCGAAGTTGTTAGCGGCCGCCCAAGCGGGAAATATCGCATTGATTCCAGGCATAGCCACACTGTCGGAACTGATGTTGGGCATGGAATACGGCTTGGATCATTTCAAATTCTTCCCGGCTGAAGCGGCAGGCGGCATACCGATGCTAAAATCCATTGCAGGGCCCATTCCGCAAGTGACTTTTTGCCCGACCGGCGGCATTTCACCCGAAAATTACAACAATTACTTGGCCTTATCTAATGTCGCCTGCGTTGGCGGGTCATGGCTGGCGCCTGTTGATGTGGTGCAGGCAAAAAACTGGGCCAAAGTGACTGAATTGGCTAAACAGGCCATAGACAAGGCTGTTTCGATTTAATCGATTGAGCAAGGCCATACAAGACTGAAGTTTCCCAGAAATTGAAAAGTATAGTTGCTGTATCTATTGGGTTGCGGCTATTTTTGATGGGGTTTGCGCCAAATGTAGCAAACCCCATCAAATATACCCCTACATGCCCGGATACCCCCCTAAAAACTGGGAAA
>JAUYMY010000040.1 GCA_030699385.1 Methylobacter sp.
TGAAAACACTTATGTATAATGATTAGCGCGACGCGTAGGAACGAGATTGCTATCGGTAAAAATTAACGTGTAGCTCATTCAGCGAATAATTCCGCTACATGTTTATCCACGCTGTCTTTGCTGTACCGGCTCGCTGCAACATCTTGTTGCGCTTCATTAGAGCGCGGCTTCGAGTTCCATTTCGCGCAGATAGTGATAATGCTCAATTTTCATCACCACAAAACTTTCTTTGCCGCGCACGGTGATGACCGCTTCCGGTTGATGGGCAAGACTTTCTTCTAAACAAGCTATGCCTTTGGTTTTCAAATCGTTTGCTGTAATCATGATTAATCACCTGCTAAATAGTACGATTAAGACGATAATTCATAGCTAAGCTTCAAGCCACTTAACCAACTCCGCGACCGTTAATTCCGGGTGCAAACAACACTGCTGCAACACAGCAGTTAAGCGTTTGGCGAATTCAACGATGGTCTCAGGCCGGTATAAATCGGTGTTGTAATTGAGTGCCACTTCCAGCTGTTTGTTGGCTAAATTGATGTACAACAACATGTCGAACAAACTGCCCGGCGTATCGATTTCTACCGGCATAAAACCGTATTCCTCGGCCAATCCGGTAATGACGCTGCGATCATCCATGGTCAGCACCACGTCAAATAACGGGTTGCGGCTTAAACTGCGCGGCACAGACAAATCGGCACATAAGGCATCGAACGGATAAGCCTGGTATTTAGCCGCTTCCAACACGGTTTGCTTGACTTGAGCCAATAACTCGACAAAGCGCATCTCCGGTTTCACGCGGCTGCGTAACGGCAGGGTATTGACATAAAAACCGATTTGCTGATGTAAATCAACATGTTCGCGCCCGGCAAAAATACTGCCGATGGTAATGTCATGCTGGCCGGACAAACCATGCAGCACGATTTTTAACGCTGCGGTAATGCCCATAAACACCGTGACGCCTTGCTTTCGGCAAAATCCGGTAAATTGCTTGGTCTGCTCCGGCGTCAACGCAAACCTAAAAAACTCGCCCTGATAGCGGTTGATGACGGCGCGCTCGTTATCAATCGGCAAATTCAACGGCTCAACTGCATTTAACTTGGTTTTCCAATAATCCCGGTGTTCTGCCCTATCGACCGACTCCTGCCATTGAGCATAGTCTTTATAATGAATAGGTAAAGGCGGCAGCGGATTTTCCAGCTTGTCGCAATAGGCTTGATACAGCGTAAACAAATCCTTAGCCAGAATCTCAATCGACAACAAGTCGCTGATGATATGGTGCATGGTAATCAGCAACCACACGTAATCCGGCACATGGATCAGCTTGATTCTAATCAGCGGCGGCTGGCTTAAATCGAACGGGTTTTCCGCCTCTTGTTTGGCAAAGTCGAGCACCGCTTGTTCAGTTGGCAAGTTCATTTCTTCCAGCACATCCGGCGCAATCACCGCTATTTTTTGCCTGGGCAAACCGTCCTGTTCAATAAAATAAGTGCGTAGCGATTCATGGCGCATCAGCAGACTTTGCACGGCTTGATGCATTGCCGCCACGTCAATATCAACAGGTAATTTGACTGCAGCTGGCAAGTTATAAGCAACCAAACCGGGCGCCAATTGCTCCAGCGTCCATAAGCGTTTTTGTGCGTTGGACAGCGGATAATCGGTCTGTTTATCGACCGGAGTAATTGGCGGCGTTACTGTTTGCTTGACCGGCTTTTGTTCCGCTTTCAGCCAACCGTCGGCGTACATCGCTTCAATGCAACGCTTGACCGCCGCCGCAACAAAAGCAATATCGTCATCGCTGTGCGCGGTCGAGAAAAAACAATTCCTGCCTTCCCAAATCAACACGCCTTGCTCCAGCAAATGCGTGTTCAGCAATTCAATATCGCCCTGCATTTGGAAACGGAATAACGACCCGCAGTAGACCATGCTGATAGCCACTTGGCGGCTTGAAAACCACGCATTCAGCTCTTCGCAAAACGCTTGGGTGCGGCGGTTTAGCTGTTCTTGCAAGTCCGGCCCTTGCTGCTTGATTTCAGTTAACACCGCTTTTGCTGCGGCCATCGCCAACGGATGCATATTAAAAGTCCCGGCTACGAACACAATTTTTTGTGTCGGCAACGAATCGTCGCCGTATTGCCAATAACCGCCGTCGATTGCATTCATAAACCGCGCCGCGCCTGCAACCGCGCCGATTGCCATGCCGCCGCCCAAAATTTTGCCGTAAGTCGCCAAATCGGCCTGTACGCCGAACCACGCTTGAGCGCCGCCTTGATGCAAGCGGAAACCGGTGATCATCTCATCGAAAATCAGCGCGGTGCCGCTTTGCTCGGTCAGCTTGCGCAGTTCGTGCAAAAACTCGCGCGGCTGCAAAGACGGATTCCGGCTTTGCACCGGCTCGACCAGCACCGCCGCCAGCGTGTCACCCAAACGTTCGATAATTTTTAACGCTTCGGGATCGCCGTATTTGAGCACCACCACATCGTTGACAAAATTTTGCAATGTGCCGGGCGCCAGCGGGAAACTCGATGCCTGCCCTTCCGCATCGCACCACCCGGTCGCCAACACGCCGTCGAAACTGCCGTGATACGAACCGCTGAACACGACCACCTTATCCCGACCGGTCACGCCACGAGCAATGCGCAAGGCCACCATCACTGCTTCCGAGCCGGTATTGAAAAAAGCCACCCGCTCCAAGCCAGTCAATTCTGTCATCAGCTCGGCGACTTCGCCGGTCAAACGTGACATCGGGCCGATGGCTAAACCGTCTTTTTGCAATTCATCCAGCAAAGCCTGCTTGACAAAGTCCGGGTTGTGGCCGAATAAATTGACGCCAAAACCCATGGTAATATCGACATAGCCATTGCCGTCGATGTCCCAGGTTTTAGCGCCACGGGCATGATCGAACGCAATCTGATAAACCAGCTCCTTCCATTCCGGCCTAAACGCCACATTGCGATTATGCGCCAGAACCTTTTTATGCCGGGCGGCATAGCTTTTAGATTTTTCGGTCTGTTGATTAAAACGCTGTGCGAGCTTGTCGATATAAGCTTGTTTCTCGGCGTTCCAATGCGCGTTTTTTTGCGTTTGTATCTCTTTATATAAACCGGCAATTGCGGCTTTAGGTTTTGGCGCTGTATTAATTGGTTCAACCGGCGCTGAGCTTGCCGTTTGCTTATTGTCCGGCTCGACCGGCAAGCCTTGCAGCACTTGCAATTGTTTGGCGAATAACGCCGTCATCTCCTGCATTTGCCGGTTCATGATGCGCTCCACCGCGCCTCCGGCAGCACAAGTATTGGCCGCTATTACACCGACTTCCGAAGACTGCGTAACCTGTGCTTCAACCGCTTCAGGCAAAACTTGGTTTAAGTAATCAACTATCTTGGCGACCGAATCGACCGCTTGATAAAACTCGGTGATCGCGATATTGATGCCGTAACGGCGCTCCAAAGCCTGCTGCATTTGCACGATTAGCAATGAATCCAAGCCCATCGCCATAAAACTCTGTTGCTCGTCGATGTCAGCGATGGGGATGCTGCTAATCTCTTTGAGCAATTGCTTGACCGTAGTCACGAGTTCGGGGGTTCGCTTCGACATGATGATTTCCGTGGGGACTAGAGGTGTAACAGGCGACGGCGCAACGGCTGGCAAAGCGTCCAGCCAATACGATTTACGTTGGAACGGGTAATTGGGCAAAACCATAGCGGGTTTAACCGGATCACGATAAACCGCCTGCCAATCGAAATTAACACCGGCTCTATACAGTTCGGCCTGCGCTTGTTTGATCTGTTGTTTGTCGCTTTGCTCTTTCTGCAATGAAGCAATCCAGCGTGCGCCATGGTCTGTGCTGCATTGCCTGCCTAAACCGGACAATACCGCATGAGGGCCGCATTCCAAAAACAGCCGGTAGCCTTGGGCTAACAGGTTGTCAACGGTTTGCCGGTAATGCACCGCTTCGCGAAGGTGCCGACGCCAGTGTAGCGCATCGATATGCTGGCGCTGTTGGCCGTCTAGGTTGGAATATAAAGGAATAGCCGGTTTTTGATAAACGATTTCTGCTGCCACCTGCTCAAACTCGGCCAAGATAGGTTCCATCAGCATCGAATGAAAGGCATGGGATACTTGCAGAAACTGGCAATTGACGCCCTGCCCTTGCAGCTCGGTACAAACTGCGGTCACGGCTTCTTTAAGCCCCGATATGACCTGCAAAGCGGGCGCGTTGTAGGCCGCGATAACGACATCCGGGCTATTGTTCAGCATCTGCGTCAACTGCTCGGCGGGACAAAACACCGCCGCCATCGCGCCATTTTCAGGCAGGCTTTGCATCAGACGGCCGCGCGCGGTCGCCAATTTCAAACCTTCTTGCCAGGAAAATACGCCGGCAACGCAAGCCGCAACATATTCGCCTATGCTGTGTCCTGCAACAGCGGCGGGTTGAACGCCCCATGATAGCCACAGCTGAGCCAGTGCATATTCGATAGAAAACAACGCCGGTTGCGTGTAGGCGGTTTGGTTAATCAGCACGTTGCTTTCGGAAGATGCCGCCTCATTCGGATACAGCAAAGCCAATAAAGAAAATTGCAATTGCTCGCGGCAGTAAAGGTCGCAAGCATCTAACACTTCGGCAAAAACCGGCTGCGCTTCATACAGCTCACGCCCCATGCCGACATATTGGGCGCCCTGCCCGGTGAATAAAAACACCACCTCGGTATTGACCGCATCGGCTGGCGAAGAATCGGCCAACGCTTGTTGCAGTTGTTCGTGCGTGTCGCCAACGACGGCTAGGCGCTTTGCCTCATGGTTTCTGCCTATTGCCGATGAGATCGCCACATCAGCCAAGCGCGGTTCGGCTTGTAGAAACGAACGGTAAGCTGCGGCCAAATCCGCCAACGCCGCATCGGTTTTGGCCGACAGCAGCAATAAATACGGGGCGCTCTCGGCCTGTTCGGCGGGCGTGTCGCTTGCCACATATTGCTCGACGATAACATGCGCATTGGTGCCGGAAAAACCAAAAGAACTAACCCCGGCAATGCGGCTACCCGCTTGCTCCTGCCAATCGGCGCTTTGCGCAGTGACCTGAATAGGCATACGCTGCCAGTTAATCTGCGGGCTGGCTTGCTCGAAATGCAAATGTTTCGGCAAATAGCGATGTTGCAAAGCCAAAACGGTTTTAATGACACCTGCGATACCGGCTGCCGCTTCCAAATGCCCGAAATTGGTTTTTACCGAGCCCACCCATAGCGGCGACTGCCGGGCATCGCTGTTTCTCCCGAAAACTTCCGCCAGCGAATTGATTTCTATCGGGTCGCCCAATCGGGTGCCGGTGCCGTGGGCTTCGATATAAGACACCTGCTCCGGCTTGACGCCTGCATTCGCCAAAGCCTGCTTAATGACGTTTTGTTGCGAAACGCCGTTAGGCACGGTCAAGCCGCCGCTGGCGCCGTCCTGATTGACCGCGCTGCCGCGTATCACAGCCAGCACACACGCTTTATCGTCAAGCGCCGATTGCAAGCGTTTTAAAATCACAATGCCGCAACCTTCGCCGCGTCCGTAGCCATCAGCATTGGCGGCAAAGGTTTTGCAGCGGCCGTCTGCCGACAACATCTGCGCGGTCGAAAAGGCAATGCTGTTTGCAGGCGTGACCATCACATTCACGCCGCCGACGATGGCCTGATCGCATTCGCCGGAACGTAAAGCCTGACACGCCAAATGCAGCGCGACCAACGACGATGAACAAGCGGTATCGACCACTAAGCCGGGGCCGGTCAAGCCTAATAAATAAGATAAACGCCCAGCCGCAACGCTCAAGGCATTGCCGGTTTCGTAATAAGCGTCAAGATAGCGGGCGTCGGCGTTCAACATCTTGTGCGCATAATCGCCGGATGCCATGCCGATATAAACGCCGGTTTTGCTTTTAAAAAGACTGTCCGGGGCAATATTGGCGTTTTCCAAGGCTTGCCAAGTCGTCTCCATCAACAAGCGCTGCTGCGGGTCCAAACTTATGGCTTCGCGTGGCGTCATGCCGAAAAACTGCGGGTCGAATTCATCGATAGGCGCGGTCAAAAAACCGCCGTAACGGGTATGCATCTTGCCGGGCGCATCGGGATTCGCATCATAATAAGTATCGATAGGCCAACGCTGCGCCGGTACTTCGCTCACTGCATCGACGCCATCGAGTAGCAATTGCCAGAATTTTTCGGGATTTTCCGCACCGCCCGGAAAATGGCAGCCCATGCCGATGACAGCAATCGGCTCGTTATGTTGTTTCTCAAGATCGCTGACTTTAGCGCGCAGATTTTGAATTTCGCGCAAAGCGTTTTGCATCAATTGTGTCGTCTTATCGTGCGGGGTTTTATCGGTCATACGGCTAAAATTATTCCCTTAATAGGGTTGAAATGCGCGTTTTTTACGCCAAAAATGAAGGGGATTATAAAAGGATAGCGCTTACAGCGGTAACTTCTCATTAATGACAGACCAAAACATTATCACCACGAAGCTCGCGAAACTTGATTCTTCGTGGTGAATAAATACGCTCAATGACCCGGTAGATTTGATGTTAACAGTAACTAATGAGAATTTGCTTCAAACCTGATACGGATGCACCGCTTCAAAACCATGCACTTTGGCTTTGGTGGTAAAAACCGGCGGCGTCCAGGGTTCTTGTTGCTGTCCGGTTAAAAATTCCGCCAGCCACACCGCCTGATTGCGTATCGGCAAAATAAAGGCATACAATTTGCCGTTCGGTAACTCGGCCACATCGCCCAGTGCATAAATAGATTCATCGCTGGTCTGCAAATACGGATTGACCTTGATGCCGCGACCGGTTTCCAGACCGGCAAGTTCCGCCAACTCGGTGCGCGGTTTAAAGCCGCAAGCAACAATCAATCGGTCAAATTCAGCGATCACATCAGTTCTGACGCAAACCTTATCGTCCTCCTTGATAAATTCCTGCACCGCTTGATTTAACAACACCTTAACGCCAGAATCCTGCAATACGTTAAGCAATAGCGCCGAATCCTCTGCCAGCAACTGCCGCTCCATTAACCTATCCATCGCATGAAACAAGGTGACTTTATCGCCTGCCGCCGCCAAATCCGACGCTACTTCACAGCCGATTAAACCGCCGCCGATAATCGCCCAATCCGGGCGTTGATTTTGATTTAACAAGCCTTGACGAAATTTTCGTAAGGCTTTCAAATCAACCAGACTGTTCAGGCAAAAAAACAGATTTTCGTAGGGCCTAAACGGCGGCGGGATAAACGCCGCCGAGCCTTGCGCCAGAATCAATTTATCGTAAGCCAACGATTTTTCCTGACAGGAGCCATTGATATTAATAGACTTATCAGCGCGATTAATCGCAGTAACCTCGGCACCGCACAGCACGTTAATATTGTTTTCGCGCAGTCGATCAAAATCCTTCAAAATAATGGATTGCTCAATATCAACTTTGCTAAAACCCCGCGACAATAAAGGCCGAGAATAATAGCCGTCATGCTCGCGAGTGACCAAAGTAACCTCGTCATTGGGCGCTAACGCTTGATACTTCTCAGCAAAACTGACCCCCGCCACGCCTGATCCGATAATGACAATCTGCATACTGTGCTCCGGGTAAAAGAATTAATTAGGCCATTAAATCGTATTCGCTTTTTTCCACGCCGCATTCGGGGCAGCGCCAGTCGTCGGGAATATCGTGCCATAAAGTACCCGGCGCAATGCCGGAATCAGGATCGCCTGCCGCTTCATCATAAATATGACCGCAAACGCCGCATTGGTATTTTTTGTAATCAGACATCGGTATTCCCCTTTTAATAGTTAAAACGCCCTTGACTTTAACAGGTCTGGGTTAATTTTCAATCCGAATAAATCGTTCCCATACTGGAGCGCTGATCTTTATACACATCAGCTTTGTTATGCACTTGGTAAAGTAGACTGGAATAAGCCAACTCAACTGACAACAAAAGCCGGGGGAGTTGTTATGGTAGAATTTAGCTTTGATTGTGAATGGGAAAAATGACATGTTTGATGATAAATTTTTTGACGACTGGCTCGACAGTCAAGCGCAAAAAGTCATGGAAAAAGTCGCAACAGGCGAAGGTATCGCGCCTGAACAGATGATGATTTTAATGCTCAAGGCACAAACCAATCATTTTGCTCATTTGGACATAGATTTACGCAATGAAATTAAATTGTTGCGCGAGGATATGGATAAGCGTTTTGAGCAAATACAAATTGAAGCGGTGAAGCGTTTTGAGCAGGTAGATAAACGTTTTGAGCAAATGCAAATTGAATCGGCGAAGCGTTTTGAACAGGTAGACAAACGTTTTGAACAACTGACTTCGCGCCTTGACCACTTTATGATGTGGTCATTTGCAACAACAATTTCAGTGGGCGGTATGATTGTCGCGGCGATTAAGTTTTTGTAACACAGTCAGTCATGTAGATGCACTGTGCGTGTGCCCTATCGATACCAAGTTATTGAATAACACCCTTCCCATTACCCACAGCCGGTATCAATCCTTCAAACTAACTTAGCATTTTGTTCACCAGTCCGAAAGTGTGGGCAAAAAAGCGTTGCCCACCCTTCCGGCTTAATCAGAAATCCGCTTACTTTTAGCCTTGGGTATAATGGAGTTCCAATCTAACAATAATAAAAAGGAGTACATAATGCCGGTCGATATTTTACTGACGATAGCTGCAACATCAGTTATTCAATCTATTTTTGGGGTGGGCGTATTATTATTCGGTACGCCGCTGTTGCTGTTGCTCGGCTACGGCTTTGTCGATGCACTGGGGGTGTTGCTGCCGGTTTCTATCGCCATCAGCGCCTTACAAGCGCTAAAGCACTATGACGATATTGATACGGGGTTTTATAAAAAACTGCTGATCTACTGCATCCCTTTCGTGGTACTGTTTTTAGTGCTGGTAACGACGGTCAAAATCAATATCAGCCTGATCATTGGCGCGGTATTGATTTTTGTCGCACTCAGAAATTTTTCAGCCATCATTGAAAATACGCTGCAACTGGTGGTCAAGCATGAAAAAATCTACCTGATGGCGATGGGTTTAATTCATGGGCTAAGCAATTTAGGCGGCTCCCTGTTAACGGTGATCGTTTACAGCAAAAAATATCCCAAAGACAAAATGCGAGTGACTACGGCGATCAGTTATGGGTCATTGGCTTTGTTTCAGTTGGCGACATTATTTTTTGTCGGCAGTGAATTTAGCGTATCGTTTGCCGACAGAATAAGCTTGGTTCAAGTCGCTGCCGTTGTGTTCCTACTGACCGAAGAACTGCTTTACAGCGACATCGATAATGAAAAATACAATAAGATATTTGCCGTATTTTTGTTTGCATCGGGTATCTTGTTAATCGCAAAATCCCTATAAAACCGGAGATAAAAATGAAAGACTTGGTTAAAAAGCTGTTGAATTATTTTCTGATCGGCGCGCTTGCCGTTATTCCTATTGTGGTTATCCTGCAAATTATGATTTTTGTTAAAGACCGGGTTTCTGATTTGTTCCACCTGGTTTACGGCTATGCGGACAGTTATCTTTATACGTCGCTGGTTTTTGTAATCAGTTTTATTATTCTGGTCTATATCGGACACAAATTAGTGCAGGAAGGCCGCTCCTGGGTGATTGGCGCATTTGATCATGTTATCGATAGGATTCCGTTGTTGAATACGGTTTACCGCGTGCTTAAGAAAGTGATCAATATGTTTTCATCGCATGACCGCACCATTGCCAAGGAAGTGGTTTATATCGAATATCCCAAAGAAGGCCTTTGGGTGCCCGCCTACGTCACCAACAGGCTTGATGACAAATATGTTTTGTTTGTGCCGACCTCGCCCAACCCGACTTCGGGCTTTACCGTGATTGTCGATAAATCGAAAATAATCAAATCGGACATGAATATTGAAGAGGCCAGCAGTTTTATTATTAGCGTTGGCGTTGATTACAATAAAGCGGCGGAAATGAAGAAATTAGCTTAACCCCCTATCGACTATCTGAGGAGCTATCAATGAAATACCTTATTAAAATTGCCGCAATGCTGGCGCTGATAACAATGGCCGGTTGCAACCAAGACGACAAGAATCAAGACAACAAGCCGACTAAAACGACTGGTACTGAACTGCTAAAAACTCAGCGGGATACCTTGGAAAAATCAAAACAGGTTGAGCAAATGCTTGAGGATGCCGCCGAGCAACAGCGTCAGGACATCGATCAAAGTACGCAATAATTAGCTCGACCAATTTCCACTCCCCCCGCTCTGCAAAAAACGCCGTCATCCCGGCAGGTATGACGGCGTTTTATCACTGAACAAAACAGCCACGGTCAATTTCATTGACTTTAAAGCGCCGCTTTGTTATCTATAACCCCGTTTGACCGTAACACATAATAATAAATATAAACAATTACATAAGAGGGGCGTAGACATGGCATCGACTCATAATGGCACGAAAACAAGCAGACTGGCGAAGCTGACAAAATTGGAAAAGGAGGTCGCCAAACTTTCCGAACAACTGAAACAAGACAAGCAAACCATCCTGCTGCTGAATCAATCTTTAGCTGAGCGCGATTTAAGGATTCATGAATTGGAATCGAAATTGGCCTATGCCGAGCATTCGTTGTTAGGAAAGGCGATTACCACCATTCACCAATGCAAAGACCACATTATCAACGGGTTTGATGAAAAAATAATCAGCCCGGCTTTAACGCAAATCCAGCAACAAATTACCGTCATCCAAGGCATCGCCAACGAAGCCAGGGCGCTGATCGGCAAGCAAAAAATATTGCTTAACGAAGGCATTAATGCCGCTTCGGGTAAGGTTCAGCAATGCCCCGATCAGGCGGTCAGGTATTTTGAGCAATGGGTCGTCGAACCGGCCAGAATATGGGTCAATGAAACAACCGGATTGGTCGACAATAAGGTCAGAAGCAGCCGTTATATCATTGAACACAAAGTCGTTTATCCCGGCAAAATCTGCTACGACAAGCTGTCCATGACGGTGCAGACATTACCGGCGCAAGGCCAAGCCATTGCCGATAATGCAGGTGTATTAGCGAAAAAATGCCTAAACCAATTAACAGGCGGCGTGGAACAGGGCATGACGCAGATAGCCGATGCCGTCAAAAGATCGCAGTTTTGGGATGGGCGGCGCATGATTGAAGCGGCGCAATAAAAATTAGGCGAAAGACTAAAGTATCCGCATATCAGATTATTTCCAGGAAAGAATATCCCGGAATGATCGTAGTCTGTAGAGAAATAGAGTTCACCCTAGGCGGGACGGGGTTTGCAACCCCGTCCCTAACGTTTCTACAATGCTTGAACTTCGTGGCTACATTTAATCCTTGCTAAACGTTTCGGACGGGGCAACATGCCCCGTCCGGCGTTGGTCTAATACTACTTTGTCTCGTCCCGTATTTTTCGCTTGATACAAAGCCTTGTCCGCTGGTGCGATTAACGCGTCGATATTTTCAATGTCACCATTTAACTCCGCGACTCCAACACTGACTGTGAATGAATGCGGTGCTTCGCGGACGCCGTTTATAGATAGTGTGCTGACCTTATGGCGGATTTTCTCGGCATACTCTACGGCACTTGGCCCGCTAACTTCCGATAACGCGATGATGAACTCTTCACCGCCCCAACGAGCAATAACATCTGATTTCCTTGCGGTGCTCCGCAAAACATCCGCAAGCATACAAATCACGATATCCCCTACGTCGTGTCCGTGGGTGTCGTTGATGTTCTTAAACCAGTCGATATCCATCATCAGCACGGAAAAGGGAAAGCCTGAGCGTTGTGCCAAGTTGAATACCGGGCCAACATCTTGGTAAAAAGCCCGTCGATTGTTTAGACCTGTTAAGGGGTCTGAACGGGCCAATTCCTCGGCTTCCGTTTTCGCCTTCTCCAGCTCCATAGTTCGTTCTTGGACGATATGTTCTAGGTGCAGAGCGTGATCGGCCAAACGTTCTGCCATCGCCTGGCGTTCTGCCTGGATTTTCGCTTCCCGAATCGACACTTCCAGAAGTGCCGCCACTTCCGTGACCGTTTGGATTTCGTCGTCTAACCAACGATGTCTTTCGCTAGAGTCCAGACAGATTATTCCGACTAAGTCGTCACTATGAGATAGGGGAACATCTAAAACAGCTCTGGTATTTCCGGCCTTCATCGCGTCATGCAAAACATCAAACATCGTGTATTTATATACATCTTCGACAGCGAGGGTTTCATGACTTTGCAGGCGGGATAAGTAGTCATCAGCTACGTTAAGGTCCGCTTCAACGCCTTTGATATCCGGCATCTGATCAGGAGTGAACGATTCAAGGACCTTCAGCACTCCTTTGCCGGAAACGGTAGAATATGAAACACGATGATTTGGAAATTTTTTGAAAAGCCGTTTGAGCGTCGTGTGAATGACCTCATTGATGGACATGCCAGCATTCAGGCTGTGGACAATTTCTTGAATTAGATCAAGCAGGTCCATCAAATGAAGTCTTTTAGACTCGCTTTCATCTAATTTGATTGAAAGAGCTTCAACGCGACTATTCGTGTTCATGGAATTATTATCAGTAGTTAAGGGTTAAGGGTTAAGGGTTAAGGGAGAATAGATGTCAGTTCTAAAAGAGCTTGATGGTAGCTCTGGAAGTCCAGGGCGTCTAACGTTTTTGTCCTATCAATGACTTTTTCGATGTCCGATAAGGGTCAGAAGCAGACGATTTGGCGGTGCCAGCATGGCACGTCGGTTGCTCTATATGTAGTGGGTGTCTGCATCAACCGGATATCGGTTTACAACTACAGACGCAACACTCCGATTAGGGGAGTTGGTTTAACCGACATTTCCCATGTGCTCGTAACAACTGGCACGATCATACAAAATTTGGCTCCTCAGCAGAATCTGTGGGTAAATTCAGCATAGCTGCGGGCAAAGCGCCAAGGATATGAAAGCCCGCAAGGCGGTTCAAGCGATTCAACGCTGTAAGGTGGATTCGCCGTAGGCAATCCGCCACAACTTCGGCAGGATGTTATCGGTGTGGTGTGTGGCGGTATGCGTTCCCAAGCTCCAGCTCTCATCGTTATACATAAGTTGTGGGAGCGGCCACCCGGCCGCGAATAGTGCGCGATTGTTCGCGGCCGGGTGGCCGCTCCCACAAATTTCATCTATTTTCACGCGTTCCCAAACGCCCAAAATTGTGAACCGGAATACTTGTGTATAAACATGAGAGCTCCAGCTTGGGAACGCATACCCTCAAGCTCTGCTTGCCATGACCACCAAGCAGAGCTTGGCAGCGAGAGAGGATGCCGCCGAACAACAGCGTCAGGACATTGATCAAAGTACGCAATAAAAAATCAGGCGGAGGGCGAAAATAGCCGCCCTTCGCCTATCAGCATTATTTAACCAAACTCAACAAAATACCGGCCGCTACCGCCGAACCAATCACTCCGGCGACATTAGGCCCCATTGCGTGCATCAACAGGTAGTTATGCGGATTGCTCTCCAAACCCATTTTGTTGGCGACCCGCGCCGCCATCGGCACGGCGGAAACACCGGCGGCACCAATCAGCGGGTTAATCGGGGTGCTACTGAACTTATTCATGATTTTCGCCATGATCACGCCAGCCGCTGTGCCTATGCTGAAAGCAATGGCGCCAAGCCCTAAGATACCTAAGGTTTTGACTTGCAAAAAGGCTTCGGCGCTGAGTTTTGAACCTACCGCCAAACCTAAGAAAATAGTAACGATGTTGATCAATTCGTTTTGGGCTGTTTGGCTCAGGCGCTCAACTACGCCGCAAGCGTTCATCAAATTACCTAAAGCGAACATGCCGATTAAAGGCGCAGCTGAGGGCAGCAGCAAGGTACAAATGATCAATAGCATTAACGGAAAGACGATTTTTTCAGTCTTGCTGACCACACGCAATTGCTGCATTTCGATTTTGCGTTCATCTTCCGTGGTCAAGGCGCGCATGATCGGCGGTTGAATCAGCGGCACCAGAGCCATATAGGAATAGGCCGCAACCGCAATCGCACCCAACAAATCAGGCGCCAGTTTTGACGCGACATAAATGGCGGTCGGGCCGTCGGCACCGCCAATAATGCCGATGGCGGCGGCATCTTTTAAGCTAAATTCCAGTCCCGGAATCATGTTCAACGCCAACGCGCCGAGCAATGAGGCGAAAATGCCGAACTGCGCCGCCGCGCCCAGCAACAAGGTTTTAGGGTTCGCCAGCATTGGGCCAAAGTCGGTCATTGCGCCCACGCCCATAAAAATCAGCAGCGGGAAAATGCCAAGCTTAATGCCGAAATACAGGTAGTACAAAATACCGCCTTCTTCGGCGATACCGGCAACCGGGATATTGCTGAGTATGGCGCCAAAGCCTATCGGCAATAGCAGCAAAGGCTCGAAGCCTTTTTTAATGGCCAGGAACAATAGTAAAAAACCGATCAGCATCATAAAGACCTGACCGCCGGTAAAGTTATAAATACCGGTACTTTGCCAAAGTGAAACGAGATTTTCCATACGGGTCTCTTGATTAAATCATTTAGGGGGCGGCCGGTTGACCGCCCTTTATATCCAGTAAATTTTTATAAAGACAGCAACACATCGCCACCGGAAACAGCGCTGCCTTCTTTGACATAGACAGCACTGACGATACCGGCCACTTTAGAGCGCACTTCGGTCTCCATTTTCATCGCTTCCATGATGACCACGACATCGCCTTCAGCAACGACGCTGCCGACAGTCACCAGGACTTTTAAAATATTGCCGGACATTGGCGATTCAACCACGGAGCCACTGCCGGGCGTCACTTCAGGATTCGGTGCAGTGATAAACGGCTGTATCGACAACGCGGCATTATTGGCGCCAACGATGACGCTAAAATTCCTGCCGTCGACATTGACCGTATACGATTCGGTCTGCGGCTGAGCATTTGTATTGCCCGGACTTGCCTGAGGCGCATTAACAGCCGCTAAAGCCTGCGCATCGGGCGCGGCTTCAAAAGCAGCCGGATTGCCCCGATTCGCCAAAAACTTCCAGCCGACTTGCGCAAACAAGCCGTTAATCAATGCGTCTTCTTCGATGTTGGCCAGGCTTACACCTTCGGCCTGCGCTTTTTCGCGCACTTCAGCAATCAACTTGTCCATTTCCGGCTCAAGCAAATCGGCGGGGCGGCAAGTAATAGGCTGTGCGCCATTTAGCACTTTGTCTTGCAGAGCTTTATTGACCGGTGCCGGTGTGGCGCCGTATTCGCCTTTTAAGACGCCGGCGGTTTCCTTGGTGATGTTTTTATAACGTTCGCCGTTCATCACGTTGAGCACGGCCTGGGTGCCGACGATTTGCGAGGTCGGCGTGACCAGCGGAATAAAGCCCAAATCTTCGCGGACACGGGGGATTTCCAACATGACTTCGTCGAACTTGTCGGCAGCGCCCTGTTCTTTCAGCTGGCTTTCCATGTTGGTCAACATGCCGCCCGGTACTTGGGAAATCAAAATACGGCTATCGACGCCTTTCAGGCTGCCTTCGTAGTGTGCGTATTTTTTGCGAATGTCGCGAAAATAGGTGGCAATCGCTTCCATTTCAACTAAATCCAGGCCGGTGTCGCGGCCGGTGCCTTGCAGGCTGGCAACGATGGTTTCGGTGGGACTGTGGCCGTAAGTCATGCTCATCGAGGAAATGGCGGTATCGACATTATCCACACCGGCTTCGGCGGCTTTAATCAAGGTCGCCACACTCAAACCCGTGGTGGCATGGCAATGCAAATGAATCGGAATTTGGGTGCTTTTTTTCAACCGGCTGACCAGCTCAAAAGCCTCGTAAGGTTTGAGCAATCCGGCCATATCTTTGATGCAAATCGAATGCGCACCCATGTCTTCGATCTGTTTGCCTAGAGCCACCCATAAATCCAGCGTATGTACAGGGCTGGTGGTATAGGAAATGGTGCCTTGGGCGTGGGCATCGGTGCGCAACACGGCCTTGATCGCATGGTCGATATTGCGCATGTCGTTCATCGCATCAAACACACGGAACACATCAATGCCGTTGATCACACAGCGCTCGACAAACTTGTCGACCACGTCATCGGCATAATGCCGGTAGCCCAGAATATTCTGGCCGCGAAACAGCATTTGCTGCGGCGTGTTGGGCATCGCCGCTTTCAGCAGGCGCAACCTTTCCCAGGGGTCTTCGCCCAGATAGCGGATACAGGCATCAAACGTGGCGCCGCCCCAAGACTCAATAGACCAGTAACCGATCTGATCGAGTTTTGCGCAAATAGGCAGCATATCTTCGATGCGTAACCGTGTCGCCAAAATGGATTGATGGGCATCACGCAGTACGACTTCGGTGATACCTAAGGGCTGCTTTATAGTGGTGGACATGCTTGTTGTTTCTCCTGAAACCTTAGATAAATTTTTAATCATTAACGTTGAAAGTCGTTAATGATGCTTTTTTCGGTATTGGTGTACGGCGCCGGTTATGGCGGCGACTACGCTTTTGTCAATATCGGTGGTGATGCCGGGGACTGTTTTTGATACCGGGGTTTCCGGAAGATAACGTTGAACCAATGCCGACATCAGGTTGATAGCAAATACCAACATAGTCAAAAACAGGAACACAATGCCCATGCCGACAAACATTAATTCAATTCCGCTAGCCATTTCTTCTGTCATGATTAATCACGTATTTAAAATTTATGAACGGCTGCATTGTAACATAGGCAAAAATCATAACTAATCGTTGTTTTTCCTTGATCTCAATGATGACGGCCTGCCTTTTGGCTATGCTCGCTTGAACGCGTACAATACGCATCCTGATAAATGCTTGTTATGAGGTAAACCGATGACCGACAAAGAACACGATGAAAATGCACAATGGCAACAAAAACTGACCCCTGAGCAATTTAACATTTGCCGCCTGAAAGCCACCGAACCGCCGTTTACCGGCAAATACGCCGATTGCAAACAAGACGGTATTTACCACTGTATTTGCTGCGGCAATGCCTTGTTCGACTCAACAACTAAATACGATTCCGGCTCCGGTTGGCCGAGTTTTTGGGCGGCACTGTCCGAGCACAGCGTGGCAGAACATGCTGACGTCAGCCACGGGATGCGCCGCGTTGAAGTGACTTGCAAATCTTGCTCGGCGCATTTGGGCCACGTCTTTGAAGATGGCCCGCAACCGACAGGACTGCGTTACTGCATCAATTCAGCAGCCTTAGACTTGAAAGAGCGATCATGAGCGCTAGGCAACAAGTACACGATTTACTGGACTTTATCGATGCCAGCCCAAGCCCCTGGCATGTGGTCGACACCATCGAAAACCGGCTTGCCAACCAAACGCCGGCATGGCAACGCCTCGATGAAAGCGCCAAATGGACGCTGCAAGCGGGCGGGCGCTATTACGTGGTGCGCGATGATTCCTCTATCGTGCTATTTATCGTGGGGCAAAAACCGCTGGCCGAAACCGGCTTTAACATCATCGGAGCACATACCGACTCGCCCGGTTTGCGTATCAAACCGAATGCGGCCAGCCTCACCGATGGCCTGTTACGGCTGGGCGTCGAAATTTACGGCGGCCCGATATTGGCAACCTTTACCGACCGGGATTTGAGCCTGGCCGGACGTGTTGCTTATAAAAACGAGCAGGATGACATAGCCAGCTTGCTGGTCAAATTCGACCAACCGCTACTGCGTTTGCCTAATTTGGCCATTCACATGAACAGGGCCGTCAATGAAGACGGCCTAAAATTGCACAAGCAAATTGAATTGCCGCTGATTTTGTCGACATCGGCCGAAGAGCAACTGCCGCCCGCCTATTTTTCAACACTGTTGCAACAGCAAACCGGCCTAGCCGCAGAACGCATCTTATCCTGGGATTTGGCCGTTTACGACACCCAAAAAGGCGCTTTTTGGGGCGCGGACAGCGAGTTTTATGCCAACAGCCAGCTGGATAATCTGGCTTCCTGTCATGCTGCATTACAGGCCTTACTCGATGATGCCACGCCGCAAGCGGACAGCACACGGGTCTGCGCGCTGTTCGACCATGAAGAAATCGGCAGCCAAAGCAACAAAGGCGCCGACGGCAGCTTCCTGCCCGATGTGCTCCAGCGTATCGCCTTAGCGACGGCTACCGGCAGTGAAGATATGGCACGGGCGCTGGCAAAAAGCTTCATGATCAGCGCCGACATGGCGCACGCTTATCAACCCAACTTCCCCAATGCCTACGATCCCGAGCACAAAGTCAGCGTCAATCAAGGCCCGGTGCTTAAAGTCAACGCCAATCACCGATACAGCTCGGAAAGCGTCTCGATGGCGATGTTTGCCGATTGGTGCGGACAAGTCGGCGTGCCGTATCAAAGCTATTCGCACCGCTGCGACCTACCCTGCGGTAGCACCATCGGGCCGATTACCTCGGCCAAACTGGGCATTCGCTCAATCGATGTCGGCAGCCCAATGTGGGCGATGCACAGCATCCGGGAAAGTGCCGGCGTGTTGGACCACCATTATATGATCAAGGTAATGAAACGGTTTTTTGCGGCGCGTTAATGTCAGCCAACCTTGTCCCAGTTGATGGCGAGCTGTATTTGTACAACAATTTTTACAGCAGGGCCGAGGCGGATCTGCTGTTTTCGCAATTACAAACCGAACTGGATTGGCAGGAAGAACGCATTTTTATCTATGGTCGTTGGGTTAAAGTGCCCCGGCTGATGTGCTGGTATGGAAATGCGGAAGCTTGGTATCGCTATTCGGGCGTTAATCATCAGCCGCTAGCGTGGACGCCAACGCTACAAACCATCAGGGAAAAAGTGGAGCGGCAATGCCAATGTGCATTCAATAGCGTGCTGGCTAATCTTTACCGTGACGGCAATGACTCAATGGGCTGCCATGCCGATGATGAAAAAGAACTGGGAGAAAATCCGCTGATTGCCTCACTCAGCCTGGGCGACCCGCGTTTATTCAAACTGCATCATAAAACACAGTCGGAAAAATTGGATGTGGTTTTGAGCCACGGCGATTTATTGCTGATGGCCGGCAGCTTGCAGCAACACTGGCTGCATTCGGTGCCAAAAACGAAAAAACCGAAAACGCCAAGGATTAATTTGACGTTTCGGCAGATTAAGGCAACTTAATCCACCACGAAGAACAGGAAGAACACGAAACAGTACCGGGGGTGTCGCTACGCTCAACCCCCGGCTAACAGCTGGCAAACCCTCCGGGTTGCATTTATGTTATCCATGTACTTGTGTATAACGATGAGAGCTCCAACTTGGTAACGCTGTAAGGTGGATTCGCCGTAGGCAATCCACCATAACTTCGGCAGGATGTCATCGGCGTGGTGCGTGTGTGGCGGTTTGCTGCGCGAAACCGCCCTACGGCTCTCACTTTTGGAGCAACTGCTAATGAATAAATTATACTGAAGTTTCCCAGTTTTTAGGGGGGTATCCGGGCATGTAGGGGTATATTTGATGGGGTTTGCTACATTTGGCGCAAACCCCATCAAAAATAGCCGCAACCCAATAGATACAGCAACTATACTTTTCAATTTCTGGGAAA
>JAUYMY010000051.1 GCA_030699385.1 Methylobacter sp.
GGGTGGCCGCTCCCACAACTTAAGATATAAACAAGAATCTTAAACCCGAGCGTAAGCCATGAAACTTGACCCAGCAACCATCGAACGCTTAAAGAAAAAAATCGCCGTGTACCGGAAATACCTGAAAAACTGGCTGGAGCCGTCGCATTTGGCTCAACTCAGACCCAAGCTGGAATTTCAAACCGGCATTTTGGCAGGATTTGCTTTAATTGCCAGTGTGTTATTGGGCGTCACTAATTGCAGCACCGAAGGCACGATTCAACAACGGCTTGATGAAGACTTAAAAAAGTCGCTCGAAGAAGTGGTGCCCACCGCGCTTTACGACAACGACATGCTAAAAGACACGCTGACCATTCCGTCCGCTGACTACAACATCGGCGCGAACGAAACTACCGTTTATATCGCCAGAAAATCCGGCCAGGTCAGCGCGGTGTGCTTTAAGTTTACCGCCCCCGACGGCTATTCCGGCGCGATCAACATGATCATGGGCATAGACCGTAACGCTAATATTCTGGGTGTGCGCGTACTCAGTCACAAAGAAACGCCGGGGCTGGGCGATAAAATTGAAGTCGCCAAATCGGATTGGATATTGAACTTTGTAGGCCGTTCGCTGGAAAACCTGAGCAAACAACAATGGGCGGTCAAAAAAGACGGCGGCGAATTCGACCAATTTGCCGGTGCGACCATTACCCCGCGCAAGTCGGTGCAGGCGATTTATCGCGGCTTGCAGTTATTTAAAGCGCATCAAGAACAACTGATTAATCCTTGAGGAGCACGCCCATGTTTTTATCGGAGACTTACCGCAAAATCGCCACCGACGGCATTTGGAACAACAACATCGTGTTCGGGCAAAACTTGGCGTTGTGCCCCTTACTCGCCGTCACGGGGACTGCGACCAACGGCTTGGGCATGGGACTCGCCACGCTGGTGGTCATCATCGCCTCGAACGGCCTAATTTCAGCGGCGCGGCATTTAATCCCCAGCGAAATCCGCATCCCGATTTTTGTATTGCTGATTGCCGCATTGGTGACTCTGGTCGATATTTTGATGAACGCTTGGGCGCACGAGTTGTATAAAGTGCTGGGTCTGTTCATTGCGTTAATAGTCACCAACTGCGCTTTATTAGGCCGCGCTGAAGCTTTCGCGTCCAAACAGCCGGTGAAACATGCGTTGTGGGATGGCCTGATGATGGGCTTGGGTTTTACCCTAGTTCTGGTTGTGCTCGGCGCGGCAAGAGAAATCAGCGCATCGGGCACGCTGTTCGCCAATGCCTCGGTGTTGCTGGGCGAATCGTTCAGGTTTTTGGAAATCACCGTCATCCCTAATTACAAAGGTTTTTTATTAATGGCATTGCCGCCCGGCGGCTTCATCATGCTGGCTTTTTTAATCGTCGGC
Source organism: Methylobacter sp. (assembly GCA_030699385.1). Lineage (GTDB taxonomy): Bacteria > Pseudomonadota > Gammaproteobacteria > Methylococcales > Methylomonadaceae > Methylobacter_A. The sequence goes on from JAUYMY010000051.1 coordinate 1,396, forward strand.
AAACGCCTAATAGACCAAAAACTGGCACAAAGAAAAGTCCCGGTAACCGTATTAAGCCCCGCAATTGCAGAGGAGGAATCATGAACGTCGGCGTTTGTTATGCAGAATCGGATAGGCAGCTGTGGATGCGTCTGGAAGTGCCGGACAGCAGCACGATAGAGGAAACCATCAAGCTGTCCGGCCTGTTAAAACTGTATCCTGAAATAAATCTTGCCAGCCAAAAAGTCGGCATATTCGGCAAAATCACCCCGCTGGACAGCGTGGTAAAAGATGGCGACAGAGTGGAAATTTATCGCCAAATCACCGTCGACCCGCAAACGGTGCAACGGCGCAAGCGTTAGAATTATTGCTAAGGCGATTTTCTGAAAAAAACAGCCCCAAATAATTGTCCACGAAAAACACGAAAAGCACGAAAAGCCAAAATTAGGTATCTACATGCGATACGAAAATAAGCAAAGCTATTATTTTTACAGCTTTTTTTCGTGTCTTTCGTGATAAGCGTGGACTCTGTTTTTCTACAGCTTTCGATTATCAGGGACATTTTTTATTAGAAATTACCTAACTTCCCCACCCACACTACTTTTACATAACTGGGGAATTACCCTTATCGCCCATAAAAAACATAATCCGCCGTATAGGCAATCCGTTTTTCGCTGCCCAGATGATTGGCGTCGCAAGCTGATGCAGGCGGCAACCCGCCTTGGGTATTGATGCGGTTAATAAAACGGACGTTGGCAAATAAGCCATCGCCCTCGTGGGACACCACTTCAACCAGCAACCAGGCAATGCCCGAACCGGGCGTCTGGTCGATTTTCTTCAGCACCCGTCCGAGCACGCGGCTGCCTTCCTTATATTCCCACAGCGGCCCGGCACGGTGGTTGCCGATAATGGCGCCGTGATCGTCAAACAACTTGGCATCAGGCGCCAGCGTTTGCCATGAATATTGGCCTTCATTAACGCTACATTGGTAAATCTGGTCGCCTTTTGCATGTGCTGTCAATACGGCAACGTAGCCTTCAGGCACTTTAATCGACTCGGGTATCTCGGCATAAGCTGCGCCTTGCAACAGCGCCGATAAAATCAAAATTCTTTTCAGCATAGCGTTCACCATGGCATAGCGGTTCCGTCATATTTGACGAAGCTGCCGGATTGCGCCAAGGAAAAATGCTCTAACACCGTGCGCATTCCGGCAACGCTTTGTTCGGCATCGATTAAGCCGTTAGGGCCGCCCATATCGGTTCTGACCCAACCCGGATGCAAAATCAATACACCAATGGATTGGGGTTGAAGCTCAATCGCCAGACTTTTCATCGCCGCATTGAGCGCCGCCTTGCTGGAGCGGTAAAAAATGCTGCCGCCGCTGTCGTTATCGGCAATGCTGCCCATCAGGCTGCTGATATTTACAATCAGTTTTTTATCGCTGCGCCCGATTTGCGGCAGCAAGGCTTCCGTCATTTTCATTGGCGCTTGGGTATTGACCAACAACGATTGAGCCCATGCCTGATAATCTAACTGACCAAAACCGTTGTTTTTAGTGTCGGCATAAATGCCGGCATTGTTAATCAGCACATCAATCGACGAAGCGGCCAATTTTCGCGACAACGCATCAATTTGCTCAAGCGCCGAAACATCCAACGCTTCCAGCTGAAGCGACGGATACTGGCCGGCAAGGTTATTCAAATCAAACGCGTCATCGGGGTTGCGGCAACAGGCGATGACCTGCCAGCCGTCAGCCGCATATTGGCGGCAAAATTCCAAACCCAATCCGCGATTGGCACCCGTAATTAAAACTGTAGCCATTTTATTGCTCCCATAAAAAAACCTCCTGCATCGACCGATGCAGGAGGTTTCTTATACTACTTAAAAACGGCTACGACGCAATAGGTATGAAACCCCATAACGCTTGCGTCTAGTCGGGTTTCGGCATTAAGCGGCAAAGTTTTTTGCAGCAAAATCCCAGTTAACCAATGCCCAAAATGCTTCCAGATAAGCCGGACGCGCATTGCGGAAATCGATGTAATACGCATGTTCCCAAACATCGCAAGTCAACAACGGTTTTTGGCCTGTAGTTAACGGGCAGCCGGCATTGCTGGTGCTGACCAGTGCCAAACTGCCGTCGGCATTTTGTACCAGCCACGCCCAACCTGAGCCGAATGTGGTCACTGCGCATTTGGTGAATTCTTCTTTGAATTTTGCAAAAGAACCGAAAGTGGCGTTAATCGCATCGGCCAACGCGCCAGTAGGTTCGCCGCCTGCATTCGGTGCCAAACTGTTCCAATAGAACGTGTGGTTCCAGATTTGCGCCGCGTTATTGAAAACACCGCCGGATGATTTCATTATGATTTCTTCCAGCGACAAGCCTTCAAATTCGGTTCCAGGAACCAGATTGTTCAGGTTGGTGACATAAGTTTGATGGTGTTTGCCATGATGAAACTCAAGTGTTTCAGCAGAGATATGAGGTGCTAACGCGTCTTTTGCATAAGGTAAAGCAGGAAGTTCAAAAGCCATGAGATTCTCCTAAGTTAAAGTTGAGGTAAGGTGTGGACTGCCGGCACCAGGCATCAAGATAAATACCTAGTGTTTTAATAGGCAATTACTTTAGCATTGCTTGGCGATTAAATAAAGTAATAGCAGCCACTGAAACGCACATTGTTATGCGTAAATCACTTAGAAAGGTCAAACACCAGGGAAACGCAATCACACTCACTGATGAATTTTGGATAGACTCCAACTTTCAAACGACTGCTTTATAATTAACAGCCATCTGTGTTGTTCTGTGGCTAAACAACATTTTCAATAAAACTCAGGCGCTGAAAAAGGCAATCACCATGATAGACACTGCACTCGACCGATTTAAACAATACTGGCTACTGGCACGCTTTGATAAACCTATTGGCATCCTGATTTTGTTGTGGCCGGCATTGTGGGCGCTGTGGGTCGCCAGCGACGGCCAACCTGACGGGCTGGTTTTAACCGTGATTTGTCTGGGCGTAGTGTTAATGCGCGCCGCCGGTTGCGTGATTAATGATTATGCCGACCGCAATTTTGACCCGCATGTCGAGCGCACCAAACAGCGCCCTATCGCCGCCGGCAAAGTGACGCCAAAAGAAGCGCTGATTGTTTTTGTGCTGCTGTGTTTATGCGCGTTCGGCCTAGTGTTATTGCTGAATATTTACACCATCTTATTGTCCTTTGTCGCCGCTTTTTTGGCCGCCAGCTATCCGTTTATGAAACGCTACACTCAGTTGCCGCAAGCCTATTTAGGCATCGCGTTCGGCTGGGCGGTACCGATGTCTTTTTCCGCGCAAACCAACAGCATCCCGCCGGTGGCTTGGGTGATGTATCTGGCCGTGGTGTTATGGGCGTTGGTTTACGACACCATGTACGCCATGGTGGACAAGGATGATGATATAAAAATCGGCGTTAAATCGACCGCCATTCTGTTCGGCGCTTACGATCGCCATATCATGGCCGGTTTGCAGCTGGTGATAATCGGCCTGCTGCTTGCCGTCGGCCAAATGGCGCAGAGCGGCTGGCCTTATTACGGTGGGCTGTTAGTCGCGGCGGGCTTGTCGATTTACCAGCAAAAACTGATTTTGAACAGGGAAAAAGCGCTGTGTTTTAAGGCATTTTTGAACAACAACTGGTTCGGTTTGGCGGTATTTTTAGGGTTACTGGTCGATTATTGGTTGCGGTAAGGTAAAGAATTAATGAGTAAGTTACCAACGATCGGATAAATCTATAGGCTTTGAATAGTCACGTTTTCGGCTTATGTTAGACGAGAAATAGGCCGAACTGCGACTACCCACTTAAGCCGGGACAATCGACAAATAACCGGGAACGCCGAGCCCTAGCTCGGCAGTATTAATTATTGAGGGTGGAGCTTGGCGTTCCCAGCCACTCGCTTAAAACTGTCCCAGCTTAAGTGGGTAGCCAATTTTGATACCAAATCCTAACCCCAAAATGACAATAATGAAGCCTGAAAGCCGGGCTATGGTTTAAGCTATGCGGCGCTTGAAATAACCCCCCTTACTTGAACCAACGAGGCAGCCCATGAGTAAACCTTCTCCGTCAACGTTACCCAAAACCGGTATTGCCGGATTAACAGAAAACTGGCGTAGTGACCTACAGTCCGGCTTTTTAGTCTTTCTAATTGCCTTGCCCTTATGTCTCGGCGTCTCTATAGCCTCAGGATTTCCGCCCTCGGCCGGCATTATCACCGCGATTGTTGGCGGCCTGTTGGTGTCGCGTATCAGCGGTTCCTATCTGACCATTAACGGCCCGGCTGCCGGTTTGATTGTCGTGGTGTTGGCGGCGGTGCAAACATTGGGCGAAGGCGACCTGATGGCCGGCTACCGCTATACGCTGGCGGCCATTGTCGTGGCCAGTGTGTTACAGATATTGATGGGCGTCTATAAAATCGGCCAACTGAGTTCATTTTTCCCCGCCTCGGTGGTGCATGGCATGTTGGCGGCGATTGGGCTGATTATCATCGCCACGCAAACCCACGTTATGCTCGGTGTCACGCCCGAAACCGGCAGCCTGTTTTCGGTCATCGCCCAGATTCCGCATAGCTTGCTGAACATGAACGCAGAAATAGTGCTGATCAGCTTTTTAGGGCTGCTGATACTGATGATCTGGCCGCTCATCAACAGCCGGATTCCGGCTCCGCTCATCGTCGTGCTGGTAGGCATGTTGTTTGCGTGGCATTTTGATCTGGCTCACGATGCGGCAGTCAACGGGTCCAATTTTCTAGTGTCGATTTCCGACAAATTTTCCGCCGACTTTTATTTTCCCGATTTTTCCAAACTGTTCAGCCTCGCCTTTTGGGAAGCCGTATTCAGCATCAGCTTAGTGGGCAGTCTCGAAAGTCTACTGAGTACCACAGCGGTCGACAAGCTCGATCCCTATAAGCGCAGCTCCGACCTTGACCGCGATTTAAAAGCGGTCGGCCTAGGCAATCTGGTTGCCGGTTTCATTGGCGGCCTGCCGATGATTGCCGAAATCGTGCGCAGTTCGGAAAATGTCAATAATGGTGCAAAAACAGCCTGGTCTAATTTTTTTCACGGCTTGTTGTTGCTGCTGTTTGTCGTGTTATTCCCCGGTCTAATCAACAACATTCCGCTGGCGTCATTAGCAGCCTTACTGGTTTATACCGGTTACCGTCTCGCCTCGCCGGCCACTTTCACCCGCGTCATGACTATCGGCAAAGAGCAGTTTTTAATGTTTATCGTCACCATTGTCGGCGTATTAGCCTTGAATTTATTGGCCGGTGTCGCCTTAGGGATTGTGGTCAAACTGGCTATTAACCGCGTGCGCGGCGTTTGGCTCAGCAACCTGTTCAAGATTCATTTCACCCTTCAACAACCCAATGATGACACGCGTGTCATCAAGTTATTAGGTTCGGCGCTGTTTTCAAACTTCCTGCCGCTAAAAAAAGCGCTTGCCGACATAGAGCCCGGCAAAACGATCATTTTCGATTTCAGAGATGGCTACATGATCGACCATACCGTGATGGAGTTTATTCATGATTTTAAACACAACTATGAAGCCCAAGGCGGACACTGCGAGCAAATAGGCCAAGCGTTAGAAACCTTTTCCGATCACGCACTCGCCGCACAGTTGATGACGGCTGATGATAGGGAGTGAGATTACTATAGTTTAACGAAGTCCAACAAACCATCCAATCCCACGGGGTTGGGTGGTTTTTTTATGTCTCGTTCCGGTGAAGGTAGTTTATCTCGTCGAGCAACACAGTGGGTTCTCTATTGGGCGCAATTGCAGAAATCAGCCCGCTTGTCATATTCACTTACCTGTTTTGTCAGCTTTCCTACAAAGAAAACGCCATCAAAATTCAATAATTTCAATGCTCTACAAAATGGCACAACGCTTGCTTTAGCTTAAATAAACAAAGCTATGGGTCAAGCCGATGAAATCAACTAAAGACATTGCCGCGCTGCTGGATGAACCGGCTTGTGAGCATAACAAGAAGGAAAAATCCGGTTGCGCCAAACCCAAACCCGGCGCTTCGGCGGGCGGCTGCGCGTTCGACGGGGCGCAGATTGCCTTGCTGCCGATTGCCGATGTTGCGCATATCGTGCATGGGCCGATTGCTTGTGCGGGCAGTTCCTGGGACAACCGGGGCACGCGCTCTTCCGGCGCGGATTTGTACCGCATCGGTATGACCACCGATTTGACCGAACAAGACATTATTATGGGGCGCGCGGAAAAGCGTTTGTTCCATGCCATCAAGCAGGCGATAGATACTTACTCGCCGCCCGCCGTGTTTGTTTACAACACCTGCGTTCCGGCCTTAATTGGCGACGACATTAATGCGGTGTGCAAAGCCGCCCAAGAGCGTTGGGGCGTTCCGGTCGTGCCGATCGATTCTGCCGGATTTTACGGCACCAAAAATCTGGGCAACCGGATTGCCGGTGACGCGATGGTCAATCATGTGATCGGCACCCGCGATCCCGACCCCTTGCCGCTGACCGTGCAACGTGCGGAAATCATCATCCACGATGTCAACCTGATTGGCGAATACAACATTGCCGGCGAGTTCTGGCATGTGCTGCCGCTGTTCGATGAACTGGGCTTACGCATCTTATGCACCTTGTCCGGCGATGCAAGGTTCCGCGAAGTGCAAACCATGCACAAGGCCGAAGTCAATATGATGGTTTGTTCGAAAGCGATGGTCAATGTCGCCCGCAAGTTACAGCAAAAGTACGGTACGCCGTGGTTTGAAGGCAGTTATTACGGCATTACCGACACCAGCCAGTCGTTACGCGATTTTGCCAGGGCGCTTAATGACCCCGATTTAACCGAACGCACCGAAGCGCTGATATTGCGCGAGGAAACCCGAATCAAGAAAGAACTGGAGCCGTGGAAAGCGCGCCTGAAAGGTAAGCGGGTGCTGCTGTTTACCGGCGGCGTAAAAAGCTGGTCGGTGATTTCCGCGTTGCAGGACTTGGGCATGGTAGTCGTTGCGACCGGCACCAAAAAATCGACCGAAGAGGACAAGGCCAGAATCCGCGAACTGATGGGCGAAGACACGGTGATGATTGACGACGGCAGCCCGAGAGCCTTGCTGAAAATCGTCCATGATTACAAAGCCGATATTTTGATTGCAGGCGGCCGCAATATGTACACCGCGTTAAAAGCCAAGGTGCCGTTTTTGGATATTAACCAGGAGCGCGAATTCGGTTATGAGGGCTATCAGGGCATGTTGGAGCTGGTGCGCCAGCTGGCATTGACGATTGAAAGCCCGGTCTGGGAGGCGGTTCGGGCGCCAGCGCCGTGGAAAGTTTCTCCGGGTTTCCTATGATATACATAAGTTGTGGGAGCGGCCACCGGGCCGCGAACAGCACACGATTATTCGCGGCCGGGTGGCCGCTCCCACTAAGAGGTGAACAATGGCTGACATCCTGAAAAGAAACAAAGCGCTCTCGGTCAACCCGCTGAAAGCCAGCCAGCCGATTGGCGGCTCTTTGGCGACACTGGGTTTTAACCGGGCAATGCCGATGTTGCACGGCTCGCAAGGCTGCACTGCGTTCGCCAAGGTGTTTTTTGTGCGCCATTTCCGGGAGCCTATTCCGTTGCAAAGCACCGCGATGGACCAAGGCAGCTCGGTGATGGGCGCGGATGAAAATGTGGTTGAAGGCATTAAGACCATTGCCGAAAAATCGCGCCCCGCGCTGATTACGATTTTGACCACCGGCTTGGCGGAAACCCAAGGCGCGGACGTGCATAGAAATGTCCGGGAATTTCGGGAAGCCAATCCCGAATTTGCCGATGTTGCGGTGGTTGCAGTTAATACGCCCGATTTTACCGGCAGCGTCGAAACCGGCTTTGCCGCGACGCTGACTGAAATTATCCGCGCCTTGGTGCCGGATGCCAAAGAAGCGGGGACTTATCCCGGCAAACGAAAACGCCAAGTGAACGTCCTGGTTAATTACATGCTGACGCCCGGCGACCTCGAAGCGCTGCGGGATATTTTCGAGCAATTCCAGCTTAGGCCGGTGTTCGTGCCGGACATTTCCGATTCGCTGGATGGCTGTTTGACTGATGAAGATTTCAGCCCGGTCACTATCGGCGGCACTTTAATATCTGAAATGGCGACATTAGGCGATGCGCTGGCGACGGTAGTTATCGGCCCATCATTAGCCAAAGCGGCCGAATTGCTGGAACAAAAAACCGGTGTGCCGACCTACAACCTCGACCATCTTTACGGCCTGAAAGCCAATGACGCGCTGATGTTCGCTTTGGCTGAAATCAGCGGCAACGATGTGCCTGAACGCATTGAACGGCAGCGCGCCCAGTTACAGGACGCCATGCTGGACACGCATTTTATGCTCGGCCAGTTGCGCATTGCGATTGCGGCCGATGCGGATTTATTGAATGCGTTTGTCGAGCAAGTTCAGGAAATGGGCGCGGAAGTCGTGGCCGCCGTCACTTCCTGCAACGTGCCGCTGTTGCCCAGAATTCCTGTCGCCAGCATCAAAATCGGCGACCTTGAGGATATGGAATTGATCGGCAAAGCCAACAAAGTACAGTTGGTGATCGGCAATTCCCATGCGGTCGATACCGCCGAACGCTTGGGTACACCGATTTTAAGAGCCGGATTTCCGCTTTACGACATCATCGGCGGCTACCAACTTACCCGGATTGGTTATCGCGGCTCGCGGCAAACGCTGTTCGATTTGGCCAACCTGGTCATCAATTTTTCGCATGAAGAAATTCCGGTTTACCGTTCGATATACGGCCAAAAACCGGCCAGCGAAATAAGCAACTATCCGCCGACATGTCATTAACCAGACGCCTGGCACTTGTGCAAGGCACTGATGAGGAAAAGTTTATGGAAACCGCATTAAAAGTAGCCTTTGCCACCACCGATATGGAAACGGTCAACCAGCATTTCGGCTCCGCCAAGTCTTTCGCGATTTATGCGGTGAATAGGGACGCTGCGCAATTGCTCGAAGCCGCTCAATTTGGCGAACTTAAACAGGATGGGAATGAAGATAAGCTGTCGGTCAAGATTGAATTGCTGAACGGCTGCGCGGCGGTGTATTGCCAGGCCGTTGGCGGTTCGGCGATTACCCAGCTGATTGCTAAAGGCATACAGCCGGTCAAGGTGCATGAAGGCGGCAAGATTAAGGATCTGATCGTTGACCTGCAAAATGAGATGAAAGCCGGGCCGTCGAGCTGGCTGGCAAAAGCAATTAACCAACACAAAGGCCCCGATCCAGAGCGTTTTAATGCTATGGAAAATGAAGGTTGGGATGAATAGCATTCACTCGTTCCCAAGTTCCCGAACCAATGCCGGACGGGGCATGTTGCCCCGTCCGAAACGTTTAGCGTGGATTAAATGTAGCCACGAAGTTCAAGCATTGTAGAAACGTTAGGAACGTGGTTGCAAACCCCGTCCCGCCTAGAAACATCACATTACAACATTGCAATTAGCACATAACGGAGAAAACAACATGGCCACTGCCGCATTAGTCGTACAAGAAGACGATGTCAATTTAGGTTCCGACATTGTCAAAGACATGATCAAACAATTACGCGCAATTGATTCTTACGATACCTATGACGGTTGGTCGGAAGCCCGGATCATCGACCCTCTCGTATTGACCAAAGAACGCAAGAAAGACATTCCGGTGATCGGCGACCCCGATGAAATCACCATCGCCCGCTTAAAAGCCTATTACAACTCATTGGCAACATTGATCGAGAAAAAATCCGGGCTGATGGCCGCGCCTATGGTTCATCTCAGCCACGAAGGTTTTGGCCGTGCCTTGATCATGGTCGGCAAGCTGGTCGTAGTCGATAAAATCCTGCGCGACACCCACCGTTTCGGTTTTTCCAGCCTGGAAGACCTGCGTGAAAAAAGCGACCAGATCATCGAAAAAGCGCTGGGGTTGATTGAAAAATACAATGCGGCCGCGACCGACTGAGGGGCGCTTATGTCTGAAGAACTGAAAAAACTGGAAAAAGAAGTCAAAAAGACCAAACGACTGGCTAATGAACAAGCCATGGTATTGCATGACTTGATTGAAGACAGCCTGCCTGAAGGCTACGGCGACCTATTAGGTATCGCCCAGGCGACATTTGAAGCCTGCAAAGCCTGGGACGAAGCCAACCAGAAACTGATTGCCGCGCAATCCGAAGCGGCCTCGGTAGGAGAATAGCCATGTCTGAGTTTATAACCGGCGTGACCTTTGGCGGCACGGAGTGGACGCCTGCTTATGTCACCGACATTAACCAAAAGACCTGCATCGGCTGCGGCCGTTGTTTTAAAGTCTGCCCGCGCGATGTGTTTGATCTGGTGGAAAAAGCCGAAGCGCTTGACCCCGATGATTTCGATGACGATTACGGCGATTTTGAAGACGATGACGACAACAGCATGGTGATGAGTTTAAAAAATAAACTCGATTGCATCGGCTGCGAAGCGTGCTCCAAAGTCTGCCCGAAAAGCTGCTTTACCCACGAACATAAACAGGCTGCTTAACAAGAAAGACACGAAGATAATGGATAAAAATTGTGGGAGCGGCCACCCGACCGCGAACAGCACACGATTGTTCGCGGCCGGGTGGCCG
>JAUYMY010000075.1 GCA_030699385.1 Methylobacter sp.
TCCCAAGTAGATTTAGAACGCTGGGAGAAGGCGAATATCCCGTATACGGTAAGAAAAAAGCGCCAGGAATTTTTTAAAAATGAAAGCCAAAAAGAGGGGAAATTAATAGCAGGTTAAATCAGTTTTTCGACAGGCTAGGAAGATCCTTTTTTCCAGGCCCGACAGATTCCTGAAGCGGTCTGGTATTCGGTACGATCCCGAGAGCTTTGGCCGCAACCGACCGAGCTGGATGCTTATCGTTGCAATCTGGTATTCCTGGCGTTGACCACGGCTGCGCAGGAGGAATTGCACGAACTATTTCGTTATACCCCGGAACAGGTATCTATCACCCCGGTTCTGCCCATTGTGTTGGCCGTGCCGCAAGGCGACCTTCAGGACGGTCCAACAGTATTTGAGGGGGTTGTTGCCGATGCGCTGGGTTGTCTGAAAGCCGCTGATATGTCCGGCCTAGAAGCCATTGTCCGCACCATGCAGGAACTGTCCGCCCCAAATTTGTGGTTGTCTTCAGCATTACGCTGGTTGTTGCTGATGCTTGAACTGGAGCACGACAACCGGCGCGCGCAACGCTATCTGGTCGAATGGTTGGGTACCTTAGTGCAACCGATTTGGTCGACGCTGGAGTCGGCGGTTGAAGCTGTTAGCGTTGATGAGGGGATGTTCGGCGACGACGCTCAGGCATTTCAGGAAATCTTGCTGGCGCAACGCGAAATTCTCAGTTTGCCTGATAGCGATACCTGGTTGTCAGGCAGGCTGAATGGGGTTGCAGCTACGCTTGCCGCCAGCTATCAGGCTGTAGGCCGGGGCGATCTATTGCCGACGCTAAAAGCGGCGCTGGCCGATGCTTTAGCAACAGGCAAGGCAGAACCGCTGTTGCTATGGCTGAATGCGCAGTTGCCGGAAGAAGCCGATTCCCAGGCAACTGCGACGGTAAAAGCAGCGCCGGTGCGTAATGGACTTATCGAGGCGGCAACGGAAAGCAAGTTTGGGCGACGCGCCGAAGATGCTTACACCGGGCCCAAGACGCTCAAAGTCGATCAGGACAAAATCGATAACTTGATGAACTTGATCGGTGAAATGGTCGTTGCCAAGAACAGCCTGCCTTATCTTGCCGGTCGGGCGGAGACGCAATACGGGGTGCGAGAACTGGCTCGCGAGATCAAGACGCAATATGCGGTCATCAACCGTATCGCCGAGGAAATGCAGGGCGCCATCATGCAGGTGCGGATGATGCCGGTGTCGTTCATCTTCCAGCGTTTCCCTCGATTGGTGCGCGATACTTCCAGAAAACTGGGCAAAGAAGTGAATCTGGTATTGGAAGGCGAAAATACCGAGGCCGACAAGAACATTGTCGAAGCGTTGGCCGATCCGTTGATTCATATCGTGCGCAACAGTTTGGATCATGGCATCGAAACGCCGGAAATACGGCGTGCGGCGGGCAAGCCGTCTGCCGGTAGACTGACCATTTGCGCCACTCAGGAAGCGGATCGGGTCTACATTGAAATCTCCGATGACGGCAAGGGCATTAACCCGGATGTCATCAAGCGCAAGGCTTACGAAAAAGGCATTATCGACGAAGTTACGATGGAGCGATTGACCGACCAGGAGGCGGTGAATTTGGTGTTCGCCGCCGGGTTCTCCACGGTGGAGGTGGTTTCCGATCTTTCCGGTCGCGGTGTGGGCATGGACGTAGTACGCAATGCCGTGGAAAAAGTTAACGGTACGGTCAGATTGGAAAGCGAAGTGGGCAAAGGTACGCTGATTCGCCTCTCGCTGCCGCTGTCGATGGCGGTTACCAATGTGATGATCGTTGAATCCGACCGGCAAATTTTCGGCGTGCCGATGGAGATGGTGGTGGAAACCGTCCGTGTGTCGAGAACAGCCGTTAGCACCATCAAGAAGCGCCGGACCACAGTGCTACGTGGCCGTATCGTGCCGCTATTGGCGCTCAATGAGTTGCTGGCGATTGATGCAGAGCCGCTTACCAACGGGGATGACGAACTGGCGACGTTGGTGGTGCGTATCAATGACGAACACGTCGGCATTCTGGTGGACGACTTTCGAGAAACCGTGGACATCATCCTCAAACCCATGACCGGCATTATTGGTGGGCTGGGCGGCTATGCAGGCTCGGCGTTGCTGGGCGACGGTTCGGTGCTAATGGTCTTAAATCCCAAGGAGCTTGTGTAATGGCAATTACCTACCAAAAAAAAGTGGCGGTGTTTCAGGATGGCGTTGGCGTAGAAGAGGCCGAGGGGCTATTGGAATGGTTGATGAAAAACCCGAAAAATAAACTGAACCTTGCAGATTGTCAGCATCTGCATGCGGCTAACCTGCAAGTTATCATGGCGGTAAAGCCCGCAATTGCCGTCTGGCCTAAAGACGCCAATCTGCGTATTTGGCTGGAATCTGCCCTGAATTTGAAACAAGGAGCATAACATGGCAAAAACCATACTGATCGTAGACGACTCCGCCACGGTGCTGATGAGCTTTACAACTTATCTGGAAGCCGTTGGTTTTATCATCGAGACTGCGAATGACGGTGTTAAGGCGCTCGCTAAACTTCAAGGCGGTCTCAAGCCTGACATGATGATCACCGATATCAATATGCCTAATATGAATGGCATCGAGTTGATTCAGAGTGTCAGGGCGTTACCGGCGTTTCGGTTTATGCCTATTCTGGTAATGACCACCGAAAGCCAGCAGGCCAAGCGCGATGAAGCCAAAAAATTGGGCGCGACCGGTTGGGTAGTCAAACCGACGAGTCCGACAGGTTTGCTTGGCATCATCAAACAGGTACTGCCGGGGGCCTAGTTTAATGTCAGCAAAAACCAATGCTAATAGCGAACCAACTGAACTTCTGGTTATTACCGGTAAAGAGTTCCGGCGAGCTACGTACCGGGTATTGGCGCAGTTTGTTGCGGTTGGCTTGGCGGCTTTGGTGTTTCAGAGTGATTTAGAACGTTTGTTGGGAGGGTATAGGGATGCTGCTGGCCTGATAGTGGCCGCGTTAATCTTGATAACCAACAACGTGTACTTGGTGCGTAGAGCATCCCGCCGTGTCCATTTTGGTGAGCGGATTGTGCTGATGGTAGAGAGTCATTTGCGCCTCGACGAAGCCATTGGCATACAACTTAAAGAGGTGGTCGGCGACACCGAGAATGCAGCAATGATGTTGATCATGGAGCTTGCCAAGCTCAGCGACGAGGCTAAAGCGGTCGAATCCATTCTTAGTTTGCAGGAAGGCCACAGCGAACAGCATTACAAGCAGCTATCCACTGTGATGACCGAGTACAACACAAGGCTGGCGGCTGGATTTGCCGAAATTTTTGGCCATGTACAGTTCCAGGACGTGGTGCGGCAACGTATCGAGCGCATAGAAGATGCCGTGGCAAAGCGCAACGCGCTGTTTCAGGCGTTTGCGCGGGAGATGAATAGGCCGGAGGTCGATTTGCTTGAACTTCACCTACAAATGCGCGGCGTGTTGGATGAGTATTTGTCGATTGAAAGCTGTCATGCTCCCGCTTCCAATAACGCATCGGGACAGGATGCAAGTCTGCCCAAGTTTGAACTGTTTTGAAACTGTCGGGTTACTTACGCGATTGCTTCAACAGTAGGCGCTTTAGACGACCCTGCCTATCAGGTTAGTTATTTAATTTCCAAGAAAAAAGTGCTCCTATGAAAATTAATATGCCGATTACCAATATTGAACATACCCTTGCAGAGACTGATTCGATTGTTACCAAAACAGACCTCAACGGGATAATTACCTACGCTAATGAGGATTTCATCGAAATTAGCGGTTTTACCAAGGAGGAGCTAATCGGCGCACCACACAACATAATGCGCCATCCGGACATGCCGACAGAAATCTTTGAGGATTTGTGGAAGTCGCTTAAAGCGGGCCGCCCGTGGACAGGGATAGTCAAAAATCGCATCAAAAACGGCGATTTTTGCTGGGTGCTGGCCAATGTCACTCCCTTTTATGAAAACGATACTTTGATCGGCTATATGTCGGTGTGCAGCAAACCCAGCCAAAAACAAGTTGCAGAGGCCGCTGATTTCTACAGCAAGCTTCGCGAAGGGAAGGCGGGACATTTAAAAATGCAAGGCGATAAAGTCGTCAAAAAAACACTGTTGGGGTTATTTTCTTCATTAGAAGCTATTAGCATTAAAGTTCGCTTATCGATTCTGATCATTTTCACGTCAATGCTGTTACTTGTTATCGGCGCTATGGGCCTTATCGGCATGAAGAAGGATAGCGAGGGTCTGCTTACTGTTTTAAGGGATTACGTGGTGCCTTTTAATCATGTTTCCGAAATCCAGAAATTAATGCAGCTTAACGATGTGTATATGACCACCAGTCTGCTTGCCCCCGTTGATGAGGTGATTTTAAAAAACACTTACGAAATAGAAAAAAACATTGCTGTTATTAACAGGATTTTCGATGACTACGCTACACGTTCGTTTAGTCAAAATAGAAAAAATCAGCTGGACAAGTTTAAAGACGACAAGAATCGTTTTGTGACGGAAAGCTTGCAACCGACCATTTCGGCATTACGTAGCAATGATATTGCGCTTGCCCATAAGCTTATTAAGGACAAGCTAACCCCTCTCTATTTGTTGATGAATGAGGATGCCCAGCAGTTATTGCAAGCGCAGATCGATGAGACCCAAGAAATGTTACTGGCAAGTCAATTGCGTTTTTATGATGTGCGTGAGGCCATTAGCATTTTGGGTGTTGTAGGTATTTTATTAATCCTGTGGCTGAGTATCTCTCTGCATCACTCTCTGGTGCGGCCGCTTAATGCCACCATTAGGCATTTTGCCCAAATCGCTCAAGGCAATTATAAAAACATCATAAAAATAAGAAGAATGCACGAAGTTAGCAAGGTCATGGCTGGGCTCAAGTTTATGCAGATCAAGCTGGGCTTTGATGTTGCGGAAGCCAAACGCATTGCCGATGAAAACCTGCAAATTAAGATTGCGCTGGATAATGTCAGCACCGGCGTCATTCTTACCGACAATGACCGTAATATTATTTATGCCAATAAATCGGTAATCAGCATGTTTGAACAAGTTGAAACCGGCATCGGCGAGCTGTTACCGAATTTCTCTATTGCCAATTTGATTGGCTCTAATCTGGATACTTTTCACAAGGCTTTCTCGTATGAGGAGTTAAATGTCAACCCTACTACAGGCTCCAGCATTGTTAGTGTTGACTTGGTTGACCGTTCTATGGAAGTCACTGCCAGTCAGGTTATTTCTGCTGAAGGCAAGACCATCGGTTCGGTGAGCGAATGGCAGGACCGCACGGCTGAGACTCTGGTAGAAAAAGAAGTGGCCGTTATTTTGGTAGGTGCTGTTATGGGGGATTTCTCTAAGCGCATTACTATGCAGGGTAAGCTAGGCTTCTTCCATGAGCTGAGTGAAGCCATTAATCAGCTTATGGAAACGACTGAATCCGGTCTCAATGAAGCGGCTCAAGTATTTAATGTTTTATCGCATGGTGATTTGAGTATAAAAATCACTAATTATTATTCAGGCACCTTGGGGGAACTTAAGGAGGATGCCAATTCCATGGTGGATGATCTCAATAATATTATTGGTCAAATCAAAGATGTCGCTGAATCGATTCGCATTGCGGCTCAAGAAATCACAGCCGGTAACTCATCTTTGTCACACCGCACCGAACAACAAGCGGCCAGTTTGGAACAAACTGCCGCCAGTATGCAACAGCTAACCTCAATTGTGCAGCAAAACAGCGCTAACGCAAAACATGCCAGTGAGCTTGCCGTTAGCGCTTCGAATACCGCCGGAAAGGGTGTCGCAGTGATCGGTCAAGTCATAAAAATGATGGACGGAATCAATGAATCTTCGCGCAAGATTGCCGAGATTGTCTCAGTGATAGACAGTATCGCCTTTCAGACCAATATACTTGCGCTCAATGCTGCTGTGGAAGCGGCCCGAGCCGGAAAAGAGGGGCGAGGCTTTGCCGTAGTGGCTGGAGAAGTGCGCAGTCTCGCGCAACGGGCTGCGAGTGCAGCTGGGGAAATCAAAAGTCTGATCAGGGATTCGGTTGAGAAGGTTGAGGATGGCAGCAAACTGGTCACGCAAGCCGGCTTAACCATGAAAGACATCGCTAACTCTGTTCATGATGTTACCGCCATCATGTCCGAAATTAGCGCAGCTTCCGTGGAGCAAACTTCCGGTATTGAGCAAGTTAATACGGCTATCTGCCAGATGGATGATGCAACTCAGCAAAACGCCGCTTTGGTACAACAAGCCGCAGCCGCCGCAGAATTACTGGAGGAACAGACCCAACACCTGAACAACACGGTAGCGCATTTTAAAATGAATGCTGGTAGCTCTGAGGAAGAGAGTTCTATTTCCATAGAGTCCGCTACAAAGGCACAAAAAACGATTCATGTTCCAGTCAGGTATCCGGTAAAACCGGAACCGGAGCCTACCGGCAATGGTGATTGGGAAATGTTTTAGCGGGACAAAAATACAACATTGATCGCTTACTTCCATTAGCCAATTCATTGAAAGAAGGTTACTGAAGCCACTATCATCTTGCTACAGCCTTATCTGGACAAGACTTTAACGATCACAGCCGATAACGGCAAAGAGTTCGCGGGGCATGAGCAAATGAAGGCACAGCTGAACGCTGATGTGTATTTTGCCCATCCCTATCATTCTTGGGAGCGTGGCTTAAACGAGAATACGAACGGTTTGATCAGGCAGTACTTTACCAAAGGCAGTAGTTTTGAGACTATAACTGATAAAGAGGTTGAAGCGGTCATGCAAAAACTCAATCACCGTCCACGAAAAACACTCAACTACAAAACACCTCATGCCGTCTTTTTTGCTGAATCTGAGCAAGAAGCCGCATGAGTACTAGGATTGCACTTCGGAGTTGAATCCGCCAAACATATCACCACGAAGGCACGAAGGGTACGAAGTTTTATCTTGTTTTTCTTCGTGTCCTTCGTGCCTTCGTGGTGCAATATAAAATAACAGACATGAATCAAAAAAAACGTTTAATCATCGCGATGACCGGGGCGACCGGCGCGGTTTATGGCATCAGAATGCTGCAGGTTTTGCAGGCGCAGGAACAATGGGAAACGCATTTAGTGATTTCATCAGCGGGTTTGGTGAATTTAAAACATGAAATGGATATGACCCGGGCGCAATTAAAAACATTGGCCGATGTCACCCACGGCATTGATGACATTGCCGCGAGCATTTCCAGCGGCGGCTTTAAAACCGAAGGCATGATTATCGCGCCGTGTTCGATGAAAACCTTATCGGCGGTGGCGCACGGTTTCGGCGATAACCTGATTTCGCGCGCGGCCGATGTGGTGTTAAAAGAACGCCGCCGCTTGGTCGTCATGCCCCGCGAAACCCCGTTAAACTTGATACATATTCGCAACATGGCGAGTGTGACTGAAATGGGCGGCATCATGTTCCCGCCGATGCCGGCTTTTTACAGCAAATCGGATTCGATGGCGGCGATGGTCGATGAAACCGTGGGCCGGGTTTTGGACATGTTTGGGGTCAATGTCGACGGCTTGTACACACCTTGGGAAGGTCTGTCGGAACAGCCTAAATCTTTTCCGGGAAATAACATCTCTTGATGATTGCAAGTTTAGACCTTCCAGGTTTTTACTGGAGCCGCTCCCGGCGGCTCCAGTACTTCCGCCATCCATGGCAGTCGTAAAACCTGGAAGGTCTACATATCAGCCTGTTTATCGCCCAATATTAGGTAAACAACCATCGGAATGACTGCCCGAAACACTTGTGTATAAAAGATGTAGCTCGAAGGTCATTATTTTTCTTCGTGCTCTCAGTGTCCTTCGTGGTAAAAATCCCTTTAAAATCTTACTGTCATCCGCCACGTACCACATCAAACAGCAAATAAACGCCAATTCCCAGCATCACCAGACCGCTGATTAATTTCAGCCAGCGCCCTTCTTTTTCCTGGAGTCGGCGCTGGCTCAGCGTGATCACGCCAATGGCTAAAATAACCAGGTCATCGAACATATAGGCCAGATTGTACAGCAGCAGATAGCTGTAATAGCTGGCAGTGTCCAGTTGCCGCAGTGTTAAAATCCGCGTGTACAGCGCGGGGAAACCCGAGGTGCACATAAATTCGACAAGTTGCACCAAAACAGCCAACACCACCGCGCCAGTCAGCGCTGCTGTCATATTTTTCGCCTGCAGAACTTGCCGGATTCTGGCATAAATGCCGCCTTTGGCAGACTCAGGAATCGACAAGGACAGGCCTTGGCCGAAAAAAGCAAAATCCTTGAGGTTGATCAGTCCTGCCAACACGGCAATGAGGGCAATGACGATTGCCGCGAGGCGGGAAAGGCCAATCAGCAAAAACAAGTTGAGCCAGGCCGCCATAAAAATGAAATAAACCAAACCTTCCACCGCGACGAAAGTTCCGGCAATGGCGAGCATCCGCAGCCGGTCTTGCATCGAGGCGAGTAACGAGATCATCAGCATTAACACCCACAGCGAGCACGGATTGAAACCGTCCAACAAGCCCATGGCCAGCGTGAACAACGGCAAACCGATGTCGTCCAGCGACAGTTGGTAGCCGAAAAAATCGAGGTATTGCGGCGTTTCGCAGGGTGGCGATGGCGCGGTGCCGCAATTGCCCTCCGTGTCCTGAATGCTGGGGGCTTTAGCCAGCGCACCGCGTATCAATTGGCCGGTGTTGGCAGCGTCCAAAAAGCCGAAGATCAATTGCTCTCCGATCTGAAATACCGGCACGCTTAGGGTTTTAATGCCTTGGCTTTCGCTAAGCTGTTGTAAGCGCTGCAGCGCCGCCGGATCTTGTCTGACGTCATGAAAAACAATGTTCAAGGCGGGTTGTTCTTGTTTGAGCGTTTGCAAAAACACTTTGGCATCAGCACAGTGCGGGCAACCTTGTTGCACGTAAACTTCAATGTCGGCAAGTTGATCGGCGAATGCGTTTGTATTCAAGCCGAAAGCCGATAACCATACAAAAAGCACAAGCCATCGGCGGATAAATAAGTTGGCTGTCGTTTTCAAGGAGTGTCTCCAGTTAAAGGTTGATTTCAAGCTTAATCGCTTAGATGATTCCCTGAAAAAATAGCCCCAAATAATTGTCCACGAAAAGCACGAAAAGCCAAAAGTAGGCATTTCCAGACGACACGAAAATAAGCAAAGCTATTATTTTGACTGCTTTTTTTCGTGGCTTTCGATTATCAGGATATTTTTATTAGAAATCACCTAAAGTTATACGTAGTTCACCTTATTGAAATTGCAGTAAATGAATTTATCATACAGAATGCTGTTTGTCCCCCATTCATCAACGATGCGAATACCGCTAAAAAAGGAGCGTGCCATGAGACGAATTTATTTTTTAGTTCCCAGTCTTGAAATCACCCATAAAATTGTCGAAGAGCTCCGTGCCGAAGGCATAGAAGACCGGCATATCCATATCCTGGCGAAAAGAAACACGCCGCTGGAAGGCTTGCCCGAGGCGGGGGTGAGTATAAAAACCGATTTTCTGCCCGCTGCCGAACGCGGTGTTGCTTTGGGCGGCACTACAGGATTGCTGGCCGGATTAGTGGGCTTGCGTTTTGCCGGGTTTGCCATTGCCGGAGGGCCGTTATTAGGGATTATTATGGCGGGCGCAACCATCGGTTCATTGATGGGCGGTTTGGCGGGCATGAATTCGGGTAATTCGCGGTTGCGGCAGTTTGAGCAAGCCATCGAACAGGGCGAGCTGCTGGTGTTGGTTGATATTTCACGAGAACGTATAGGCGACATCAGCAAGTTGATTACAAAACATCATCCCGAAGCCGAGTTTGAAGGCATCGAACCGATGCTGCCGCCGTCCTATTAATCCGGCACGAAAATTACAAAAGCGCGGCCTATCACTCTTCATATAACGCGTTGCTGCCGTCCATGTCACCGGTTTGGCTATACAGCAAGGGGCGGCGTCCGGGATTAAGCGTTGCCGCTCTGAGCACTTGGCAAACGGCGATTTTATGATCGCCGGCATCGGCGTAATGGCTGACCCGGCAATCAAAATAAGCCAGGCTGTCGGATAAAACCGGCGCGCCGGTTTCGGCTTGCTGCCATTGAAATCCGGCCATTTTATCCGGGGCCGCACTGCCAAAATGTTCGGCTAGCGCGTACTGATCTTGTCCCAATACGTTAACCGTACAAACGCCGCTTTCCTGCAACAAGCGAAAAGAATAATGCGTGGAGTTAATGCTGATGGCCAGCAACAAAGGCTGGAAAGACGCCTGCATTACCCAAGCGGCGGTAAAGGCGTTTTGGCGCTCGCCAAGGCCGACGCCGATGACGTAAACGCCGTGGTTGATGTGTTTGACCGGCGTCCCGGTAAGGTCAATGCTGTTCATGCACCAGCTTTATGCGCATCGATAAATCGACAGCGCGCACATGCTTGGTTAATGCGCCGATGGAAATATAATCGACGCCGGTTTCGGCAATCGCCCTGATGGTGTCCAGGCCGATATTGCCGGAAGCCTCCAATTCTATGCTGCCGGGATTTAGCCGTACCGCTTCGGTCATGTCTTTAAGGCTGAAATTATCCAGCATGATGCGGTCAGGCTGGGCGGCAACGGCTTGTAAAAATTCGGCCATGGATTCGACTTCGACTTCCACCGGCACCGTGGTCAATTGACGCGCCGCGCGGATGGCTTGGGCAATGGAACCGGCCGCGATGATGTGGTTTTCCTTGATCAAAACGCCGTCATACAAACCGATTCGGTGGTTATAGCAGCCACCGCAGGCAACCGCATATTTTTGCGCCTGCCGTAATCCGGGAATGGTTTTTCGGGTATCCAATACTTTGCAGCCGGTGCCGGAAACCGCGTCTGCGTAATGCCTAGCGACCGTTGCCGTGGCCGACAAGGTTTGCAGCAAATTCAGCGCGGTACGTTCGCCGGTCAACAGACCTCTGGCCGCGCCGCTCAATCGGCATAAAACCGTGTCTTTGCCGACAGCTTCGCCTTCAGCCGCCAGCCAATCGATACGAATTCCGGCATCCAGGAATTTAAACACCGCGTCAAACCACGCTTGGCCGCACAGCACCGTATCTTCGCGGGTGATCACTTCCGCTTCGGCGCTCATCGTTGCCGGGATAATCGCGGCGGTTATGTCGCCGCTGCCGATGTCCTCGGCGAGAAAGCTGGCTATATCAAGGTTATTTAATGGTTCCATCATAAGCTCGTCAATTCTGAAAGCACCCGTTCGGTGATTGTTTTTTTGTCCATTTTAATGATAAGCGCCTGTCTCTGCCGGAGTTTTTCAGCCAGTTCATCCTCAGGCAGTTGCAGCAGTTTGACGCCGTTTTTGCCGACAAACAGCAATTCGGCATTTTTCCAAATCAGCTTGCCCCAGTGTTTGCCTGATTCTTCGGTGAATGCAACCCAGTCGCCCTCGGCAATATTTTCCGCCTGCGCAGTGCTGTCATCGACTATCGTTTGCGTTGTGTCGGGGTTGACCTCAACCGGCACGGCGCTGTTTTCGCCTGCGCTTTTTTCTTTTTTGTCCATCAGGATGATGTGCCAGACGGCAAGATCCTTAAAAAAACGCGACTGCGCTTGTTTGTCGTAGGCAATCTGTTTCAGGCCTTTTCTTAATTCCGCAATCAGCCCCGGCAACAATTTTAACACCTGTTTTTTCGCCAGGTCATCGGCTGGCGGCATGACGCTGATAATCAGCTCATCCATAGCCTGCAGCGATTTTTGCCATTGTTCCGGCTGTTCAAATTTATGCAGATAAGCGTCGAGCAATACCTCCACCCACACTTCGCGCAAAAACGTGCTTATCGCCGCCGGCAGCGCTTTGTCTTTCGTGCTGTTGTCAATGGCGCTGCTGACGATTTTTCTGCTCGCCGCCACCGCCTGCTGATTTTGCATCAACTGCCGGGCATTCTCTTCAATAAGCTGCGTGCGCTGTTGTTGCCGGTTCATATAGACGGCAAACTCGTGCGCTTCCGCGACCCAGCCGGACAGTTCAAAGCCGCTATCACGAGTCATTTTTTTCACCGTGTTAGCAATGCGCAGTTGAATCAGGCGGTCGTCATGTTCGTCGAGGTTTAAAAACAAGCCAGCGGCAAATACTTCATCCAGCAGTTGCCGGACTGGATTGGCAGGATGAGTAAACACGCTGTAGCGTCCCAAAGACGCCGCCGCAAACGGCGCTTCCAGTTGCAGGATGGCGGTTTTTAAAGTGTCTTCAAGCACCTCATCGCGATTAATTTCGGCAAATATCAGCGACACAATATCCAGCACATCTTCATCATCGCGGGCTATATTTTTGGCTTTGCTGCCAAAACTCAGTTCTTCCAGTTTTTTAAGCACCCGCAACTTTAACGGCTGCTGTCTTTCCGCCGGTTCTAAATCGTCATTAAACTGCTGCAACACCTGCAGCGCATTGATGATTTCAAAATGCTCGTAATAGCCGGTGTTGGCTGCCAAAAGCACATCGTAAGCCGAGGGAAACCAAGCCAAGCGCCATTGCTCAAGTTTCTGCTGCAACAGCCTAAATTCGGCGCTGGGTTGCTCATCGTCGGCACTGGTCAGCGGCACTTCTTCCTTGATTTCGCCGACCACATACAAGGGCACGGGACTTACGCTTACACAGCGTTGCATCAGCTCGCGATAAATAAATCCCAGCTGGCTAAAAACATTAACTTCAAAAGTTTTGTACAGCGCAATCCGGCAGTCGGCATCTAATTTTAGCGGCTTAACTGTCTCAACCAAGGCGCGCACCAGTTTTTCCGGAAAAACCGGGTTTTGGCTGTCGGCAATGGTTTGCTTGCCCGGTTGCAGCGCAAGTTGCTTATTTAGCGCGGTCAAATCCTCATAAAACGAATGCTCGCACTGGCGAATAAGTTGGCTGATCGCATGGTTTTCTTTGACCGCGTCATCACTGACGAGTGAGATTTTAGAAAAATCCAGCTGCCCCGCGCCCATTTTCTGCTGGCTGGCGTCAAACAATGCATTAACCCGCGCCAAATAATCCCGCTCAATATCATTCCTGACCGAACGCAGATAATCGAGCAATTTCATGTAGCCGTCTTTGCTCATCCGTTCGCGGTTTCTGCCCAGCTGCAAGCCGAATTCAATATCGATACGCATACAACAATCGCTCACCGCCGGCTCAAAATGCTGTAAAAAAGCCGCCTTCATCTTGCTCAACAAGCGAGCGTGATGGGCATTGTCAATCTCTGAAGTTAGTGGCTGCGGGTCATCCATAGCAATCGTTTTGTAGTTATTTAAAAATAAATTAGTCATAGCCTAGTACCTCAATCGTGTTTTGACCAATAATAAGCGCATTTCGTCTGAATACTGTGCTTTGCTGCCCTTTTTACTTCTTTGTCCGGCCCATGAAAATAAACCAACACCGCTTACAGTGCGCCACGCAGACTCTGTCGCCCAACCTTGATGAAAGGCCGGATCCCAGCGATATTTCTTTATTGGTTATCCACTGCATCAGCTTGCCGCCCGGAGAATTTGGCAATGACGCTATAGATCGGCTGTTTTGCAATAAGCTTAAGCCTGATGAGCATCCTTATTTTCAAGATATTTATCAACTGCGCGTATCGGCTCACTTGCTGATTACCCGGAATGGCAGTTGTGTTCAGTACGCGCCTTTCGACAAACGTGCTTGGCATGCCGG
This sequence comes from Methylobacter sp., assembly GCA_030699385.1. GTDB lineage: Bacteria > Pseudomonadota > Gammaproteobacteria > Methylococcales > Methylomonadaceae > Methylobacter_A. The sequence continues at coordinate 13,696 of JAUYMY010000075.1, forward strand.
AAAGTCGGACTATAACGGGCGGGAACGCTGCAATGATTTTTCTATCGGCATCGAGCTGGAAGGCACCGAATTGATTGCTTATACCGACCGGCAATACCGGCAACTCGCGGCGGTGATCCGCGCCTTGCTGGAGACTTACCCCAAGCTATCTAGGCAGCGCATTGTTGGACATAGCGATATTGCGCCGGGGCGAAAAACCGATCCGGGAGATTCGTTTGATTGGCAGCGACTTTGGCGGCTGCTGGAGACAGGCGGGGAAGTCGGTAAATAAGGAGGTAAAGATTTTGGCACGAAGGTACAAAAGCACGAAAGCCACGAAAAAAAGTTGTCAAAATAATGGCTTTGCTTATTTTTCGTGTCGCCTGGAGATACCTACTTTTGGCTAAGCGTGCTAAGCGTGGACAATTATTTGAGGCTGTTTTTTTCAGGAACTTACCCAAAGATACCGTGCAGGAAGTGGCAGAATGAGGTCGGTCAAAGAGTGAAAAATGGCGCTTGTGATAATGGATTTAAGCTGGGATACTTTGATTGAGGCGGCGGGGAGTTGATTCCGCAGAAATTAAAAAATAACCGAGCAAGCGAGTGGTATCCACAAAAGCAGTATTGTGCATCTTCATATTTGCCATTTGGGTGTCATTTGCGCGTGCCTCTGATTTAGCAATCGAATTCACTGAACAAGAAAAAGCCTACCTTCAAAATGCCGCGCCCGTCAAAATGTGTGTTGATCCTGATTGGATTCCGTTTGAGCGCATTAACGAGCAGGGCCAACACGAGGGTATCGCAGCTGATCTGGTGCAATTGGTCGCACAACGAACTGGCCTGAAAATAGAGCTTTATCCGGTTAAAACCTGGGATGAAAGTTTGGCTGCTTCCAAGAGCAAGCTTTGTCATATCATGAGTTTTATCAATCAAACCCCGGCGCGTGATGAGTGGCTGATTTACACCGAACCGACTTTTTACGATCCCAATATCATTGTTACCCGCGAAGAACATCCCTTCGTTGCCGACTTAAGAGCGCTGCAGGGCGAAAGCGTCGCGATACCGCGCGGTACCATGATAGAAGAACGCATACGTCGTGATTATCCCAATCTGGAGGTAGTTCTCGCTGATAGCGAGAGCGCAGCGAGCTTGCTGGTTTCGGAACGCAAGGCTGACATCATGATTCGCTCATTGATTGTAGCCGCCTATGCGATCAAAAAAGAGGGGCTTTTTAACCTCAAGATTGCAGGCCAGATTCCTGAATACACCAACCAGCTGCGTATCGGTGTGCTAAAAGATGAAAAAATCCTGCACGACATCCTCGACAAAGGGGTGAAAACCATCACCCCGCAAGAGCGCGAGGCTATTTCAAACAAGCATGTGTTGGTTATTGCGCAAAAAGGTATCGACTACAGCCTTGTCTGGAAAATTCTCGCCGTTCTGGCGTTGGTGTTGCTGGTGTCGGCGTACTGGATACGAAAACTCAATGTGCTGAACAAGGAACTGAAGCGGCTCTCTATTACCGATAAACTGACGGGCGTTTTTAATCGGGTAAAGTTTGACGATGTGTTGGAAACTGAAATACAACGATCGCTCCGTTTTCGACAACCCTTCGGCATCATCATGTTGGACATCGATTACTTCAAGCAGGTTAATGACCTGCATGGTCATCAGGCCGGTGATATGGTTCTCACCGAAATGGCCAGATTACTGCAAGCTCATACGCGTGAAACCGACATTCTCGGGCGCTGGGGAGGCGAGGAATTCATGATCATCTGCCCGCAAACTGACATCAATGGTGTCCTGAGTCTGGCAAAAAATCTCTGTCGTATTATAGAAGGGCATACCTTTCCCATCGTGCAGCAGAAAACGGCCAGTTTCGGGGTGACTGCTTACCAGCCTGGAGACCAGACAGGAAACCTGATTGCTCGCGCCGATGCAGCGCTGTATGCAGCCAAACACGATGGCCGCAATCAGGTAAAAGTATGGCCGATTCATGAAGAATAGCTTCAACAGCCTGTCCTTGCTATCTCTGGCTTTGCTCACCCATTGCTCTGGCTTGCAGGCTGAAGAAACAGTAAATCCCGGCGCATTAGATAAAATCGTGTTAGATGAAATTGTGATTTTCGGCGCCGGAGAAACCCGCCAAACCCAGACATTGACGAAAGAGGATCTTCAGCAATTAGCACCCGGCACGAGCCCGATTAAGGCGCTGAACAAGCTTGCCGGTGTGAATTTTCAGGCAGCAGACCCTTATGGTGCTTATGAGTGGGGCGTGCGCATTTCAGTAAGAGGCTTCAATCAAGGCCAGATGGGATTTACGCTGGACGACGTGCCGCTTGGCGATATGTTTTATTCCAGTCTGAACGGACTGTATATCAGCCGAGCACTGATAGACGAGAATCTTGGCAGCGCCCAGATTTCTCAAGGTACCGGCTCACTGGATACCGCATCAAGCAGTAATCTTGGCGGAACGATAAAGTTTTTGTCCATCAATCCAGCCGATAAAATGCAGGCGAGTGCGGCGCAGACACTGGGTAGCGATGCCACACGCCGGACTTTCGTTAAATTCGACAGTGGCCTACTTTCCAGTGAGGGTAAGTTTTATATTGCGGCCGCGCACCAAAGCCAAGACTTATGGAAAGGTGAGGGCGAGCAGGGCTACGATCAGGTCAATCTGAAGTTTGAGCAGCCTATCAAAGACAGCACGCTTTCCATATTCTTTGATTATTCTGATCGCTATGAGATGGATCATCAGGACATGACCAAGGAGTGGATTAATAAACTGGGCTATAACTGGAGCAACTACTGGCCGAATCTTCAGGCGGCCATAGCCAATGCGTCAGCTACCAGTGGTTGCTGCGGCGTGCCGGCGCTTGGCAACGCGTCAGTCAATGACCCGCTTGATGCCGCTTATTATTCCGCATCCGGGGTACGTCGCGACACTCTGGGCTACGCCTCCCTCGACACGGCCTTGACCGACAATCTGGAATGGAAAACCACATTTTATGGCCACGGTTATCAAGGCGTCAGCACTTGGGCTACGCCCTACAAAGCCACGCCAGGCGAGAATGGAGCGCCCATTTCGGAGCGTGTTTTGGCTTATGATACCCGGCGTTTGGGCGTGCTGAATGCGCTGGATTGGGCTGTTGGTCAGCACACTATCAACACCGGTATCTGGTATGAAAACAATCTAGCCACACAAAAACGTCTGTTCTTTCCTATCTACCTGAATGGCCCTTTATGGTCGCCCTATAATATACCCGACGAAAGTACCGCATTTCTGACCCAATGGGCTTACGAATTCAATACCAACACAGTTCAGTATCACCTTCAGGATACTTGGCAATTAAATGACTTCCTGACGCTCCACGGCGGCTTCAAATCACTATTCAGCGACACATCGGGAACGCCGACAGTCAATAATCTGGGTAGGGAACTTGCTCAAGGCTCGATGTCTGTTGCCGATGGCTTTCTGCCGCAATTCGGTGCCATATTAAAAGTAAGTCCGAATGACGAGATTTTTGCTGATGTCTCCAATACGACGCGCAGCTTTCAGCAAGGCGGTTACGGCCTCGGCATATCGCCTTGGGCGGTTGGGAACCAGGCTGCTTTTCAATTGATTCAGCGGAAAATTCGCCCTGAAACAGCGTGGACTTATGAAGCGGGATACCGTTTCCGGCGCGTACTCGATGGCGATATTCTACGCAGTTTTGAAGGGGCGTTGACCGGCTACCATGTCGATTTCAGCAATCGCCTGCTCAATATTTCTCCAGGCGGGTCATTAATCGAAGCGACGGCCGGAGCCGCACTGTTGGCGAATGTCGGAGGAGTGACCACTAACGGAGTGGAACTGGGTAATACCTTTCACCTGTTCAATCGATTGTCTTGGTACAACGCCTTAAGCTATAACAGCTCGACCTACGACGCCAACTATTCTGACGCTGACAAAATCATTGAAACAGCGGGTAAAACCGTAGTCGATTCCCCCCGAATTCTCTATAAGACCGATCTCACTTATCAGGCTGAACATTATTTTCTAAGATTAAATGCCGACTATATGACCACCCGGTACTTTACCTACACGAACGATCAGTCCGTCAGCCCGCGCTGGATTTTTAACTTCAGTGTCGGCAACAGCTTTGGCAAAGTTGGTCTCCTGTCTGATGTCAGCCTAAACTTCAATATCTACAATATATTCGACGAGAAATATATCTCGACTATGGGTACCGGTGGCTTTACCGCCAGCGGAGACAATCAGACGCTACAGGTCGGGGCACCACGGCAACTATTTATCACGCTGAAAGTGAGCTTGTAGTCATTGCTAAGTTATTCATAAACAAGATTTATTGGTAACTAGCTTGGCCTGATTTTCTGGCGCTATCGGTTGGATGAAGCTCCGACGGTGCGCGAATATCACCTTCAGACAAATAGGTAAAAAACATCGGCATTAACACTAAAATGCCTAAAACCAGCATTACACCGCCGATGCCGAGTAAAAATGCTTTAGTTGTTGTGCCTGCTGTGTTTTCAATTTCATCTTGCATGATAGCTTCCTCATTGACTTTGTAATAATTGATTACAAGATGCCATGAATTTTGCTTTATGCCAGTCGATAAAATGATTTTGTCAACATGGGTGGCGGTAGACTGCTTGAATGACAAGGAGAACAAGCGTGGGGTAATGGATGCCGCTGGGGTGGTAAACGATAAGCGCATAAGATAACGGCTTATCTACGCGCTTCGTGGCCGATAAACAGCGGCAGCCAGACGTTTGGTGTGGTTTTTAGGACGTTAGGTTATGATCCCAATTAATGTTGCTGGCAATGGCGGCTGTTGCAAATAGCGTAGAAGAGATAATAAATTCACCGGAAAGAAAGCCCACTAGGCCAATGACAAACATCGTCCCCGTTAAAATATCTTTGTGTAAGTTGTTCATGAGAAAGTCCTCGTATAAAGTTGAAAAGATAGATAAATGACAACCTAACTATAGCCAAAACATCTATTGTTGACAATGAGGCTGGGTATTTATGCATTGTTTCCTGATTAGCCCCATTGAATTCATCAAGCATTCACATAAGTGCGTTATGGCTTATAAATTGACAGGACTGTCGGCTGGACAATGCTCATTTTCACGGTAAGCTCCATTTTCAACAAACAATCATGAGGAATGAATCATGGGGCCGTATTACCGGGGTACATCACAAGGGATGGGTAATTTTTTTGGTATGTTTTATTTGGCGCCGAAAAAAAATCTCATGGGTAATAAATAAACGACAAATCAGTCATTTCGTTTCAATCGATACAACGCCGAAATGTCCTCATCGCCGTAGCCTTGCGCCATCAGCTGTTCGTAATCGGCAAGCGTCTTATCGACCAGCGTGCTTGATGCGCCAACTTGCTGCGCCATTTGTTGGCAGATAAGCAGGTCTTTATGGTGCAGCGCCAGTTTAAAGCCGGGCGCAAAATGGCCTTCTGTCATGGTCGCGCCGCGATGTTGTAAAAACCAGTTGCCCGAAGCGCCGCCGGAAATGACGTCGATGACTTTGTCCAGCGGCAAGCCCTGTTTTTCCGCGAAGGCCAGCGCTTCGGTCACCGCCTGATTGATGCCCGCCCCCATGATTTGGTTGACCGCTTTGGTCGCCTGTCCCGCACCGCTTGCGCCTATGTGCATGATGCGTGCGGTCATGGCTTCCAGTATCGGGCGGACTTTTTCCAGCGTTGCTGCGTCGCCGCCGACCATCATCGCCAGCGTGCCGTTTTTAGCGCCTTCCACGCCGCCGGATACCGGCGCATCGAGAAAAGCCGCCTGTTTCTCGGCCAGCAGGGCGGCGGCTTGTTGTGCGGTTGCGCTGCTGACAGTCGACATATCGACGACGATGGTGCCGGGTTTAATGGTTTTTAGCAGCTTTTCCACCACAGCCAACACATCGCTGTCGGCAGAAACGCAGAGCAGCACCAACTCGACATTGGCGGCAAGTTCTTCCGGGTGCGTGAAGACGGCCACCTTCAATTCTTCGGCCAGATTTTGTGCTGTGCTTGTGCTGCGGTTATAAACGCCGGTTAAGTAGCCTGCCTTTGCCAGATTTCTAGCCATGCCAACGCCCATCGCGCCCAAGCCTATCATGCCTGTTTTCATGTTATTCCCCAAGGTTGTTTAAATGGCTGAAGAGTTTAACCTAATCCTGCGACGAATGTGGGAGCGACACCTACGTCGCGATTAACAACGCTCCCGCATCAGAACCCCTAAGCTAGAGAACACGATTGAATGCTTCTTGTCGTTTTTCTGCCAACAGCACAGCGTCATTTTCTACATTAAGTCCGCTCCAACTCAGCGCAGGAGAAACAGTTTTAATAATATCGCATCTATCTTCGATAGCGGAGCGATCATTAATATCAAATACGTTATATGTCCTGCTTTCTAAACGTTTCCGCGCTCTATCAATTTGCATTTGGGTGAGTTCGTTTATTGCCTTGCAGGTGTTATGCTTGTCATCAGTCCGAATCATTTATTTGAGCGAGTCAGTATCATGTTTAACATCATACAAAGCGGCATGAAGTGGGCACTGTTTACCATAACACTACTGTTAAATGTTTACGCCAAAGCGGAAGAAAGCACCTATCAGCCCACTTATAGTCCAAAGCCTCCCTCAATAATAGAGTACGTGGTCGGCATTCATCCGTTGCACAACCCGCAAAAACTGATGGCGGTATACGGACCAATCATAGACTACATGAACAGCAACATCCCGGAAGCCCACTTCAAATTGGAGGCCTCGCGCAACTACGAGGAATTCGAGAAAAAACTCTATACCGGGCGTTTCGCTTTCGCGATGCCCAATCCTTATCAAACGATACAGTCGCTCAAACACGGGTATCGCATCTTTGGCAAGATGGGCGACGACGATGTTTTTCGAGGCATCATCCTGGTGCGCAAAGATAGCGGCATCCAAGAAGTGGGCGATCTCAAAGGGAAGGCGGTGTCCTATCCGGCGGCGACAGCACTGGCGGCAACCATGATGCCGCAATACTACCTGCATACTCATGGCATCGACATCAATCGAGACATCGAGAACCGCTATGTCGGGTCGCAGGAATCATCAATTATGAACGTATTACGCGGCCGTGTAGCGGCCGGAGCCACTTGGCCTGTGCCGTGGAAGAAATTTTCAATCGAATACCCCGATATGGCGAATCAGCTGGTAGTGAAATGGGAAACCGAGCCCTTGCTAAATAACGGTTGGGTTGTACAAAATGAGATTCCCTTGCCGATTGCCGACAAATTTGCCCGCCTGCTGTTTGGTTTGCATGAAAGCGAGTATGGCAAGCTGATGCTGGAGCAGTTGCCTATTTCCCGTTTCGAACCGGCAACCGACGAAACTTATCGTCCGGTACGTGATTTTCTGGAAAAATTTTCCAAAACGGTCCGCCAGATCGAATAGTGAGCCGGATGATCTCAATGCATACAATTCGACGTTTACTTGCCGGACTGAGCCGAATATGGAGTCGATCCATTCGTCGCCAGTTAACGTGGTCATTTTCCGTTGTTACTCTGGTCATTATTCTCGGAACCGGTTATCTCCTTTTCTCGTTTCAACGGGATTTTCTTTACTCTCAAGGCACCAACCATGCACTTGAGTTGGCGCAGTCACTTTCCTTCAGTAGTTCATCTTGGGTGTTGGCAGATGACGTGGCTGGCTTGCAGGAGGTGCTGAAAGGCGCTTCGGAAGCAACTGACCTCAAGTTTGCCGTCGTACTTACACCAAAGGGAGAAGTACTGGCTGCCACCAAGCCGGAGTTTATCGGTCAGTTTCTTAGCGATGCAGTTAGTCAACGCTTACTGGGATTGCAACCGGAGCCGCAAATTCTGCTGGATGAATCTAATCTGGTCGATGTTGCGGTGCCGATCAAGGCAGGCAATCGCTTTATTGGCTGGGTGCGGGTCGAGCTGACGCGAGACACGGCGAATATTAATTTGCGTGAGATTGCCGCTGACATACTTGGCATCGCCAGTTTTCTTGTGTTGATAATCACTATCATCGCCAGATGGCTGGCACTCAGACTGACAAAAGGCTTAGACCGCTTGACGAAAGTTGCCGTCGATGCGGAGCATGGGCAGGCATTCCAGCGCGAGGATGTTGAGCGTACGGATGAAATTGGTGTGCTCGCACGTCATCTGTATCAGATGCTGGATGTGATCGATGAAGAAAAAAAGGCAAAGTTCGAAAGCGAGGCTCGCTTGCGAAGGCTGGTGAAAATCATGCCGATTCCTCTGGCTTACGTTTCAAAAGAAGGTTTAATCCAGTATATCAACGATCGATTTACACAGGTTTTCGGCTACGCGCTCGAGGATATTCAGTCTATCGAGGCATGGTGGCGTCTTGCCTACCCCGACGAGAACTATCGCTGCTGGGTCGTTGCGACCTGGAATGACGCAGTCCAAACAGCCGCAGAGTCGGGGCGAGACATTTTACCGGTCGAATACAGGGTGACTTGCAAGAATGGCGATGTTCGCATCATGGAAATCTCCGGCGTCACTCTTGGTGATGATTTGCTGGCGACTTTTATCGATTTTACCGCCCGTAAACAAGCCGAAGCAGAACTCAAGCAGCACCGCGACCATTTGGAACAACTGGTCAAAGATCGAACGGTTGCCCTATTGATTGCCAAGGAAGCTGCCGAAGCGGCTAATATCGCTAAAAGCGCCTTTATCGCTACGATGAGCCATGAATTACGCACGCCGTTAAATGCAATTTTAGGCTTTTCCGAACTCATGAGCCGGGATGCCTCTGTTACTGACGCACAAAAAGAGACGCTTACTATCATCAATCGCAGTGGCGCGCATTTGCTTAGCATGATTAACGATGTGTTGGATATTTCAAAAATTGAGGCCGGCCGCCTTGAGCTGGATATTCGGACTTTCGATTTGATCAATCTACTGCAGGATATTGGCGATATGATCGGCATTCGCGCGGCCGACAAACAGCTAAGTTTTAGCTTGGAAATCGCTCCGGATATAGCGCAGTACATTAAAGCAGATAGCGGGAAATTACGGCAGGTGCTGATTAATTTATTGGGTAATGCGATAAAGTTTACCCAGCAAGGCGAGGTCATATTACGCGCTCATACTCAGCCATTGTCCACAGCCGCCATGGTAACGCTGAGTATCGAAGTCGCCGATACCGGGCTAGGTATAGCCAAAGACAAGCAAGAGGAGTTATTCAAGCCTTTCGTGCAATTGGTACAGGACAATTCAGACGCGAAAGGCACGGGCTTAGGCCTAGCCATTTCTAAAGCATTAATAGAACTAATGGGTGGCGGTATCAGCGTTGCCAGTATCGAAGGGGCAGGTTCGACATTTAATATTGAATTACCGGTAGCTGTCTCAACCATTGATAGTGTTATCGTTGAAGAAGAGTGGCATCCGGTTAAATGCATTGCACCGGGGCAGCCGTCTTGGCGCTTATTAATCGTCGATGACAATGCTGACAATCGCTTATTATTGACCACTATCCTTACAGAAGTCGGTTTTCAGGTGCGCGAGGCGGAAAACGGTCAAGAGGCTATTAGGGCATTTGAGCAATGGCAACCGCATTTAATCTGGATGGATATGCGTATGCCGGTGATGGACGGTTATGAAGCCACTCGGAAAATCCGCCAATTAGCAGGCGGCAATACCGTTAAAATCATTGCTTTGACCGCCAGTGCTTTTAGAGAACAACACAGCCGCATCATCAATGCAGGTTGTGATGCGGTGCTGCACAAGCCTTTTCATATCCCGGAAATTTTTGCTGCATTGACAAACCATCTGGCCGTTAAATTTGTTTTTCTGGATACATCTGTGCTCCTGCCGACGCCGATCCGGGAAGCAACAGTTGAAATGCTGGGCAAGTTGCCGGCAGTGTTACGGCAACAGCTGCACGAGGCAGCGCTTAATCTGGATACCGAAGAAACTGATGCTATTGTCACCCGAATTCGGGCATTAGCGCCTGAAGTTGCCGATGGTTTGCAGGAGCTGGCGCAGCAGTATCAATTTGAGCAGATTATTCATCTTACCGAGGCGGCGTTACAACAAGATGTTGTACGGACTGAAACCGGAAATATCTGACCAAGCATGGCTAAGGACGAGAAATGAGAATTCCAAAAATCTGGCTGCATTATATTGTCGCCATCGTCGTCGTAATCGTTGCCGCCGGTTTACGGATCTGGCCGTTGCAGGGGCTGGGCTTGCGCGCTCCGTGGATAACGTTTTATCCGGCGGTTATGCTGTCCGGTCTTTACGGCGGGATTTTTCCCGGCGCGCTGACCACTGCACTGTCGGTGTTGGTTATCAGCTATTGGTCGCCGACCGGCCAGCCTTTCCTCGACGATTCAGGCGACTGGCTGGGGGCTGCAGTGTTTGCCGTCAACTGCGTCCTGATTGCGTCCATTACTGAAGCGATGCATCGCGCCCGTGCCCGCGCCAACCAAGCCAGAGAACAGGCCGAAGTCGCCAACCGAGCCAAGAGTGTTTTTCTGGCCAACATGAGCCATGAGTTACGCACCCCGCTTAATGCCATTCTCGGTTTTTCCAGGCTGATGCATGCAGCCCCTGAAGTGAATCCGGAGCAGACGGAAAACTTGGACATCATCATCCGTAGCGGCGAACATTTGCTGAGCTTGATTAATAACGTGTTGGATATTTCCAAGATTGAGGCGGGGCGGGTGGTGCTGGAAGAGTCAAGTACCGACTTGCATCAGCTGCTACATGAAATCCAATCGCTGTTGAACGTGCGGGCCGTGGAAAAAGGGCTGAGTTTCACTATCGTATTGGCGGAGAATCTTCCACGTTATGTCGTTGTCGATGCAATCAAATTACGCCAAGTGTTGACCAATTTGGTCGGCAATGCGATCAAGTTTACTGGGCAGGGCAAGGTCGAGCTCCGGGTTAAATCCACCGGACGGAAAACCAAGCAAGGCGTGATCTTGCGCTTCGTGGTGGAAGATACCGGGCCGGGCATTAGCGAGGAAAACCGCCTACGCTTATTCACGCCTTTCGTGCAATTGGGGCAACAAGCGCCGGTAGAGGCAGGGACTGGGCTGGGATTGGCTATTAGTCGGCAGTTTGTCGAATTAATGCAGGGGACGCTTGATGTCAGCTCGATACTGGGCAAGGGTTCGGTGTTTTATTTCGAAATTCCGGTCATGTTGTCCGCCGAGCCGCATGACGCGGCTATTCCGGTTGGTCTGCAACGTGGACAGGTCGTTGGGCTGGTGCCTGGGCAACCCTGTTACCGCCTGCTGGTCGCCGAGGATCAAGCGGAAAACCGGCTGCTGCTGCATAAACTGCTGGAACCCTTAGGTTTTGAACTGCGTGATGCGTTCAACGGCCTGGAAGCGCTGGCGCAATTCGAACAGTGGCGCCCCGATTTAATCTGGATGGATATTCGTATGCCGGTCATGGATGGCTTGGAAGCAACACGCCGCATCCGCGCAAGTTCAACCGGTTCCAACGTCCGGATTGTGGCACTGACCGCCCACGCGCTGGAAGAAGAGCGTTTGGAAACCCTGAAGGCCGGTTGCGACGATTGCGTGCGCAAGCCCTATCGGGAAAGCGAGATTTTCGATGCGCTGAGCAAGCACCTGCATGTTCGTTTTCACTATGTGGAGCTTGCCAAAGCGGCGTCCGTCCCGGTTTCTGTGGAAGCCGGTCTGCGCCGGCTGCCGCCAAATTTGTTCAAACAATTGCATCAGGCGGTAGAGCTTTTGGATCAAGACGGCTGCACCCGGATCGCGGGGCTTATCGGCGATATTGATTATCTGTTGGGTAGAGACCTGCGGCGGCGGGTGGAAACCTTCCAATACAAGGAACTGCTGGACATTCTGGATCGTCTGAAAAAAGAGGAATCTTTATGAATATTGAGTACAGTCAACCGGCATCCGTTGGCGAAATCATGGTTGTCGATGATGCCGCGGAAAATCTCAAATTCTTGAAGGACGTACTGACTGAAGCCGGTTACCAAGTGCGATTGGCCAGCGATGGCGAACTTGCGCTACGCTCTGTGCAAGCCAAACCGCCTGCGTTGATTCTGCTGGATATTCGTATGCCGGGCATGGACGGGTTTGAAGTGTGCCGGCGGTTGAAAGCCAACGAAGCCACTCGGGCAATTCCGATTATTTTTGCCAGCGCCCTTGCCGATACGGCGGAAAAAATCAAAGGCTTCGAGCTGGGTGCGGTAGATTATGTTACCAAGCCGCTGAACGCCCAGGAAGTCTTGATGCGGGTCGCTACCCATTTGAGCCTGTTCATCGCGCAACAGCGTCTGGAAGCCAAGAATCGCCGGCTGCGGGAAGCCGAGATTCGCTATCGGATGGTAGCCGACTATGCTTACGATTGGGAATATTGGGTCGCCCCGGACGGCAGTTTGATCTATGTGTCGCCATCCTGCGAACGTATCTCCGGTTATAGTGCAGGGCAGTTTCTGAAAGATCCGCAACTGCTGGTGAATATCACGCATCCGGAAGACCGGGCGTCGGTCACTGAATACCTGCGTGAGCAGTCATTGGCCGAAAAAACTCACCAGCAGGACTTTCGCATCATCACTCGCGACGGCGAAGAACGTTGGATTGCTCATTCATGCCAACCCATTTACGACGATGACGGAAACTATCGAGGCCGCAGGGCCAGCAACCGGGACATCACCGAGCGCAAGAAAGCTGAAGCAGAACTTGAGCAATATCACCATCATCTGGAGAAGCTGGTCGAGGAACGTACTGCGGCTCTGGTAATCGCCAAAGAAGCCGCCGAAGCCGCTAATATCGCTAAAAGCACCTTCATCTCCACGATGAGTCATGAGTTGCGCACACCGCTAAATGCGATTCTGGGCTTTTCCGAACTGATGAGCCACGATGAAACCGCCACCGGCGCACAAAAAGAGACGCTGGCTATCATTAATCGTAGCGGGGCGCATTTGCTCAGCATGATTAATAATGTTCTGGATATTTCTAAAATTGAAGCCGGGCGTCTTGAACTGGATAGCAAACCTTTCGATTTGATAAAGTTATTGCAAGACATCGGCGAGATGATAGGCGCGCGCGCAGCGAGCAAGCGGCTAAGTTTCAAATTGGAAATAGCTTCCGATAGTCAGCAGTATATTAAAGCGGATAGCGGCAAATTGCGGCAAGTGCTCATTAATTTATTGGACAATGCGATAAAGTTCACTCAGCAGGGGGGAGTCATTCTACGAGCCCATAGCGAACCCTTGCCGACAGAGAAGACGATGATGTTGATGCTGATTATCGACGTCATCGATAGCGGCTCCGGCATACGCCAAGACCAGCAGGAGGCGCTTTTTAAACCTTTCGCGCAATTAGTGCAGGACGATGCAGACGTAAAAGGCACCGGCCTGGGATTAACCATTTCTAAATTATTGGTTGAATTGATGGCCGGTCATATCAGCGTCACCAGTATTTTAGGCGTGGGATCAACATTTAAGGTTGAATTGCCGGTATCTATGGCGACTATTGACGATATTGGGGTTAATGAAGAATGGCGTCCTGTTAAAAGTATTGCACCTGGTCAGCCACAATGGCGCTTATTGATTGTCGATGATAATTCTGATAATCGCTTATTGCTGGTTACTATGCTGACAGAAATAGGTTTTGAAGTGCGCGAAGCGGAAAACGGTCAAGAAGCTATTAGCGCGTTTGAGCAATGGCAACCGCATTTAATCTGGATGGATATGCGCATGCCGGTGATGGACGGTTATGAAGCGACTCGAAAAATTCGCCAACTGGCGGGCGGCGATGCCGTTAAAATCATTGCCCTGACCGCCAGTGCTTTCAGCGAACAATTCGACAGCATCATCAATGCAGGTTGCGATGCGGTGTTGCATAAACCGTTCCATGCGCCGGACATTTTTGCCATACTGGTAAAGTACTTGGACGTTAAATTTATTTATCAGGATAAACCGGCTCCCGTACCATCGCTCATTTTGGAACCGACGGTTGAAATGTTGAACCAGCTTCCGCTGGTGTTGCGGCAGCAACTGCATGAAGCTGCATTGAATCTCGATATCGAAGAAACTGATACTATTATCGCCAAAATTAGCGCATTAGCCCCCGATGTTGGTAATGGATTGCAAGAGCTGGCCGGGCGCTATCAATTTGACCGGATCATTTATCTTACCGAGGCAGCGGATGAACAGTAAAATGTGGTAATGTCTCCGTCTTGTCACTGTGTGTTATTTAACTAATCGGTTGCTAAAAATAGAACGCTAACGACACTGAGTGCATGATTAAATAAGCGTTTTATTGAGCACTCTGTGTTCATCATATTCATTAGCGTTCCATTATATTTGATGGCGCTAAGTAGTTATAAAAATTTTAGGTTGATCAAAATCATGCTTGAAGAATTACCTTTGGAATATACCGCCGATATTTTAATTGTCGATGACACCTTGGCTAACTTACAGCTGTTATCGTCACTTTTAAAAGAAGAAGGTTATAAAGTGCGTCCCGCTAACAGTGGTGTTTTAGCATTACAAGCGGTTGCCAAAAAAAAGCCGGACTTGATTTTGCTGGATATTAAAATGCCTGAAATGAATGGCTATGAAGTCTGTGCAGCGTTAAAAGGTAATCCGGAAACCAGGAATATTCCTGTTCTATTTATCAGTGCATTAAATGATGTTGCCGATAAAATCAAAGCCTTTAATGTAGGCGGTCTCGACTATATAAACAAACCTTTTCAATTTGAAGAAGTAAAGGCTCGCGTTGCCACGCATTTGCGTTTAAAAGCCTATGACGATGATATGGAGGCAAAAATAGCGCTCGGCATTCGTGAAATTAAAGCCTTGAACCAGGAAATCATTGATACTCAGCAAGAACTTATTTTTACGATGGGGCAAATTTGTGAAACCCGTTCGCATGAAACAGGACAACATGTAAAACGGGTCGCTGAATATTCGTATTTATTAGCAAAACTGTATGGCTATGAAGAACTGGATCTAATGAAACAAGCCGCTTCCATGCATGACATCGGTAAAGTTGCTATTCCGGATAGTATTTTGAATAAACCGGGTCAGTTGACTGCAGAAGAATGGGAGGTTATGAAAACGCACAGCCATTTGGGCTATCAGATGCTCAGTATGTCACAACGCCCGTTATTTAAATTGGCGGCGACTATTACTTTGGAGCATCATGAAAAATGGGATGGCAGCGGCTATCCCTACGGCCTTAAAGGTGAGGAAATCAGTGTCGCCGGGCGCATTACGGCTATTGCCGATGTGTTCGATGCATTGGGGGCTATACGCTGTTATAAACCCGCGAAGAGTTTGGAAGAAATTTTGGCGATTTTTCAAAAAGAAAGAGGCAAGCATTTTGATCCGAGCATGATTACGCTGTTTTTTGATAATTTGGATGACTTTATCCTTATTCGAAATAAATACGGCGTTGTTGAATAAACCAGTTTTTCAGCATTCAAGTTAGTTATATAGCATCATCTGGGATTAACTGCTCCAGTCGTTTCACACCATGCCGTACAAGCACAATGAGTCCCGCGGCCATAAAAGGCGGATTCAACTTCGAAGTGCAATCCTAGTACTCATGCGGCTTCTTGCTCAGATTCAGTAAAATACCCGACAACAAGCCTTGAACCTAAACAAACACTAATGAAACTAACTACCCGGCACTATCTTCGCGTCATACTGCCTTGGCTGATGTTGCTTCTGGGACTACTCGGTACCGGGCTGGCCGGCTATTCGGTAAAGCTTGATATCGAGCGCGATGAATACCGCCGCTTTGCTTTTTATTGCGATGAAATCCGTTTGAAAATAGCGGCGCGGCTTGATGCACATAAGCAAATATTGTTGAGCGGTGCGGCCATGTTTGATGCGTCGGAGGGCGTGACGCGCAAAGAGTGGCGTGTTTTTGTACAGCGTTTAAGCGGCGATGAACATTTTAGCGGCATTCAAGGCGTGGGTTTTTCACTGTGGATTCCACCTGAGCAATTGGCCGCACATCAGGCGCAAATACGCGCTGAAGGTTTTCCAGGCTACAAGCTGCGCCCCGACGGCCCACGCGATGCGTACACCTCAATCATTTATCTGGAACCGTTTAGCGAGCGTAATTTGCGCGCCTTTGGCTTTGATATGTATTCTGAACCGGTGCGCCGTGCGGCCATGCAACAGGCGCGAGACGACAACAAAGTCAGCCTGTCGGGCAAGGTAGTGCTGGAGCAGGAGACTGATAAAGATCAGCAGGCGGGTACTTTGATGTATGTGCCTGTTTACCAAAAAAACCGGCCTATCGGCACCGTTGAACAACGCCGCAACGCTTTGTCAGGTTGGGTGTACAGCCCTTTTCGCATGAATGACCTGCTCGATAAAGTGATGCCGGGTCTTGAGGACGAAAGCGTGATGCATGTGCATTTGCGCGTTTATGACGGGGCTGTGCAGGCGGAAAAATTGTTGTATAGCAGCGTCGGCTCCACTCATGTGGAGGGTGTCCGGCCTCTCTCGCAGATAGAACTAGCGACTGACTTTAACGGCACCCGCTGGACATTGCAGTTCGAGTTGATTGCCGGTAACAAGGGCGGCATTGATTACAGCAAAATGTGGATTACCCTGGTAGCCGGGCTATCGAGCACTTTTTTGCTGTTTTTGCTGTTGCGTTCTAACCTCAATATGCGCGTCAACGCCGCCAAAATGGCAGATCAACTGACGATCAAATTGCGTGAAAGCGAGCAACGTTTCCGCTTGCTGGCCGATTCCGCGCCGGTGCTAATCTGGCTGTCGGGTACCGACAAGCAGTGCTACTACTTCAATAAGGTCTGGCTGGAGTTTACCGGCCGCACGCTGGATCAGTCATTGGGCAATAAGTGGGCGGGCGACGTGCATCCCGACGATCATCAATATTGCATCGCTACCTACAGTACGGCATTCGACCGGCGGGAAAGCTTTTTGATGGAATACCGTTTGCGTCGACATGACGGCACCTATCGTTGGTTGCTGGACACCGGCATACCGCGTTTTGCCGATGACCGGACATTTCTGGGCTATATCGGTTCCTGTATTGACATCACCGAATGGAAACAAATGGACGGCAAGTTGAGCCGCGCTCATGCTGAATTGCGCCAGTTTACCCACATTTCCGCTCACCATTTGCAGGAGCCGACGCGGCGTCTGGTCAGTTTTACGCAACGTTTGCGTAACTATCTGTCAAAGCAACAACTCGATGAGGACGCCCTGATGTCCTTGCATTTTATTGAGCAGAGTGCGGTGCTAGCCTGTCGAAACGCCATCTACCAAGCCGCAAATATTATTAATATTCAATCACCTAAAAATCATACCGGATACAATATATCGACAAAAACGACAGCTTAAGCTGCTTTTATTTTTCTCATAAAACCACTTATCAATAAC